>NZ_JBJQKD010000015.1:0-134819 GCF_046487065.1 Escherichia sp. WS2035
GACGATTTGCGGCACCGTCTGGTTCTGGTAGATGGCGTTCTGGCGGCTGCGGGTAAGCAGCGCCATACGGGGTTCAAGGCGCACTTCGTAACGGGCTTCGTCCTGTGACGAGGAGAGGTGTTTAAAGCCGGTAATGACGCCGTGCAGGGTGCGCAGGGGGACCTGCACCGGCATCCCCTGTACCGGCGGGGCGCTCAGGCTGAATGCGCCGTCCTGCATCAGTACCGACTCCGGCTCGATGGCTTTATCGGTACTGGTAAACTCAATGTCGTAGCGGAAGGGTGAGCTGAGCTGTTCGTGGCCTGTAAAAGTCAGCACGTCCACCGGGCTTTTCAGGCCGCGAATTTTGAGCTTGTGGTGTGCGTGGTCGAAGAACTGTACGTTCATAAGAGCCTCCATTATTTCTCATCAAATTCCAGTACAATCCCGTCCTCCTCATCCCAGCCAAGCCGCAGTCGGGCAGGCTTATGATGCACGGCCTGCTGTGCCAGCAACTGCTGGCTTAAGACCGGCAGGATTTGCTGGTTCAGGAGGCTGTCGATATTGCGCGCCCCGGTATCCGGCAGCAGGCAGGCGGCGGTAAGCTGGTCATACAGGCTGTCGTTGATTTCCGTTTCCAGTCCGTAGTGCTGGTGAAGACGGCGGACCACCTGCGCCAGTTTCATTTCCACAATGGTGCGCATCGCCTCCTGTCCCAGCGGGCGGTAAATCACCGTCTGAAAACGCGCCATCAGTGCAGGCTGAAAATGGTCTCGCAGAAGGGGATACAGCAGTTCATGCAGGTCTGCGTCCGTGGCGTCCGGTTTTTCCTCCAGCAGTTGCATGATGTGGTCGCTGCCCAGATTGGCGGTCATCAGAATGACGGTGTTGCGGAAGTCGATTACCCGCCCTTCGCCGTCGCGCATAAAGCCCCGGTCGAACACCTGATAGAACAGGTTCATCACGTCGCGATGCGCCTTTTCCACTTCGTCGAGCAGCACCACGCTGTAAGGGCGTTTGCGAACGGCTTCGGTAAGTACGCCACCCTGACCGTAACCAACGTAGCCTGGAGGCGAGCCTTTCAACTGGGAAACGGTATGCGGTTCCTGGTATTCCGAAAGATTAATGGTGATAAGGGATTTTTCACCACCAAACAGGGTGTCGGCCAGTGTGAGCGCAGTTTCGGTTTTGCCGGTGCCGCTGGGGCCGGTCAGCAGGAATACCCCCTGTGGGCCGTTCTCCGGCGTGAGGCCGGTTTTAGCCGCCCGCAGCCGCTGTGCGATGGCGCAGAGCGCCGGGCTTTGCCCGACAACGCGGTTTTCAAGACTCTGTTCCATACTGAGCAGGTCGCTCTGCTCGTCCCTGAGCAGGGAAGAGAGCGGGATGCCGGTCCAGTCCGCCACCACCGTGGCGACGGCGCGGGCGTCCACATCCAGCGCCAGCAGCGGTGCAAAGCCCTGATGCGTCCGCAGTTGCTGTTGCAGTTCAGAGCTGTCTGTTCCTTCCTGACGCAACGTCATAATCTGCTGCGCCAGTGCCTTTTCCTGCTGATACTGCGCTTCCAGATGCCCGGCTTCTGCCTGTAGCTCATCACGCAAATCGGTCAGTTCCGCCAGCCGCTCCGGGCTGGTTTCGGGATAAAACACGCTGTCCTGCTCAATCGCCTCCCGCTCGATATCCAGCGCCGCCAGTCGCGCATGAAGCTGCGTCAACGGCTCCGGCAGAGTGTCAAGGCTCATGCGGACTCTTGCCCCGGCGGTATCCAGCAAATCAACCGCTTTGTCCGGCAACTGGCGTCCGGTCAGATAGCGGCGCGACAGGCGCACGGCGGTCTGAATGGCGCTGTCCAGCATATGTACGCCGTGGTGCTGTGCATAGCGGGCCTTGAGTCCCCGCAGCATCAGGCAGGCGGTGTCATCATCCGGCTCGTCGACTTTCACCATCTGGAAGCGGCGTTCCAGCGCGGCGTCGCGCTCAAAATACTGTTTGTATTCGCTCCACGTGGTCGCCGCGATGGTGCGCAGTTCGCCCCTTGCCAGCGCCGGTTTCAGCAGGTTCGCCGCATCCGCGCCGCCTGCCTGATTACCCGCACCGATAATGGTATGGGCTTCATCAATAAACAGCAGTACCGGCTCCGGTGATTTCTGCACTGCATCGATGACATTTTTCAGCCGCTGTTCAAATTCACCTTTAACGCCCGCGCCAGCCTGTAACAGACCGAGGTCCAGTGTGCGGATATGCACCGTTTTCAGGCTGTCCGGCACGTTGCCTTCGGTGATACGCAGCGCCAGCCCTTCCACCAGCGCGGTTTTGCCCACCCCCGGTTCTCCCACCAGAATCGGGTTGTTTTTGCGGCGACGGGAGAGGATATCGACCATCTGGCGAATTTCCGTGTCGCGCCCGAATACCGGGTCGATTCGCCCGCTGCGGGCTTTTTCCGTCACGTCTTCGGTAAAGCGGTTAAGCACCGCCAGCAGGGCGTCATCCTGTTTCCCCGTCAGCGTTTTTGCCGGTGCGTCCGTCGTTGCCGCCCCGGGTTGCGCGGATGTCAGCGGTTCGGTGACCTGTGGCTGACGTGCCGGACATTCATCCGACTGCGCATCCAGCAGGGGACGCAGCCGCTCAAGCTGCACACGGCTCAGGCTCAGCAATACCCACAGGTCATTACAGGCGGGCAGCATCGGTTTTTCTGTCAGCGCCATCAGCAGATGCTGGCTGCGGATTTGTGGATCGTCGCCTTCCAGTGACGCTATCAGCCACGCCTGTCGGATAAGCGCTGCCAGCGGTTCAGAAAGTTGAGGACGTTCGCGGACCGGGCGGGGTAAGGTGTCCAGATGTGCCAGCAGAGACTGCCAGAGCGTGTCGATATCCCATTCATAGCGGCGGGCAATCACCGTGATATCGCCTTCTCCCTGCTCCAGCAGTTTCAGCAGCCAGTGTTCAATGGTTATTTCCGCATGGGCGCGGGTCTGACACAGTGAGGCGGCAGCGTCCAGCGCCCGTGCACAGTATGGGTTAAGGCGACGCAGCAGCGCGGCGGGGTGATTTCCGGTCATAGAAGGTTTCCTTATCGTGTTCTGTATTCCTGCGATCCGCGTTCAGGCACGCTACCGCCCATAGCCGTTACCTCACTCAGGCCCATCAGGTTTCACCAGATTGTGGGTATGCTTTGCTCAGTACCGGTGCCTGCGGCACTGGACAAAGCACACAACAAAAAGGCAGACAGTTTCCTGTCTGCCGCAGTTATCAGGCGGAAGGACGCTCATTCCACGAGTCGGAATGAATGATGTTGCCGTCTTTGTAAGTCCAGGTGATTTTCTCGTAGCGGAACTCAATACGTTCCAGGTGGTTATGCTTCTCTCTGGAAGGATCCTTGATGTCGTGCATAAGCGGAGCGACTCTGACCAGCTTGACGTTATCAAGCGTGATGTTGAAGTACTCCACTTCCTGACCGGCATCGTTGATGCGGTAAAACTTAAATTCTGCCGTTTTCAGAGTCTGGCCGGTGGTCACAGCTTTGTAGAGATACGGGCTGGAGGCATCGATTTCTTTGGTAAACGTAAAGGGCTTGTGAGTACGGGTACCGGTCAGTTTGCCGGTGTTGTTGTCGGTCGGGATGTACACATCGTGATCCAGCGCCACCACTTCGATGCTACCTTCGCGCCCCTGAACGTCCACGGAACCTTTGATATCCGCGCCGCCGTCATCTTTCAGCCAGAGATAAGCAGGAATAGCCATGAGAATTACTCTCCTTGTTAGTGTGATTGAAGCACCGCCTTCTTCCGGCGGTATGTTTTATTTCACGTCCTGACAGGCGTCAGAACGCGGAACAAGACTGATTTCGACACGCCGGTTGACTGCCCGGCCCTGTGGCGTGTCGTTGGTCGCCGCAGGCTGGCTCTCGCCCAGTCCCTGTACGGCAAAACAGGTGGCCGGGATGTCGCTGGTCTGCAGCATCCAGTTGCGCACCGCTTCGGCACGCCGCAGCGATAACTGCTGATTGCTTTTTTCATCGCCGGTGGCATCGGTATATCCGGCCACGAGGATCAGCCAGCCCGGTTTTGCCCGGATGTTCACCAGCGCATCCACCAGCACTTTTGTCGAGCCGTCTTTCAGGCGGGCCTGTCCGACGTCAAACAGCGACATACTGTCAAGACGCACGGTCTGAACCGGAAGCGAAGCCGTCACGTCCATTTTTTGCTCAGGCGGACGCCAGTCGCGAATGGCGCGTAATACCGGCTGGCGGATGCGTTCACCGGGGTATAACCCCAGACCGAGACGTAGTGGTTCTCCTTCCCGGTAATACCCATCGAGCATGACCGCATCGTCTTTCAGCACCGACAGGTGACGGGCTTTGGTGATAAATTCTTCCGCCGGGACGGCATAAAACCGGTGCAGATCGTCACCGACCTGCCGTAATAACTGGCGATTTGCCGTGGCTGACAGGCACAGCGCGGCGATACCCGCCACGGTGGTGACGCCCAGCATGGTCACGCAGGCCCGTCGCAGCGGGGTAAAGCCCGACTGACGCGGCAACCGCCGTAACAGGGCATCCGGGAATGGCAGCGCATCGTCTGTGCCGGTGTCCGCGATATCCGGCGTCAGGCCGGTTCTGGCGGTGATCCACAACTGCCACAGGTTGTTATCCACCGCAGGCAACGAGGGGACCAGCCCAACGGTCATCGCCAGTGGTGGACATTTCGCCTCCGGGCCGTTCAGTTCCGCCAGCACATTCAGATCCAGCCACTGCATCAGGCTTTCGGCTTTCAGCAGGTAACAGAGTCGCTGACTGCGTTCCTGTGCGCCGGATTGTGCAATCCACTGCGCGGGCATGGTGGTCTCTGCGGATGTTGCTACCTGAACTTCGCCGCCGGTACAGATAAACCACGGTGAATTCGCTCTCTCCGGCAACGGCGAGCCGGACAGCCCGCTCCAGAGAAGCCAGGGTACGTTTACGCCCGCCCGGCGACGCACCGTCGCCATACTGTGAGCGAACCGGCGCAGTTGTCCGGTCAGAACCGCCGCATCCCGGTACATGCCGGGCATGACGGTATACGCCACGGCAAACTGCGATGCCCACGCCGGGCGAAGGGTCAGTAATCGCTCCACCTGCGCCACAAGCTGTTCTTCATCAGAAACAGGCAGATACAGCCCTTCTGAAACCTGCCGGACCGGGCTGTCAGTGAACAGGTGCGCCGACATATCGCCACAGACCAGCACTACCGGCTGTCGGTAGGTTTCCGGCGGTAGCGATGACGGCCATACGTCGTCCGCTACGACCTGTCCCTTTTTCTTATGCCAGTACGCCATCACCGCCGCTGTGACGGCGACAAGAATCACTACCACGGCATACTTCACGACCGCAGATACAGCAAAGAAACCCAGCCAGGTAGTCAGCAGCAACAACAGAGTCCATAACAAAACCGTCTGTTTCAGCGCATTCCTCACTCACGACTCCCTTTAACGCAGACTTTGCGGCAGCAGTTCATCCACCAGCACGTTCAGCCAGTAATGTAGCCCCCACCAGACACCGGCCAGTACCAGTGTGAGCGTCACCAGCCAGAAAAACGGCGAATGCAGCAAAGGGTGCTGACGGGGGGATAACGGCACGTTCAGTACCGCCGTTTCCGGCAGCACACCAAATGGCGCGACCTGCCCGTTGAGCGTCGAAATAAGCTGGTCGCGCTCCGGGGCTGCCGGATCCTGATAACGCCCGCGAAATCCCAGCAGCAGGACACGGTGAAAGCAGGTCAGCACGGCCTGCGCGGGGGCGGGCTCCTGTAGCACCTGCTTCATCCGCTCGTACAGCAGCTCACCGGCCTGCAGAGTGTTGAAGAAATGCGACTGGAGTGGATCCTTCATCCAGATGGCCTGACCGTCGTCCATGCCGCCACGGCTCAGGACCGTTTCGTCCAGCAGGGCGCACTGCGCGTAAGTAATGTGCTCCACGCTCTCCCGGCTGAACCCGGCATCTTTCAGGCGTTCGCGGACCAGTTCCACCTGCCGCTGGCAGTGGCGATACAGCTCCATACCGTGACGCACGGTGGTTCCCTGACGCAGTTCCACCACCGTCAGAAACGTGTCGCGCAGCAGCGCGTCGATATTGATATCCGTCTCTTTTTTCATGTGCGCAGCACCGCAAACAGTTCAGGTTTCAGGTCGCCCATTGTTCCCGGCGCATAAATCATGCAGCACCCGGACTCCAGCATCGATTTAGCCGCGTCACTGTGCATATCCAGCGCAAAATACTGGTTCTCCAGCCGCAGTGGCAGCGCTGCCGGAACTGAGGTAAGCGGCACCAGTGGAACACCATTCAGCGCCACATTGATAAGCAGCGTGACGTCATCAGGCGCACCGATTTTGCAGACCAGCGGTAGCTGGTGCAGTACCTGATGCGCAGGCAGAGAGGAACGAACGGACAGGTAAAAGTCGGCCTCTTCCCGCAGGCGCGGATCGTGCAGGTCTGCTTTCCAGCGGTTGCCCGGCAGGGACGCCAGATCCAGCGCGATCACCCGTGACGGCAGGCTGGCTTCCAGCAGTTCGCTGAGCAGGGAGAAAAGTGGCGGAAAGACGATGGACGGCGATTCGTGGACATAGGGCGGAACGGCGCTGACGTTATGTTCAAGGGAAAACGTCAGCAGCGCACCGGCAAGCCTCGCCAGCTCCCGCCAGACCAGTTCGGGATGAACCGCCGGGTAGCGCAGGAAATCACTCAGTACCGGCTCGGCGGAGTTCAGCGCGTTAAGCAGCCAGAACAGGGAGACATCGGCGACAGCGAAGTCCGCCATACGCTGGTTGCTTTCCCGGCGCATCGCCATCAGACGCTGGCACTTCGCCCGTAGCTGCAACAGCAGCGTGTCCAGACGCTGTACCAGCCCGTCATGGGCGTTAAACGCCAGTAACGGCGGAATATAGCTCTCATCCTGTGTCCAGTTGCCCTGAACATCCCGCACCAGACGCGCCAGTGGGCAGGTGATGTAATCCTGATTGTTATCATGAGCAAAGCGCAGGGACAGCGCATGACGCTCAACGGCCATATCTTCACTGTCACTGCCGTAGATATCCTGCACCTTTTGCCATTCCTGACGATAGCGCAGCGGTCTTTCAGTCTGCTCACCCTGACCGAGATTACCGCCGTTACCATGCGCAAGCGGCAGCGCCAGCAGGACAATCGCGCTGTCGTTCTTCAGCGCGCGCAGATCGCAGGCGAGCGGCAGAACGTCACTCACGTCTGAATCGATCAGCGTGCCATCAGCAAAACGCAGACGTACAGCCTGCGTTTTCAGCTTTCCGGACGTCAGGGCATCGCGGTCAAAGAGCACATTCGCGATCCCCCACGGATGACGAATACAAAGTTGCGCAATGCTGTCATTGCTGAACGCTTCCCAGCGGGCCTGCTGCTGAAACTGCTGAGAGGACAGGAATGTCCCCTCAGCCCACAGTGGTCGATGAATTTTCATATCACACCACGGCCCGGTCAGGCTTTCGCTTTCGGCATCTGGGAAACCAGTGACAGGTTGATATCCATCCCTTCAATCTGGAAATGCGGCACGGCAAAGAGTCTGACGCGGAAGAAGCCCGGATTGTCCTCAATATCTTCCACGATAACCTTGCCGTCGCGCAGCGGGTGAGACGCCTGCAGTTCATCACCCGGATCGGTCATCTCCGTCACCAGTGTGCGGATCCAGGTGTTAAGCTCCAGTTCCAGTACGCGGCGGTCTTTGGTGGTACCGATATTCTCGCGCTGGATGATTTTCAGGTAATGCGCAATGCGGGACAGCAGGAAAATATAGGGCAAACGGGCGTTAATACGACTGTTGGCGGTGGCGTCAGCGGTATCATACAACGCCGGTTTCTGGGCAGAGTTCGCTGAGAAGAAGCAGGCGTAATCGCGATTCTTATAATAAGAGAGCGGAATAAAGCCAAGGTTGGCAAATTCAAATTCGCGGGTTTCCGGGATCATCACTTCGGACGGAATTTTGACCTGATTGCCGGTGCCGAGATCGTAAAGATGGATCGGCAGATCGGCCACTGCGCCACCCGCCTGCGGACCACGGATCTGCACGCACCAGCCATTATTCACAAAGCTCTTCACCATATTGGCGGCAAAGGCGAACGAGGCGTTTGTCCAGAGGTATTTTTCGTGATCCGGGCCTTTGACTTCTTCCACATAGTTAAAGCTGCGTACCGGCACTGTGTCCGGCCCATAGGGCAGACGGCCCAGCACGCGCGGCATCACTAATCCCACGTAGCGACTGTCGTCGGTATCGCGGAACGACTTCCATTTGATATATTCCGCGCGGTCAAAATAGTTGCCGATATCTTTAATTGCGGCGACTTCTTCCATCGAGTTTTTAAGGAAGAACTTCGGTCCGACGGAACCGATAAAGGGCATATGTGATGCAGCAGAGACTCTGGAAATATTACGCAGCAGGGCAATATCCTGCGGGCTGTTATCGAATTCATAGCTGGATATTAATGAGGCTACAGGTTCGCCACCCGGCGTATCGTACTCCTGAATGTATGTATGGCGATATAAACCACTTTGAATGATTTCCGGAGAATCATCAAAGTCCTGCCGCAGATGTTCTTTACTGACATCCAGCAGTTCAATTCTGACATTTTTGCGAAAATCAGTGCGCTGTACGACGAACCATGTGCCGCGCCAGAGCGACTCGACTTTCTGGAATTCCGGATGGTGCATGACTGCATCAAGCTGTTTACTGATTTTCTGATCCAGATCGTCGATATGAAAATCCAGCAGGCTTTTGTCGAGTTTAACCACGTCCTCGCCAGACTTCGCCAGACAGGAAAGCAGAACGTGGATAGCCGCCGTCACGCGCTCATCGGGTGAGGCATCGGCCAGCGTTTCGCTGTTTTGCCATGAATCGATTTCCTGAATGGAAGAGACCGGGGTTAAATTAATTTTATCAAACAGGGACTGATAAACGCCGCCGGACTCAGTGGTGGTGAGTGTTGCAGTTTCAGAGGTGGCATGTTCTTGTTGTACAGACATCAGCATTTCCTTTTCAGTGATCCTTTCTTCTCCGGTTTAACCTGAATACGCGTTCGGGTTAAACGTTCTCCTGCGGCGCAATTTTCGCCAGTTCATCACGCAGTTCTGAACTGAGCGTCGGGTCTTTCAGGATATTTTCCAGTTCACGGCGAAACGTTGCGTTATCCAGCAGATTGGATTTCAGGTCACGTAGTAAATTGCGCATAGCGAGTAATACACGAAGTTGTGGAATATTTTTTGCTACCTGTTCGGGCTCAAAATCCTTCAGGCTTTTAAATTCAAGCGCGATATTTTGTTCATTACCGTTTCCGTTTAGCGTATCTTCTACTGTTAAATTAACCGCAGGCGAAAACTCAGCCATGACGCTGTTGAAGTTGTTTTTATTGATATCAATCTTGTCCCGTTCGGACAGCGGACGCTGCTCTTTTCCGTTACTGTAATCGCCTACGGCAAGAAGCTTGAGGGGGAGTTCAACTTTCTTTTTAGCATTGCCTGTATGCAGGTCAAGCTTGATATTTACACGAGCGGCGGGAACTTCATTCTGGAAACTGTCGGCCATATCCTTTTCCTCATCATCCACTTTTTCTGATGGTTATTGACATAATTATATTCAGGGGATTATCGGATGATTTAAATAAAAAGCAATGATGAGGAAAATATACAAATGAATAATGTATTTTTCAGGGGAATAGATACAGTTGTATCATTTTAGATATTGTTTGGCCTCTTGATTATTTTTCGGGAGAGGGCGGCATTATCTGGTGAGAGAATTTGGCATGAAACTTAAAATAATAACAGGATAAGCTTCACAAATTTGCACTTTTAAGAAATTGGGTAGTATGAGAGCCTATTAAGATATTCATGAAACTTATTGTCCGGGCTTCCACAAAAAATTATTAATTTTTCTACTAATTAAAAGGTTGTGTGTTTTTTGTACAAGAATTATATAAGCGTAGCGCCCTGTTGTGATATTGAAATGTTAACATAACCAAAATAAATTGATTTATAGAATATATAAATGAAATTCATTAATGGGGTATATGTTTAATATATAAATAAGATGGATAGCTTTGATTGAGGGATATTAACGGTTTACTCATTGTCTCAGGCTTCACTGAAACGGGTAAGGAGGCGTAAAAACGAAAAAACCGCAAGCTAATAGTCGCTTTGCGGTTTGTCAGCATTCTAATAAATTGGTTGCGGGGGCCGGATTTGAACCGACGACCTTCGGGTTATGAGCCCGACGAGCTACCAGGCTGCTCCACCCCGCGTCACCGTACTGCTTTATTTCATCAAATTTTGATTGGTTGCGGGGGCCGGATTTGAACCGACGACCTTCGGGTTATGAGCCCGACGAGCTACCAGGCTGCTCCACCCCGCGTCACCGTACTGCTTTACTTCATCAAATTTTAATTGGTTGCGGGGGCCGGATTTGAACCGACGACCTTCGGGTTATGAGCCCGACGAGCTACCAGGCTGCTCCACCCCGCGTCCGTGGATGCGCACTATACTCTGCTCGCGTTTTCATGCAACCTTTTTTTTACCCCGATCACGGATTTGGCATGATTTTGAACAAAAACAAATCACTAGAGCCTATTTTTTGTGCAAAATTTGCGTCAGGGAGAGGCTGCTCATTTCATTAAACGCGGTGGTTTGTTATCTTCGTTGCGCCTTATTTTTTAACCTGAAGAAGAGAACAATGAAAGGACGTTGGGTAAAGTACCTTCTTATGGGCACGGTTGTGGCAATGCTTGCCGCCTGCTCTTCCAAACCAACCGATCGCGGACAGCAATATAAAGACGGGAAATTTACCCAGCCTTTCTCTCTGGTGAACCAGCCAGATGCCGTTGGCGCGCCGATTAATGCCGGTGATTTTGCCGAGCAAATTAACCATATCCGTAATTCGTCACCGCGTCTGTATGGCAACCAGAGTAATGTTTATAACGCGGTGCAAGAGTGGCTGCGCGCAGGCGGTGATACCCGCAATATGCGCCAGTTCGGCATTGATGCCTGGCAGATGGAAGGTGTCGACAACTATGGTAACGTGCAGTTTACAGGCTATTACACGCCGGTAATTCAGGCGCGCCATACCCGTCAGGGCGAGTTCCAGTATCCGATTTACCGTATGCCGCCAAAACGTGGTCGTCTGCCGTCTCGTGCGGAGATCTACGCAGGAGCGCTGAGTGATAAATATATTCTCGCTTACAGTAACTCCCTGATGGATAACTTCATTATGGATGTGCAGGGTAGCGGGTATATCGACTTTGGTGATGGCAGTCCGCTTAACTTTTTCAGCTATGCAGGGAAAAACGGTCATGCCTATCGCAGCATTGGTAAGGTGTTGATCGACCGTGGCGAAGTGAAAAAAGAAGATATGTCGATGCAGGCGATTCGTCACTGGGGCGAAACACACAGTGAAGCTGAGGTTCGCGAGCTGCTGGAACAGAACCCGTCTTTCGTCTTCTTTAAACCGCAATCTTTTGCACCGGTGAAAGGGGCAAGTGCGGTGCCGCTGGTTGGCCGTGCTTCTGTTGCCTCCGATCGTTCAATTATTCCGCCAGGTACTACCTTGCTGGCAGAAGTGCCGCTGCTGGATAATAACGGCAAATTTAACGGTCAGTACGAATTGCGTCTGATGGTGGCGCTGGATGTCGGTGGCGCAATCAAAGGCCAACACTTCGATATCTATCAAGGGATCGGGCCGGAAGCCGGACACCGCGCAGGTTGGTACAACCACTATGGACGTGTCTGGGTGCTGAAAACCGCCCCGGGCGCAGGTAACGTCTTTAGCGGCTGATGTGATATTCTGTATGCCGTTTTTACGGATATGACAGGGTGAGGGGTAACCTCACCCTTTTTAATTCTGAGGTGCTATGTCTGTGGTAATTAGTGATGCATGGCGTCAGCGTTTTGGTGGCACAGCGCGTCTGTATGGTGAAAAAGCATTGCAACTGTTTGCTGACGCGCATATTTGTGTGGTTGGTATCGGTGGTGTCGGTTCCTGGGCGGCGGAAGCGCTAGCGCGCACGGGGATTGGTGCAATCACGCTTATCGATATGGATGATGTGTGCGTCACCAATACCAATCGGCAAATTCACGCTCTGCGCGATAACGTCGGGCTGGCAAAAGCGGAAGTCATGGCGGAGCGTATTCGCCAGATTAACCCGGAGTGCCGTGTAACGGTAGTGGATGACTTCGTGACGCCGGATAACGTAGCGCAATATATGAATGCCGGTTATTCGTACGTGATTGATGCTATTGATAGTGTACGGCCCAAAGCGGCGCTGATTGCTTATTGTCGGCGCAATAAAATCCCGCTGGTCACGACCGGTGGCGCTGGTGGGCAGATTGACCCGACGCAGATTCAGGTTACCGATCTGGCGAAAACGATTCAGGACCCGTTGGCGGCGAAGTTGCGCGAGCGCCTGAAAAGCGATTTTGGCGTAGTGAAAAACAGTAAAGGTAAGCTCGGCGTGGATTGCGTGTTCTCTACCGAAGCGCTGGTGTACCCGCAGTCAGACGGCACCGTCTGTGCGATGAAAGCCACGGCGGAAGGGCCAAAGCGGATGGATTGTGCCTCAGGATTTGGCGCGGCGACGATGGTGACCGCCACTTTTGGCTTTGTTGCGGTTTCTCATGCGCTGAAGAAGATGATGGCGAAAGCGGCGCGTCAGGGGTAAACAATCAGGTCGGATGCGACGCGAACGTCTTATCCGACCTGGTTCTGTGCTTAAACCTGCTTCGCCGCAGCGATAATCGCCTCGCTTAACGCATTCAACCCCTGGCTGCGTGAGGCGCTAAGTTGCGCACGTAATCCCAGCTCATCAAACAATGCCAGCGGCGACTGTGCCTGCAATTCGGCAGCGGTTTTCCCCTCAACGGCAGTCAACAACACCGCCAACAGGCCGCGCACAATGCGCCCTTCGCTGTCGCCAAAGAAATGCATCTTGCCGTTTTCAGCCACGGTATATCCCAGCCAGACGCGGTTTTCGCATCCGGCAATCTCTTTAGCCTGCGCTTTTAACTCCTCTGGCAAAGCCGGAAGCTGTTTCCCCAGCATGATCAACTGCCGATATTTATCTTCCCATTGCGTCAACGGTGCGAAGGTATTGCGTAACGTTTCTGCGGTTACGGTTGTGCCGAACGGATGTCCGGCGAATTGCGGGTTTGTCATTAATCCACCAATAATTCCAGCGCGCGGTCAACGGCATTCACCAGCGCATCCACATCACTCTTTGTATTATATGGCGCAAATGAGGCGCGCAGTGTGCCGGTTACGCCTAATTCTGCCAGTAGCGGCTGAGCGCAATGCTGCCCGGCGCGCAGGGCAATACCGTACTCCGCCAGCAGTGTCACCATATCGCTGTGATGAACTCCAGCAAAATCAAAGGCCAGCAGGCTGGAATCCTGGCAGCGGAATGAACGAAAGCCTGGACGTTTCGCCAGCGCTTCTTCTGCAAGCGTTGCTAAGCTACGGCTCCAGCTTTCGGCTTGGTTGATATCGTAATCTGTCAGCCATTCCAGCGCCGCGCTTAATCCTATGACGCCAGCGACATTTGGCGTTCCTGCTTCCAGTTTCCACGGCGCAGATTGAGTCGTGAAACCGTCAAAACTCACTTCGTGAACCATTTTGCCGCCGCCCAGCCAGGGCGACATCGCTTCCAGCAGTTCTGGTTTGCCATACAGCACGCCGATGCCTGTCGGACCATACAGTTTGTGACCTGAAAAAGCATAGAAATCAATATCCAGTTGCTGAACATCCGCGGGGAAATGCACCGCCCCCTGAGCACCATCAACCATCACCACCATCCCGGCTGAATGAGCAAAAGTAATCGCTCTCGCCAGATCCGGGCAACCGCCAGTGACGTTCGACATCTGGCCCAACGCCAGAATCCGACTACGGGGAGTAATCAGTTCTGGCAACAAATCGACATCCGGCAGTCGCTGCGCATTAAGCGGCAATTTCACCACTTTGGCCCCCGTTTGTTGGGCGACCATCAGCCAGGGGACGAGGTTGGCGTGGTGTTCTGCCACACTGACAATAATTTCATCGCCCGGTTGCAGACGCGGACGGGCATAGCATTGCGCCACCATGTTGATGGATTCAGTGGTGCCGCGCGTCCAGACGATATTTTTGTCATCCGATGCATTCAGTAATTGTGCCACTTTTTCCCGCGCAGCTTCGTAACGCGCGGTCAGGCGTTGGGCTTCGGCAAACTGGCTGCGATGGACGTTTCCGGCGCTCAGGCTATAAAACTGTCGGGAGGCTTCAACCACGGCTTCAGGTTTAAGCGCGGTCGCGGCGCTGTCGAGATAGACGCCCGCATCCTGTAGCGCGGGAAACTGGGCGCGAAACTGCGCGGGATTAAAAACGTTCATGGTACTCCTCGGCTTGATGCACCGATCGTGACGCAAAATTCACTTTGATACAAGGAGAGTGCTAACCATCAGAATTATCTGGATATCCTGGCGAAGCCGCGTCAGTAACATATGCTGAATAGTGTTAGGCGTTAATTTTAGCCTGTTAATCAATACTATTAAGATTTATTAATCGCTTTAAGGAGAAGATGATGAAAAAGACTGCCGCAATTATTTCTGCCTGTATGCTGACTTTTGCCCTGAGCGCCTGTTCCGGTTCGAACTATGTGATGCACACCAATGACGGACGTACCATCGTCTCTGACGGCAAACCACAGACTGATAACGATACCGGTATGATTTCGTATAAAGACGCTAATGGCAACAAACAGCAGATCAACCGTACCGACGTGAAAGAGATGGTCGAACTGGATCAGTAATTCGCGATCGCAAGGTAAAAAAAAGCACCGCAATTAGGCGGTGCTACATTAATCACTATGGACAGACAGGGTAAATGTACAGGAAGTGAAAAAAGGTAGCTTTGCTACCATGGTCTGAATCGCAGACCAATTGCAAACACAACAACACAACATCACAACCGTAAGCCAAAAGTTCACCAGAACACGCATTCCGATAAAACTTTTCGTTCCGGCTCAGGAAGTGCCGCCACTATAGGTATTTGCTGGTAGAAGCTCAACGGACAATTTATAATGGCTCAGATTAAAAAAACTAATAGGTTACACAGTGTAATCTAATTGTTAAATTCATTTAACATCAAAGTTTAAAAGCCATGTCTAAACGATTACCACCGCTAAATGCCTTACGAGTTTTTGATGCCGCAGCACGCCATTTAAGTTTCACTCGCGCAGCAGAAGAGCTTTTTGTGACCCAGGCCGCAGTAAGTCATCAAATCAAGTCTCTTGAGGATTTTCTGGGGCTAAAACTGTTCCGCCGCCGTAATCGTTCACTCCTGCTGACCGAGGAAGGGCAAAGCTATTTCCTCGATATCAAAGAGATATTTTCGCAATTAACCGAAGCGACGCGTAAACTCCAGGCCCGTAGCGCTAAGGGGGCGTTGACGGTCAGTTTACTCCCCAGTTTCGCCATTCATTGGTTGGTTCCGCGACTTTCCAGCTTTAATTCAGCTTATCCGGGAATTGATGTTCGAATCCAGGCGGTTGATCGTCAGGAAGATAAGCTGGCGGATGATGTTGATGTGGCGATATTTTATGGTCGGGGCAACTGGCCGGGGCTACGGGTGGAAAAACTGTACGCCGAATATTTATTGCCGGTGTGCTCGCCGCTACTGCTGACTGGCGAAAACCCCTTGAAGACCCCGGAAGATCTGGCTAAACATACGTTATTACATGATGCGTCACGCCGTGACTGGCAGACATATACCCGACAGTTGGGGTTAAATCATATCAACGTTCAGCAAGGGCCAATTTTTAGCCATAGCGCCATGGTGCTGCAAGCGGCTATCCACGGGCAGGGAGTGGCGCTGGCAAATAACGTGATGGCGCAATCTGAAATTGAAGCCGGACGTCTTGTTTGCCCGTTTAATGATGTTCTGGTCAGTAAAAACGCTTTTTATCTGGTTTGTCATGACAGCCAGGCAGAACTGGGTAAAATAGCCGCCTTTCGCCAATGGATCCTGGCGAAAGCCGCTGCTGAACAAGAAAAATTCCGCTTTCGTTATGAACAATAATTTACGTAGGGTACGACCATGACCAGCCGTTTTATGCTGATTTTCGCCGCCATTAGCGGCTTCATTTTTGTGGCTCTGGGCGCTTTTGGCGCGCATGTGTTAAGTAAAACCATGGGGGCCGTTGAGATGGGCTGGATCCAGACCGGCCTCGAATACCAGGCGTTTCATACGCTGGCGATCTTAGGTCTGGCGGTGGCAATGCAGCGTCGCATCAGTATCTGGTTTTACTGGAGTAGCGTTTTCCTCGCGTTAGGCACGGTGCTGTTCAGCGGCAGCCTTTATTGCCTGGCGCTGTCCCATCTGCGTTTGTGGGCGTTTGTTACACCGGTTGGCGGCGTGAGCTTCCTTGCGGGTTGGGCGTTAATGTTAGTTGGTGCTATCCGTTTAAAGCGCAAGGGCGTAAGTCATGAATAAGGTTGTATTGCTGTGCCGTCCGGGCTTTGAAAAAGAGTGCGCCGCAGAAATTACCGATAAAGCCGGCCAGTGGGAAATTTTCGGTTTTGCCCGCGTGAAAGAGAATGCGGGTTATGTGATTTATGAATGTTATCAACCTGATGATGGCGATAAGTTAATCCGTGAGCTGCCGTTCAGTTCATTAATTTTTGCCCGCCAGTGGTTTGTAGTGGGGGAACTCCTGCAGCATTTGCCGCCAGAAGATCGTATTACCCCCATTGTTGGCATGTTGCAGGGTGTAGTAGAGAAGGGCGGTGAACTGCGTGTTGAAGTTGCCGATACCAACGAAAGCAAAGAGTTGCTGAAATTCTGCCGTAAATTCACCGTGCCGCTACGCGCTGCCTTGCGTGATGCGGGGGTGCTGGCGAACTATGAAACGCCGAAGCGTCCGGTTGTGCATGTATTCTTTATTGCACCAGGCTGTTGCTATACCGGTTACTCATACAGCAACAATAATTCGCCGTTCTATATGGGCATTCCGCGCCTGAAATTTCCGGCAGATGCGCCGAGTCGTTCCACGCTCAAACTGGAAGAGGCATTTCATGTGTTTATTCCCGCGGATGAGTGGGATGAACGCCTGGCGAACGGGATGTGGGCGGTGGATTTGGGCGCTTGCCCAGGCGGCTGGACCTACCAACTGGTGAAGCGCAACATGTGGGTTTATTCCGTCGACAACGGCCCGATGGCGCAAAGTCTGATGGATACCGGGCAGGTGACGTGGCTGCGGGAAGACGGTTTCAAATTCCGTCCGACACGCAGCAATATCTCCTGGATGGTATGCGATATGGTTGAAAAACCGGCGAAAGTTGCGGCATTAATGGCGCAGTGGCTGGTTAATGGCTGGTGCCGTGAAACTATCTTCAATCTCAAACTGCCGATGAAAAAACGCTACGAAGAAGTGTCACACAATCTGGCGTATATTCAGGCACAGCTTGATGAACATGGCATAAATGCTCAGATTCAGGCGCGGCAGTTGTATCACGATCGCGAAGAAGTGACGGTGCACGTCCGCCGTATCTGGGCTGCGGTGGGTGGTCGTCGCGACGAGCGATAACAGGCAAGGCCGGGGCGTCGTCTCCGGCCTGCTACCCTTTCCGTCAGGCTGTTACCAAAGAAGTTGCAACCTGGCGCTCATCAGAAATAATGTGCGTGACCTCATCCAGATGCCCGATGCGGGCTTCCCCTGAACGATTAAATTTACTTTTATCAATCAATAACAACGATTGCGCGGCACGTTTTAATAACATTGATTTGTAATCAGCGTTGATGGCATTGGAGTCCCACAGTGCGCCGCTGCTATCGATCCCTTCACAAGAAAAAATAAACAGATCGATTTCCAGCGATTTAAGTTGGGAAATCAGCGAGGGATTGACGTAACAGCCATATTTGCGCTCAAGTGTGCCGCCGGAACTGATCAGTTGAATGCGTTCGCGTTTACCGAGTTCATGGCAAATCGGATGGCTATTGGTGAAGACCTGGATGTTGATGTCAGGCAACTGGCGTGCCAGATACCAGCAGGTTGAACTGGCGTCTAAGGCTATCACCATCCCTTCTTCAATCCACGCGAGCGCCTCGCGCGCGATATCTGCTTTATGCGCATAATGGCTTTTCAGCCGGATGTGAAAGGGATCGCCACTGTCTTGATTTTGACGGTGGATATATTTAGCGCGCCCATGATTGCGCAGAATTTTACCCTGCGTCTGTAATTCATTGAGATCGCGACGAATGGTTTCTTTACTGACCTTTAGCTGTTCAGAGAGAGCTTCCGTGGTCAGGCTGGTATGGTTCAGCAGCAGGTCGACTATCGCTTGCTGGCGTGCCGCTTTCATATTTTTCACCCCATCATTCGATAACCGCCCGCGTCATGCGGGCGTACCGGTATGAGATTACGGTGTTACCCCTTTTTTTAAAAGAATATTCCCGTACTTCGCTCGTTCGCCTGTGATAACGATCGCAAAGGCTTTTTGCGCCCGTTCATAAAACGCAAAACGATTGATGCGGATGATGTCAGGACACGGGGCTTGTAGTGAAAGCGCATTACGGTAACGTCGTTCTACTTCAGGATCGAGAGTGTCACCTTCTACCGCCGCCATCATCACCAGCGGTGGTGCATAACTGTCCAGTTCAAATAACGGGATAATCGCCTGGAGCAAGTCGCTCACCAACAGGCCATCAGCGCGGATCACCTGCGGTCCCATCGAATGGGCGGGAAAGTGAGCATCGGAAAAAATAATTTCATCTCCATGCCCCATCTCTGCCAGCACTTTCAATAGTTCGGGAGAAATTAACGGCGAAATTGTTTTCAGCATTTCACACCTCCTCTATAAATTCAGGTTCAGTTTGCGGGTAGAAATAACGGTACTGATAATGAATCTGCGCGCGGGCTTCTTCCGGGCTGTTAAATTCCCCTACGCCATACCAACCAAACAGCGCAGCTCCTGCGACGGTCGTTTCGGCATCGTCGAGAACTTTTACCGGAATATCAAGCATATTGGCTTTAATCTGATTCCACAATGTGTTGCGACTTCCTCCGCCGACTAACAATAATTCAGAGGCTTTAAAGTGCCCGATTTTTTCCAGCATCTGTAGATTGCGCTGTAATTGCGTGGTTAACCCTTCCAGCGCCGCGCGATAGAAATGCCCCCGCGTGGTATTAAGCGTTACGCCTTGCCAGCCAGCGTTCTGGCACGACAATAAATCACACTGCATTTTCACTCCATCTGCGCCAGGCGCGATCAGGCGAGCTTCTTCAATCAACATTTGCCAGGGAGTTTCAGCCGTCCAGAACAGTTTTCTCACCCATTCCAGCACGCCGGATGCCAGCCATTGCATACCTGGGTTATACAACCCTGCCTGGCTATCCAGTTCGCAGGTAGAACCGGCGTACTGACTTAACAGCGAAGTATCAACCTGGGCGCTGCGGACCATTAAAATTTCCCATGTACCGGAAGAGAGCACGGGTTCATTTTGTTCGGCACCAGCGCCAAAAAGGGCGAACTGGGTATCGTGACCTGCGGAAATCACCGGTATGCCAACGGGTAAGCCGAGCATTGCTGCGGCGCTGTTCTGTAGCGTACCAATCTGTTCACCCGCTTCCACCAGACGAGGGAAGAGTCGGCGTGGAATACTGGTGGCTTGTAAAATTTGCGGACTGAAATCGCGTTGCTGGATATCCAGCATCTGGCTGGTTCCGGCCATCGTAATATCAGTAGTGAATTCGCCGGTTAAACGGTGGTTAATCAGCGACGAAATAAAGAGCCAGGCGTGCGCGCGTTCCAGCAGTTGTGGATGATTTTCTTTCAACCACACCAACTTATATAACGTATTGAAACTAAAGGCTCCGACTCCAGAAATAGCCTGCAACTGCTGTGCGGAGATCAACCGTTCAATATTGTCCATTACCACGGCTGTTCGCGGACATTTCCAGCTAATGATCGGATAGAGCAGATTGCCTTGCTTATCTACCAGAGCGCCATCCACACCAAAGGTGGTGACGGCGATACCACGGATGTGGCAATCAGTCAGTTCACTATTGATTTGCCGACAGCAATCAGCAAAGCGTTGCAAAATGGCGTCTAAAGACCACTGGTGCCAGGTGTTGTTTTCCATCGCGATATCGCTGGCATTAGGCGTTGAGGCGCGGGCAACAATTTTTCCCTGCCGATTAACCGCGATGGCCCTGACATTGGTCGCGCCACAGTCGAGTACCAGGATAACTTCTTGTTTCATAATCGCTCCTGCAATATAGCCGGATAACATTGCTTATCCGGCTAACCACTCTTGCTTGTTCAGGCCCGGTAGCCGGAGCGACCGGGCATCACATCAGGGAGTCATGTATTAACGCTTGTACAACGGGCCGTAGTTCTGGCAAGCGCGGTAATCCTGGCCTTCAATATCCATGCCGTGCGCGGCCCAGGCAGAAGGACGATACACTTTGGTCTCTTCAACGTTGTGCATACATACCGGGATACGCAGCATGGAGGCAAGAGTGATAAAGTCTGCGCCAACGTGGCCGATGGTCAGAACTCCGTGGTTAGCGCCCCAGTTCGCCATTACCGAGTACACATCCGTAAACGGCCCTTTACCGGTGAGGCGCGGTGCAAACCAGGTGGTTGGCCAGGTTGAGTTGGTGCGTTTGTTGAGGATGTCATGCACATCCTTCGGCAATTCCACGCTCCAGCCTTCCGCGATTTGCAGTACCGGTCCCAGGCCTTTGATGATGTTGACACGAGTCATGGTGAACGGGACGCCGCCTTCGGTAAGGAAGCGGGAAGAGTAACCGCCGCCACGGAAGTATTCGTGGATCGCCGGGCACCATTCGGTAGCGGCGAGGCAAGCGTCAGCCTCTTGCTGAGAGATTTCCCAGTGCGGCTTCATCGTCGGTTTACCTTCGCTGTCGCGTTGTTTACAGGAGCCGTCCAGCGCAGCAGAACCGGAGTTGATCAAATGGATGATGCCGTGTTCTGCCAGCCCGTCCAGTTTATGCCCCGTTACACGCTCAATTGCTTCTGGTGACCAGTAGGTACGGACATCGGCAAATACCTGAGCGGTGCCGGTGAGCTGGTGGCCCATTAACATTGCCACGCCGTTAAGACTGTCGTTTTCGGTCGCCACGACAAACGGTTTGCGCACGCCATTCCAGTCAAATGAACTGTTGAGGATCGCTTCAGCGGTATCGCCATTGGGATATTGATCGGTCCAGTGACGTTGCCCCTGGAAGCCTGCAGCGATGGCGTTGTAGCCAAGTGATTCTTCCACGCGACCAATATCGGCCAGTTTGCTATTGCCTTGCATCATGTCGCGGATACACATCGCCATCAGTAAACTTTCGCGCAGAACTGCGCGGCTTTGCTCGGCATTGCGTTGATACTGTTTGTTATTTTCATCTTCGCCATAGCGGAAGTTTTTATCAGCCCAGGCCAGCGCCATTTCCAGTTCGGCTTCGTCGTAAATCTTCTGATCGATACGGCGACGCAGTTCGGTCATATCCACCGCCTGGACTTTCATTCCCAGCCAGGATTCAAAGAAGTTGTGATCAACGATGGAACCGGCGATACCCATCGAAACGCCGCCCAGCGACAGATAACTTTTACCTTTCATGCTGGCGACTGCTAAACCGGCGCGGGCAAAGCGCAGCAGTTTTTCTTCAACATCGGCAGGAATCGATGTGTCATCGGCATCCTGAACGTCATGACCGTAAATGGAGAATGCCGGGATGCCTTTCTGGCTGTGAGCTGCCAGAGCCGCTGCCAGGTAAACAGCGCCGGGACGTTCAGTGCCGTTAAAGCCCCAAATGGCTTTCGGGCGGGTTGGATCCATGTCGATGGTTTCACTGCCATAGCACCAGCAAGGCGTTACCGTAATGGTGAGGCCTACATTCTGACTGCTGAATTTTTCTTCGCAAGCAGCGGCTTCAGCCATACCCGCGATACAGGTATCGGAAATGACACACTCGACGGCAGCTCCGCAGGCATGGCGCAGTTTCTCGGTCAGCAGTGCAGCCGTGGCTTTCGCCATATTCATTGTTTGTTCTTCAAGCGACTCACGAACACCCATGCGACGACCGTCAATAACCGGGCGGATACCAATTTTCGGTAAGCTGATTTTTTTCATTACTGATTCCTCACTTTATTCGGAAAATATGTTCAGTTAGTTGCCGTTTGAGAACGGAAACGGGCAAAGATAAAGATGACTGCGAAGCAGAGTGCCGGGATCAGTTCGGCAGTGGGGATGTTGCCCGCTGCGTCACTGACAAACCCCATGACCGGAGTGACAATACCGCCGCCAATAATGGTCATAACGATGAAGGACGAACCGTATTTGGTGTCCTGGCCGAGATTCTTAATGCCCAGCGAGAAGATTGTTGGGTACTGAATCGACATAAAGGCACTGCATAAAGTCAGGGCTATTAAGCCCACATGACCGCCAGCGAAGGCTGAGATCAGGCACAGTGCCATAGCGATTAATGCGTAGGCTGCCAGGACTTTGTGTGGCGCGAAGCGACTGATGAGCCAGGTACCGGTGAAACGACCAATAAAGAAGCACACCATGGTTCCGGTTAAATAGTTAGCGGCAAAGCCTGCTGTCATACCTGGAATTTCTTCTACAGCGTAGCGAATTAAATAGCTCCAGCAGGCCGTTTGTGCGCCAACGTAGCAGAATTGCGCTAATACTGCCCAGCGCCAGTGGCGAATACGCGCCAGGCGAGAAAGCGATGCGGAGAACGATCCTTGTTTGGCGTCACTGTGATTATCACTCTGCAATGCCGGGAATTTCGTCAGCATGATCAGCAGGGCGACCAGTAACACGATAGCCACGATGATCATATAAGGTGTCTGTACCGATAATACCAGGCTGTGTTTATACGCACTCAATTGCTCTGGAGACATTTTATCGAGAACGTCTTGCGATTGATGTGGCACGTTAGACAAAATAAGACTTTGCCCAAAGACAACCGCGATAATTGCGCCAAATGAGTTAAATGTTTGCGCAAGATTTAAGCGGAAGTGACCACTGCTTTCCGGCCCTAATACCGTAACAAAAGGGTTTGCGGCAGTTTCCAGACAACCTAATCCGGCTGCAATAATAAATAGGCCAACTAAAAACAAGGTGTAGTTCATTATTTCTGCGGCGGGCCAGAATAATGCAGCGCCGAAGGCATATAAAAACAATCCGGTAATAATCCCTGCTTTATAACTGAGTTTTTTCATCAATATCCCGGCAGGGATTGGGATAATGAAATAACCAAAGTAAAAGGCCGATTGGATCAGGCCAGCCTGGAAATTTGTCAGCGTAAAAGCCTGCTGGAATTGAGGCAATAAAATGTCGTTAAGGTTATTGGCTACCGCCCAAAGAAAAAACAGTGAGCACAGCAGCGCGAATGGAATAATGTAACTTCTGCTTTGCCCTGCATCTTTATCTACCGCACGGTAACTCTGCGTTTGTATTGATGTGTTTCCCATAGCATCCTCTTAGGTTCAGAAGCTTAAGCACGTAATCGGTTATGTTTTCAAAAGTGCAAAACCAGCGAGTTCGGGCTTCATATCAGTGAATATTTGCCTGTCTGAAATGAACTCATGGATTCATTTTCAAATAAAAAACGCTCTGTAATATGACGGCGGTCACACTTATTAGCCGGAGGGTGACTTTATGTGACTACCATCACTTTAATAATCGAAATTTCATGCCCGTTTCAGAAAATAAATCATAAAAAACACAAACCAGATGACCGTATTAATTGTTTGTGCCGAAAACGGGCATTCCTGGCAGGGAGGAGTAGAAAAATGACCGTTTTGATAAATATTTTTAAGAGCGGTCATTTTTAATGGGGTTATAAAAAGAGAACTTGCAGTTATTTACTGTGATTAGTTGAACCAGGTCACAAAATATAAGCTTGTGAATTTCTTTCTGGTTAATCAGGAAGAATATGGTGAGTAATTAAACGGCTAATTCAATAGTGTGAAAGGAACAACATTATTGCCCTGTTTTGAATCAGAGAGAGGTAGCTAATGGAACGAAATAAACTTGCTCGTCAGATTATTGACACTTGCCTGGAAATGACTCGCCTGGGGCTGAACCAGGGAACAGCGGGTAACGTCAGTGTACGTTATCAGGATGGGATGCTGATTACGCCTACAGGTATTCCATATGAAAAACTGACGGAGTCGCATATTGTCTTTATTGATGGCAACGGCAAACATGAGGAAGGAAAACTCCCCTCAAGCGAGTGGCGTTTCCATATGGCGGCCTATCAAAGCAGACCGGATGCCAACGCGGTTGTTCACAATCATGCCGTTCATTGTACGGCAGTTTCCATTCTTAACCGACCGATCCCCGCGATTCACTACATGATTGCGGCGGCTGGCGGTAATTCTATTCCTTGCGCGCCTTATGCGACCTTTGGAACACGCGAACTTTCTGAACATGTTGCGCTGGCTCTCAAAAATCGTAAGGCAACTTTGTTACAACATCATGGGCTTATCGCTTGTGAGGCGAATCTGGAGAAAGCGTTATGGCTGGCGCATGAAGTTGAAGTGCTGGCACAACTTTACCTGACGACCCTGGCGATTACGGACCCGGTGCCAGTGCTGAGCGATGAAGAGATTGCCGTAGTGCTGGAGAAATTCAAAACCTACGGGTTACGGATTGAAGAGTAATTTCGTAAAGCAACAAGGAGAAGGATGATGGCTAACAGAATGATTCTGAACGAAACGGCATGGTTTGGTCGAGGTGCTGTTGGAGCTTTAACCGATGAAGTGAAACGCCGTGGTTATCAGAAGGCGCTGATCGTCACCGATAAAACGCTGGTGCAATGCGGCGTGGTGGCGAAAGTGACCGACAAGATGGATGCCGCAGGACTGGCATGGGCGATTTACGACGGCGTAGTACCTAACCCAACAATTACTGTCGTCAAAGAAGGGCTCGATGTATTCCAGAATAGCGGCGCGGATTACCTGATCGCTATTGGTGGTGGTTCTCCACAGGATACGTGTAAAGCGATTGGCATTATCAGCAACAACCCGGAGTTTGCCGATGTGCGTAGCCTGGAAGGGCTTTCCCCGACCAATAAACCCAGTGTACCGATTCTGGCAATCCCCACCACAGCAGGCACTGCGGCAGAAGTGACCATTAACTACGTGATCACTGACGAAGAGAAACGGCGCAAGTTTGTTTGCGTTGATCCGCATGATATCCCGCAGGTGGCGTTTATTGACGCTGACATGATGGATGGTATGCCTCCAGCGCTGAAAGCCGCGACGGGTGTCGATGCGCTCACTCATGCTATTGAGGGGTATATTACCCGTGGCGCGTGGGCGCTAACTGATGCGCTGCACATTAAAGCGATTGAAATCATTGCTGGGGCGCTGCGAGGATCGGTTGCTGGTGATAAGGATGCCGGAGAAGAAATGGCGCTCGGGCAGTATGTTGCGGGTATGGGATTCTCGAATGTTGGGTTAGGGTTGGTGCATGGTATGGCGCATCCACTGGGCGCGTTTTACAACACGCCACACGGTGTTGCGAACGCCATCCTGTTACCGCATGTCATGCGCTATAACGCTGACTTTACCGATGAGAAGTACCGCGATATCGCGCGCGTTATGGGCGTGAAAGTGGAAGGTATGAGCCTGGAAGAGGCGCGTAATGCCGCCGTTGAAGCGGTGTTTGCTCTCAACCGTGATGTCGGTATTCCGCCACATTTACGTGATGTTGGTGTACGCAAGGAAGACATTCCGGCACTGGCGCAGGCGGCACTGGATGATGTTTGTACCGGTGGCAACCCGCGTGAAGCAACGCTTGAGGATATTGTAGAGCTTTACCATACCGCCTGGTAAATGTGCTGATGTGATAATGCCGGATGCGACGCTAGCCGCGTCTTATCCGGCATATAAGTGCATTAAATTCAATGTGTTGATAATCGTTTGCATCCGGCACGCCGTTACCTTACCAACCGCAATTGCTGTAAATTGCCGTCGATATGCAAATCGGTTTGTAAGCGGGCAATATCGCGGCACAGAAACGCCATCTCTTTATGGGTTTCTAATTTTTTGCGCCACTTTTCGGCAACCGCATCCAGATTCTCATATATCCCTTCCAGACTCTGAAACTCGACCAGTAGCTGCGTGGCGCTTTTTGGTCCGATCCCCGCAACACCCGGTACCTTTGAACTGCTGATCCCCGCAAGCCCCCAGTAATCGGGCAACTGCTGCGGTTGAACGCCAAATTCTTTATCGATAAATGGCGCATCCAGCCAACGTTTCTGGAAGTAATCACGAATACGTAATGTCGGTGAAAGTAACTGACAGTAGCCTTTATCTGTCGAAACAATCGTTGCCTGATGCCCGGCCTGTGTCACTTTGACCGCCAGCGTGGCGGCTAAGTCATCGGCTTCGTTGCCGCTGGCGGACCAGCACGGGACGCCGCGTTGCTCAAAGGCGGCGCGTAATGCAGGCATCTCGTTGTGCAACTCTTCCGGCATTGGCGGTCGACCCGCTTTGTAATCTGGTAAACGCTGATGACGCCAGCCGCTACTGCGGTTTTCATCATCAAAAACGGCGACCGCGTGGGTTGGCTGGCTGTGCATAATGAGCTGATCGAGCGCGTGCTGGCAGGTTTCGACACAGGGCGAACCCTGAACGGCATGAATGCGACGAATAAGATTCAGTGCATCGACAATAAGCAAATGAACAGCCACGATAACCCCCTTAAAGATCAGGCGATAAGGGTAACATTCGATGCCAGAACAGGCTATGGCTGGATGAGAAATCGGGAAGAGGCCTCGCAAAAAGAGGCCTCTGGAGAGCGATTAATCGCAGGCAACGATCTTCATTGCCAGGCCGCCGCGAGAGGTTTCGCGGTACTTGGCGTTCATATCTTTACCTGTTTCGTACATGGTCTCGATAACTTTATCGAGGCAGACGCGCGGCTCGCTGGTACGGCGCAGCGCCATACGCGCGGCGTTCACCGCTTTTACTGCCGCAATGGCGTTACGCTCGATGCACGGTACCTGCACCTGTCCAGCAACCGGGTCACACGTCAGACCGAGGTTATGCTCCATGGCGATTTCCGCCGCGATGCACACCTGCGCCGGGCTTGCGCCTAACAGTTCTGCCAGACCAGCTGCCGCCATAGAGCACGCCACGCCGACTTCACCCTGGCAGCCGACTTCGGCACCAGAAATCGAGGCGTTCATCTTATAAAGAGAACCAATGGCGCTGGCTACCAGCAGGTAACGCGCCAGTGAGTTAGCGTTCACTTCGCGGATAAACTTGTCGTAGTACGCCAGCACGGCCGGGATAATCCCGCACGCACCGTTAGTCGGCGCAGTCACCACGCGACCGCCAGCAGCGTTCTCTTCGTTCACTGCCAGTGCAAACATGTTGATCCAGTCAACTACCGCCATCGGGTCAGTGGTGGTTTTATCCTGGCTGACCAGCATCCGGCGTAGTGCCGCAGCACGGCGTGGAACGCGCAGTTTGCCAGGTAACACGCCTTCGGTAGAAATACCGCGTTCAATACCGCCACGCATGACTTCCCAGACGTTCGCCAGGTGCTGTTCCAGCTCTTCTTTGCTGTGCAGCGCCAGCTCGTTTTTCATCATCAGGCCAGAGAGTGACAGCCCGGTTTCCTGACAATGTTTTTGTAGATCGGCAGCGGAACTGTACGGATAAGGAACTTCAACCGGTGCGCTATCCTGCTGACCAAAATGCTCTTCATCAACGATAAAGCCACCGCCAATAGAGTAATAAGTCTGGCTGTAAACGACTTTATCGCCCGCCAGCGCGGTAATGCGCATACCGTTTTCATGCAGAGAAAGGTTGTCGGCATGGAAGTTCATGCACTGATCAACCGGGAACTCCACTTCATGCTGACCGTTTGCCAGCATCAGGCGACCATGAGTATTCACATCCTGAATAAAACCAGGGATGGAATCGATATCCACGGTATCCGGCAGGTTACCCGCCAGACCCATAATTATGGCGATATCTGTGTGGTGGCCTTTACCGGTCAGAGAGAGCGAGCCGTACACGTCAACCACCACGCGGGTCACGTCTTTAAGCAGGTTACGGGCAATCAGATCGTCGGTAAATTGTTTACCCGCTTTCATTGGTCCAACGGTATGAGAACTGGAAGGGCCAATGCCGATTTTGAAAATATCGAATACGCTAATCATAGGAAATACATCGCGTTAAAACGGAGGAAGCGCCGCCCGAAAGCGGCGCGAAAGGACTTAGCTGAACAGAGAGTAGAAGATTGCGGAGATTGCAATCAGACCCATCACGACAACGAATACGTTGCTGATGTGACCGCTGTACTTACGCATTGCCGGTACTTTCTGAATTGCGTACATCGGCATCAGGAACAGGATCATCGCGATGATTGGGCCGCCCAGGGTTTCAATCATACCCAGGATGCTCGGGTTCAGGGTGGCAACAATCCAGGTCGTTACCAGCATGAACAGCGCAGTGATACGGTTCAGCTTGTTGATTTCGATAGACTTACCTTTACCACGCAGAGATTTAATCACCATACCGTTGAAGCCTTCACGTGCGCCCAGGTAGTGGCCGAGGAAGGATTTGGTGATAGCGATAATCGCGATAATCGGAGCCATCCACGCGATGATCGGCGCGTTAAAGTGGTTAGCCAGGTAAGACAGAATCGAGATGTTCTGCTCTTTAGCCGCAGCCAGGTCTGCCGGAGTCAGGCTCAGTACGCAGCTGAAGACGAAGAACATTACGGTCAGCACCATCATGATGTGTGCGAATGCCAGGATCTTAGAGCATTTCTGTTCTGCCATATCGCCGTACTCTTCACGCTTCGCAACGGCGAAAGAAGAGATGATCGGAGAGTGGTTGAACGAGAACACCATTACCGGAATTGCCAGCCACAGGGTCATCCACAGACCGTTTCCGGTTGCAGATGCAGTGTCCAGAGACAGCGTTTCCAGTGCTGCGCCGTTCCACTGCGGGATCAGGTACAGAGCCAGCAGCATCAGTACGCCAACAAACGGGAATACCAGAATACTCATCGCTTTAACGATCATCTGCTCACCGAAGCGAACGATGGTCATCATACCCACGATCAGGATCAGCGACAGAATCGCACGTGGCGGTGGCGTCATACCCAGTTGGTGAGACATGAAGCTTTCAACTGTATTGGTGATTGCCACGCTATAAACCAGCAGGATCGGGTAGATAGCGAAGAAGTAGAGCAGAGTAATCAGTTTACCTGCGCCAATACCAAAGTGTTCTTCTACAACCTCGGTGATGTCTTCGCCCGGGTTTTTACCAGACAGTACGAAGCGAGTCAGGCCGCGGTGAGCAAAAAACGTCATCGGGAATGCAAGGATAGCCATGATGATCAGCGGGATCATACCGCCAACACCGGCGTTGATTGGCAGGAACAGCACGCCCGCGCCGATTGCCGTGCCGTAAAGGCCCAGCATCCACATGGTGTCTGTCTTGCGCCAGGCACTACGAGAGTCTTTCGACGCAATCGTGCTGGTTTGAGTCGTTTCCATCTATTTCTCCTGGAGGAATGCAAATAATTCAGCTTTTAGCCAGTTCAGCCCGGGAAGGTGCCTGACCGTAAAAATGAAATCTGTCTATCGGCGATGGCTTAATCATTTTCCACCGTAATAATTTGAGGGCGGAAAGATACACACAAGTTATGTATCTATCAGTGATCTTGATCCCAAATACAATAATCTACTTGGAAGATAGATAATCACAACGCTTTACTCTGTAAATCAAAAGTAAAAGAGAATTTAAGGGCAATATTTGCCCATTAAACGACATCTGACTTCTTCTGGGGCGCGCAATATATGTAGGTTGAACTGGAAAAATCAATACTTTTAGTTAATCATGGCGATAATTTCTTTTTCATGGCGATAAAATGTGGTTTATGAAAATAGGGAAACGTTTGCGTTTCAACATAAATTGTATGACATATTAACTGTGGTGATATTTGTCGCGTGAGGTTGGTAAGAAACATTCATATAACAAATGAAATGAGTTGATGAGTAAGTGACCAAAAACGATAAAACCCGGCAACAAACGTCACCGGGGGAGGGGAGATTACGTGCAGATTTCGTAGCAAGGGATGTAGGCTGAGCCTGGCAACTTCATACGATGCTGGGCAACAAAACCCTGTAGCAGGTCGTCCATACGACGCATAATCTCTTTGTCGCCGTTGATTTTGTAAGGACCAAACTCTTCAATGGCGCGAATACCGACTTCTTTTACATTACCCGCCACAATACCGGAGAACGCACGGCGCAGGTCGGCAGCCAGCACTTCAACGGGTTGATCCGGGTAAAGCTTCAGATTAGCCATATTCTCGTGAGACGGCTCAAACGGCATTTGCAAATCTGGCGCAATGCGCATTGACCAGTTAAAGCTGTAAGCGTCACCAGTGTCGCGGCGATTTTCTTTCACCAGCGGCATCGATTTTTTCATCTGACGAGCGACTTCAGCGGCGTCATCAATGATGATGCGGTAATGGCGGCGCGCGTTTTCACCCAGCGTATGCACGACAAACTCGTCCAGTACGCGGAAGTAGTCGGCGCTCTCTTTCGGGCCGGTGAGGATCAATGGTAAAACCTGATCTTTGTTGGCCGGGTTCATTAAAATTCCCAGCAAATACAGCAACTCTTCTGCTGTACCCACACCGCCAGGGAAGATAATGATACCGTGAGCGATACGGACAAACGCTTCCAGACGTTTTTCGATATCTGGCATGATGATCAATTCGTTGACCAGCGGGTTAGGCGGTTCAGCGGCGATAATCGACGGCTCTGTCATACCAATAAAGCGACTGTCTTTGTAACGCTGCTGCGCGTGTCCGACCGCAGCACCTTTCATCGGCGCTTCCATCGCTCCCGGACCACAGCCGGTGCAGATATTCAGTTCACGCAGGCCCAACTGATTCCCGACGCGACGGGCATACAAATACTCGTTTTCGTTAATTGAGTGACCGCCCCAGCAGACCACCATATTTGGCGCTTCACCGACATGCAGCGCGCGAGCGTTACGCAAGATGGAAAAGACCAGGTTAGTGATGTGGACGGAGTTGTCGAGATTCAGGTTGGGAAAACGAACGGTGTTATGAATTTGCCCATAAACGAAGAGAATGTCACGCAGAACCGCGAACAAGTTGGCCTGCAAAGCGCGAATAATTCGCCCATCGACAAAAGCCTCTTCCGGGGGATTTATCAGTTCCAGCTTTACGCCGCGTTCACGTCGCAGGACGTTAATATCGAAATTTTCAAAACGAGACAGCAATTCTTTGCTGTTATCGGTCAAACTACCGGAGTTCAGTACGGCAAGTGAACAGTTGCGAAACAGTTGATAGAGGTCGCTGCTGGCGGTGCGTTTAAGCATATCCACTTCCAGCTGCGACAACATATCCATGGAGCCAAGCGGGCTAATATGTGTAATCAAGAAAAACTCCTTATGGGACGAATATCGTCATTCCCTTTGATTACAATAGCCCTGCCTGATGACCTTTCACAACCTTCTGCGTGAATCCAGCACGCAAAATTGAGAAAAAATTTATTGCCGAACCAGTCTTGTGGTCGATGGGACAAAATCGCTATTACTGCGCCACGGGTTAATGTCCAGACCGCCACGACGGGTATAACGTGCGTAAACGCTCAATTTCTCTGGCTGGCAGAAGCGTAACAGGTCATTAAAGATGCGTTCCACGCACTGTTCGTGGAACTCGTTGTGATGACGGAAAGAGACCAGGTAACGCAGCAGTTTTTCTCTGTCAATTTGGCGTCCACGATACTGAATTTGGATGGAACCCCAATCTGGTTGATGGGTGATCAGGCAGTTTGATTTCAGCAGGTGGCTGACAAGCGTCTCTTCCACTACTTTTTCACCGCTGGTGGCATTCTCCAGATAGTCAGTAGTGAATTCATAGTTATCGATAGTGATATCCTGGTCATCAATGCAGGTGCCATTGAAATGACCTATCGGCTGGCCTTCCAGTTCATCAAGACGATATAACGCCACGCTAACCTTACCCTGGGCGCAAGTGCTTAAGTCGCGCTCTAGCGTCTGGCGCACCTCATCCCAGTTATTAAAACGCGTCTGGTTAAAACTGTTGAGATAGAGCTTAAAACTCTTCGACTCAATCAGATTTACGCTGGTGTAATCAAGTTCAACATGACCGACAGCGAGTTGCGGCAAACCTTTCGCATTCAGCCAGGAAAGTTCATACAGCGTCCAGATATCCGTACCGTGAAAAGGCAGGTTATCCGCTTTCAGACCCAGCGGGTCGCGATTCAGGCTGCGTGGAACGCCTTGCAGTAGGCTGGCGTCATAGGTATCCCGGTAATCGGTTGATTTTCCAAGTGTCAGGCCCGCAAGTGCCTGATGGTTTGCATAAGAAGACATGTTTCACCGTCATAAACCAGATAAACTAAACGACAAGTGTATCTGGTTTAAGTGAAGAGAGAAATTAGTGGACGATTTGACCGCACGAGCCCTGAAAGATTTTACTGCACGCTACTGCGATGCGTGGCATGAAGAGCATAAAAGCTGGCCGTTAAGTGAGGAACTGTACGGCGTTCCTTCACCGTGCATTATTTCAACTACCGAAGATGCCGTATACTGGCAACCCCAGCCGTTTACCGGGGAACAAAATGTAAACGCGGTTGAACGCGCTTTTGATATTGTGATACAACCCACGATTCATACCTTTTATACGACTCAGTTTGCCGGGGATATGCACGCGCAGTTTGGCGATATCAAACTGACATTGCTGCAAACCTGGAGTGAAGACGACTTCCGTCGGGTGCAGGAAAATCTGATTGGTCATCTGGTGACTCAGAAAAGGCTAAAACTGCCGCCCACGCTATTTATCGCGACGCTGGAAGAAGAGTTAGAGGTCATCTCGGTGTGTAATCTCTCCGGTGAAGTGTGCAAAGAGACGCTGGGAACACGTAAACGGACGCATTTAGCCTCAAATCTTGCGGAATTCCTTAATCAACTTAAGCCTCTTCTGTAATCCAAATACCCCATCTGATTGTGAGAGATCTCTTACAGACTCTGTAGGAGATCGCCAGGAAATAAGCGAATACTTAAAAAGATAAGAATCGTTATTCTCATTTAAAAACAACATGTTGCTTGTTAATTCTTAACTTTCATATGAAATTTTCCTTAAGGCATTGTCTGTAAGCGCCTTGTAAGACTTCGAGAAAAAGACGATTCTATCTTCGTCGACAGGGAGTCAGACAACGAAGTGAACATCAGGATGATGACACTTCTGAAGGACACACCAGGATGGTGTTTCAGGGAAAGGCTTCTGGATGAAGCGAAGAGGATGACGCAGGACGCGTTAAAGGACACCTCCAGGATGGAGAATGAGAACCGGTCAGGATGATTCGGTGGGTCAGGAAGGCCAGGGACACTTCAGGATGAAGTATCACATCGGGGTGGTGTGAGCAGGAAGCAATAGTTCAGGATGAACGATTGGCCGCAAGGCCAGAGGAAAAGTTGTCAAGGATGAGCAGGGAGCAACAAAAGTAGCTGGAATGCTGCGAAACGAACCGGGAGCACTGTGAATACAGTGCTCCCTTTTTTTATTCCTGCTATCCTTCGCGGCAGTTTTTCTTATTGAGGTTGCTTTATGACCACTCATGACCGCGTTCGTCTCCAGTTGCAGGCGCTTGAAGCGTTACTGCGTGAACATCAGCACTGGCGAAACGATGAACCCCAGCCGCATCAATTTAATAGTACCCAACCGTTCTTTATGGACACCATGGAACCACTGGAGTGGTTGCAGTGGGTGCTGATCCCGCGAATGCACGATTTGTTAGATAACAACCAGCCGTTACCGGGCGCTTTTGCTGTTGCGCCCTATTATGAAATGGCGCTGGCGACTGATCATCCGCAACGCGCGCTTATTCTGGCTGAGCTGGAGAAACTGGATGCTCTTTTTGCGGATGATGCGAGCTAATGCTGGAAATACTCTATCAGGATGAATGGCTGGTTGCGGTAAATAAACCCTCCGGCTGGCTGGTTCACCGCAGCTGGCTGGATCGCGACGAGAAAGTAGTGGTCATGCAAACCGTGCGTGACCAGATAGGCCAGCATGTTTTTACTGCTCATCGTCTGGACCGACCAACTTCTGGTGTGTTGTTGATGGGATTATCCAGCGAAGCCGGACGGCTGCTGGCACAACAGTTTGAACAGCACCAAATCCAGAAACGTTACCATGCGATTGTGCGTGGCTGGTTGATGGAAGAAGCGGTGCTGGATTATCCACTGGTGGAAGAACTGGACAAAATCGCTGATAAATTTGCCCGCGAAGATAAAGGCCCGCAGCCAGCAGTGACGCATTATCGCGGTCTGGCGACCGTAGAAATGCCGGTAGCGACTGGACGTTACCCGACCACGCGCTACGGCCTGGTGGAACTGGAGCCGAAAACTGGACGCAAGCACCAGCTTCGTCGCCATCTTGCCCATTTGCGGCACCCGATTATTGGCGACAGCAAACATGGTGATTTACGCCAGAATCGCAGCGGTGCTGAGCATTTTGGCCTTCAGCGGTTAATGCTGCATGCCAGTCAGTTGTCATTGACGCATCCTTTTACTGGCGAGCCGCTGGCTATTCACGCGGGCCTGGACGACACCTGGATGCAGGCGTTATCACAATTTGGCTGGCGGGGTCTGCTTCCTGAAAATGAAAGGGTTGAGTTCAGTGCGCCATCGGGTCAGGATGGAGAGATAAGTTCCTAATCCAGGGAGAAAACGGTATGGCGGAAATTGGTATTTTTGTCGGCACTATGTACGGAAATTCGCTGTTAGTGGCCGAAGAAGCGGAAGCGATTCTGACCGCGCAGGGCCACAAAGCAACGGTATTTGAAGATCCTGAATTAAGCGACTGGCTGCCCTATCAGGATAAGTATGTTCTGGTGGTTACGTCCACGACCGGGCAGGGCGACCTTCCTGATAGCATTGTGCCGCTCTTTCAGGGAATTAAAGATACCCTGGGCTTCCAGCCGAATCTGCGTTATGGCGTGATTGCGCTCGGCGACAGTAGTTATGTGAATTTCTGCAATGGCGGCAAACAGTTCGATGCCTTGTTGCAGGAACAGAGCGCTCAGCGGGTTGGCGAAATGCTGTTGATTGACGCCAGTGAGAACCCGGAACCGGAAACGGAATCAAATCCGTGGGTTGAACATTGGGGCACGATGTTGTCCTGATATGTTCAGCGAGCGGTAAATGCCGTTTTAGCGGTGCTGAATCGAATCTTTTCAGGCAAATGCCAGTAAAAACTGCTTCATAGCGCGGATTTTTACTGGCGTTTGCCTGGAGTCAAGCGATCCATTTCATACTCTTCTTTATTTCTTCGTTTTAACCCTTCCTTTCTTGTTCTTGTTTTCATTTCCGTGAAGTGGATTCCACCGTCCAGGGCTAATGCCAAAATCGGGCCTCATTGAACGCATTAATGTTGTGTTGTTGCACGGTGAGCCGCTATGGCGCGCTTTTTATACTGCTATTGCCAGATATAAACACGCGCCGTATTCGGCGAACGACCTATAAAAACGGCAAAAACACCCTACGTCACCTCTGATTTCCTGGCGATGTCGCAGTCCAGAGTGAGCGTGGCTAACGCGAATTTTCAGGAGTGCAACAATGAGTTCTTTAAGTCAGGCTGCGAGCAGTGTGGAAAAACGCACGAATGCTCGTTACTGGATAGTGGTGATGTTGTTTATCGTCACATCCTTCAACTACGGCGACCGCGCTACGCTTTCTATTGCCGGTTCGGAAATGGCCAAAGATATCGGCCTTGATCCCGTGGGAATGGGCTATGTGTTCTCTGCCTTCTCATGGGCTTATGTTATCGGGCAGATCCCTGGTGGCTGGTTGCTGGATCGTTTTGGTTCAAAACGCGTCTACTTCTGGTCGATCTTTATCTGGTCGATGTTTACCTTGCTGCAAGGCTTCGTCGATATCTTTAGTGGATTCGGCATTATCGTGGCCCTGTTTACACTGCGCTTCCTGGTCGGGCTTGCTGAAGCGCCATCTTTCCCTGGCAACAGCCGCATTGTTGCGGCCTGGTTTCCGGCGCAGGAAAGGGGAACGGCGGTGTCGATTTTTAACTCCGCCCAATACTTCGCAACGGTTATCTTCGCGCCGATTATGGGCTGGCTGACTCATGAAGTGGGCTGGTCACACGTCTTCTTCTTTATGGGCGGTCTGGGCATTGTCATCAGCTTTATCTGGTTGAAAGTCATCCACGAGCCAAATCAACATCCGGGCGTAAATCAGAAAGAGCTGGAGTACATCGCCGCGGGTGGCGCGCTGATCAATATGGATCAGCAAAACACCAAAGTTAAAGTGCCGTTCAGCGTGAAGTGGGGGCAGATCAAACAGCTGCTCGGGTCACGGATGATGATCGGCGTTTATATCGGTCAGTACTGTATCAACGCCCTGACTTACTTTTTCATTACCTGGTTCCCGGTTTATCTGGTGCAGGCGCGCGGGATGTCGATTCTGAAAGCGGGCTTTGTGGCTTCCGTTCCGGCGGTTTGCGGTTTTATCGGCGGTGTGTTGGGGGGGATTATTTCCGACTGGCTGATGCGTCGCACGGGTTCACTGAACATTGCGCGTAAAACACCGATCGTGATGGGCATGTTGTTGTCGATGGTGATGGTGTTCTGCAACTACGTCAACGTTGAGTGGATGATCATCGGCTTTATGGCGCTGGCCTTCTTCGGTAAGGGGATCGGTGCGCTGGGTTGGGCTGTAATGGCTGATACTGCGCCAAAAGAGATCAGCGGTCTTTCCGGTGGCCTGTTCAACATGTTTGGTAACATTTCTGGCATCGTCACGCCAATCGCAATTGGTTATATCGTTGGCACGACTGGCTCCTTTAATGGGGCGCTGATTTATGTTGGTGTTCATGCCTTAATCGCGGTACTCAGCTACCTGGTGCTGGTGGGCGATATCAAGCGTATTGAGCTGAAACCTGTCGCGGGGCAATAAGATGACGACACAATCCAGTCCTGTTATTACTGATATGAAAGTCATTCCGGTCGCCGGACATGACAGCATGTTGCTTAATATTGGTGGTGCACATAACGCATATTTCACCCGCAATATTGTGGTACTCACCGATAATGCCGGGCATACCGGCATTGGTGAAGCGCCGGGCGGAGAGGTGATTTATCAAACACTGGTCGGGGCTATTCCGATGGTGCTGGGCCAGGAAGTTGCGCGCCTGAATAAAGTGGTTCAGCAGGTGCATAAAGGTAATCAGGCAGCCGATTTTGATACCTTCGGCAAAGGTGCCTGGACTTTTGAATTGCGCGTTAATGCCGTAGCGGCGCTGGAAGCCGCCTTGCTTGACCTGTTAGGTCAGGCGCTGAATGTTCCGGTCTGCGAACTGTTAGGGCCAGGCAAGCAACGTGATGCTATTACCGTTCTCGGTTATCTGTTTTATATCGGTGATCGGACCAAAACCGATCTTCCTTATCTGGAAAATACGCCGGGCAACCATGAGTGGTATCAGTTGCGGCATCAGAAAGCGATGAACAGCGAAGCCGTTGTGCGTCTGGCGGAAGCCTCACAGGATCGCTATGGCTTTAAAGATTTCAAACTTAAGGGTGGCGTGTTACCTGGCGAGCAAGAAATCGACACTGTTCGTGCATTGAAGAAACGCTTCCCGGATGCGCGGATTACCGTTGATCCCAATGGTGCCTGGCTGCTTGATGAAGCCATTTCTCTGTGCAAAGGGCTGAATGATGTTCTTACCTATGCGGAAGACCCGTGCGGCGCTGAGCAGGGTTTCTCCGGTCGTGAAGTGATGGCGGAGTTTCGACGGGCGACCGGCTTGCCCGTCGCGACCAACATGATTGCCACCAACTGGCGCGAAATGGGTCATGCGGTGATGCTCAATGCGGTAGATATTCCACTTGCCGATCCGCACTTCTGGACGCTTTCCGGTGCAGTCCGCGTGGCGCAACTTTGCGACGACTGGGGGCTGACCTGGGGCTGCCATTCTAATAACCACTTTGATATCTCTCTGGCGATGTTTACCCATGTGGGCGCGGCGGCACCGGGTAATCCTACCGCTATCGATACCCACTGGATTTGGCAGGAGGGCGATTGTCGTCTGACCAAAAATCCGCTGGAGATTAAAAACGGAAAAATTGCCGTTCCTGATGCGCCCGGTCTGGGCGTGGAACTGGACTGGGAACAGGTACAAAAGGCACATGAGGCCTATAAACGTCTGCCTGGCGGTGCGCGTAACGACGCAGGCCCGATGCAGTACCTGATCCCCGGCTGGACCTTTGACCGTAAACGCCCCGTTTTCGGCCGTCATTGATTCTGAAAAAGGACATAAATATGAGTTCTCAATTTACGACGCCTGTTGTTACTGAAATGCAGGTCATCCCGGTGGCGGGTCATGACAGTATGCTGATGAATCTGAGTGGTGCACATGCACCGTTCTTCACGCGTAATATTGTGATTATCAAAGATAATTCCGGTCACACTGGCGTAGGGGAAATTCCCGGCGGCGAGAAAATCCGTAAAACGCTGGAAGATGCGATTCCGCTGGTGGTGGGTAAAACGCTGGGTGAATACAAAAACGTTCTGACGCTGGTGCGTAATACGTTTGCCGATCGTGATGCCGGTGGGCGCGGTTTGCAGACATTTGATTTGCGTACCACTATTCATGTAGTTACCGGGATAGAAGCGGCAATGCTGGATCTGTTGGGGCAGCATCTGGGGGTAAACGTGGCATCGCTGCTGGGCGATGGCCAACAGCGTAGCGAAGTCGAAATGCTCGGTTATCTGTTCTTCGTCGGTAATCGCAAAGCCACACCGCTGCCGTATCAAAGCCAGCCGGATGATCAATGTGACTGGTATCGCCTGCGTCACGAAGAAGCGATGACGCCGGATGCGGTGGTGCGCCTGGCGGAAGCGGCATATGAAAAATATGGCTTCAACGATTTCAAACTGAAGGGCGGTGTACTGGCCGGGGAAGAAGAAGCAGAATCTATTGTGGCACTGGCGCAACGTTTCCCGCAGGCGCGTATTACGCTCGATCCTAACGGTGCCTGGTCGCTGAACGAAGCGATTAAAATCGGTACATACCTGAAAGGTTCGCTGGCTTATGCAGAAGATCCGTGTGGTGCGGAGCAAGGTTTCTCCGGGCGTGAAGTGATGGCAGAGTTCCGTCGCGCAACTGGCCTGCCGACCGCAACCAATATGATCGCCACCGACTGGCGGCAGATGGGCCATACGCTCTCGTTGCAATCCGTTGATATCCCGCTTGCGGATCCGCATTTCTGGACGATGCAAGGTTCGGTACGTGTGGCGCAAATGTGTCATGAATTTGGCCTGACCTGGGGTTCACACTCCAACAACCACTTCGATATTTCCCTGGCGATGTTTACCCATGTTGCCGCTGCCGCACCGGGTAAAATCACCGCGATTGATACGCACTGGATCTGGCAGGAAGGTAATCAGCGCCTGACCAAAGAACCGTTAGAGATCAAAGGCGGTCTGGTTCAGGTGCCAGAAAAACCGGGGCTGGGTGTAGAAATCGATATGGATCAAGTGATGAAAGCGCACGAGCTGTATCAGAAACACGGGCTTGGCGCGCGTGACGATGCGATGGGAATGCAGTACCTGATCCCCGGCTGGACGTTCGATAACAAGCGTCCGTGCATGGTGCGTTAAGACAGAAAACCAAAACCGGCTCTATCTGGAGCCGGTTTGAGACTGATGCCAAACGCAAAATTGCCTGTTGCGCTACGTATCAGGGCTACATCATTTTTTAATTCATTGAATTTAATTGGTTTTGCAGGCCGGATAAGGCGTTAACGCCGCATCCGGCATAAACACAGGCACTTGTCACCAATCTGAAACCAGCGTCATAAAAATCCGGTTGCTACTCGACAAGACGTCCATTACCCGAGAATTTTGCTGGCTTCGCGCGCTACATTATCCATCTCGTCCAACAGTTCCAGCAGCTCCGGCTCCAAATCTTCTTCTTTAGTACCGCTACGTAGCTGTTGTTCGATCAGTTGGCAGAGATTCTTCATACGCGGTACACCGCTATAGCCGCAACTGCCATGCAGTTTATGAATCAAATCAACCAGGCCTTCCGGGTTTTCTCCAACCAGCTGTTCCTCAACTTTGTTGCGAACTTCAGGCAGGAAATCGAGTAACATTTGCAGCATATCGCGCGCTAAATCGGTTTTTCCTGCTGCCTGGCGTAGTGCCAGTTGCCAGTCGAGGGTCGCATTCGGGTTGACCACAATTTCGTTGACTTCGGGCGTCACGACGCGAGAGGAAATACCGCTGCCAGGCTTGTAGCGCAACAGCAAATTATGCAATCGCTCTTCTTCGATCGGTTTGGCGAGATAATCACTCATCCCCGCGCCAAGCAGTTTCTCTTTTTGCCCGGCCATCGCATGCGCCGTTACCGCGATAACCGGCGTTTGCTGCTGATGCGGGAGCTGGTGGATGAGCTCACATGCCCGAATGCCGTCCATGTCCGGCATTTGAATATCCATTAAGATTAAATCGAACGGCATCTGTTTCGCCCGTTCAACTGCCTGATGCCCGCTATCGCAAAGTTCCACATGTTGCACCATATCTTCCAGCAATGCGCCGATAAGTTTCAGGTTAGCGGGGTTGTCATCAACCGCCATGACTGTCATTGCCAGCTTACTTTCATCGGTTACAGGCAAAAGCGTGTTTTGTTTGTGATGATAAAATTCCGTCAGGGCAGGCAACAGGCGCGTAGGTGTTAATGGTTTCAGCAGACACGCGCCGATACCATCTTGCTTAAGTTTTTCAGCATTGACTTGTGCATGGCAAGGAAGTGCCAGCATCAGGAAATCGGTCATCGATACCGCTTTCGCTAATCGCTCATGTTGCATTGTTAGCGGCTCGCGGAAGGTCACCGCGATGCCTAACAACATCATGTCGTAATGCGCGGGAGGCAGCGCGGAGAACGTTGGGCTATAAACCACTTCCAGCGGCGTTTCACTTAAAATATCCAGCGTGCATTGTGCTGCTGCGGAGTTTGGTTCGACATAGGCCAGGCGCTTACCAGCGAGGCACTGGGTGGATGGCCCTTCGATAATAATGTTCGGGTTCAGATCGAGATTAATGTGGAACCAGAAAGTTGAACCACGATTCGGCAGGCTATGGAACGAAATATCACCGCCCATTTCATTAACCAGTTTTTGTGTAATCACCAGCCCCAGCCCGGTGCCACCATGACGGCGGGAAATACTGGCATCAGCCTGTCTGAAGGCCTGGAATAAGCGCGATTGATCGCGTTCAGGAATACCAATGCCGGTATCCCGAATCTGCACTTCAATTTGCACTTTGGTATTACTCAGCGCACGTTTTTCCACCAGAATATCGATGTTGCCATTCTCGGTGAATTTAATCGCGTTCCCCACCAGGTTAGTGATGATTTGCTGTAAACGTAGCGGGTCGCCAATCACGTTATCGGGGACGTCGCTCTTAATATTGAGCGTCAATTCCAGCCCTTTATCGTGGGAAGAGTGTGCCAGAAGGGTAACGACTTCATCCAGCGTGCTGCGCAGTGGGAACGGAATACTTTCCAGAATCAGCTTACCGGCTTCCAGTTTCGAGAAGTCGAGAACATCATTAATAATTGCCAGCAAATTATTTGCCGAACGTTCAATCGTATTCAGGTGATCGCGCTGCGTTGGTGTTAATTCTGTTTTCAGCGTCAGGCGGGTAAAGCCAATAACACCATTCAGTGGTGTACGCAGCTCGTGTGACATATTTGCCAGAAACTCGGATTTAATACGCGCCGCTTCCTGGGCGCGCTTTTTCGCCAGATCCAACTCAACGTTCTGAATCTCCATTTGCTCCAGCGTCTCACGCAGATCGGACGTCGCCTGGTCGATATTGTGTTGCATCTCTTCGTGATAAGCCGCCAGCGACATTGCCATCGAGTTGATACCGTTTTTCAGCATATCCAGCTCGCCGAGCATAAATCCTTCCACCCGGCTGTCGAGTTGCCCGCGACGGATGCGGTCGACGGTATTCACCATGTTGCGAATCGGACCGGTTACATCGCGCATTAAGCGCCAGCCAAAAATAAGCGCAATACCGATACAAAACAGCATCATCACGCTGGAAATAAAGATCTCTTTATATTGCTGCAAGCGAACCGATTTAAGATCCAGCTCAAGCGCAATATATCCCAACATATTTTGACTATTTTTGGCATCGCTACTGGGCGATTCGTCGGGGGAGTAACTCTCAGAAATAATCGGCGTGCGGAGGATCATAATATCGCCGTCACGAGTGACAGTGAGCTGGCGAGGAAACGGCACGTTGCTGCCGAGCTGCATTGATGAGGGATCAAGATGAAAATTGGAGGTGACAAAGAGTCGGTTATTTTCATCATAAACCGAAATCGCGCGAACAATATCAGAATGGCGACGATGCAGTACGCTTATTAACTGACCGATAGATTCGCGATTTTGCAGACTCATGCCATATTCAGTAGAAACTGCAAGCGGCTCAATAATGCTGGCACCGGCATCTTCCAGTTGACGCTGCAAGTCGTTATAGCGATGCACGACGAAAAAGATACTCAGCAATAAACCAATAAGGACGGTCGGTGCCAGGATCAGAATCATCATGCGTGCGCGCAGGCTGTAGTTGGTCATGGAGTTCCGTTATGGGACAATTAAGGTCACACTGTTAAATTGAGAAAGTCTCGCCAATGGCGCAATTCTACTCTGCAAAACGACGCACGACGACGCGTCAGATCATAACCGTTTCAGTCAACGACCTCGACTCTTTTGGTCAGGGTGTGGCGCGACATAACGGCAAAACATTATTTATCCCCGGATTATTGCCGCAGGAAAACGCGGAAGTTACTGTTACTGAAGATAAAAAACAGTATGCCCGCGCTAAAGTCGTACGCCGGTTAAGCGATAGCCCGGAACGCGAAACGCCACGCTGTCCTCATTTTGGCGTATGCGGCGGCTGTCAGCAACAACACGCCAGCGTGGATTTACAGCAGCGAAGCAAAAGTGCGGCACTCGCCCGATTAATGAAACACGAAGTCTCTGAAGTGATCGCCGATGTTCCTTGGGGCTATCGCCGTCGCGCGCGTTTAAGTCTGAACTACTTACCGAAAACACAGCAACTTCAGATGGGGTTTCGCAAAGCGGGCTCCAGTGACATTGTCGACGTTAAACAATGCCCCATTTTAGTGCCCCAACTAGAAGCATTGCTGCCCAAAGTCAGGGCATGCCTGGGCAGCTTACAAGCTATGCGCCATCTTGGTCATGTTGAACTGGTACAGGCAACCAGCGGCACGCTAATGATTTTGCGCCATACCGCACCGCTAAGTTCGGCAGATCGCGAAAAACTGGAATGCTTTTCGCATTCTGAAGGCCTGGATCTGTATCTCGCCCCCGATAGTGAGATACTCGAAACCGTCTCTGGTGAGATGCCCTGGTATGACTCAAATGGGTTGCGCTTAACTTTTAGCCCGCGCGATTTTATTCAGGTCAATGCGGGTGTGAACCAAAAAATGGTAGCGCGTGCGTTGGAATGGCTGGATGTGGAACCTGAAGATCGCGTACTGGATCTGTTCTGCGGTATGGGCAACTTTACACTGCCATTGGCGACACAAGCTGCCAGTGTGGTCGGTGTAGAAGGTGTTCCGGCGCTGGTGGAAAAAGGCCAGCAGAATGCGCGTCTTAATGGCTTACAGAATGTGACGTTTTATCACGAAAATCTTGAAGAAGATGTCACAAAGCAGCCGTGGGCGAAAAACGGCTTCGATAAAGTGTTGTTGGACCCGGCGCGAGCAGGTGCCGCAGGTGTTATGCAGCAAATTATAAAACTGGAACCTATTCGTATAGTTTATGTATCCTGTAACCCTGCAACGCTGGCTCGGGATAGCGAAGCGTTATTAAAAGCAGGATATACCATTGCGCGACTGGCGATGCTGGATATGTTCCCACACACGGGACATCTGGAATCGATGGTACTTTTCTCGCGCGTTAAATAGTTACGATTTGCCGATTTCGGCAGGTCTGGTCCCTAAAGGAGAGGACGATGGTTGCGGTAAGAAGTGCACATATCAATAAGGCTGGTGAATTTGATCCGGAAAAATGGATCGCAAGTCTGGGTATTACCAGCCAGAAGTCGTGTGAGTGCTTAGCCGAAACCTGGGCGTATTGTCTGCAACAGACGCAGGGGCATCCGGATGCCAGTCTGTTATTGTGGCGTGGTGTTGAGATGGTGGAGATCCTCTCGACATTAAGTATGGACATTGACACGCTGCGGGCGGCGCTGCTATTCCCTCTGGCTGATGCCAACGTAGTCAGCGAAGATGTGCTGCGCGAGAGCGTCGGTAAGTCGGTCGTTAACCTTATTCACGGCGTGCGTGATATGGCGGCGATCCGCCAGCTGAAAGCGACGCACACTGATTCTGTTTCCTCCGAACAGGTCGATAACGTTCGCCGGATGTTATTGGCGATGGTCGATGATTTTCGCTGCGTAGTCATCAAACTGGCGGAGCGTATTGCTCATCTGCGCGAAGTAAAAGATGCGCCGGAAGATGAACGTGTACTGGCGGCAAAAGAGTGCACCAATATCTACGCGCCGTTGGCGAACCGTCTTGGGATTGGGCAACTGAAATGGGAGCTGGAAGATTACTGCTTCCGTTATCTCCACCCGACCGAATACAAACGCATCGCAAAACTGTTGCATGAACGCCGTCTCGACCGCGAACACTATATCGAAGAGTTTGTCGGCCATCTGCGCGCTGAGATGAAAGCTGAAGGCGTTAAAGCCGAAGTGTATGGCCGTCCGAAACACATCTACAGCATCTGGCGCAAAATGCAGAAAAAGAACCTCGCCTTCGATGAGCTGTTTGATGTGCGTGCGGTACGTATTGTCGCCGAGCGTTTACAGGATTGTTATGCCGCACTGGGGATAGTGCACACTCACTATCGCCACCTGCCGGATGAGTTTGACGATTACGTCGCTAACCCGAAACCAAACGGTTATCAGTCTATTCATACCGTGGTTCTGGGGCCGGGTGGCAAAACCGTTGAGATCCAAATCCGCACCAAACAGATGCATGAAGATGCAGAGTTGGGTGTTGCTGCGCACTGGAAATATAAAGAGGGCGCGGCTGCTGGCGGCGCACGTTCGGGACATGAAGACCGGATTGCCTGGCTGCGTAAACTGATTGCGTGGCAGGAAGAGATGGCTGATTCCGGCGAAATGCTCGACGAAGTACGTAGTCAGGTCTTTGACGACCGAGTGTACGTCTTTACGCCGAAAGGTGATGTCGTTGATTTGCCTGCGGGATCAACGCCGCTGGACTTCGCTTACCACATCCACAGTGATGTCGGACACCGCTGCATCGGGGCAAAAATTGGCGGGCGCATTGTGCCGTTCACCTACCAGCTGCAGATGGGCGACCAGATTGAAATTATCACCCAGAAACAGCCGAACCCCAGCCGTGACTGGTTAAACCCAAACCTCGGTTACGTCACAACCAGCCGTGGGCGTTCGAAAATTCACGCCTGGTTCCGTAAACAGGACCGTGACAAAAACATTCTGGCTGGGCGGCAAATCCTTGACGACGAGCTGGAACATCTGGGGATCAGCCTGAAAGAAGCAGAAAAACATCTGCTGCCGCGTTACAACTTCAATGATGTCGACGAGTTGCTGGCGGCGATTGGTGGCGGGGATATCCGTCTCAATCAGATGGTGAACTTCCTGCAATCGCAATTTAATAAGCCGAGTGCCGAAGAGCAGGACGCCGCCGCGCTGAAACAGCTTCAGCAAAAAAGCTACACGCCGCAAAACCGCAGTAAAGATAACGGTCGTGTGGTGGTAGAAGGGGTCGGTAACCTGATGCACCACATCGCGCGCTGCTGCCAGCCGATTCCTGGAGATGAGATTGTCGGCTTCATTACCCAGGGGCGCGGTATTTCAGTACACCGCGCCGATTGCGAACAATTGGCGGAACTGCGCTCCCATGCGCCAGAACGCATTGTTGACGCGGTATGGGGCGAGAGCTACTCCGCCGGATATTCGCTGGTGGTCCGCGTGGTGGCTAATGATCGTAGTGGGTTGTTACGTGATATCACCACCATTCTCGCCAACGAGAAGGTGAACGTACTTGGCGTTGCCAGCCGTAGCGACACCAAACAGCAACTGGCGACCATCGACATGACCATTGAGATTTACAACCTGCAAGTGCTGGGTCGCGTGCTGGGTAAACTCAACCAGGTACCGGATGTTATCGACGCGCGTCGGTTGCACGGGAGTTAATCTTACATAGCTGGATATGGCGTCAGCCGTATCCAGCGATATCTTTTACTCGAAGGTATTACACCTGACGGACCCGCAATTTTCAGGATAATTCAATGAATCAAATCGACCGTTTGCTCACCATCATGCAGCGCCTGCGCGACCCGGAAAACGGCTGCCCGTGGGATAAAGAGCAGACATTTGCCACCATTGCGCCTTACACCCTTGAAGAAACCTACGAGGTGCTGGACGCCATCGCCCGTGAAGATTTTGACGATCTGCGCGGTGAACTGGGCGATCTGCTGTTCCAGGTGGTGTTTTACGCACAAATAGCTCAGGAAGAAGGGCGCTTTGACTTTAATGATATTTGCGCTGCTATTAGCGATAAATTAGAGCGTCGCCATCCGCATGTTTTTGCTGACAGTTCTGCCGAAAATAGTAGTGAAGTGCTTGCCCGTTGGGAGCAAATCAAAACCGAAGAGCGCGCGCAGAAAGCGCAGCATTCGGCGCTGGACGATATTCCTCGTAGTTTACCGGCTTTAATGCGTGCGCAAAAAATCCAGAAACGTTGCGCCAACGTTGGTTTCGACTGGACGACGCTTGGTCCGGTAGTCGATAAAGTCTACGAAGAGATCGACGAGGTGATGTACGAGGCGCGGCAGGCTGTTGTCGACCAGGCTAAACTGGAGGAGGAAATGGGTGACCTGCTGTTTGCCACGGTCAATCTGGCTCGTCATTTAGGGACAAAAGCGGAAATCGCATTGCAAAAAGCGAACGAAAAATTCGAGCGTCGTTTTCGCGAAGTGGAGCGTATTGTTGCCGCGCGTGGACTGGAAATGACAGGTGTTGACCTCGAAACAATGGAAGAAGTCTGGCAACAGGTAAAACGGCAGGAAATTGATCTCTAAGGGAATTACGTGGTCAAGCGCGATTTGTGTCATTTTTTAAATGACAAGCGCTTGATTTGCGTCAAAAACATTTACCCCAAAGGGGCTATTTTCTCACTCCTGATTTCAATAGTGCGCTGGCGAAGAGGAGGGATAATGAAAGTTTGTGGCACAGGTCATGTTCGGGTATACTGCTTTCCCGTCCTGGTTATTCCATCGTCTTTTCAACCTAACTTCTCAGGTTCAGCATGACAACGAACTATATTTTTGTGACCGGCGGGGTCGTATCCTCTCTGGGTAAAGGCATTGCCGCAGCCTCCCTCGCAGCCATTCTTGAAGCCCGTGGCCTCAATGTGACCATCATGAAACTGGATCCGTACATCAACGTCGATCCCGGTACTATGAGCCCAATCCAACACGGGGAAGTGTTCGTTACTGAAGACGGCGCTGAAACCGACCTGGACCTGGGGCACTACGAGCGTTTCATTCGTACCAAAATGAGCCGCCGCAACAACTTCACCACGGGTCGTATCTACTCTGACGTTCTGCGTAAAGAACGCCGCGGTGACTATCTCGGCGCAACCGTACAGGTTATTCCGCACATCACTAACGCTATCAAAGAGCGCGTGCTGGAAGGCGGCGAAGGTCATGACGTAGTACTGGTCGAAATCGGCGGTACTGTCGGTGATATCGAATCCCTGCCGTTCCTCGAAGCGATTCGCCAGATGGCTGTTGAAATTGGCCGTGAGCACACCCTGTTTATGCACCTGACGCTGGTGCCGTACATGGCAGCGTCAGGTGAAGTCAAAACCAAACCGACTCAGCACTCTGTAAAAGAGCTGCTTTCAATCGGTATCCAGCCTGATATCCTGATTTGTCGTTCAGATCGCGCCGTTCCAGCGAACGAACGTGCGAAGATTGCATTGTTCTGTAATGTTCCGGAAAAAGCGGTTATTTCTCTGAAAGACGTCGATTCCATCTATAAAATTCCGGGCCTGTTGAAATCTCAGGGGCTGGACGATTATATTTGTAAACGATTCAGCTTAAACTGCCCGGAAGCGAATCTGTCCGAATGGGAACAGGTTATCTTCGAAGAAGCGAATCCGGTAAGTGAAGTCACCATTGGTATGGTCGGCAAATACATTGAGCTGCCGGATGCATACAAATCCGTGATCGAAGCACTGAAACACGGTGGGCTGAAGAATCGTGTCAGCGTCAACATCAAACTGATCGATTCACAAGATGTTGAAACGCGCGGCGTTGAAATCCTCAAAGGTCTGGACGCAATCCTCGTACCTGGCGGTTTCGGCTATCGTGGCGTAGAAGGCATGATTACGACCGCGCGTTTTGCGCGTGAGAACAATATTCCTTATCTGGGCATTTGCCTGGGTATGCAGGTGGCGTTAATTGATTACGCTCGCCATGTTGCCAACATGGAGAACGCCAACTCTACGGAATTTGTGCCAGACTGTAAGTACCCGGTTGTGGCGCTGATTACCGAGTGGCGCGATGAAAACGGCAACGTTGAAGTTCGTAGCGAGAAGAGCGATCTCGGCGGTACCATGCGTCTCGGCGCACAGCAGTGCCAGTTGGTTGACGATAGCCTGGTTCGCCAGCTGTACAATGCGCCGACAATTGTTGAGCGTCATCGTCACCGTTACGAAGTCAACAACATGCTGTTGAAACAGATTGAAGATGCAGGTCTGCGCGTTGCGGGCCGTTCCGGGGATGATCAGTTGGTCGAGATCATCGAAGTTCCGAATCATCCGTGGTTCGTGGCTTGCCAGTTCCATCCGGAGTTTACTTCTACTCCACGTGATGGTCACCCGCTGTTTGCTGGCTTTGTAAAAGCCGCCAGCGAGTTCCAGAAACGTCAGGCGAAGTAAGTAAAAAAGTTAGAACGGCAACGCGTACCCTGGGTACGCGTTGTTTGTCTGGAGTTTCAGTTTAACTAGTGACTTGAGGAAAACCTAATGTCCAAAATCGTAAAAATCATCGGTCGTGAAATCATCGACTCCCGTGGTAACCCGACTGTTGAAGCCGAAGTACATCTGGAGGGTGGTTTCGTCGGTATGGCAGCTGCTCCGTCAGGTGCTTCTACTGGTTCCCGTGAAGCTCTGGAACTGCGCGATGGCGACAAATCCCGTTTCCTGGGCAAAGGCGTAACCAAAGCTGTTGCTGCGGTTAACGGCCCGATCGCTCAGGCGCTGATTGGCAAAGATGCTAAAGATCAGGCTGGCATTGACAAGATCATGATCGACCTGGACGGCACTGAAAACAAATCCAAATTCGGCGCAAACGCAATCCTGGCTGTATCTCTGGCTAACGCCAAAGCTGCTGCAGCTGCTAAAGGTATGCCGCTGTACGAGCACATCGCTGAACTGAACGGCACTCCGGGCAAATACTCTATGCCGGTTCCGATGATGAACATCATCAACGGTGGTGAGCACGCTGACAACAACGTTGATATCCAGGAATTCATGATTCAGCCGGTTGGCGCGAAAACTGTGAAAGAAGCCATCCGCATGGGTTCTGAAGTTTTCCATCACCTGGCAAAAGTTCTGAAAGCGAAAGGCATGAACACTGCTGTTGGTGACGAAGGTGGCTATGCGCCGAACCTGGGTTCCAACGCTGAAGCTCTGGCTGTTATCGCTGAAGCTGTTAAAGCTGCTGGTTATGAACTGGGCAAAGACATCACTCTGGCGATGGACTGCGCAGCTTCTGAATTCTACAAAGACGGTAAATACGTTCTGGCTGGCGAAGGCAACAAAGCATTCACCTCTGAAGAATTCACTCACTTCCTGGAAGAACTGACCAAACAGTATCCGATCGTTTCCATCGAAGACGGTCTGGACGAATCTGACTGGGACGGTTTCGCATACCAAACCAAAGTTCTGGGCGACAAAATCCAGCTGGTTGGTGACGACCTGTTCGTAACCAACACCAAGATCCTGAAAGAAGGTATCGAAAAAGGTATCGCTAACTCCATCCTGATCAAATTCAACCAGATCGGTTCTCTGACCGAAACTCTGGCTGCAATCAAGATGGCGAAAGACGCTGGCTACACTGCAGTTATCTCTCACCGTTCTGGCGAAACTGAAGACGCTACCATCGCTGACCTGGCTGTTGGTACTGCTGCAGGCCAGATCAAAACGGGTTCTATGAGCCGTTCTGACCGTGTTGCTAAATACAACCAGCTGATTCGTATCGAAGAAGCTCTGGGCGAAAAAGCACCGTACAACGGTCGTAAAGAGATCAAAGGCCAAGCATAAGTCTGACTTTATCTGATTTAAAAATGCCAGCCTTCGGGCTGGCGTTTTTTATGGTTGAGTTACCAACGACCGGACGCGCCGCCACCGCCAGAAGAACCGCCCCCGCCGCTAAATCCGCCGCCACTTGAGCCGCCACCGGAACCGCTGTTGTCTGAATGATAACTTCTACCAGATGCTTTTTTCTGAAGTACACATAAACAGGTAAAGACCATAATGGTGGTGAAAGTAAAAAAGAAGAAAAATACAGCAATGGAAAAAGTTTTATCGGAGAACAGGAATAAATCTAAAAGATAGATTGCTGAAATACAGACACTGCTTTTACATGCGCGACAAAAATTACTGCCTTGATGAAAAAACCAGAAAGGGAAGAACATCACTGCAAATACCCAAAAAATAGCAAAGTAGTAATGATCGCTGGAAGATGCTGATTCACTTTCTGAAGGATTAACCGAATATTGGTGTTGTGAAGTGAGTCGGTTATTCAAAGCGATTATAGCTAACTCTAATCCTTTAGCTAATTGTTGTTGTTTAAATGCGGGTATCATGTTGCTACGGATGATATCTCCAGCCAGAGCATCGGTTACCTTTTCTTCCAGTCCATAACCTACCTGGATGCGGACAGTGCGATCCGACCAGGCAACAATGATCAGTATCCCATCATTGCGTTTGGCATCTCCTAAACGCCAATTGTCAAAAACCCTTGCAGCATATTGTTCAATTGTCTCGTCTTTGGTTGTGGGAATAATTAATACAGCAATTTGTACTTGGGTATTATTGAAAATAGATTCTAGCTTGCGCGTCAGTTCTTTCTTTTCTTGTGAGTTTAAGCTACTCGTAAGATCCGTAACTTGTTGCTGTAATTGTGGGACAATAGTTGGTTGGGCTGCAACAAAGGAACACACGAGTGTGAATATTAGTATGAAATAGCGCATTATAAATGTCCTATTAAAGCTGGATAAATAAATTGACGGCGGTATCGGTAATTTGAGGTTCGTTATAATTAAAAATGAATACAGAAAAGATAAATATAATTTTGGTGAATGTTTTTGACATGATTAAATCCCTTTACTTTATTTCTTTCTGACATAATACGTCACTCCCTTTTATTATTAACGATATGTTTCGCATTTTTCTTTAAACCTGCCGGTAACAGAATGTTAATAAGACATGATTGTTGTGGCAGGATCTGCAATAATTAACAATTATCCACTTCACAGAGAATGCTATGCAGTACCCGATTAACGAGATGTTCCAGACCCTGCAAGGTGAGGGTTACTTTACCGGCGTCCCCGCCATTTTTATTCGTTTACAGGGATGTCCGGTTGGCTGTGCCTGGTGCGACACCAAACACACCTGGGAAAAGCTTGAGGATCGGGAAGTCTCCCTTTTCAGCATTCTGGCGAAGACCAAAGAGAGTGATAAGTGGGGGGCGGCGAGCAGTGAAGATTTGCTGGCTGTCATTGGCCGTCAGGGATACACCGCGCGTCACGTGGTGATTACGGGTGGTGAGCCTTGCATTCATGATTTGCTGCCGCTGACTGACCTGCTCGAAAAGAACGGTTTTAGCTGCCAGATAGAAACCAGTGGTACTCATGAAGTACGCTGTACACCGAATACCTGGGTCACCGTGTCGCCAAAGCTGAATATGCGCGGTGGCTATGAAGTGTTGTCACAGGCACTGGAGCGAGCCAACGAAATCAAACACCCAGTGGGACGCGTACGTGATATCGAAGCACTGGATGAATTGCTTGCGACGCTGACCGATGATAAACCGCGAGTCATTGCACTGCAGCCAATTAGCCAGAAGGAAGATGCTACGCGTTTATGTATCGATACCTGCATTGCGCGCAACTGGCGTTTGTCGATGCAAACGCATAAATATTTAAATATTGCCTGATTTGATTATGCATCATTGATATTTAACGTTCAGGATGAAAATAATCGCCCCGTTTTACAGGGGCGATGCAAGATAGTGACGGGATTATCGGTAGCGTTTTTGTAGACTGGCAGGAAGATAACGCTGTAATGGGGATGGCGTTTCACCTTCAATCAGTTGCGAAATAAGTTCAAAGCAGTGAAAAGCAAGTTGGCGATTATCCTGTTGTATTGTGTCGATTCTTACCGAAAGTGAATCATACAAGTAATGATCATCAAAACTCGCCAGGTGGATTTTACTGTCGAGTAAATTATATTGGCTCATATAGCGCAGAACGCCTTCCAGTAATCCACAAGCGGCAGTGAATAAGGCTTTAGGGGGACGTCCTAAACGAGCGCATAGCGCGGCAAACATTTCATAGCCTGAGCTCGGATGATAATTACCGTGAATAATCCATTCAGGTTGTAGCGTTACTCCGGCTTGCTGCAAGCCTTGTGTAAATCCTTCCAGTCGATCACGAGTCGGTGACAAACGGGGTTGTCCCCCCAGAAAATAGAATTCATCCGGGTGACTCCGTGCAATATCTGCCACCAGAGCGGCGGTGGGAGAAACAGAGTCAGTAATGACCAATGGCAATGTGCTGCCGTTCATGTGGCGATCGAACAACACAACAGGTAATTGCTCGCTAAGTTTTTGATAGTCATTATCATGCAGCATACTGGATGCGACGATTAACCCATCAACCTGGCGGGCAATCATATTGTTCACCACCATTGTTTCCTGTGAAGGATTTTCATCAGTACAGGATATGAGGAGTTGGACGCCCGCTTCCCGACACAATGTTTCCAGTTCATGGGAAAATACTGCAAATCCGTAGTTAGTGATTTCAGGAACGACGAGACCAATGGTATGACTGCGGTTGTCCCGTAATGAGCGGGCATGAATGCTGGGCTGATAATGCTGCTGTTGGGCAATACTCAGCACACGCTCACGCGTTTCCTGCGCAACACGTAACTCTTTGCCACGACCATTGAGAACCAGACTGGCGGTTGCTTTCGACACTCCCGCCAGTTCAGCAATGTCTTTAATAGTAACGCGTTTGGTTTTTCTCACGACGAGGATCCGTAATTCAAAACCCTCATTCTACCATGCAGGCGCGTAGCGACCAGTAGCGTAACGTGACGTCAGACTCACCCTGTAATATCAGCGAAGCTGGATGATGGGGAAAATAACGATTACTCATTACACCTTCACCATTATTGATGAATATCTCTACGCTGGAACTGTCACAGAGAATCTTCAGTGACGTTACGCTTCCTCGCCAGTAACGAGTTAGTTTCTCTTGCCCTGCAAGGCTTCTCCTCTGTAGTTGAATACCATCGTCATTAAGATGCAGTGCCAGCGCATTGCCAAAATTCAGATACAGCTCACCCGACGGAATGATGTCCATTTCCAGGCGTTCAATTTCGACATGCGGCGCATGATCCGCTTTTCCTTGCCAGAAGTGTTCAGCTTCACGCAGTTGCGCGAGTTCCCTGATTGGCATCTGAAACAATTTTCCCTTCTGGAATGAGAGTTCGCGAAAACAGGTCATTTGATGCTGCCAATGATGCTTTCTGGTTGGTTGCAACATCTCTTCGCCATCAGGAACCCCCATCCAGCCGACCAGCAATCGTCGCCCGTCCGGGGCTTCCATCGTCTGTGGTGCATAGAATTCAAATCCCGCATCCAGCTCTGAGAAAGCGCCATGCGTAAACTTGCCTGTCTCGTAATCAAACTGTCCATGTAGCCAGGCGCAGGGATAAGTATTCAGATAGCGCTCATGTTCGCGCGCCATTCCCTGGGGGCAGCAGAGGAGAATGTATTCACCATCAAGGGCGAAAAGATCAGGACATTCCCACATGTATCCTGCGTTATCTATTTCATTCAGACCATTACCAGCAATTTCTCCATGAAAAGACCAGGTATAGAGATCGACAGAGGAATACAGCAGTACTTTCCCCCGTTTCTCTTTATCTTGCGCGCCAAGCACCATGTACCATTGGCTGTTGTGCTTCCAGACTTTTGGATCACGAACATGTCCGGTGTAACCATCAGGTAACGGTATGACAGGGCCTAGTTTATCAAACCCGCCCTGGTTATTTTCGGTGGCCAGACATTGCCATGCTGTTCTGCTGCCATCATCAAACTTAACATTACCGGTATAGCAAAGTGTGAGAACGCCCTGATTATTAACCGCGCTTCCTGAGTAACAACCATTACGGTCGTACTCTTTATCGGGCATTAGCGCTAATGGTTCATGCTGCCAGTGCAATAAATCCGTCGAACTCCAGTGCCCCCAACATTTGTACTTATGATCACAAGCCAGTGGATTCCATTGATAAAACAGATGATAGCGGCCTCCAGACCAACAAAAGCCATTTGGATCGTTCATTAGTCCGGTGACTGGAGCGAGATGCCAACAAGGATAGTGGGCATCTGCCAGTGCTTTGGACTGACCTTTCATCACTGCCTGTAAAATCGCGGGCATTTGTGAAGGCATCGACATTACTCCTCGTCCGTTTTGTATTTGAGTAATAAAGAGAGGCTAAAAGCGACAGCGAAAGCAATCACCATTCCAATAATATAATTAACCAACGATGTTGGCTGAACGATTGCCATGCCGGGTATTGCGGTCAGACCAACGGCAGTCATATAAACGTGAACAGAGACAACCCAGGCACCGCCGGCAGCGCCACCAATTAAGGCCGCAATAAAAGGTTTAACAAAACGAAGGTTGATACCAAAAATAGCGGCTTCAGTAATCCCTAACATTGCGGAAAAGGCCGAGGGTAGGGTGATTGCTTTAATTTTTGTATCTTTGGTTTTAAACCATACCGCCAGACATGCACCGCCTTGCGCAACGTTTGCCATTGCCCAAATAGGCAGCAGGAAATTAACACCGATTGCAGGGTTACCTAAAAGTCCTGCTTCAATTGCGTGGAAGCTATGATGAATACCCGTAATAACAATCGCTGAATATAGCCCGCCGAATAACAACCCTGCTAACCAGCCTGCGTGTGCAATCAGCGTGCTGAGAACGAAAGAGATACCGTCACCTAACGCTCGTCCTGCCGGACCAATAATCAAAAGAGCGATAAAGCCAGAAATGACGACAGTCAGAAATGGCGTCAGAATGAGATCCAGAGCATCAGGGATAAACCTGCGTAACTGTTTTTCCACTATGCTCATAAACCATACTGCCAGAAGCACGGGGAAAACCGTTCCCTGATAGCCAATCATGGCGATTTCAAAACCGAAGAAGTTCATTGTCTGAAATCCCGCAGCAACGCCCCAGGCATTTGTGAGTGCCGGGTGAGTCAGAATCCCTCCTAATGTCGCGCCAAGATAAGGATTTCCACCAAATTCACGAGCAGCAGTAAAGCCAATAAGGATGGGGAGAATAATAAATGCGGCTGAACTGCACATATCCAGCAGGATATAAATCGCATTATCGGCATTCACCCAGCCATATGTTTTCACCATTCCCAGAAGCCCCATTAATAAACCAGAAGCAACAATGGCTGGAATGATGGGGACAAAAATATTAGAAAGTAGCCGTGCTATTCGCTGAAAAGGATTGAGTTTTTGAGCGGCGAGTCGAGCGGTATCTGCTTTACTGGATTCGCTAATACCTGCAACCTGAATAAAGGCAGCATAGACTTTATTAACCACGCCGGTGCCAAAGATGATTTGCATTTGCCCTGAATTACGAAAACAACCTTTCACTCCATCAATCTGGCCAATGGCATGTTGATCGGCAAGTGTGTCGTCAACCAGTACCAGCCGTAGGCGAGTGGCGCAATGTGCTGCACTGGCGATGTTCTCCTTACCACCTAATAAAGGAAGCAACGATTGGGCGATTTTATCGAAATCCATATAACCCTCTAATTCATTGTTATTTCAGTAAAAGCCTCACATCCGTGAGGCTGTCTGGTATTAAAACCAGGTTTCCATTTGGACACCAAAATTCCACTCTCCGCCAGTATTGAAACCACTGCTGCCGAAAGCATCATTGCTGGCAAAATCATCAAGTTTGCTGCTCCAGTCCATCCAGGTGGCAAACAGGCGAAGCTCCGGACGGCTAAAGAAATTATTGATATCGTTAGCTTTTAGAGTTGGAGCAAAGGTGAGTTTATAGAAGCTGCCGTTTACGGCGTTGTGGTTTTGATACCCCTTTGGCTTCAGATCCATATATTGATAGCTACCCTCAAAGGCCAGAGCAAAATTCTGTGTTACCTCTTTGATCAGACGTGTATTGAAGGTCACCCATTCGTAGCTATCGCCTTTGACGTAACGATCTTTACTGCTTTGTGCGAGAATTGCTGGCGCAACATACCAACCGCTTCCCAGAGGTGTTGTGCCGTAAGATGCGAAGCGCCAGGTATTCGCCTCAGACAGCAGAGCGCCATCGGAGCCAATCCCTTTGACTTCCGCACCCAGGCCATGGCCATATAGCAGTGCTGTTTTTGCCGTCCCTTCACGCAGGCCATAGAAAGTGTCATTGTGCAGACCAACTAACGCATGTACGCCAGTATTTGCAGCATCAGTTTGAATGAGATCACCATTGGCATCTTTTCGATCATCATTATCTTTTGCCCGTAATCCGCTAACCATCAACTGGAAGGGGCCTGCATAATGATTCATGGTGAGGATGTAGTTCTGAACGTTATTGTCGATATCATCAAGATCGCCGAAATTACGTCCGTAGAGAGAAAAGTTACTGCGGAATGTCTCGTTCCATTTTACGTCATAGATACCGCCGCCCGTTCCCGCTAAAAATACGACATCGGAGTCTAACCAGTGAATATCAAAATTGTCGCGATCAAAGCGTTTACCAGCCCAGACAGTACTGTCTTTGAATGCTCCGGTAAAACTTGGTAATGCGCCCAGTTCGGCAAAAGCCTGTCGGATATTCAGGTTACTGGAGCCGCCAGTCCAGTCGTTGTAATCTCTTTGTCCGTCAGCCAACATTGCTTTAAAGCGTGTGGTCGCACCGTTATCCAGTGTTTGTTTATGTTCTACATTTAACTCGACATAGGTATCGGCTTCATTTCCCAGACGGCCAACAGCTCCACCAGTTTCACCTGCGGGAGTCAGATACGGCCCACTTTTGCTACTGGAAGCGGCATCATTCATCAGTAACCCGGAACGGGCATAGCCATGAAACTCAAAACCACTGTTTTCTGCGGATTTCTGTTCGAGCTGAACTGTTCTCTGTGCTACTTCTTGAGTTGTTAGCTGATTTTGTTGTTGTGTTTCAGCCAGTTTCTGAACCTGTAATTCAGCTGTTTTGGCCCTTGCTTCTGCCGCCTGGGCGCGGGATTCCGCATTTTTTAAACGTTGTTCCAACGCCGCCAGTCGAGATTCGATACTGCTAATATCCGTTTGCGCATGTACCGTTGTAGCACCGGTCAGCAAAGCAATTAACACTGCCAAAGTTGTTTTTTTATACATAATTTGTCGCGTCCCATCAGAGAATTATAAAAATTGCTAAAATGCTAAACCGGTTTAGGTGTTGATAATAAAGCTGACTTTTTAGCCAGAGCAATTATTTTCGCTAAACCGATTTAGTAAATGTGACAGGCACGACAAATCGGGTTACAGATACAACAGCAGGATCACTATTGTGAAGGGAGATCGTGTTGTCGGGGTAAGGCGGTCATCGCGCCTTTAGCCGTGGTCGCCAGAGCACCACAAATCTGAGCTTGTGCAATGATTCGTTCAAGCTGTCTGGTATTTGTTGGTATTCCAGAATCAGCCAGACCGGCAAGTAATCCAGCGACAAAAGCATCTCCTGCCCCGGTCGTATCGACGACAGAAACAGGTTTGGCGGGATAGTGGATAAACTGCCCCTGAAAATACACAAGTACGCCATTTTTTCCTTGTGTAATAAGCAATAAAGTCAACGGATAACGTTGTACTAATGAATATGCGCCTTGCTGAACCTGGCTTTCGTCACTGATGAATAACAACTCTTCTTCGGACAATTTAGCGATATTCGCCAGCGAAAGCGCACGATCAAGGTATTTCCTTAACAGCGCTTCACTCTGCCAGAGATCGCTGCGGATATTGGGATCAAAACTGATGTTTCCGCCAGCCTGACGTATTTTCTCCATAGCCAGAAATGCGGTACTTCGGGAAGGTTCTGCACTGAGCGCAATGGAACAAAGATGGAGCCATTCACCCGGCCCAAATGCAGGAAGGTCATCAGGTTGTAAAAAAAGATCGGCACTTGGGCGTACCATAAAGGTAAAGTTTCTTTCTCCTTGCTCATCAAGTCCTACAGCCACAATTGAGGTGCGATGTTGAGGATCAAGAGACATATAACGTGTATCAACATTTTCTGTACTCAGTGTTTGATACATAAAGCGACCGAAAGGATCATCGCCAACTTTGCCAATAAAGGCACTTTTCCCCCCCAGCCTTGCGATACCGACTGCAACATTAGCAGGCGCCCCACCAGGACACTGTAGTAGTCTCCCCTGGCTTTCGGGTAATAAATCAACAACCGCATCACCGAGTACCCATACTCTTGTGCTCATAAAGGCTCCAATATACTAATTGCTAAACTAATTAAATCGGTTTAGCAATTAAAGCATAAACGCTGCTCAGGAGAGAACAATATTCAGCAGTGGTTACCCGGTATTTTGTAGTGGAAACGTGAATATGCCGGGATTAATCATCTACCCGGCACTGTTTATCTCACTTACGCATTCGACCAGCTCTGGATCGAATCCGCATTCCCCAATTCCCCATGCATCACTTCATACGATTTTTTCAGGATCACATCAGTATGTTTGGTTAGGTCTTTGAAAATGCCTTTATTCATCGCGTCGTAGCGTTTGGCATTGCTCTCAATCGGTATGAAGATATCTTTCACGCGAACCATTTTATCGACAGCCGTTGTGTAATCCGGGTATAGCCCCAGACCTACCGCCGTATTGATCGCAGCCCCCAGACTTGCACAACCGTTAATGGCGTTTCGGCGTGCCGGAAGGTTGAACACGTCGGCAAAAATCTGCATAAACAGATCGCTGTTCGAACCGCCGCCAGTAATGATCACATGCTTTGCAAAGTGATTCATTTCATGACACATATTGTCGTAATTATTCTTCAGCGTCAGCGCCACGCTTTCCAGTATCGAACGATATATCCATGCGTAATCCATGCTGGAATCAAAACCGATCATAATCCCGCGTTTGTACGGTTCCCACGGATTGGTCAGCCAGTCCAGCACCGTCATCAGACCATTACAGCCAGGCGGCACGCAAGACGCTTTTTTGTTGAGCAAATCTTCCGGTGAAAGATCCTGTGCTTTGGCATCCTGAATTAACGACTCGCCTAACATGTCGCGCAGCCAGCTCACCGTCCACATGCCTTTGCGAATACCGTAACCTTCATACAGCAATGTTTGCGGAATAGAAGACATAATCGGCCAGTACGCCACCGGATCTTTCGGCAGTGCTTTGCCGTTCATCATCAACGCGATATAGGTGCCAAGAGAAATTACCGCCGTTTCATCATCCAGTAACCCGGCTCCCAGAGCTTCTACCGGTTTATCACTGGTGGTACAAACAACCGGCAGCCCAGCCGGGAAATGTGTCGCCAGCGCAGCTTGTGGTGTGATATGCCCAAGAATGGTGCCCGGCATTTGCACGTCAAAAAGCATCTGGCGGGGGATATTAAACTTTTCCATTACCGTAGCATCTTCGCTCCATGCCCAGCTCTTATAATCCACCGGCCACTGACCAAAATAGTTGGCGATATTGTCTTTAAACTCGCCGGTTAAGCGATGTGTCAGATAACCCGAAAAAGAGGTGACATAGGCCACGTCAGGATTAGTGTGTTCGTAAGGGCGTGTAACGCGTGCATCCTGCCAGCTAATCAACGGCGCGGCTGGCGTACCATCGGCTTTCAATAGCGCACGGCAGCAACGGATTGAGCCCAGGCCAATGCCGACAATATCTTCTTTATTCCCGGCAAACTGGCTCATCAAATCGTGACTGGCAAAACATAGTGATGCCCATAAATCATCGTCAGGATGTTCTGCGGTATCGGCATCTGGCGTGTGCATCGGCTGCAATAAGCCTTTGCCTTCGCAAACCACATTACCTTCCAGATCGTACATCACCACTTTTGTGCTCTGACTTCCGCCATCAATCCCTATGATGTATTTTTTCGACATGATTTTTCTCCTGTAATTTTCCTGGCTTACTTGCTGCTAGCCATTGCGGGGGCGCTATCAGCAGTACGAATTTTTTGGAACAGCAAAAAGGTAAAGATGATCACCATGCCAAGCGCCGCCATGCCCATTAGCCACATGTTGCGATAGGCTTCTGCAGCGGGCAGGGTGTCTTGCCAGTAGCCGATAATCGGGTAAACGAAGACATCCGGCAGGAATCCAATCACCGAACAAATACCTACCGTGGTGCCCATAATGTAAGACGGTGTTCTCGCTTCGCCAGGGCAGGCCCAGTACAGCCCGCGTGAGGCGTAACAGGTGAATCCCAGTAATAAAATCAAGCCAATCCCCATCGCGACCGATTGCGGGTTAGAGTTCGTGACGAGCAGGGCTGTCAACGCCAGCAAACCGATGATGGAAAGGATTTGGACCACGCGGGTAGGGGATTTCACTTTACTGTAGGTGGTGATAATGCCGCCAAGTGGGCCGCACAGCGCGCGGAAGATTTTGTTGATCACAATCCCCATGTAGCTCGCCGCCACCAGCGACATGCCGTACATTTCGGTCAGATAGTTGGTGGAGTAACTCAGAATGGCGTAGATGGTGAAGACACCAAAAATCACCATGCTGCAATACCAGGTAGTGCTGATGCGCAAAACGGCCAGGATGTCGCTAAGCTGGAATGACTGTTTTTCTTCGTTATTGGCACTGCGTAGGTTGTTGTTATCGCTAACAAAAAACCAACACAAAATGCCCAGCAGAATGTAAACCACACTATAGATAATAATGACCGTTTTCAGGCTGGCGCTGTCATCCGGTGCAAAGCGAGAAAAGACCCACATGGTAAACACCGCCAGCGACATTACACCGACGCCGCGCAGCCCTTCCATCCAGCCCATAATTTTCCCTTGCTCGCTATGATCGCCCAGCAACGATGCGGCTTTAATCGACACCGACCACAGCATTAAAATCGTCGTTATCGCAAAGGCGACCTGAATACAGAGCATTACCCACAGCGGTGGATATGTTGCCATTAACAGACCCAGTAATCCGGTAATGATCATCGCGGAAGTAATCATTTTGCGATGTGAAAATTTATCGGCAATAACGCCGCTAGGGGCATAGAAAATAATGGCCGCAATACCAAAGGTACTCATTATTAAACCTATCTCGGTATTGCTGAATCCCATAAATTTTGCCATGGGAATTTGATAAATATAACGTAAATAAGCCAGGTCGAAACTAACGCCGCCGCTAAAACTAATTATCGCGAGGGTTATCCAACGGCGATATGAGTTGTGTTGCATATCGTATTCCCATTTGTAATAGACAAAAAAAAGAGAAAAGTAAGCCGCCCTTTCAGGTGGATTACTTTTCTCAGGTCTCTAGTAATTGCAATAAGAAATAACATGGAAAGCAGAGGTGTTGTGTGAGAGTAATCACGCTTCTGCTTTTTTAAATTATTTGACAATACGAACATCACACTGTGATTACGATCACATTAGCAGTTATGTCCTTATGCTAAAAATTATCTCCAGTTACCAGAGATAATGAGAAAGGTAACTTCCCTCTCGCGGGGGAAGTTACCTTTCTTTTTTTTTGCCTTACGGAAATTGGAGCTAACTATGTCAATCGAATCTCTCAATGCGTTCTCAATGGATTTTTTCTCCCTGAAAGGTAAAACAGCAATTGTTACCGGCGGGAATAGCGGTTTAGGCCAGGCATTTGCCATGGCGTTGGCCAAAGCTGGCGCAAATGTCTTTATTCCTAGTTTCGTCAAAGATAACGGCGAAACAAAGGAAATGATTGAAAAACAGGGCGTTGAAGTTGATTTTATGCAGGTGGATATCACCGCAGAAGGCGCGCCGCAGAAGATTATCGCTGCCTGCTGTGAGCGCTTCGGTACCGTCGATATTCTGGTCAATAATGCCGGTATTTGTAAGCTGAATAAGGTGCTGGACTTTGGTCGTGCCGACTGGGACCCGATGATTGACGTGAACCTGACCGCCGCATTCGAGTTAAGCTACGAAGCGGCAAAAATTATGATCCCGCAGAAAAGCGGTAAAATCATTAATATCTGTTCATTGTTCTCTTACTTAGGTGGTCAATGGTCACCTGCTTATTCTGCCACTAAACATGCTCTTGCCGGATTCACCAAAGCCTATTGCGATGAATTAGGCCAATATAATATTCAGGTGAATGGTATTGCTCCTGGTTATTATGCAACCGATATTACGCTGGCGACCCGTAGTAATCCAGAAACTAACCAGCGTGTTCTTGATCATATTCCGGCAAACCGTTGGGGTGATACTCAGGATTTAATGGGGGCAGCCGTATTCCTCGCAAGTCCGGCATCGAATTATGTCAACGGACATTTATTAGTGGTTGATGGCGGTTATTTAGTGCGCTAATTCATAACGGTGGTTTCTGTTTTCTCTTATTAATAACTATTCCATTTTTATTATCAGGAAGGAATTATTATGTCTTTATCTCGCGTAGCGATTGTCGACCAGCTAAAGGAAATTGTTGGTGCAGATCGCGTTATTACCGATGAAACGGTATTAAAGAAAAACAGTATTGACCGTTTTCGTAAATTTCCGGATATTCATGGAATTTATACTTTGCCGATTCCGGCAGCGGTCGTAAAACTCGGTTCCACAGAACAAGTATCCCGTGTGCTGAATTTTATGAATGCGCACAAAATTAACGGTGTGCCACGTACCGGTGCTTCCGCCACCGAAGGTGGACTGGAAACCGTTGTGGAAAACTCGGTGGTGCTCGACGGCTCCGCCATGAATCAAATCATTAATATTGATATTGAGAATATGCAGGCCACGGCGCAATGTGGCGTTCCGCTGGAGGTGCTGGAAAACGCATTGCGCGAAAAAGGTTACACCACGGGGCATTCTCCGCAGTCAAAGCCGCTGGCGCAGATGGGCGGCTTGGTGGCGACCCGCAGTATCGGGCAGTTCTCCACACTCTACGGCGCAATCGAAGATATGGTCGTTGGTCTGGAAGCGGTGCTGGCAGATGGCACCGTCACACGCATTAAAAACGTGCCACGTCGCGCGGCTGGCCCGGACATTCGTCATATCATCATCGGCAACGAAGGTGCACTGTGCTATATCACTGAAGTCACAGTGAAAATCTTCAAATTTACGCCGGAAAACAATCTCTTCTACGGCTATATCCTGGAAGATATGAAAACCGGCTTCAACATCCTGCGTGAAATCATGGTGGAAGGGTATCGTCCGTCGATTGCTCGTTTGTATGATGCTGAAGATGGCACCCAACACTTCACCCATTTTGCCGACGGCAAATGCGTGCTGATCTTTATGGCTGAAGGTAACCCTCGCATTGCGAAGGCGACGGGTGAAGGGATTGCTGAAATCGTGGCGCGCTACCCGCAGTGCCAGCGCGTGGACAGCAAGCTGATCGAAACCTGGTTTAACAACCTGAACTGGGGACCGGATAAAGTGGCTGCCGAACGTGTGCAGATCCTCAAAACCGGCAACATGGGCTTTACCACTGAAGTGTCCGGCTGCTGGAGCTGCATTCACGAAATCTACGAAAGCGTTATTAACCGTATTCGTACCGAGTTCCCGCACGCCGACGACATCACCATGCTGGGCGGTCACTCCTCTCATAGCTATCAGAACGGCACCAACATGTACTTCGTCTACGACTACAACGTCGTTGACTGTAAGCCGGAAGAGGAAATCGACAAGTACCACAATCCGCTCAACAAAATCATCTGCGAAGAAACCATTCGCCTCGGCGGTTCGATGGTGCATCACCACGGTATCGGTAAACATCGCGTTCACTGGAGCAAACTGGAACACGGCAGCGCGTGGGCGTTGCTGGAAGGGCTGAAAAAGCAGTTCGATCCTAATGGCATTATGAACACGGGTACTATCTATCCGATTGAAAAATAATGTGTCAGGCAGCGTTCCGCGATGACGGTGCGTTGCCTTTTCGGCTTCTCAGGCGAGAAGCCGTTCTTATTACCGGACAATGAAGGGGTAAAGATGAACACTTCACCGGTGCGAATGGATGATTTACCGCTTAACCGTTTTCACTGTCGAATTGCTGCGCTCACTTTCGGCGCACACCTGACCGACGGTTATGTTCTCGGCGTCATTGGTTATGCCATTATTCAGCTTACGCCCGCCATGCAACTGACGCCGTTTATGGCGGGAATGATCGGCGGCTCGGCGTTACTTGGTTTGTTTCTTGGCAGCCTGGTTTTGGGGTGGATCTCCGACCATATCGGGCGGCAAAAAATCTTCACCTTCAGTTTTATGCTGATTACGCTCGCTTCGTTCTTGCAATTTTTTGCCACCACGCCAGAGCATCTTATTGGATTACGCATTTTGATCGGCATTGGTCTGGGAGGCGATTACTCAGTCGGTCACACCTTGCTGGCTGAATTTTCCCCGCGCCGCCATCGCGGTATTTTGCTGGGCGCATTCAGTGTGGTGTGGACCGTAGGCTATGTGCTGGCAAGTATTGCCGGACATCACTTTATTTCCGAAAGCCCGGAGGCCTGGCGCTGGCTGCTGGCATCAGCGGCGTTACCAGCCTTGCTGATTACGCTGCTACGTTGGGGCACGCCGGAATCGCCACGCTGGCTACTGCGCCAGGGGCGTTTTGCAGAAGCTCACGCTATCGTTCATCGCTATTTTGGCCCGCATGTTTTACTGGGCGATGAAGTGGCAACGGCGACCCATAAACACATCAAAACCTTGTTCTCTTCGCGCTACTGGCGGCGCACAGCGTTTAACAGCGTCTTCTTTGTCTGCCTCGTAATCCCATGGTTTGTGATTTATACCTGGCTGCCAACTATCGCCCAGACTATTGGACTGGAAGATGCGCTGACTGCCAGTCTGATGCTTAATGCGTTGTTAATTGTGGGCGCGCTGCTGGGATTAGTTCTGACGCACCTGCTGGCACATCGCAAGTTTTTGCTGGGAAGTTTTTTGCTGCTGGCGGCAACGCTGGTAGTGATGGCCTGTTTGCCTTCCGGCAGTTCATTAACGCTGCTGCTTTTTGTTCTCTTCAGCACCACCATTTCGGCAGTCAGTAATCTGGTGGGCATTTTGCCTGCGGAAAGTTTTCCTACTGACATTCGCTCGCTGGGCGTCGGTTTTGCCACCGCCATGAGTCGGTTGGGGGCGGCGGTAAGTACTGGCCTGCTGCCGTGGGTGCTGGCGCAGTGGGGAATGCAAGCCACCTTATTACTCCTGGCGGCAGTGTTGTTGGTTGGTTTTGTTGTGACCTGGCTATGGGCACCAGAAACCAAAGCACTCCCGCTGGTGGCGGCGGGAAATGTAGGAGGTGCGAATGAACATTCTGTTAGCGTTTAAAGCCGAACCGGATGCCGGAATGCTGGCGGAAAAAGAGTGGCAGGCGGCGGCTCAGGGTAATAGCGGACCGGATGTTTCGCTTCTGCGAAGTTTACTCGGTGCTGATGAACAGGCCGCAGCTGCGCTGCTGTTGGCGCAGAGAAAAAACGGTACGCCGATGTCTTTAACCGCGTTGAGCATGGGGGATGAACGGGCGTTGCACTGGCTGCGCTATCTCATGGCTCTTGGGTTTGAGGAAGCTGTATTGCTGGAGACGGCGGCAGATCTGCGCTTTGCGCCGGAATTTGTCGCTCGCCATATTGCCGAATGGCAGCGTCAGAATCCGCTGGATCTGATAATTACCGGCTGCCAAAGCAGCGAAGGGCAGAATGGGCAAACGCCATTTTTGCTGGCGGAAATGCTGGTCTGGCCCTGCTTCACCCAGGTGGAGCGCTTTACTCTCGACGCACCGTTTATCACCCTCGAACAGCGTACTGAACATGGGGTGCGCTGTTGCCGGGTTCGCTTGCCTGCGGTGATTGCCGTGCGTCAGTGCGGTGAAGTGGCCTTGCCAGTTCCGGGAATGCGCCAGCGAATGGCTGCGGGGAAAGCAGCAATTATCCGTAAAACTGTTGCTGTCGAATTGCCAGCGATGCAGTGTCTGCAACTGGCAAGAGCAGAGCAACGACGCGGAGCGACGCTGATTGGTGGGCAAACGGTAGCAGAAAAAGCGCAAAAGCTATGGCAGGACTATTTACGCCAAAGGATGCAGCCATGAATATCGTAATTGTGACAATAAATCAGGACCATGCCGCAATAGCGAGCTGGCTGGCGGCGCAGGATTTCAGCGGTTGTACCCTGGCACATTGGCAAATAGAACCACAGCCGATGGTTGCGGAACAGGTGCTGGATGCACTGGTGGAACAGTGGCAACGAACGCCTGCGGACGTTGTCCTTTTTCCTCCGGGCGCGTTTGGCGATGAACTGTCGACCCGGCTGGCCTGGCGTTTACATGGTGCAAGCATCTGCCAGGTGACTTCGTTAGATATTCCAACCGTAAGCGTGCGCAAATCCCACTGGGGAAATGCGTTGACGGCGACGCTGCAAACAGACAAACGCCCGCTATGCCTTTCGCTGGCACGTCAGGCGGGAGCAGATAAAAACGCCACGTTGCCCTCTGGGATGCAGCAACTGAACATTGTCCCAGGTGTGCTTCCCGACTGGCTGGTTAGCATAGAAAATCTGAAAAATGTTATCCGCGACCCATTAGCTGAAGCCAGACGGGTGCTGGTGGTGGGGCAGGGCGGAGAGGCAGATAACCAGGAAATCGCTATGCTGGCAGAAAAGATGGGAGCCGAAGTGGGCTACAGTCGGGCACGAGTGATGAACGGTGGCGTTGATGCCGAAAAAGTGATTGGTATTTCCGGACATCTGCTGGCACCTGAGGTGTGTATTGTTGTTGGCGCTTCCGGCGCAGCAGCGTTAATGGCGGGCGTACGCAATAGCAAGTTTGTGGTGGCGATTAATCATGACGCCAGTGCAGCGGTATTTTCACAGGCAGATGTTGGCGTAGTTGATGACTGGAAAGTGGTGCTGGAGGCACTGGTGACAAACATTCACGCAGATTGCCAATAACGTGCTGCCGGATGATCCTGCCGATGGTTCTGGGCTGGGGACTTGTAGGCCTGATAAGACGCGTCAAGCGTCGCATCAGGCGCTGAATGTCGGATGTGGCGTGCAGCCTACAAATCACACCAAATTCAACTTGTTACGATTATCCCGTCAAAGCAATTTTTTCGCTAACGTCCAGACCCCAGTATTCGTGGTGGAAAGCGCCACAACACCCGCGTTAATCGCATTACGCGCATCTTCTTCATCGCACACCAGCCCGCCAGCAATCAGCGGTTGGCGGATTTTCTCCGTCACCCAGCCCAGCACTTTAGGCATGCAGCCTGGCAGGATCTCAATACAATCCGGATTCGATTGCGCAACTTGCTTATCAATGTTGTGAAACGAAATCGAATCAACAATAAACAGTCGATGAATACAGAAAAAACCTTCCGCTCTTGCTGCTTTCAGCATTGAGGCTTTGGTACTGATAATTCCGTCCGCCTCGGTTACCAGTTTCAAAAACTGAATCACCACTTCTTTATTTGACGCGCCTTCCAGCAAATCAACATGAATAAAAGCATATTTCCCGGCGTTCTTAATCTTTTTAACGATATTACTAATGGTGCAGATATTGCCGTACAACACGGAAATAAACTGGCATTCAGAGTCGATTGCCAGTTGCAGGCTGGCATTATCTTTAACGGCAGCAATCACCGGATTCTGGCGGAGCAGGTGTAAGAGGGGCATAAATTATCCTTATTATTTATCCAAAGCGGTAGGTGATGCCGAATCCGGAAGGCGGATAGCGCCACTGTTGTAGTGTTGATTCGTCGCACAGCAAACGGCAGGTGCCACACTCCAGGCAGCCGTGATAATCAACACGTAAGCCACCTTCAGGTGTGAGCGAAAAAAGACCTGCTGGACAGGCGTTAATCAACCGTTGTGCCGTCTGGCGCTCAACGGAGTCAGTCGGAACAATGTGCGGCGCATCAGCAGCGCGCCAGAGATTACGGGCTACAGACATCGCAGACTCCTGATAACATCGCCCGTCAGATGCCACAGGCCGTGACGACGTAAATGACGCCAGAGCAACTGGCGCAGCGGTGGAACAGGTGTATTCCCCTGATCCCATAAATCACGGGAAATATCCTGCATTAACCCAGGCCACACCCGATACCAGCCAGGACGTTGCAAAAGCGCCGGAACATGCTGATAACGCTGTAGAACATCCCACAGCAGGCTGCGCTCTACGTTGTGATGATAAAGCGGAAACAGATTTTGCGGCTCGCGGTGTTGGCAGGCGCTTATCAGCGTTTGTGCCGCCGCCTGCGCGCCAGTTAGCGCCATATCCATGCCGCGCACGGAAATTCCGGTATTGACGCAACTGCGCAACGCATCGCCCACCAGCAGCCAGCCGTTACCGGCGTATTGCACCGGCATACTGCGCAGGCCACCTTCTGGCACCAGATGCGCACCATACTCCAGTAATTCCGTGTTTTTGATAAGCGGGCGCACTGCCGGATGCGTTTTAAAGCGAGTCAGCAGCTCGCTTGCCGGAACACTACTTTGCGTAAGGGAGGAGAGCGGGCAAACAATCCCTAACGAGAGCGTTTGTTGATTAGTATAAAGAAATGCGCCGCCGGGTAAGTCATCACAGATCCCGCCGCTGAACAACAACGCTGCGCCTTCGTTATTCTCCAGATGAAAACGTTCTTCAATAGCGGATGGTTCCAGCGTCAGCACTTCTTTGATTCCCAATGCCATCGCTTCGCCAGCAGGACGAGTCACTAACCCGTGGCGTTCCGCCAGGACGCTGTTGGCACCTTCTGCCAGCACCACATAACGGGCGTGAAGAATATCGTCACCACAAATGACACCACACACCCTGCCGTTTTCTTCATACAGTGCATCTACCGTCGCACCGGGGATGCATTCGACACCTTCTTTTTCGGCTTCGGCAACCAGCCACGGATCGAATCGTGCACGTAATACACTCCAGGATTCACCGCCGGGCTGTAAGCTGGAAAACGTCGTTGCGCCATCTGGCGTTAACAGAGAAAGACTTTCGTGAGTGATGCGTCGTTCAAGGGGCGCGGTCAGGTGAAATTGCGGGAGGAGTTCCGCGAGCGCATGGGTATATAAACGCCCGCCGGAAAGATTTTTGCTGCCGGGAATCTCCGCTCGTTCCAGTAACAAAACGGATAAACCCGCTCGCGCGCAGCGTAACGCGCAAGCGGTGCCAGCAATTCCGGCACCGATAATAATAATGTCGCAGTCGTCTTCCATGTCATGCCCCAGATATCCAGAACACAACACCCTAACATAGCGTTACTTAAGGGAAATTGACCGCCGACACACTCTTATCATTCGCCGCGATAGATACAACCTGCGGTGCAGGTTTCTTTTACCATCACCGCACTTAACAGCGGCACAACGGGTTTAACCTGATCCCAAATCCATTTTGCTAAAACTTCGCTGGTTGGGTTTTCCAGACCTGGAATATCATTGAGATAATGGTGATCGAGGCGCTCATAAGTTGGTTTAAACGCCGCTTTCAGTTCAGCGAAATCGATAATCCAGCCCGTATGCGGATCGACTTCCCCGGTAATTTCCAGTCGCACCATAAAGGAATGCCCGTGCAGGCGACCACATTTATGCCCTTGTGGGACGTGCGGCAAGCGGTGAGCGGCTTCGAAGGTGAAATCTTTAAATAACGTGGTGGACATCATAATTTCTCTACATGACGATAAAACCGCCGTAGAGTACCGGAAAGGCTGTTTTTTCGCATTATCTAAAACGACTTTGTTGCGCAAAATCGCTGATTTATCTTATTGATGGGCAATATTCATTTGTTTTTCATTGGGTTGGTTAATCTATTTTGTTGTTAAAGACTATTGCTAAAACAGGTTAGTCGATTTGGTTATTAGTTATCGCTATCCCGTCTTTAATCCACACCGTTCACCCCGTTAACCTTACCTTCTCTTCTGTTTTATGGGCGCTGACAGGGCGCAGAAACAGCTTTGCTTACTGGAACATAACGACGCATGACGACACAGGTCCCACCTTCCGCGTTGCTTCCGTTGAACCCGGAGCAACTGGCACGCCTTCAGGCGGCCACGACCGATTTAACTCCTACCCAGCTTGCCTGGGTTTCTGGCTATTTCTGGGGCGTGCTCAACCAGCAGCCTGCTGCGCTTGCAGCGACGCCAGCGCCCGCCGCAGAAATGCCGGGTATAACTATTATCTCCGCCTCGCAAACTGGCAATGCGCGTCGGGTTGCTGAAGCATTACGCGATGATTTATTAGCGGCAAAACTGAACGTTAAGCTGGTGAACGCGGGCGACTATAAATTCAAACAAATCGCCAGCGAAAAACTGCTTATCGTGGTGACGTCAACGCAAGGGGAAGGGGAACCGCCGGAAGAAGCCGTCGCGCTGCATAAGTTCCTGTTCTCCAAAAAAGCGCCAAAGCTGGAAAACACCGCGTTTGCCGTGTTTAGCCTCGGCGATAGCTCTTATGAATTTTTCTGCCAGTCCGGGAAAGATTTTGACAGTAAGCTGGCGGAACTGGGCGGTGAACGCCTGCTCGACCGTGTCGATGCCGACGTTGAATACCAGGCTGCTGCCAGCGAGTGGCGCGCCCGCGTGGTTGATGCGCTTAAATCGCGTGCGCCTGTCGCGGCACCTTCGCAATCCGTCGCTACTGGCACGGTAAATGAAATCCACACCAGCCCGTATAGCAAAGACGCGCCGCTGGTGGCGAGCCTCTCTGTTAACCAGAAAATTACCGGGCGTAACTCTGAAAAAGACGTTCGTCACATTGAAATTGACTTAGGTGACTCTGACCTGCGTTACCAGCCGGGTGACGCGCTGGGCGTCTGGTATCAAAACGATCCGGCACTGGTGAAAGAACTTGTCGAACTGCTGTGGCTGAAAGGCGATGAACCTGTCACCGTCGAGGGCAAAACGTTGCCTCTGAACGAAGCGCTACAGTGGCACTTCGAACTGACCGTCAACACCGCCAACATTGTTGAGAACTATGCCACGCTTACCCGCAGCGAAACGCTGCTGCCGCTGGTGGGCGATAAAGCGAAGTTACAGCATTACGCCGCGACGACGCCGATTGTCGACATGGTGCGTTTCTCTCCGGCGCAACTGGATGCCGAAGCGCTGATTAATCTGCTGCGCCCACTGACCCCGCGCCTGTATTCCATCGCCTCCTCGCAGGCGGAAGTCGAGAACGAAGTGCACGTTACCGTTGGTGTGGTGCGTTACGACGTGGAAGGCCGCGCCCGTGCCGGTGGTGCCTCCAGCTTCCTCGCGGATCGTGTGGAAGAAGAGGGTGAAGTCCGCGTATTTATCGAACATAACGACAACTTCCGCCTGCCAACCAATCCGGAAACCCCGGTGATCATGATTGGCCCTGGCACCGGCATCGCGCCGTTCCGTGCCTTTATGCAGCAGCGTGCCGCCGACGAAGCGCCGGGTAAAAACTGGCTATTCTTTGGCAACCCACACTTTACGGAAGATTTCCTCTACCAGGTGGAATGGCAGCGTTACGTCAAAGAAGGCGTGCTGACGCGCATCGATCTCGCCTGGTCGCGCGATCAAAAAGAAAAAATTTACGTACAAGACAAACTGCGCGAACAGGGCGCAGAGCTGTGGCGCTGGATCAATGACGGTGCCCACATTTATGTCTGCGGCGACGCTAATCGCATGGCGAAAGACGTTGAGCAGGCACTTCTGGAAGTGATTGCCGAATTTGGTGGCATGGACACCGAAGCGGCGGATGAATTTTTAAGTGAGCTGCGCGTAGAGCGCCGTTATCAGCGAGATGTCTACTAATGAGCGAAAAACATCCAGGGCCTTTAGTGGTCGAAGGAAAACTGACAGACGCCGAGCGCATGAAGCTTGAAAGCAACTACCTGCGCGGCACCATTGCGGAAGATTTAAACGACGGTCTGACCGGCGGCTTTAAGGGCGATAACTTCCTGCTGATCCGCTTCCACGGCATGTATCAGCAGGATGACCGCGACATTCGCGCCGAACGTGCTGAACAGAAGCTGGAGCCGCGCCACGCGATGCTGCTTCGCTGTCGTCTGCCGGGTGGGGTGATTACCACTAAACAGTGGCAGGCGATCGACAAATTTGCCGGTGAAAACACCATCTATGGCAGCATTCGCCTGACCAACCGCCAGACGTTTCAGTTCCACGGCATTCTGAAAAAGAACGTCAAACCGGTGCACCAGATGCTGCACTCGGTCGGTCTTGATGCGCTGGCGACCGCCAACGACATGAACCGTAACGTACTCTGCACCTCGAACCCTTACGAGTCGCAGCTGCATGCGGAAGCATATGAATGGGCGAAGAAAATTTCTGAACATCTGCTGCCTCGTACCCGCGCGTATGCGGAGATCTGGCTCGATCAGGAAAAAGTCGCCACTACTGATGAAGAGCCGATCCTTGGTCAGACCTACCTGCCGCGTAAGTTCAAAACCACGGTAGTGATCCCGCCGCAGAACGATATCGATCTGCACGCCAACGACATGAACTTCGTGGCGATCGCCGAAAACGGCAAGCTGGTGGGCTTTAACCTGCTGGTGGGCGGTGGGCTTTCCATCGAACACGGCAACAAGAAAACCTACGCCCGCACGGCGAGTGAGTTTGGCTATCTGCCGCTGGAGCATACGCTGGCGGTGGCGGAAGCCGTCGTGACAACTCAGCGTGACTGGGGTAACCGAACCGATCGTAAAAATGCCAAAACCAAATACACGCTGGAGCGCGTAGGGGTTGAGACGTTTAAAGCGGAAGTTGAACGTCGCGCGGGGATCAAATTCGAGCCGATTCGCCCGTATGAGTTTACCGGACGCGGCGATCGTATTGGCTGGGTTAAGGGCATTGATGATAACTGGCACCTGACGCTGTTTATCGAAAATGGTCGAATTCTTGATTATCCGGGGCGCCCGCTGAAAACCGGCTTGCTGGAGATCGCGAAGATCCACAAAGGTGATTTCCGCATTACGGCGAACCAGAATCTGATCATCGCCGGCGTGCCGGAAAGCGAGAAAGCGAAGATCGAGAAGATCGCCAAAGAAAGCGGGTTAATGAATGCCGTCACGCCGCAGCGTGAAAACTCAATGGCCTGCGTGTCATTCCCGACTTGCCCGCTGGCGATGGCGGAAGCGGAGCGTTTCCTGCCGTCTTTTATCGACAACATCGATAATTTAATGGCGAAACATGGTGTCAGCGATGAGCATATCGTGATGCGTGTAACAGGCTGCCCGAACGGTTGTGGTCGCGCGATGCTGGCGGAAGTGGGTCTGGTGGGGAAAGCGCCGGGTCGCTACAACCTGCATCTTGGCGGCAACCGCATTGGGACACGTATCCCACGGATGTATAAAGAAAACATCACCGAGCCGGAAATCCTGGCGTCGCTTGATGAACTGATAGGGCGCTGGGCGAAAGAGCGCGAAGCGGGTGAAGGCTTCGGCGACTTTACGGTGCGTGCGGGCATCATTCGCCCGGTGCTCGATCCGGCGCGCGATTTGTGGGATTAACCATCAGCCCGGTCTTGTAGGCCTGATAAGACGTGTGAGCGTTGCATCAGGCAAGGCAAACAGTGAGGAACTTATGTCCAAACTCGATCTAAACGCCCTGAACGAACTGCCAAAGGTAGACCGGATTCTGGCGCTGGCGGAAACTAACGCCCAACTGGAAAAACTGGACGCTGAAGGCCGCGTAGCCTGGGCGCTGGATAATCTGCCCGGTGAATATGTACTTTCTTCCAGCTTTGGCATTCAGGCGGCGGTGAGCCTGCATCTGGTGAATCAGATTCGCCCGGATATTCCAGTGATCCTCACCGATACCGGCTATCTGTTCCCGGAAACCTACCGCTTTATTGACGAGTTAACGGACAAACTCAAGCTCAACCTGAAAGTGTATCGTGCTACCGAAAGCGCCGCCTGGCAGGAAGCACGCTACGGCAAACTGTGGGAGCAGGGCGTTGAAGGCATTGAAAAGTACAATGACATCAACAAAGTCGAACCGATGAACCGGGCGCTGAAAGAACTGAATGCGCAAACCTGGTTTGCTGGCCTGCGCCGTGAACAATCCGGCAGCCGCGCCAATTTACCGGTGCTGGCAATTCAGCGTGGCGTATTTAAAGTGCTGCCGATTATCGACTGGGATAACCGAACTATTTATCAGTACCTGCAAAAACATGGCCTGAAATATCACCCATTATGGGATGAAGGATATTTATCGGTGGGCGATACCCATACAACCCGTAAATGGGAACCCGGCATGGCGGAAGAAGAAACGCGTTTCTTTGGCTTAAAAAGGGAATGTGGATTACACGAAGGGTAAATATTGCCGGATAAATTAAACGCCTCTGTCAGAAATGATGGAGGCGTTTTTATTTTTTGCGAGCAGCATTCCGGCATTTAAAGGTGAACATCGCAGGGAAAATTAACAGGTATAGAATGGCATTGGGTGCTTGAGGCTGTCTGGCGTTAAGCATTCGCAAGGTTCCAGATGGACAAAAGCCCCAGGCGATATTTCTATCAACCTGAGGCTCGCGTTCGAACGTAGCAATTCGGATGTTAGTCTCTTCTTTGCAGGGAGGCAAGACATGCTGACAAAATATGCCCTTGTGGCAATCATCGTACTGTGTTGTACAGTACTGGGATTCACGTTGATGGTAGGCGACTCGTTGTGTGAGTTGAGTATCAGAGAACGTGGTATGGAGTTTAAGGCAGTTCTCGCTTACGAATCGAAGAAGTAGCCACCACGCGGGGTAAAACCCCGCGTACTGAATTGTGATGGTTTGGCCTCCTGCACCCCTTTTTTATACTCTGTTTCTGGTGGCATTGATTTCCTGCAGGCAAGGGAGTAATCATTTCAAACCCATTAAGATGCCTTCGCCAGCTCCTTCACCAACGGTAGCATTATCCGCATAACATCACGGCAGCGACGTTCTATTCTTCCAGGAAGTGCCTTATCAATATGCTGTTGATTATCCAGTCTTACGTCATGCCAGCTATTTCCCGCAGGGAATGCGGCTGTTTTTGCTCGTTGCTGATAACCATCCTTATTGCCAAGATTCCAGTTAGTCGCTTCCACCGAAAGTACAGCAATACCGGCTTTGTCGAATATTTCTGCGTCATTACAACACCCGGTGCCTTTCGGATAGTTTTTATTCAAACCTGGATTTGTGGTGGCGGCAATTCCATGGCTGCGGGCAATTGCCAGCGCCCGGTCGCGCGTTAATTTCCTTACTGCTTCAGGGGTTTTTACACCGCTGTTGAAATACAATTTATCGCCAACAATTAAGTTATCGAGATTAATCACCAGCAGCGTATTTTTCTTTTCGGTGTCACTCATCCGCTTGAGTAAATTCTCAGCGCCTAATTTTCCTTCCTCTTCGCCGCTGGTCGCCACAAATCGAATACCATACTCGGTAGGCGTATTTTTCAGGCGCTCGGCCAGTTCCAGCATGACACCTAAACCTGCGGCGTTATCATCCATTCCTTGTAACGTCAGCCCGCCGAGATTGGCATCGGCGTCAGCATCGCTCAGCGGGGCGTAAGTATCCAGATGCGCCATAATGATGATCTGCTGCGGCGTTTTGCCTTCATGAGCGGCAATCACCGTACTTCCCGTCACGTTATGCCAGCTCTTGCGATTATCGCGGGCGGTATAAATATACCGACTATTAAATGTCCGAATATCACTGCGATAACCCATTTGCTGAAACTGTTGGCGAATATAATCGGCAGATAACATTTCTGCAGGAGTTCCGGTCATGCGTCCCGGAAAGAAAGTAGCAATATGTCGTGCCTGGGTATTAGCAAAATCGCCAGGTTTAGGTGACGAGGCGTGTACGGGGAGAATAAAGCATACGCCGAGCGCCAGGGCAGCGGTACGGTGGCGCAATGCGGAAAACATAGTGAGTCCTTAAATACCATGCAAATTTTTTTACCGCCATAGTATGAAACTGCCGCTGCGCTAAAACAATTTCAAATCTTCCTAAACGCCCGAAATCCGGTGCCTTAAGCACTTTTTGATATTAGCTTTGCCAAATCGTTATTCCGTTAAGGAACTACTCATTCTAATTGGTAATTTCATTCGTTCTCTTACGCTCCCTATAGTCGAAACATCTGATGGCAAGAAAATAGCGGTATTGCAAAGGAACGGTTATGGATCAAAAACGACTTACCCACCTGCGGCAACTGGAGGCGGAAAGCATCCACATTATTCGCGAGGTGGCGGCAGAATTCTCAAATCCGGTGATGCTCTACTCTATCGGTAAAGATTCCAGCGTCATGCTGCATCTGGCGCGCAAGGCGTTTTATCCAGGTACGCTGCCTTTCCCGTTGCTGCATGTCGATACCGGCTGGAAATTCCGCGAGATGTATGAGTTCCGCGATCGTACGGCTAAAGCCTACGGCTGCGAGCTGCTGGTGCATAAAAACCCGGAAGGCGTAGCGATGGGGATTAATCCATTCGTTCATGGCAGCGCGAAACATACCGATATTATGAAAACTGAAGGCCTGAAACAGGCGCTGAACAAATACGGTTTTGATGCCGCCTTCGGTGGTGCGCGCCGCGACGAAGAGAAATCCCGCGCTAAAGAGCGAATCTACTCTTTCCGTGACCGCTTCCATCGCTGGGATCCGAAAAATCAGCGCCCGGAGCTGTGGCACAACTACAACGGGCAAATTAACAAAGGCGAAAGCATCCGCGTCTTCCCGCTCTCTAACTGGACCGAGCAGGATATCTGGCAATACATCTGGCTGGAAAATATTGACATTGTTCCACTGTATCTCGCTGCGGAACGTCCGGTTCTGGAACGCGACGGTATGTTGATGATGATTGATGACAACCGTATCGACCTGCAACCGGGCGAAGTGATTAAAAAACGGATGGTGCGTTTCCGTACGCTGGGCTGCTGGCCGCTGACCGGCGCGGTGGAGTCAAACGCACAAACACTGCCGGAGATCATCGAAGAGATGCTGGTTTCCACCACCAGTGAACGTCAGGGCCGCGTAATTGACCGCGACCAGGCGGGGTCTATGGAGCTGAAAAAACGTCAGGGGTATTTTTAAGATGAACACCGCACTTGCACAACAAATCGCCAATGAAGGCGGCGTCGAAGCCTGGATGATTGCGCAACAACATAAAAGCCTGCTGCGTTTTCTGACCTGTGGTAGCGTCGATGACGGCAAAAGTACCCTGATTGGTCGCCTGCTACACGATACCCGCCAAATCTACGAAGATCAGCTCTCATCGCTGCATAACGACAGTAAGCGTCACGGCACCCAGGGCGAAAAGCTGGATCTGGCACTGCTGGTGGACGGCCTGCAAGCTGAGCGCGAACAGGGCATCACCATTGACGTGGCTTACCGCTATTTCTCTACCGAGAAGCGTAAATTTATTATCGCCGACACCCCAGGGCACGAGCAGTACACCCGCAATATGGCGACTGGCGCATCGACATGTGAACTGGCGATCTTACTGATCGATGCCCGTAAAGGCGTGCTCGATCAAACCCGTCGTCACAGTTTTATCTCCACACTGTTGGGGATCAAACATCTGGTCGTGGCGATCAACAAAATGGATCTGGTGGATTACAGTGAAGAGACGTTCACCCGTATTCGTGAAGATTATCTGACCTTTGCCGGGCAGCTGCCGGGTAATCTGGATATCCGCTTTGTGCCGCTCTCCGCACTGGAAGGCGACAACGTGGCTTCGCAAAGTGAAAGTATGCCGTGGTACAGCGGTCCGACACTGCTCGAAGTGCTGGAAACCGTGGAGATCCAGCGAGTGGTGGATGCTCAGCCAATGCGCTTCCCGGTGCAGTACGTTAACCGTCCGAATCTCGATTTTCGTGGCTACGCCGGAACGCTGGCATCCGGTCGTGTGGAAGTCGGGCAACGTGTCAAAGTGCTGCCCTCTGGTGTGGAATCAAACGTCGCGCGGATCGTGACCTTTGATGGCGATCGCGAAGAAGCCTTTGCCGGAGAAGCGATCACCCTGGTGCTGACGGATGAGATCGACATCAGCCGTGGCGATCTGCTGCTGGCGGCAGACGAAGTGTTACCGGCTGTGCAGAGCGCGTCGGTGGATGTGGTATGGATGGCGGAACAGCCGCTTTCCCCGGGCCAGAGTTACGACATCAAAATTGCCGGTAAGAAGACGCGTGCTCGTGTTGATGGCATTCGTTATCAGGTTGATATCAATAACCTTACCCAACGCGAAGTTGAAAACCTGCCGCTGAACGGCATCGGCCTGGTAGATCTCACCTTTGACGAGCCACTGGTGTTAGATCGTTATCAGCAAAACCCGGTTACCGGTGGGCTGATTTTTATCGATCGCCTGAGTAATGTGACCGTAGGTGCCGGTATGGTGCACGAACCAGTTAGCCAGGCAACTGCTGCGCCATCTGAATTCAGTGCATTCGAACTGGAATTGAATGCCCTGGTTCGCCGCCATTTCCCGCATTGGGGTGCGCGCGATTTACTGGGAGATAAATAATGGCTCTGCATGACGAAAACGTCGTCTGGCATAGCCACCCAGTAACTCTGCAACAACGCGAACAGCACCACGGTCATCGTGGTGTTGTGCTGTGGTTTACCGGCCTCTCTGGTTCCGGTAAATCAACCGTCGCGGGGGCGCTGGAGGAGGCGTTACATAAACTTGGCGTCAGTACGTATCTGCTGGATGGCGACAACGTTCGCCACGGATTATGCAGCGATCTCGGTTTTAGCGATGCCGACCGTAAAGAGAATATCCGTCGCGTCGGTGAAGTGGCGAATTTGATGGTTGAAGCCGGACTGGTGGTGCTGACCGCATTTATCTCGCCACACCGCGCCGAACGCCAGATGGTTCGCGAACGCGTAGGAGAAGGGCGCTTTATCGAAGTGTTTGTCGATACGCCGCTGGCGATTTGCGAAGCCCGCGATCCAAAAGGTTTATATAAGAAAGCGCGTGCCGGTGAACTGCGCAACTTTACGGGAATAGATTCCGTTTACGAAGCGCCTGAATCGGCAGAAATTCATCTCAATGGTGAACAATTAGTAACAAATTTGGTACAGCAATTATTAGATCTGTTGAGACAGAACGATATTATCAGATCCTGAGACACCACCGGGTTTCATGCCCGGTTCGTCAAAGTAACAGGATCAGATATGCGTAACAGCCACAACATTACATTAACAAATAACGACAGCCTTACTGAGGTTGAAGACACCACATGGTCGCTGCCAGGCGCTGTGGTTGGTTTTTTATCGTGGCTGTGCGCGTTGGCAATTCCGATGTTGATTTATGGCTCTAACACGCTGCTCTTTTTTATCTACACCTGGCCTTTCTTTCTGGCGCTGATGCCCGTCGCTGTAGTGGTGGGGATTGCACTGCATTCATTGATGGACGGAAAGCTACGCTACAGTATTGTTTTCACTCTGGCGACGGTTGGCATTATGTTTGGTGCACTGTTTATGTGGCTATTGGGTTAATTGTTCTTTCCCGTCTATTCTGTTCATAATTCAATCCGTAACTAATAATGAGATTATTTTCTGCACGCCCTGGGTATACGTAACAATGGACAAATGTGGTACATTTGCCCGCGTTGTCGCGGTATCCCCAACAGAGGATGTAGAGTCGTCTTCGGATGCATGGGATGAAGATGCCGTTTTTCAGGGGGCAGGATGGGTAAACTAACGCTGCTGTTGCTGGCTATTCTGGTCTGGCTACAGTATTCGCTGTGGTTCGGTAAGAACGGTATACATGACTATACTCGCGTCAATAATGATGTGGCGGCACAGCAAGCTACAAACGCGAAACTTAAAGCGCGAAACGATCAGCTTTTTGCCGAAATTGACGATCTCAATGGCGGCCAGGAGGCGCTCGAAGAGCGTGCGCGTAATGAACTCAGCATGACCAGGCCGGGCGAAACGTTTTATCGTCTGGTGCCTGACGCGTCAAAGCGCGCACAGTCTGCGGGGCAAAACAATCGATAAATCAGCCCGGGAATTAACATGGCAACCACTCATTTGGATGTTTGCGCCGTGGTTCCGGCGGCCGGATTTGGCCGCCGAATGCAAACGGAATGTCCTAAGCAATATCTCTCAATCGGTAATCAAACCATTCTTGAACACTCGGTGCATGCGCTGCTGGCGCATCCCCGGGTGAAACGTGTCGTCATTGCCATAAGTCCTGGCGATAGCCGCTTTGCACAACTTCCTCTGGCGAATCATCCACGAATCACGGTTGTTGATGGTGGTGAAGAGCGTGCCGATTCCGTGCTGGCAGGTCTGAAAGCCGCTGGCGACGCGCAGTGGGTATTGGTGCATGACGCCGCTCGTCCTTGTCTGCATCAGGATGACCTCGCGCGATTGTTGGCGTTGAGCGAAACCAGCCGCACGGGAGGGATCCTCGCTGCGCCGGTGCGCGATACGATGAAACGTGCCGAACCGGGCAAAAATGCCATTGCTCATACCGTTGATCGCAACGGCTTATGGCACGCGCTGACGCCGCAATTTTTCCCTCGTGAGCTGTTACATGACTGCCTGACGCGCGCTCTAAATGAAGGCGCTACCATTACCGATGAGGCCTCGGCGCTGGAATATTGCGGTTTTCATCCGCAACTTGTTGAAGGCCGCGCGGATAACATCAAGGTAACGCGCCCGGAGGATTTGGCGCTGGCCGAATTTTACCTCACCCGAACCATCCATCAGGAGAATACATAATGCGAATTGGACACGGTTTTGACGTACACGCCTTTGGCGGTGAAGGCCCAATTATCATTGGTGGCGTACGCATTCCTTACGAAAAAGGGCTGCTGGCGCATTCTGATGGCGACGTGGCGCTGCATGCGTTGACCGATGCATTGCTTGGCGCGGCGGCGCTGGGAGATATAGGCAAGCTGTTCCCGGATACCGATCCGGCATTTAAAGGTGCCGACAGCCGCGAGCTGTTGCGCGAAGCCTGGCGTCGTATTCAGGCGAAAGGTTATGCCCTCGGCAACGTCGATGTCACTATCATCGCTCAGGCACCGAAGATGTTGCCGCACATTCCACAAATGCGCGTGTTTATTGCCGAAGATCTCGGCTGCCATATGGATGATGTTAACGTGAAAGCCACTACTACGGAAAAACTGGGATTTACCGGACGTGGGGAAGGGATTGCCTGTGAAGCGGTGGCGCTACTCATTAAGGCAACAAAATGATTGAGTTTGATAATCTCACTTACCTCCACGGTAAACCGCAAGGCACCGGGCTGCTGAAAGCCAATCCGGAAGACTTTGTGGTGGTGGAAGATTTGGGCTTTGAGCCTGATGGTGAAGGTGAGCATATTCTGGTTAGAATCCTCAAAAATGGCTGCAATACCCGTTTTGTGGCGGATGCACTGGCGAAATTCCTGAAAATTCATGCCCGTGAAGTCAGCTTCGCTGGGCAAAAAGATAAACATGCTGTTACGGAACAGTGGTTATGCGCTCGCGTGCCGGGCAAAGAGATGCCCGATCTGAGCGCCTTTCAACTGGAAGGCTGCCAGGTGCTGGAGTATGCGCGGCACAAGCGCAAGCTGCGTTTAGGCGCGCTGAAAGGTAACGCCTTTACCCTGGTTCTGCGCGAAGTGAGCAATCGCGATGACGTTGAACAACGTCTGATCGATATTTGCGTAAAAGGTGTACCGAACTACTTCGGTGCCCAACGTTTTGGGATTGGCGGTAGCAACTTGCAGGGCGCGCTGCGCTGGGCGCAAACCAATACTCCGGTGCGCGATCGCAATAAACGGAGTTTTTGGTTGTCGGCAGCCCGCAGTGCGTTGTTTAATCAGATTGTTGCTGAGCGCCTCAAAAAAGCAGACGTTAATCAAGTTGTTGACGGCGATGCGCTACAATTAGCCGGACGTGGTAGCTGGTTTGTTGCAACCACCGAAGAACTGGCGGAATTACAGCGTCGCGTCAACGATAAAGAGCTAATGATAACCGCCGCATTGCTGGGCAGTGGCGAATGGGGAACTCAGCGTGAAGCGCTGGCATTCGAACAAGCAGCTGTCGCCGAAGAAACTGAATTACAAACTTTACTGGTGCGTGAAAAAGTTGAAGCCGCGCGCAGAGCGATGCTGCTGTATCCGCAACAATTAAGCTGGAACTGGTGGGATGACGTCACCGTAGAAATCCGTTTCTGGCTTCCGGCGGGAAGTTTTGCAACCAGCGTTGTCAGGGAACTTATCAACACAACAGGTGATTATGCGCATATTGCTGAGTAATGATGACGGGGTACATGCACCCGGTATACAAACGCTGGCGAAAGCCTTGCGTGAGTTTGCTGACGTTCAGGTGGTCGCCCCCGATCGTAACCGCAGCGGCGCTTCTAATTCTCTGACACTGGAATCTTCCCTGCGCACGTTTACCTTTGAAAATGGTGATATTGCTGTGCAAATGGGAACCCCGACCGATTGCGTCTATCTTGGCGTAAATGCTCTGATGCGCCCGCGCCCGGACATTGTTGTGTCCGGAATTAACGCCGGGCCGAATCTGGGGGATGATGTTATTTATTCCGGTACGGTAGCGGCCGCGATGGAAGGCCGTCATTTAGGTTTTCCGGCGCTTGCCGTCTCGCTTGACGGGCATAAACATTACGACACTGCCGCGGCGGTAACCTGCTCAATTTTGCGCGCATTGTGTAAAGAGCCGCTGCGCACCGGGCGTATTCTTAATATTAACGTTCCGGATTTACCATTGGATCAAATCAAAGGTATTCGCGTGACGCGCTGCGGTACACGACATCCGGCAGATCAGGTGATCCCGCAGCAAGATCCGCGCGGCAATACGCTGTACTGGATTGGCCCGCCGGGCGGTAAATGTGATGCCGGTCCGGGGACCGATTTTGCTGCGGTAGATGAGGGCTATGTTTCCATCACGCCGCTGCATGTGGATTTAACTGCGCATAGCGCGCAAGATGTGGTTTCAGACTGGTTAAACAGCGTGGGAGTTGGCACGCAATGGTAAGCAGACGCGTACAAGCACTTCTGGATCAATTACGTGCGCAAGGTATTCAGGATGAGCAGGTGCTGAATGCACTTGCCGCCGTGCCGCGTGAAAAATTCGTTGATGAAGCGTTTGAACAAAAAGCCTGGGACAATATCGCCTTGCCGATAGGTCAGGGGCAGACAATTTCGCAGCCGTATATGGTGGCGCGAATGACCGAATTACTCGAGCTAACGCCGCAGTCGCGGGTGCTGGAAATTGGCACTGGTTCGGGATATCAAACTGCAATCCTGGCGCATCTTGTCCAGCATGTTTGCTCGGTTGAACGGATTAAAGGCTTGCAGTGGCAGGCGCGTCGCCGCCTGAAAAATCTTGATTTACATAATGTTTCAACCCGTCATGGCGATGGATGGCAAGGTTGGCAGGCACGCGCGCCGTTTGACGCTATCATTGTTACGGCGGCACCGCCTGAAATTCCAACTGCGCTAATGACGCAGCTGGACGAAGGCGGGATTCTCGTCTTACCCGTAGGGGAGGAGCACCAGTATTTGAAACGGGTGCGTCGTCGGGGAGGCGAATTTATTATCGATACCGTGGAGGCCGTGCGCTTTGTCCCTTTAGTGAAGGGTGAGCTGGCTTAAAACGTGAGGAAATACCTGGATTTTTCCTGGTTATTTTGCCGCAAGTCAGCGTATCGTGAACATCTTTTCCAGTGTTCAGTATGGTGCCTTGCACGGTAATTATGTCACTGGTTATTAACCAATTTTTCCTGGGGGATAAATGAGCGCGGGAAGCCCAAAATTCACCGTTCGCCGCATTGCGGCATTGTCACTGGTTTCGCTATGGCTGGCAGGCTGTTCTGACACTTCAAATCCACCGGCACCGGTCAGCTCCGTTAATGGCAATGCGCCCGCAAATACCAATTCTGGTATGTTGATTACGCCGCCGCCGAAAATGGGGACGACGTCTACAGCGCAGCAACCGCAAATTCAGCCGGTACAGCAGCCACAAATTCAGGCTACTCAACAACCGCAAATCCAGCCTGTGCAGCCAGTAGCTCAGCAGCCGGTACAGATGGAAAACGGACGAATCGTCTACAACCGTCAGTATGGGAACATTCCGAAAGGCAGTTATAGCGGCAGTACATACACCGTGAAAAAAGGCGACACGCTTTTCTATATCGCCTGGATTACTGGCAACGATTTCCGTGACCTTGCTCAGCGCAACAATATTCAGGCACCATACGCGCTGAACGTCGGTCAGACCTTACAGGTGGGTAATGCTTCCGGTACGCCAATCACAGGCGGAAATGCCATTACCCAGGCCGACGCAGCAGAGCAAGGAGTTGTGATCAAGCCTGCACAAAATTCCACCGTTGCTGTTGCGTCGCAACCGACAATTACGTATTCTGAGTCTTCGGGTGAACAGAGTGCTAACAAAATGTTGCCGAACAACAAGCCAACTGCGACCACGGTCACAGTGCCTGTAACGGTACCAACAGCAAGCACAACCGAGCCGACTGTCAGCAGTACATCAACCAGTACGCCTATCTCCACCTGGCGCTGGCCGACTGAGGGCAAAGTGATCGAAACCTTTGGCGCTTCTGAGGGGGGCAACAAGGGGATTGATATCGCAGGCAGCAAAGGACAGGCAATTATCGCGACCGCAGATGGCCGCGTTGTTTATGCCGGTAACGCGCTGCGCGGCTACGGTAATCTGATTATCATCAAACATAATGATGATTACCTGAGTGCCTACGCCCATAACGACACAATGCTGGTCCGGGAACAACAAGAAGTGAAGGCGGGGCAAAAAATAGCAACCATGGGTAGCACCGGAACCAGTTCAACACGCTTGCATTTTGAAATTCGTTACAAGGGGAAATCCGTAAACCCGCTGCGTTATTTGCCGCAGCGATAAATCGGCGGAACCAGGCTTTTGCTTGAATGTTCCGTCAAGGGATCACGGGTAGGAGCCACCTTATGAGTCAGAATACGCTGAAAGTTCATGATTTAAATGAAGATGCGGAATTTGATGAGAACGGAGTTGAGGTTTTTGACGAAAAGGCCTTAGTAGAAGAGGAACCCAGTGATAACGATTTGGCCGAAGAGGAACTGTTATCGCAGGGAGCCACACAGCGTGTGCTGGACGCGACTCAGCTTTACCTTGGTGAGATTGGTTATTCACCACTGTTAACGGCCGAAGAAGAAGTTTATTTTGCGCGTCGCGCACTGCGTGGAGATGTCGCCTCTCGCCGCCGGATGATCGAGAGTAACTTGCGTCTGGTGGTAAAAATTGCCCGCCGTTATGGCAATCGTGGTCTGGCGTTGCTGGACCTGATCGAAGAGGGCAACCTGGGGCTGATCCGCGCGGTAGAGAAGTTTGACCCGGAACGTGGTTTCCGCTTCTCAACATACGCAACCTGGTGGATTCGCCAGACGATCGAACGGGCGATTATGAACCAAACCCGTACTATTCGTTTGCCGATTCACATCGTAAAGGAGCTGAACGTTTACCTGCGAACCGCACGTGAGTTGTCCCATAAGCTGGACCACGAACCAAGTGCGGAAGAGATCGCAGAGCAACTGGATAAGCCAGTTGATGACGTCAGCCGTATGCTTCGTCTTAACGAGCGCATTACCTCGGTAGACACCCCGCTGGGTGGTGATTCCGAAAAAGCATTGCTGGACATCCTGGCCGATGAAAAAGAGAATGGTCCGGAAGATACCACGCAAGATGACGATATGAAGCAGAGCATCGTCAAATGGCTGTTCGAGCTGAACGCCAAACAGCGTGAAGTGCTGGCACGTCGATTCGGTTTGCTGGGGTACGAAGCGGCAACACTGGAAGATGTAGGTCGTGAAATTGGCCTCACCCGTGAACGTGTTCGCCAGATTCAGGTTGAAGGCCTGCGCCGTTTGCGCGAAATCCTGCAAACGCAGGGGCTGAATATCGAAGCGTTGTTCCGCGAATAAGTAAGCATCTGTCAGAAAGGCCAGTCTCAAGCGAGGCTGGCTTTTTTTCTTTTGGTACATGTTGAACTGTTATCGGATACAGCGTTAAAACTTTATCTGACTGACCAGGGGACGGCACTTTTTAGATGTAGAAGACCGGATAGACGCGTCAGCATCACATTCGGCAATCATCATTTTAAGCGCGCAGTAATTGTCGCCACGCGTTCACCATATTTCACGGCTGTATCCAGATCGCCCGTAGGGATTTGCTCTGCACCCGCATCGGCTGGAGATTGCACCAGCAAACCGACCGAACCGCCCAGATTGTTTACATCTTCCCTGGTTGACGCAAGCACATTGGCAGGAGCCTGACCTAAACTCACCCACAGACCGCCATGCTGTGAAGCCAGCGTTTGCAGATAGATCAGCGTAACTTGTTTATCGCCATTCAGGCTGGCGCTGTTGGTGAAACCCCCGAAGACTTTATCCTGCCATTTACGTGTAAACCACGCTTTGGAACTGGCATCAGCAAATTTCTTGAATTGCCATGGCGCACCGCCCATATAGGTGGGAGCACCGAAGATAATGGCATCGGCTGCGTCCAGTTTTTCCCACTCCTGCTCAGTGATATTTCCTTCGTTATCAATCGAAATTAAATCTGCATGGGCGCCTTGTGCCACTTTTTCAGCAACCAGTTTAGTGTGACCATATCCTGAATAATAAACCACAGCTATGTTTTGCATATAAATATCCTTTTTACTAATGAATGATTTTTTGAGGCAGGTTTTAAAGATGTGGAGTATTATGCCTTGCAGATATTATTTAAACCATCAAATGATGAACATATTTTTTGAATGAGATAAACATAATATTCGAAGAAAAATGAATCTCGTAACGTAGTAATATCTAAAATAACAGTCTGTTCAGAGATGCTATAAATCAACAACACATTAATAAAGGACTACGTATGCAAGGCATTAAAATATATACAATTCTAGCCTCTTCTCTTATATCTGGTAGTGTTTTTGCTCAAACGGAAATTTCGACTTCAAATTCGTCTACAGTTAATGCAAGTTATGTTGAACCTTCAGCGGAAAAAATAATATCGCCAAGCGATAAACTCAATAACCTTTTTGAAAGAAATATGTCTCAGCCTTATATTTTACAAAAAATTGGCGAGAGAACTTATTATGTTCAACGCTATTTTTATTCCACTACGTTTTATGTCGGAGACAAAGGGGTTTTGCTGTTTGATGCTCCGGAGGGTCGCGGTAAATATTTATTACAGGCAATTCGTGATGTGACTCCATTACCCGTAACAGCGCTGGTTTATTCTCATTACCATGTGGATCACATTGGCGATAGTCCATTTTGGAACGATGAGGCGAAGAAAGAAGGCGTGAATCTGCGTATTATTGCCAGTAAAGCCACTGCTGAAAAAATGCAATTTATGAACAGTCGCTTACCCGTCGCCACTCAGGTTTTAAGTAAAAAAGATGACCAGTTTAAATTTGAAAAGCAGACCATTGAATTACACCGATTTGTTAAAGCAGGACATACCGACGACCATTCTGTATGGTTGCTAAAACAGGAAAAAGTAGCTCACAGCCCGGATCTCCTGAATCCTGACCAACTGCCGATGATGGGCTTCGCCGTATCGGATACGTTGGTTTACCATGACAGTAATTTGCGTCAGGTTGAAATGCTTGACTGGAAATATTTTATTGGCGGGCATGGTAATATTGGTTCACACGATGATTTTAAATTTCAACGCCAGTTTCTTAATGATCTTCGGGATACGACAATTAAAGTCAGAAAAGAAGAAAGTTTTGGTAAATTTATGAATAAAACGGCAAATAATCATGCTGATTTTGCGCGAGCCCAGCGCGAAGCAATTATTAAAAAAGTAACTGAAGTATTACGTCCGAAATATGGCCATATGTATGGCTACGACGCATCTATGCCTGCTAATATCGAAATGGCAATAAGGTTGGTCGGTTCTTATTACTAAGATAAAATCAACTTGCAAGAGACTGTAATTATATTGCAAAGTGAAAATTAACCTCGGTAGCGAGATATTACCGAGGTTAATATTGGCATACATTACACCCTTATCAGGCACTTAAACGATACATCATATCTTATCTGGATTATTAGATGACGAGCCATACGCACCAGGTAATTAAGAATCCGGTAAAACCGAGAATGGTCGTTAACACTGTCCAGGTTTTCAGACCGTCTGCTACCGACAACCCCAGATATTTGGTCACAATCCAGAACCCTGAGTCATTAATATGTGACGCGCCAAGCCCACCAAAGCAGGCTGCCAGCGTCACCAATACGCACTGAATTGGATTCAATCCCATCACCGCTTCTGAGAGTAACCCGCCGGTTGTCAGGATTGCTACGGTTGCTGACCCCTGCGATGCACGCAGCGCCAGTGAAATAATAAATGCGGCTGGTAACAGAGGCAGGTCAATCATTTGTAACATGTTGGCAAGGGCTTTACCGACGCCCGATTCCACCAGCACTTTGCCAAATACCCCTCCAGCACCAGTAACCAAAATCACTACCGCCGCAGTGGGAAGGGCAGAGCCCATAATGTCGCTGGTGTGTTGTAAGCTCCAGCCGCGACGTAAAGCCAATAACCAGAATGCCAGCACCAGCGCAATCATTAGAGCTACCATTGGTGAGCCGATCAACTGTAGCGTACCAAGCAGGGGATGCGAAGGCGGCATCAGTGTTGCAGAAACCGTTCCCGCCATGATAATCGCGATAGGAATAACAATTAGCGAGGTGACTAACGCGACGCCCGGTGGATTTATTTTATCGCTTAATTTTGTCGCGCCTTCCTCACTGGCTGGAGCCAGTTGCATCTGTTCCAGTACCTCGACCGACATCGCATATTGGCGCTTATTGATTATTTTCGCTGCAAAGTAGCCAACAATCCCTACGGGAATAGAAATCGCAATACCGATGATGGTTAGCCAGCCGATGTCTGCGTGGAGTAATCCCGCTGCGGCGACAGGGCCTGGATGCGGCGGTACCGCCACGTGAACAGTGAGCATGATCCCAGCGACAGGCAGGCCAAATTTGAGTGGTGATATTTTGGCAACCTTGGCAAAACCGTAAATGATTGGCGCAAGAATAATAAAGCCGACATCAAAGAAGACGGGAATGCCGAGGAAGAACGCTGCCAGAGTCAGCGCAGCGATAGTTCGTTTGTCACCTAACTTGCGACTGAAATAATTAGCCAGTGACTCTGCACCACCAGAGTGTTCGATCATACGCCCCAGCATAGCGCCAAGACCAATAATAATAGTGACGGAACCAAGCACACCGCCCATCCCGGCGATCATCACTTTACCCACTTCGCCCGCCGGTATACCCGCCGCAAGTGCGACTAACAGGCTGACGAGGAGCAGAGCAACGAATGGTTGTACCTTTGCCTTGATGACCAGTAGCAACAGCATGATTACGCCAGCTAACGCAATGCATAACAATGTAATTGTGGACATGGGAAACCCTGTCTGAAAGTTATAGTTAACCTACCCCATCCGTAGATGGGGGGATGTATGGGTACGTTGTAATTAGGGATTGAGCGAATTAGCGCCAGGCGTCAAACCAGCCAAGCCCTTCTTTGGTGAGGCCACGAGGTTTGTATTCACAACCGATCCAGCCCTGATATCCCACTTCATCGAACAGGCGGAACAGCCACGGATAGTTGATTTCTCCATCGTCCGGTTCATGTCGATCAGGTAGTCCGGCAATTTGTACGTGCGCATATTTCCCGGCGTAGTTGCGGATTAAATGTGTCAGGTTGCCATCTACTTTTTGCGCATGGAAAGTATCTAGTTGAATAAACACGTTATCTCGCGCAACCTCTTCAACAATAGCCAGTGCCTGATACTGGCTGGAGAAGAGATAATGAGGCTTAACGCCGGGGCTGAGTGCTTCAACCAATATTCGCTTGCCGTGTGGCGCAAAGCGGTCGGCAGCGTAGCGGAGATTATCAATAAATACTGCCCGGTACCGTTCAGCATCTTCGCCAGCGGGCACGACGCCTGCCATCACATGGACTTGTTCACAATTGAGCGCCAATGCATATTCCAGTGCCAGGTCGATGTCTGCGCGTGCTTCGTGCTCACGTCCGGGAAGGGCGGATAATCCCCATTCTCCCGCATTAATATCTCCGGGAGCGGTATTGAACAGCGCCAGTGTCAGATGGTTTTGCACCAGTTGCTGCTGGATTTGCTGGGGGGAGTAGTCATAGGGAAACAGAAACTCCACAGCATCGAACCCGGCTTTTCGCGCTGCGGCGAAGCGTTCAATAAAAGGCACTTCGGTGAACATCATGGATAAATTAGCTGCAAAACGAGGCATTGCATTAACTCCTTAATTCCGCAATTTCACCTGCGGTCAGATAACGGATCGGGCGGTCACCGAGAATAAAAATCAGCTTTGCCGTTTCCTCCAGCTCTTCCATATTGTTGGCGGCTTCTTGCAGGCTTTCACCGCAAACCACTGGGCCATGATTTGCCAGTAAAAAAGCCTGATTGTCTGCTGCCAGTTCCGCCAGATCCTGTGCGATGCGTTTATCGCCCGGTCGGTAATAGGGCACCAGCGGGACGTTTCCCATCCGCATCACCACGTATGGTGTGAACGGACGAATAACGTTATTGCTGTCCAGCCCTTCCAGGCAGGAAAGCGCCGTCGACCACGTACTGTGCAAATGCACCACCGCTTTACAGAGCGGATTGTTGCGATACAGCGCCAGATGAAAGAGCACCTCTTTCGAGGGGTTGTCACCACTTAACCATTCGCCATCCGCGGTGACTTTGGAAAGCCGCTGCGGATCGAGATTGCCCAGGCATGAACCTGTCGGTGTCGCCAGTAAATTCCCGTCAGGTAAAAGCAGCGACAGATTGCCAGCCGAACCGGTTGCATATCCGCGCTGAAAGAATGAACTGGCAATCCGCGTCATCTCCTCTCGCAAAGACTGCTCTACTTTTGCGAAATCGCTCATGATAAAAACTCTCTTTGGGCTCGTGAAAAAAAGGCTTCATCACCGAAGTTGCCAGATTTAAGGGCGAGTGAGACAGGCTTATCCAGTGCGTTTACCCACGGCACGCCGGGGGAAATGGTTGGGCCAATATGAAACCCTTTTATGCCCAGGCTCTGTGTGACTACGCCGGAGGTCTCACCGCCTGCGACAATAAAGCGTGTCACGCCTTCCGCTGCTAACCGCGCCGCTAGTTGAGAAAACAGAGTTTCTACTGCCTGACTGGCTTTTTGTGCACCGTATTGCTGTTGAATTGCTGCCAATGCGTCAGTGCTGGCGGTGGCAAAAACCAGTGGAGCAAGTACACTTTCCTGGCCCAGAACCCACTCTGCCAGCTCGTGTGCATAAGCGGCCAGAGTTTCGGTTGAGAGGCAGCGTGCCACATCAACCTCACGGGCTGGTGCAATTTGACGGTAATGTGCCACCTGGCGGTTGGTCATTTGAGAGCATGAACCGGAGAGCACTACGCCGCGCCCAGCGAGCGGACGCCCTGCTTCGCGAGCCTGGTTACCGTTTTCTTGCGCCCACTGCCGGGCCAGGCCAATCGCCAGACCAGAACCGCCCGTTACCAGTGGGGCATCGCGCAAGGCTTCCCCCTGAATTTCCAGATGGTGTTCGGTCAGCGCATCAAGCACCGCGTAGCGATAGCCCTCTTGCTGTAAGCGAGCCAGCTCCTGACGAACGGCTTTCACACCTTGTTCGAAAACATGTGCTGAAACGACGCCGCAGCGCCCTGTGGATTGCGCTTCAACCAGACGGGGAAGATAGCTGTCGGTCATGGGATTTACCGGGTGATGGCGCATTCCGGATTCGGCCAGCAGTTGATTCATTACGAACAAATACCCCTGATAAACCGTACGTCCGTTGACTGGCAGGGCCGGAGAGAAGACCGTAAACGGTGTGTCGAGAGCATCCATTAATGCATCGGTAACTGGGCCGATATTCCCTTTCGCCGTACTGTCGAAAGTAGAGCAGTATTTGAAATAGATCTGTTTGCAACCTTGCTGTTGCAACCAGCTCAGAGCCGCCAGCGATTGCTGTGTGGCTTCAACCACCGGACAGGAGCGCGTTTTCAGGCTGATCACCAGTGCGTCGATTGCTTCCGGCATTTTACCTGTTGGAACACCGTTAATTTGTACCGTTGGTAGACCGTTTTCCACCAGAAAACTGGCGATATCCGTCGCGCCGGTAAAATCATCAGCGATAACGCCAATCTTGATCATGATTTCGCTCCCGGTAGGGTGATGCCAGAGAAAATCTTGATAACTGCGCTATCGTCTTCTTTCCCGTAACCCGCGTTACTGGCGCTGGTGAACATATTCAATGCTGTTGAGGCCAATGGCAGCGGGAAGTGCAGGGCTTTGGCGGTATCGGCAACCAGACCAAGATCCTTAACAAAAATATCGACGGCTGAATGCGGGGTGTAATCGCCATCCACCACATGACGCATCCGGTTTTCGAACATCCATGAATTTCCGGCGGCATTGGTCACGACGTCATACATCACATCCAGCGGGATCCCCGCACGGGCTGCAAGCGCCATCGCTTCGGCTCCGGCAGCAATATGTACGCCCGCCAACAACTGGTGGATAATTTTTACGGTCGAACCCAGTCCCGGTTCTGCTCCGATGCGATAAACTTTTCCGGCAACGGCTTCCAGCACGGGTGCCAGTCGTTCAAAGGCAATATCGCTACCGGAGGCCATGACAGTCATTTCACCGTTAGCGGCTTTTACCGCACCACCAGAAACCGGCGCATCCAGCATTTCCAGACCGAATCCAGCCAGAGCGGTAGCAATTTCTTGCGCATCAGCATTGGCGATAGTGGAAGAAACCATTACTGCCGTACCGGGTTTCAGATGTTGTGCAACGCCTTTTTCACCAAACAGCACCTGTTTAACCTGGGTCGCATTGACCACCAGCACCAGCAGAGCGTCCAGTTTTTCGGCAAACGTCGCGGCGTTATCAGAAACCCCGCAAGCACCAGCCTCTTTCAACGTAGCGCAGGCATTGCTGTTCAGGTCTGCGCCCCAGGTAGAAAGACCTGCGCGGACACATGACAGTGCTGCTCCCATTCCCATTGACCCTAAGCCAACGATACCGACATGAAACTCCGATCCCGTTTTCATCTGCTCTCCTTGTTAATTTAAGTGATATTTTGTTTGATATTGTGAATATAAGCGCGGAAAGATAACGATATGGTGAGCTGATTCACAAAAATTAACATTGTGTGTTATTTTATGTGAACTAAGCGTTAGTTGCGCCGCGCACGTTTCGCAGGCAAATAGCGTAGAATGTCAGCAGGACAAAGGAAGGAGCAAAAGTTGATACCCGTAGAGCGTCGCCAAATCATCCTTGAGATGGTAGCTGAAAAAGGCATTGTTAGTATTGCTGAACTAACGGACAGAATGAATGTGTCACATATGACCATTCGTCGGGATTTACAAAAACTGGAGCAGCAGGGAGCCGTTGTGCTGGTGTCCGGGGGCGTCCAGTCTCCGGGACGCGTGGCGCATGAACCTTCTCATCAGGTAAAAACTGCGCTGGCAATGACGCAAAAAGCGGCTATTGGCAAGCTGGCGGCAAGTCTTGTTCAGCCGGGACGTTGTATCTATCTGGATGCGGGAACGACCACGTTAGCGATTGCACAGCATCTGATTCACATGGAGCCACTCACAGTGGTTACTAACGACTTCGTTATTGCGGACTACTTGCTCGACAACAGTAATTGCACAATTATTCACACTGGCGGCGCAGTGTGTCGGGAAAACCGTTCCTGTGTTGGGGAAGCCGCTGCGACCATGCTGCGTAGCCTGATGATTGATCAGGCTTTTATTTCTGCATCGTCATGGAGTGTGCGGGGGATCTCTACGCCAGCAGAAGATAAAGTCACGGTGAAACGGGCGATTGCCAGTGCCAGCCGCCAGCGAGTTTTGGTCTGTGATGCGACGAAATATGGACAGGTGGCGACATGGCTGGCGTTACCATTAAGCGAGTTTGATCAGATCATTACTGACGACGGTCTGCCGGAGAGTGCCAGCCGCGCGCTGGCGAAGCTGGATCTCTCTTTGCTGGTAGCGAAAAATGAATAATGACCTGCAATAACGCCGGGTTACTCATGCTTCACAGAAGAAGCATGAGACTACTTTATTTTATAAAATGACAGCCGCCCGCTTTTCGGCGATCCGGTATCTATATAAATCTGGTTAGCGAACGTCTGAATGTTATCAAACATCATATGACCAAATATAAAGAAGTCGGCGCCGTTTATTTTTTGTAATTCGCTATTAAGTGATTTCTGCACACGATCAACAGGCCAGAGTAATTCGCTCTCCGCTATTTCTTTGCCAAACTGATACTCCTTCCCCGGATAATCTGCATGTGCGATGACATATTTTATGTTGTCGTTAGGGATTTCAATAATATGTGGAAGGAGATGGAATTTCAGCAACAGATCTATTGCCTCTTGTTGCTCTGAATCATTTAAATCGAAAAACCAGTCACCACCGCTGGCAAGCCACATATTTCCATCGCCAGTTTCGAATGCCTCAAGCGCCATCGCTTCGTGGTTGCCTTTGACGGAGATAAACCAGGGCTGGTTTAACAGGCGCAGCACGTTAAGACTCTCCGGCCCACGATCGATGTTATCGCCTACCGAAATAAGTAAGTCGGTTTCAGGACAAAAAGAGAGTTGATGTAAGCGGGATTGTAATAATTGATAGTCACCATGAATATCACCAACGGCCCATATATGGCGATAGTGATGGGCATTGATTTTTTGATAGCGTGTAGATGGCATGGTTTTACCCTGTAAAATAAGTTTTCCTATTATACAGGGTATTTTTATTTGATTCGTCAGTTGTCGTTAATATTCCCGATAGCAAAAGGCTATCGGGAATTATTATTACACCAGACTCTTCAAGCGATAAATCCATTCCAGCGCCTGACGCGGAGTCAGTGAATCCGGGTCGAGGTTTTCCAGTGCCTCGACCGCAGGCGAAGTTTCTTCCGGTACGGACAGCAAAGACATTTGTGTACCATCCACTTGCGTAGCAGCGGCGTTCGGCGAAATGCTTTCCAGCTCACGCAGTTTTTGCCGTGCGCGCTTAATAACCTCTTTTGGCACACCCGCCAGAGCTGCAACCGCCAGGCCGTAGCTTTTGCTCGCCGCGCCATCCTGCACGCTATGCATAAAGGCAATGGTGTCGCCGTGCTCCAGTGCATCGAGATGCACGTTGGCGACGCCTTCCATTTTCTCCGGTAACTGGGTCAGCTCGAAATAGTGGGTAGCAAACAGCGTCAACGCTTTGATCTTATTTGCCAGATTTTCCGCACACGCCCACGCCAGCGACAGACCATCGTAAGTGGACGTTCCACGCCCGATCTCATCCATCAACACCAGACTATATTCGGTGGCGTTATGTAAAATATTGGCGGTTTCGGTCATCTCCACCATAAAGGTTGAACGCCCGGAAGCCAGATCATCCGCAGCACCTACGCGGGTAAAGATACGGTCAATCGGGCCAATCTCGACTTTTTGCGCCGGTACGTAGCTGCCGATATACGCCATCAGCGCAATCAACGCGGTCTGGCGCATATAGGTACTTTTACCGCCCATGTTCGGACCGGTAATGATCAACATGCGACGCTGCGGCGACAGGTTCAGCGGGTTAGCGATAAACGGCTCATTCAGTACTTGTTCAACTACCGGATGGCGACCTTCGGTAATACGAATGCCAGGTTTATCAATGAAGGTCGGGCAGGTATAGTTCAGGGTATAGGCCCGTTCCGCCAGGTTCACCAGCACGTCGAGTTCCGCCAGCGCGCTCGCGCTCTGTTGCAACGCTTCCAGATGCGGCAACAGCAGGTCGAACAGCTCTTCATAAAGTTGTTTTTCCAGAGCCAGTGCTTTGCCTTTTGAGGTGAGAACTTTATCTTCGTACTCTTTTAGCTCTGGAATGATGTAGCGCTCGGCGTTTTTCAGCGTCTGGCGACGCATGTAGTTGATTGGTGCCAAATGGCTTTGCCCACGGCTGATTTGAATGTAGTAGCCGTGCACCGCATTAAAGCCAACTTTCAGCGTGTCCAGGCCGGTACGTTCACGCTCGCGGACTTCCAGACGCTCCAGATAATCGGTCGCGCCGTCAGCCAGCGCGCGCCACTCATCCAGCTCTTCGTTATAGCCCGATGCGATAACACCACCGTCGCGTACCAGCACCGGTGGTGTGTCGATGATTGCTCGCTCCAGCAGATCGCGCAGCTCGGCAAACTCGCCCATCTTCTCACGCAGCGCTTGTACCGGTGCACTATCGACATTTTCTAACTGCGCACGCAACTCCGGCAGTTGCTGGAAAGCGTGACGCATACGGGCCAGATCGCGTGGGCGAGCGGTACGCAACGCCAGACGCGCCAGAATACGTTCCAGGTCGCCCACCTGACGCAGTACCGGCTGCAGCTCGGCGGTGAAATCCTGCAATGCGCCAATAGTTTGCTGACGCTCAAGCAACACGCGGGTATCGCGCACTGGCATATGCAGCCAGCGTTTCAACATACGACTACCCATCGGCGTTACAGTGCAGTCGAGCACTGAAGCCAGCGTATTTTCCGCACCGCCGGCCAGGTTCTGAGTAATTTCCAGGTTACGACGCGTCGCGGCATCCATAATGATGCTGTCCTGCTGACGTTCCATAGTGATAGAACGGATATGCGGCAGGGTCGTGCGTTGGGTATCTTTCGCATACTGCAACAGACAACCGGCAGCACAAAGTCCGCGTGGTGCGTTCTCCACACCAAAACCGACCAGATCTCGGGTGCCAAATTGCAGGTTCAATTGCTGGCGAGCGGTGTCGATTTCAAACTCCCACAGCGGGCGACGACGCAGGCCGCGGCGACCTTCAATCAGCGACATCTCGGCGAAATCTTCTGCATACAGTAATTCCGCTGGATTCGTACGTTGCAGTTCTGCCGCCATCGTTTCGCGGTCCGCCGGTTCGCTCAGGCGAAAACGACCGGAACTGATATCCAGCGTTGCGTAGCCGAAACCTTTACTGTCCTGCCAGATAGCCGCCAGCAGGTTGTCCTGACGTTCCTGCAACAGCGCTTCATCGCTGATGGTGCCCGGCGTAACGATACGGACAACTTTGCGCTCGACCGGCCCTTTGCTGGTCGCCGGATCGCCAATCTGTTCACAAATAGCGACGGATTCGCCCTGATTCACCAGTTTGGCGAGGTAGTTTTCCACCGCATGGTAGGGAATCCCCGCCATCGGGATTGGCTCTCCCGCTGAAGCACCGCGTTTGGTCAGTGAAATATCCAGCAGTTGCGACGCCCGTTTTGCGTCGTCATAAAACAGTTCATAAAAGTCGCCCATCCGGTAAAACAGCAGGATCTCGGGATGCTGGGCTTTCAGCTTGAGATACTGCTGCATCATGGGCGTATGGGCGTCGAAATTTTCTATTGTACTCATGGGGTTAAGTCCGGCTCCCTGATGTTAAATGTAGTGTGATGGTTTTTATTTTCGTTGTAATCACATAAGGCGCACATGATACCGGAGTTAATCATTTCAGGGGAAGACGCGAAAGGTGAGTTCTTGATGTCGGTTCCGCGAAAAATGCTGCTTTGCAGCTTTTGCGTGATGACGATGAAACAAGATCGCCAAATTCGTCGGTTGAAGAAACCTCCTCCTTCAGAGCCATAGTCCCCTTTAAAATTAAGTTGTAATATAAATGCACCTTAAGAGTATGGAGGCAGCATGTCCGGCAAGCGTATCTCTCGTGAAAAACTGACGATTAAAAAAATGATCGATCTTTATCAAGCGAAATGCCCGCAGGCGTCAGCAGAGCCGGAGCATTACGAGGCGTTGTTTGCTTACGCGCAAAAGCGGCTGGATAAATGTGTGTTCGGCGAAGAGAAACCAGCCTGTAAGCAGTGTCCGGTGCACTGTTACCAGCCTGCAAAGCGTGAAGAGATGAAACAGATTATGCGTTGGGCCGGGCCGAGAATGCTGTGGCGTCATCCGATCTTAACCGTGCGTCATCTCATCGATGACAAGCGTCCGGTGCCGGAGTTGCCAGAAAAATATCGTCCAAAGAAATAAATCTGCCGGAGAGCCATACTCTCCGGCAAATACGGCGCTTACGCTTTGGTGGCAATCAGGATGGCTGATGCTTTGATCAATGCAATAACGCGCGAGCCAGTGGTGAGTTTCATTTCATCCTGACTTTCATTTGTTACCACTGCCACAATTTCAAAACCCGCATCCGTTTTGATATGGACAGTGGCGTTCACTGCGCCTTCGGTGATTGTCGACACGCTGCCAGCAAACTGGTTGCGAGCAGAGAATTTCAGTCCACAGTCTTCCGTTGCCAGCGTTACCCACGGGGCTTTAATCAGGGCAATCGCTTCTTTCCCTTTCGCCAGACCCAGCGCTTGCTGGCTGCTGTGAGTCACAATTGCCACCAGCTTTGCACCACCTGCCAGCGTCAGTTCTACTTCGTCATTCACCGCGCCCATTGCTACTGCGCTAACTGTTCCGGTTAATTGATTTCTTGCTGAAACTGCCATACTGCCTCCTTTCATTGAATGTTGATCGAGTATAACCACATCTGTTAAATCAATGCCGATTTATCAATTCCCAGTCGCTTCATTCGTGACAGCAGAGTCGTGCGTTTCAGCCCCAGACGTTGCGCAGCGCCTTTAGGCCCGGCAACCACGCCGTTTGTTTCTTTCAGCACGCGAACAATCAACTGATATTCATCTTCGCCCTCCTGGGCGACAACCGTTGCGGCAGGCGGCGTTTCAGGTTCTGGTAAAGCAATATCTGGCAATGACAGCTGCAGCACGTTGCCGCGTGTTAGCAATACCGCGCGCTCGATGACGTTTTCCAGCTCACGCACGTTGCCCGGCCATTCCATGTTGCTCAGGATGCGCAGCGTCTCGGCAGGAATGCTGTCGATATTGCGCCCCAGACGACGGGCAATTTTGAAGGTAAAGGCTTTCGCCAGCAGCGGAATATCTTCCGGACGCTCGCGTAGTGGCGGCAGGTGGATCGGGAATACGTTCAGGCGGTAATAGAGATCGCTACGGAACTCTCGGTCGGCGACCATTTTTTTCAGATCGCGGTTAGTCGCGGCAATTAAACGTACGTCCGTCTGAATGATTTTGTTGCTGCCGAGACGTTCAAACTCCTGTTCCTGTAATACACGCAGCAACTTCGGCTGTAACTCCAGCGGCATATCGCCCACTTCATCGAGGAATAGTGAGCTTTTATCCGCCAGTTCAAAACGACCAATGCGCTGAGCGCTGGCACCGGTAAAAGCCCCGCGCTCATGACCAAATAGATCGCTTTCCAGCAATCCGGCAGGCATCGCCGCGCAGTTCATTTTGACCATGCGGCGATTATTACGCCCACTGAGATTATGGATCGCGCGGGCAATCAGCTCTTTACCTGTACCAGTTTCACCGAGGATCAGAACGGTACTGTCACTTTGCGCCACCATTTCAACTTGTTTAAGTACGCTGTACATGGCTTCGCTGCGGCCAATAATCTCGCCAAATTCACTATCAACATTGTTGAGCTGCTCGGTCAGGGCGAGGTTTTCATCAACCAGCCGTTCTTTCAGACGATGAATTTCCTGATAGGCGAGGGCGTTATCGACAGCGATTGCCACACGTTCGGCAATCTGGCGCAGTAAATTCAGATTGGTAGTGGTAAAGACTTTCTCTTCGCATTGCGCCAGTTTCAGTACGCCCAGCATGGTGTCGCCAGACATCAGCGGTAACAGGCACAAGGTTTGAATCTGATTGCCCCAGGTGTTGAACAACATGCGTTCATAGGGGGCTAAATCGTCCCGCTCGTGGAGATTAATCAACAGCATCTCTTTACTTTTGAAGACGCGTTCGGTGAGGGTTCCGGCTTCATCGACTTCGCTCTGTTCGTGAGCGGGATGCTGTTTATCAAGATAGTGAGTGGAGTAGATGTTGAGTTTGTTCTTACGGTGGCTGCGTAAGACGATGCTGATATCGTCAATGTCGAAGTAGTAGTGGATTTCTTTGGCGACTTCGCTGACCAGTTCGTCCATATCCAGGCGGGAAAGCACCGCGTTAGTGATGGCGACCAGGATGCGGAAGTTATCGCGTTCCCGGCATAACAACTCATAGTCGACATTGTTAACGACGCGGCTCTGGATTTGTTCGGTGACGACAGAAACGATCTGCGTAAATGTTTGCAGACGATTGAACTCTTTTTCGCTCCAGGGGCGATCGTCATAACGAATAAATTCACAGCCACCAAAAATATGCCCTTCCGCCGCCAGTGGCATCAGGCAATAGTGACCAAATTTGGGGTATAGCCCACCTGTGGCCAGCTGCGGCCAGGTTTCACAAAATTCTTCGTAACTGCAATGCAGCGTATCAGGGCGCGACAAAATGCTGCGTACCGGACCGTGTGCCAGAACAGTTTCGTCTTCATATTTAATGGGGGTGTCTTTTTCACGCGATGCGTAATAAGACGCACGTTGAGTCTGCGCTTGCCACAACACAATCGCCGCGTTGTCGGCGAGCGCAGAACGCTTTACCAGTTGCGAAAGAGCCTCACACAGCGAGGCCAGATCGGGCTGCTGCAATAGTGTCCGAGTGATGTCGAACAACCCTTGCTGTCCGAGATCACTCATCGGTGTATATGACATTTTGTTCTTCCAGGAAAGCACCGCAAAGCGGTGCAAAAGGTCATTGACTAACTATAGGAGATTTAGAATTTTATTAGCATATACGCGGAAGCGGTTCGGCGTGCGGTAGATCGAGGGTTCGTTTCACGCCATACAGACCGGCAAGACGAACACCTTTACGTTCTACTACTTCGCCAATCAGCGCCGCATCTTTTCCCAATGGATGGGAATGTAACGCCGCCAGCACTTGCTCTGCTGCGTTGCGTTCAACGGCGATCACCAGTTTGCCTTCGTTGGCAAAGTTAAGGGCGTCCAGTCCCAGCAGTTCGCAAACGCCGCGCACAGCAGGTTTAACCGGCAGTGCCGCTTCTGAAAGTTCAATACCACAACCGCAGGCTGCCGCGAACTCATGAACCACCGCGTTTACACCACCACGGGTGGCATCACGCAGCGCTTTCACGCCGGGAATGTCACGCAGCGTCTGAATAAGCGGCGCCAGCACCGCGCAGTCGCTGACCAGTTCTCCATCCAGCCCTAGTTGCTCACGCAGGTTAAGGATAGTCGCCCCATGGTCGCCGAGTGTACCGCTAACCAGCAATACATCGCCTGCGGTTAGCGTCTGTGCGCCCCAGTGAATATTCGCCGGAATTGCGCCCATGCCAGCGGTGTTGATAAACAGTTTATCTGCCGCGCCGCGCTGTACCACTTTGGTGTCGCCAGTAACGATGGCAATGCCTGCCGCACGGGCGGTTTCTGCCATGCTGGTCACTACGGCTTTCAGTGTCTCCATCGGCAATCCTTCTTCGAGGATAAAGCCACAGGAGAGATAGCGCGGAATTGCGCCACTGACCGCAACGTCATTGGCGGTGCCGCAAATCGCCAGCTTGCCGATATTACCGCCAGGAAAGAACAGCGGGTCAATGACGTAACTGTCGGTGGAGAACGCCAGACGGTCGCCTTCCGCTACCAGCTGTGCCAAATCAAGACGGGCCTGATCTTCCTGCTCTGCCAGCCACGGGTTGGCAAAGGCTTCCATAAACAGGCTGTTGATTAATTGCTGCATCGCCTGGCCGCCGCTGCCGTGGGCGAGTTGGATATTATTCACGCTTCACTCTCCTGCTGACGATACTGATACCACGCGGCGCACGCTCCTTCGGAGGAAACCATCAGCGCACCAAACGCGGTTTGAGGATTACAGGTGTTACCAAACAGCGGGCATTGATGCGGCTTACATTTGCCCGTCAAGACTTCGCCACAACGCGCACGCGGGTCATCGCAGACCTGCTGCGGTGCCGGGCGGAAATGTGCTTCGGCATCGAATCGTTGATAATCCGGCGTCAGGTGCACGCCAGAAGATTCAATCACGCCTAAGCCGCGCCATTCACTGTCGCCGTTGACACAGAACACATCAGCAATGGCCTGTTGCGCCAGCAGGTTACCGGCATCCGGTACCACCCGACGATACTGATTCTCTACCTTGCTGTGGGCCGCTATTTTCTGCTCCACCAGCATCACCACGCCTTGAAGTAGATCAAGGGGTTCGAAACCAGCGACCACTAGCGGACGATGAAAATCGCTGGCGATAAAATTATAGGCATCAGTGCCGATAACCATACTGACGTGGCCCGGCGCGAGGAACGCGTCGATACCGTTATCTGGCTGTTCCAGCAAACTGCGCAGTGTCGGGATAAGCGTAATGTGCTGGCAGAAGAAGTAAAAATTCTGCACATCGCGGGCTTTCGCCTGTTGCAGAGTGATGGCGGTGGTCGGCATGGTGGTTTCAAAACCTAAGCCGAAGAATACCACTTTACGGGTTGGATTCTCCTGCGCCAGTTTCAACGCATCCATTGGCGAGTAAACGATGCGCACATCGGCACCGCGTGCTTTTGCCTGCAACAGCGACCCCTGTTTCCCTGGTACGCGCATGGCATCGCCAAAGGTACAGAAGATGACTTCCGGATGGCTGGCAATCTCCACGCAGGTGTCGATTCTACCCATTGGCAGTACGCACACCGGGCAACCCGGACCGTGGATAAACTCAACGTTTTCCGGTAGCAACTGGTCGAGGCCGAATTTAAAAATGGCGTGGGTATGACCGCCACACACTTCCATAATCCGCAGAGGGCGTTCGGCGGTGTAAGAGAGATGTGAAGCACGTTCGCGCAGATGCTCAATTAACTGCATTACCTGTTCCGGCGCGCGATATTCATCAACAAAACGCATTATTTTTCCTCGCCATACAACAGCGCGCCGACATCTGGCTCAACGTCAAACATGTTTTGTAAGGCGTCGAGAGTGTCGCGTGCTTCGGCTTCATTAATTACGCTCATGGCAAAGCCAACGTGAACCAGTACCCACTGGCCCACGCGTGGCTGACCGTTTTCATCGCAGCTGCCGACTAACGTTAAATCGACATCGCGTTGAATGCCGCAGACGTCGACTTTCGCCTGGTTGCCGTCAATGGTGCGGATCTGGCCGGGAACGCCTATGCACATCGCTGTGTCTCCAGCCAGTTCAGCCACTGGTCCATCCCTTCGCCGCTGGTGGCGGAAATAAGGATGATTTCAATTTCTGGATTGACTTCACGGGCGCAGGCGATGCACTTCTCAACGTCAAAGTTGAGATACGGCAGCAAGTCAACTTTGTTGAGCAGCATCAGCGAGGCGGCGGCAAACATGTGCGGATATTTCAGCGGTTTGTCTTCACCTTCGGTAACGGAAAGCACCGCCACTTTGTGTTTTTCACCGAGATCGAAGCTGGCCGGGCAAACGAGGTTACCGACGTTTTCGATAAACAGAATACCGTTATCGTCCAGTGGCAGGCGCGGCGCGGCGTCGGCAATCATCTGTGCGTCAAGATGGCAGCCTTTACCGGTGTTCACCTGAATCGCTGGGGTGCCGGTAGCGCGAATGCGTGCGGCATCGTTCACGGTTTGCTGGTCACCTTCAATAACCGCGCACGGAACGCTGTCTTTCAGGCGCATTAAAGTTTCCGTCAGCAGGGTGGTTTTACCGGAACCAGGGCTGGAAACCAGGTTGAGCACCAGTTGCTTGCGGGCAGCAAAGCGCGCGCGGTTGCGTTCAGCCAGACGGTTATTTTTGTCCAGCACGTCAATTTCGACTTCCAGCATCCGACGCTGGCTCATGCCCGGCGCGTGAGTGCCCGCTTCGCCATGACCGTAATGCAGATCGCCTTCTTCAGTCTGGCTGGGGGTAAATTCAGGCGCTTTAATGCCGGTGATTTTCATCTTCGGGCGTGCCGCCGGGGCAAATGGCGCGCTACGAAACGCGGAATGAGGGTTATGTTCATCACCCTCGATATAGAGGTTGCCTTCACCGCAACCGCATGTTGTACACATCGCTCACTCCTGGTCTATTTCTATCCGCCGAATCTGTAAACCGTCGTCTGCCACAATCTGTAGCATGTCACCATGACACTGTGGACAGCGGCGGACGCGCTGGGTCAGTAGCGTCACATACTGTTGGCATGTTTCACACCAGCATTCGGCCTCTTGTTCTTCGAGGTGCAGTTTACAACCTTCCGCCACGCTGCCGCGGCAAACCAGATCAAAACAAAAGGCAAGAGAGCTGGTTTCGACACAAGAAAATGCGCCAATTTTGAGCCAGACCCCAGTTACGCGTTTTGCGCCGTGTTTTGCGGCCTGCTGTTCGATCAATTCCAGTGCCCGTTGGCAGAGGGTTATTTCGTGCATATCGCCTCCCATTAACTATTGCCAGCTACAAGCAATAATTGTGCCAGTGTTGATTATCCCTGCGGTGAATAATGTCGATGATGTCGAAATGACACGTCGACACGGCGACGAAATTCATCTTTAGCTTAGAAATCGCTTTAATAACAATGAATTAAAAGTTGGCACAGAAAATGCTTAAAGCTGGCATCTCTGTTAAACGGGTAACCTGACAATGACTATTTGGGAAATAAGCGAGAAAGCCGATTACATCGCACAGCGGCATCGTCGCCTACAGGACCAGTGGCACATCTACTGCAATTCGCTGGTTCAGGGGATCACGTTATCGAAAGCGCGCCTGCATCACGCCATGAGCTGCGCGCCGGACAAAGAACTCTGTTTCGTCCTTTTTGAACATTTTCGCATTTACGTCACCCTGGCGGATGGCTTTAACAGCCACACCATCGAGTATTACGTCGAAACAAAAGATGGCGAAGACAAACAGCGGATTGCGCAGGCGCAGTTGAGCATTGACGGCATGATTGATGGCAAGGTCAACATCCGCGATCGCGAACAAGTTCTGGAACACTATCTCGAAAAAATCGCTGGCGTTTACGACAGCTTATATACCGCCATTGAAAACAATGTGCCGGTGAATTTAAGCCAACTGGTAAAGGGACAAAGCCCGGTAGCATGAGCTGAGGCTTTGCCCGTTTTGCAGGCGTTACGCCTGTTTGGGGATGGGCGTGTCGATGAGTGTCGAAAATGACATTTCATCGGCATGTTTTCGTCAAAAATGACAATCACCTGAGGAATGCCTGGTGAATCGTTTTGTAATTGCTGACTCCACGCTCTGTATCGGCTGCCACACTTGTGAGGCTGCCTGTTCAGAGACGCATCGCCAGCACGGCCTGCAATCAATGCCGCGCCTGCGAGTGATGCTCAATGAAAAAGAATCTGCGCCGCAGCTCTGTCACCACTGTGAAGATGCACCCTGCGCAACGGTCTGCCCGGTTAACGCCATCACTCGTGTTGATGGTGCCGTACAGCTGAATGAAAGCTTGTGCGTAAGCTGCAAACTGTGTGGCATCGCCTGCCCGTTTGGCGCAATTGAATTTTCCGGCAGCCGTCCGCTGGATATTCCGGCAAACACCAATACCCCGAAAGCGCCACCGGCACCGCCTGCTCCGGCGCGTGTCAGCACATTGCTTGACTGGGTGCCAGGTATTCGCGCGATCGCCGTCAAATGTGACCTTTGTAGCTTTGATGAACAAGGTCCGGCCTGCGTGCGGATGTGCCCGACTAAAGCCCTGCATCTGGTGGATAACACCGATATCGCCCGCGTCAGCAAACGTAAGCGTGAGCTGACTTTTAACACGGACTTTGGCGATCTCACCTTGTTTCAGCAGGCTCAAAGTGGAGAGGCTAAATGAGCGCAATTTCCCTGATCAATAGCGGCGTGGCGTGGTTTGTCGCCGCCGCTGTTCTGGCATTTCTCTTTTCTTTTCAAAAAGCGCTAAGTGGCTGGATAGCCGGAATTGGCGGCGCGGTGGGTAGCCTGTATACGGCAGCCGCGGGCTTCACTGTGCTGACTGGCGCGGTTGGCGTGAGCGGTGCGCTGTCGTTGGTAAGCTACGATGTGCAAATCTCTCCGCTTAACGCGATTTGGCTGATTACGCTCGGTCTGTGCGGTCTGTTTGTCAGCCTCTACAACATTGACTGGCATCGCCACGCGCAGGTGAAGTGCAACGGCTTGCAGATCAATATGTTGATGGCTGCCGCCGTCTGTGCCGTCATCGCCAGCAACCTCGGCATGTTCGTGGTAATGGCCGAAATCATGGCCCTGTGTGCGGTGTTCCTCACCAGCAACAGCAAAGAGGGCAAACTGTGGTTTGCGCTGGGGCGTCTTGGCACTCTGCTGCTGGCGATTGCCTGCTGGCTGCTGTGGCAGCGTTACGGCACGCTGGATCTGCGCCTGCTGGATATGCGTATGCAACAGCTGCCGCTCGGTTCCGATATCTGGCTGCTCGGTGTGATTGGCTTTGGCCTGCTGGCCGGGATTATTCCGCTGCACGGCTGGGTGCCACAGGCACATGCCAACGCCTCTGCGCCAGCTGCCGCGCTGTTTTCCACGGTAGTCATGAAAATTGGCCTGCTGGGCATTTTAACTCTGTCACTACTGGGCGGTAATGCACCGCTGTGGTGGGGGATCGCACTGCTGGTACTCGGCATGATCACCGCATTCGTCGGCGGTCTGTATGCGTTGATGGAACATAATATCCAACGTCTGCTGGCTTACCACACCCTGGAAAATATCGGCATCATCCTGCTGGGGCTGGGCGCTGGCGTAACGGGTATCGCGCTCGAACAACCGGCGCTGATTGCCCTTGGTCTGGTTGGTGGTCTGTACCATCTGCTTAACCATAGCCTGTTCAAGAGCGTACTGTTCCTTGGTGCGGGGAGCGTCTGGTTCCGTACCGGTCATCGCGATATCGAAAAACTCGGTGGTATTGGCAAGAAAATGCCGGTTATCTCCATCGCCATGTTAGTCGGGCTGATGGCAATGGCTGCGCTGCCGCCGCTGAACGGTTTTGCCGGGGAATGGGTTATCTATCAATCCTTCTTCAAACTGAGCAATAGTGGCGCGTTTGTTGCCCGTCTTCTCGGGCCGCTGCTCGCCGTGGGGCTGGCAATTACCGGTGCGCTGGCGGTGATGTGTATGGCGAAAGTTTATGGCGTTACTTTCCTCGGCGCGCCGCGTACCAAAGAAGCCGAAAACGCCACCTGTTCGCCGCTCCTGATGAGCGTAAGCGTAGTGGCACTGGCGATTTGCTGCGTAATTGGCGGTGTTGCTGCGCCGTGGCTACTGCCGATGCTCTCTGCTGCTGTACCTCTGCCGCTGGAGCCTGCTAACACCACCGTTTCTCAACCAATGATCACGTTGTTGTTGATTGCCTGCCCGCTGCTGCCATTCATCATTATGGCGATTTGCAAAGGCGATCGTTTGCCGTCGCGTTCCCGCGGCGCGGCCTGGGTGTGCGGCTACGATCATGAAAAATCAATGGTGATTACCGCTCACGGTTTTGCCATGCCGGTGAAACAGGCGTTTGCGCCGGTGCTGAAACTACGCAAATGGCTGAATCCGGTGTCTCTGGTGCCGGGCTGGCAGTGCGAGGGGAGTGCGTTGCTGTTCCGCCGGATGGCGCTGGTTGAACTGGCGGTGCTGGTGGTGATTATTGTTTCACGAGGAGCCTGAGAATGAGTGTTTTATATCCGTTAATTCAGGCGCTGGTGCTATTTGCCGTTGCGCCGCTGCTCTCCGGTATTACCCGCGTAGCACGCGCCCGTCTGCATAACCGTCGTGGGCCGGGTGTGTTGCAGGAGTATCGCGACATTATCAAACTGCTGGGCCGCCAGAGCGTTGGCCCGGATGCCTCCGGCTGGGTGTTCCGCCTGACGCCGTATGTGATGGTGGGCGTCATGCTGACTATCGCCACTGCGCTGCCGGTGGTGACCGTCGGTTCTCCGCTGCCGCAACTGGGCGATTTGATCACCTTACTGTATCTCTTCGCCATCGCGCGTTTCTTCTTTGCCATTTCTGGTCTGGATACCGGTAGCCCGTTTACCGCTATCGGCGCGAGCCGTGAAGCGATGCTTGGCGTGTTGGTTGAACCGATGCTGCTGCTTGGTCTGTGGGTCGCCGCACAGGTTGCCGGTTCCACCAACATCAGCAACATCACCGACACCGTTTATCACTGGCCACTGAGCCAGAGCATCCCGCTGGTGCTGGCGCTTTGTGCCTGTGCATTCGCCACCTTTATCGAAATGGGCAAACTGCCGTTCGACCTGGCGGAAGCCGAGCAGGAGTTGCAGGAAGGTCCGCTCTCTGAGTATAGCGGCAGCGGCTTTGGCGTCATGAAATGGGGTATCAGCCTGAAACAGCTGGTGGTGTTGCAGATGTTCGTCGGGGTGTTTATTCCGTGGGGACAAATGGAAACCTTCACCGTCGGTGGGCTGCTGCTGGCGCTGGTGATTGCCATCGTCAAACTGGTGGTTGGCGTCCTGGTTATCGCGCTGTTCGAAAACAGCATGGCCCGTCTGCGTCTTGATATTACTCCGCGCATTACCTGGGCCGGGTTTGGCTTTGCATTTTTAGCGTTCGTCTCCTTGCTGGCGGCGTGATTAAAGAGAGTTTGAGCATGTCTGAAGAAAAATTAGGTCAACATTATCTCGCCGCGCTGAATGAGGCATTTCCTGGCGTCGTGCTGGACCACGCCTGGCAGACCAAAGATCAGCTGACCGTGACCGTAAAGGTGAACTACCTGCCGGAAGTGGTGGAGTTTCTCTACTACAAGCAGGGTGGCTGGCTGTCGGTGCTGTTTGGTAACGACGAACGCAAACTGAATGGTCATTACGCCGTTTATTACGTGCTGTCGATGGAGAAGGGCACCAAGTGTTGGGTAACGGTTCGCGTTGAAGTTGACGCCAACAAACCGGAGTATCCTTCCGTGACGCCGCGCGTTCCGGCGGCGGTGTGGGGCGAGCGTGAAGTGCGCGATATGTACGGTTTGATTCCGGTTGGTCTGCCGGATGAACGCCGTCTGGTGCTGCCGGATGACTGGCCGGATGAACTTTATCCTCTGCGTAAAGACAGCATGGATTATCGTCAGCGTCCGGCACCGACTACCGATGCTGAAACCTACGAGTTCATCAACGAACTGGGCGACAAGAAAAACAACGTCGTGCCGATTGGTCCACTGCACGTCACTTCTGACGAACCGGGTCACTTCCGTCTGTTCGTCGATGGTGAAAACATTATCGACGCCGACTACCGCCTGTTCTACGTCCATCGCGGCATGGAAAAACTGGCGGAAACCCGTATGGGTTACAACGAAGTGACCTTCCTCTCTGACCGTGTGTGCGGGATCTGCGGCTTTGCTCACAGCACCGCCTATACCACGTCGGTGGAAAACGCGATGGGTATTCAGGTGCCAGAACGCGCGCAGATGATCCGCGCCATTCTGCTGGAGGTAGAACGCCTGCACTCGCATCTGCTCAACCTCGGCCTGGCCTGTCACTTTACCGGCTTTGACTCCGGCTTTATGCAGTTCTTCCGCGTGCGTGAAACCTCCATGAAAATGGCAGAGATCCTTACCGGTGCGCGTAAAACCTACGGCCTGAACCTGATCGGCGGGATTCGTCGCGATCTGCTGAAAGACGACATGATTCAGACCCGCCAGCTGGCGCAACAGATGCGTCGTGAAGTGCAGGAGCTGGTGGATGTGCTGCTGAGCACACCGAACATGGAACAGCGCACCGTCGGCATTGGTCGTCTGGACCCGGAAATTGCCCGCGATTTCAGTAACGTTGGCCCGATGGTCCGCGCCAGCGGACACGCTCGCGATACCCGCGCCGATCACCCGTTTGTTGGTTATGGCCTGCTGCCAATGGAAGTCCACAGCGAGCAGGGCTGCGACGTTATTTCCCGTCTGAAAGTGCGTATCAACGAAGTCTATACCGCGCTGAATATGATCGATTACGGTCTGGATAACCTGCCGGGCGGCCCGCTGATGGTGGAAGGCTTTACCTACATTCCGCACCGTTTCGCGCTGGGCTTTGCCGAAGCGCCGCGCGGCGACGATATCCACTGGAGCATGACCGGCGACAACCAGAAGCTGTACCGCTGGCGCTGCCGTGCCGCGACCTACGCGAACTGGCCGACCCTGCGCTACATGCTGCGTGGCAATACCGTTTCCGATGCGCCGCTGATTATCGGTAGCCTGGACCCTTGCTACTCCTGTACCGACCGCATAACCGTGGTCGATGTACGTAAGAAGAAGAGCAAAGTGGTGCCGTACAAAGAACTCGAGCGCTACAGCATTGAGCGTAAAAACTCGCCGCTGAAATAAGGAATCGCCATGTTTACCTTTATCAAAAAAGTCATCAAAACCGGCACGGCGACTTCGTCTTATCCGCTGGAGCCGATTGCGGTTGATAAAAACTTCCGTGGTAAGCCAGAGCAGAACCCGCAGCAGTGCATCGGCTGTGCGGCCTGCGTCAATGCCTGCCCGTCAAACGCCTTAACGGTTGAAACTGACCTCGCCACAGGAGAGCTGGCGTGGCAGTTCAATCTTGGACGCTGCATCTTCTGTGGACGCTGCGAAGAAGTCTGCCCGACGGCGGCGATTAAGCTGTCGCAAGAATACGAACTGGCGGTGTGGAAGAAAGAAGACTTCCTGCAACAGTCCCGCTTCGCGCTGTGCAACTGCCGCGTCTGCAATCGTCCTTTCGCCGTCCAGAAAGAGATCGACTACGCCATTGCGCTGCTTAAGCACAACGGCGACAGCCGCGCGGAAAACCACCGCGAAAGCTTTGAGACTTGCCCGGAATGTAAGCGCCAGAAATGCCTGGTGCCGTCCGACCGTATTGAACTGACTCGCCATATGAAAGAGGCCATCTGATGAGCAATTTATTAGGCCCCCGTGACGCCAACGGCATTCCGGTCCCGATGACGGTGGATGAATCCATCGCCAGCATGAAGGCGTCGTTACTGAAAAAAATCAAACGTTCTGCCTACGTTTATCGCGTGGACTGCGGCGGCTGTAACGGTTGCGAAATCGAAATTTTCGCCACGCTTTCGCCGCTGTTCGATGCAGAACGCTTCGGCATTAAAGTCGTTCCGTCACCGCGTCATGCGGATATTTTACTGTTTACCGGCGCGGTCACCCGTGCAATGCGATCCCCTGCGCTGCGTGCGTGGCAGTCCGCGCCGGACCCGAAAATCTGTATCTCTTACGGTGCCTGCGGTAACAGCGGCGGGATCTTCCACGATCTCTACTGCGTGTGGGGCGGTACGGATAAAATCGTTCCGGTAGATGTCTACATCCCTGGCTGCCCGCCAACGCCTGCCGCCACGCTGTACGGCTTTGCGATGGCGCTCGGCCTGCTGGAGCAGAAAATCCACGCCCGTGGGCCGGGTGAGCAAGATGAGCAGCCGGCAGACATTCTACATCCTGATATGGTGCAACCGTTGCGTGTGAAAGTGGACCGTGAAGCGCGTCGTCTGGCGGGTTATCGTTACGGTCGCCAGATTGCCGATGATTTCCTGACACAGTTAGGGCAGGGCGAAGAACAGGTTGCACGCTGGCTGGAAGCGGAAAACGATCCGCGTCTGAACGAGATTGTCAGCCATCTGAATCATGTTGTTGAAGAGGCGCGTATCCGATGAGTGAAAAGGTGGTGTTCAGTCAACTGAGCCGTAAATTTATTGATGAGAACGATGCCACGCCCGCCGAGGCGCAGCAGGTGGTCTATTACAGCCTGGCGATTGGTCACCACCTTGGGGTTATCGATTGCCTGGAAGCGGCACTTACCTGCCCGTGGGATGACTATCTGGCATGGATTGCCACTCTGGAGGCGGGCAGCGAAGCCCGCCGTAAAATGGAAGGCGTGCCGAAATATGGTGAGATCGTCATCGACATTAACCATGTGCCGATGCTGGCCAACGCATTCGATAAAGCCCGGGCAGCGCAAACTTCGCAGCAGAAGGAATGGAGTACAATGCTGTTAAGTATGCTGCATGATATTCATCAGGAAAACGCCATCTATTTGATGGTGAGGAGACTGCGTGACTGACGTTTTACTTTGTGTTGGCAATAGCATGATGGGCGATGATGGCGCAGGCCCGCTACTGGCGGAAAAGTGCGCCGCCGCGCCGAAAGGTAACTGGGTAGTGATTGACGGCGGTAGCGCACCGGAAAACGACATTGTCGCTATCCGCGAACTGCGCCCGACACGGCTGCTGATTGTCGACGCCACGGATATGGGGCTAAACCCTGGCGAGATCCGCATCATCGACCCGGCTGACATCGCCGAGATGTTTATGATGACTACCCATAACATGCCGCTGAACTATCTTATCGACCAGTTGAAAGAAGATATTGGCGAAGTGATTTTCCTTGGCATCCAGCCGGATATCGTCGGCTTTTACTACCCGATGACTCAGCCGATTAAAGATGCGGTGGAAACGGTGTATCAGCGGCTGGAAGGCTGGGAAGGAAATGGCGGCTTCGCGCAGTTAGCGGTGGAAGAATAATTCTTCATTAGGGAATTCAGGGAATTGAACATCAAAACAGGGATGTGCGCTTTTTTATTGAGCTTAGTGCTGCCTGCACAGGCCACCAGCTTTACCGAATATCTGCCAATGAGTGACAGCGAATACGCGCAAAAGCGGGCGCTGAAACCTCTCCTGACCATGCCTTATGATGCCGAGCAAACCTGGCATTTTAGAAAAGTGGGCGTCTGACACGTTACTACAGAGAGAACAAAGAATGACTGCTAATGCTGCACGCGCTGTTAAAGCAACAAGAGAACTGGTCAATGCAGTCCCCTTTCTGGGAGGCAGTGACTCAGAAGATGATTACCGTGAAGCACTGGAACTGGTCGAATATTTGATTGAAGAAGATGATACTAATCCACTTATCGACTTTCTGGCGAGCCGCATTGCAGAATATGAAAACAATAACGAAAAGTTTGCAGAGTTCGACAAAGCCGTTGCAGCAATGCCTGTTGGTGTGGCGTTACTTCGCACGCTGATTGATCAACATAATCTGACCTATGCAGATTTGAAGAACGAAATCGGCTCTAAATCCCTGGTCAGCCAGATTTTATCTGGACAACGTTCCCTGACGATATCCCACATTAAGGCACTTTCAGCCCGATTTGGCGTTAAGCCGGAATGGTTTCTTTGACTGATGGCAGACGCTAAATCGCCTGATGCGCTACGCCTATCGGGCTTTGAAAGGGCGCAGATTCTTAATTTTGCGCGCCCTTGTTTGTCATTCAGGCTGTTGTCTTTACTACTCTTAATTTATCAGTAAGCTCAATCAGATATGCTTTTGCTTTTTCGCGTGCTCGCCCCTCGAAAAGCATTATCCACTCATGTGTGTCGTCGATTGTTTGTAAACGGCCCTGGAGTTTTTTGCTGAAAGTCGACGTGAGCTGATAACCGTCGAGTTGATCAATTTGTTTACTCGATGTGATTTTTTTCCCGGCTGCTTTTTGAATGATAAGTTCAACGAGACCGATAACATTATTATCGTAATTATCGTAGAGAAATTCTTCATCTCCCTGAAATCCGAACAAATCTTCATGCTGGCTTAAGCGTTGAACAATTGACTCGGCATCAAAGGTCGAATCATCTTGCAGTTGTTCCTCTACCCAATTAATCAAATCCAGCCCTTCGTCGCTTTCGAGAGCCTCCATTCCCCATGAACCCATTTTGTATCCTTACCTGTTATTTCAGTCGAAATAGTATTATTCAATAAAGGTTCATCGCTAATCTGCGATGAACCTCAAAATACAATCATATGGATAGCTGACAAAGTGGTCGTTGTTCACGCCGTATCCGGCACGGTTGCTTCCCTTAAATCCTCCCCGTTACTGGCAATTACTTTTTTATACCACCAGAACGACTTGTCGGAAAAAAGTACCCAGATGTGGACTGGCAACGATAAAATATTCATTAGAAAACGGATTCTCTCTGCCTTACTACGATAAATACTGTCATCACATGTCATCGACACTAGTGTCGATGACATCGTTTTTCCTGTAGTACAGAATTTAATTTCCTTAAATAACAGTAAATTAAAAACTGGCATGATTTGTGAATGTATCGGCGCATTAACTGTTATTGCTGGAGAATTTGATGAACCGTTTCATCATTGCTGACGCGAGTAAATGTATTGGTTGCCGTACCTGTGAAGTGGCGTGCGTGGTTTCTCATCAGGAAAATCAGGACTGTGCATCGCTGACCCCGGAAACATTTTTACCGCGAATCCATGTCATTAAAGGTGTGAACATTTCCACGGCGACAGTCTGCCGTCAGTGTGAAGATGCACCGTGCGCTAACGTCTGCCCGAATGGTGCTATCAGCCGTGATAAAGGGTTTGTTCATGTCATGCAGGAACGTTGTATTGGTTGCAAAACCTGCGTTGTGGCTTGCCCATATGGTGCGATGGAAGTGGTGGTGCGTCCGGTGATTCGCAACAGCGGCGCAGGGCTGAATGTACGGGCTGACAAAGCCGAAGCCAATAAATGCGACCTGTGCAACCATCGTGAAGACGGCCCGGCGTGTATGGCGGCTTGCCCGACCCATGCGCTGATTTGTGTCGATCGTAATAAACTTGAACAACTGAGCGCAGAAAAACGCCGCCGCACGGCGCTGATGTTCTAAAAATCTTACAGAACTGTTCTGGTATCAAAGGAATTCCCGGAAATATTCGTAGAATACGAAGCGGGCAGTATCGCCGACCTGTGACTGCCGGATGCGACGCTGTCGTGTCCGGCTGGGCGGGTTACGCAATTCATGATGGCGGGAATAACTCAATGGCAAAAAACACATCTTGCGGTGTCCAACTGCGTATTCGTGGCAAAGTGCAGGGCGTCGGTTTTCGTCCGTTTGTCTGGCAACTGGCACAGCAATTAAATCTTCACGGCGATGTCTGTAATGACGGCGATGGCGTAGAAGTCCGGCTGCTGGAAGAGCCGGAAACCTTTCTTGTTCAATTGCATCAGCATTGTCCGCCGCTGGCGCGTATTGATAGCGTCGAGCGTGAGCCGTTTATCTGGTCACAACTGCCCACCGAGTTCACTATCCGCCAGAGCACAGGCGGCGCTATGAATACGCAAATAGTTCCCGATGCCGCGACTTGCCCTGCTTGCCTTGCCGAAATGAATACCCCGGGCGAGCGGCGTTATCGTTATCCGTTTATCAACTGTACCCACTGTGGCCCGCGTTTCACCATTATTCGCGCCATGCCTTACGACCGCCCGTTTACCGTGATGGCGGCGTTTCCGCTGTGTCCGGCTTGTGACAAAGAGTACTGTGACCCGCTCGATCGTCGCTTCCACGCCCAGCCGGTGGCCTGCCCGGAGTGTGGCCCCCATCTTGAATGGGTAAGTCATGGTGAACATGCAGAACAAGAGGCGGCATTACAGGCAGCTATCGCACAGTTAAAAATGGGCAACATTGTCGCCATCAAAGGGATTGGCGGATTTCATCTTGCCTGCGATGCACGTAACAGTAACGCGGTGGCGACACTTCGGGCGCGCAAACATCGCCCGGCGAAACCGCTGGCGGTCATGTTGCCAGTGGCTGACGGTTTACCAGACGCTGCGCGCCAGTTGCTTACCACGCCCGCCGCGCCGATTGTGCTGGTGGATAAAAAATATGTACCTGAGCTTTGTGATGATATCGCCCCTGGCCTTAACGAAGTCGGGGTAATGTTGCCTGCGAACCCGCTCCAGCATTTGCTGTTACAGGAACTGCAATGCCCGCTGGTGATGACCTCCGGCAACCTGAGCGGTAAACCACCGGCTATCAGCAACGAACAGGCGCTGGCGGATTTGCAGGGCATTGCCGACGGATTCTTGATACATAACCGCGACATCGTGCAGCGGATGGATGATTCGGTGGTGCGCGAAAGCGGCGAAATGCTGCGCCGTTCGCGGGGGTATGTGCCGGATGCGCTGGCTTTGCCTCCGGGCTTTAAAAATGTTCCGCCTGTGCTGTGTCTCGGCGCGGATCTGAAAAATACCTTCTGCCTGGTGCGCGGCGAACAAGCGGTGTTGAGTCAGCATCTGGGCGATTTAAGTGACGATGGCATCCAGATGCAGTGGCGCGAAGCGTTACGCCTGATGCAAAACATCTACGATTTCACTCCGCAATACGTTGTGCATGACGCGCATCCGGGCTATGTCTCCAGCCAGTGGGCGCGCGAAATGAATCTGCCGACGCAAACGGTGCTGCATCATCATGCTCACGCAGCGGCATGTCTGGCAGAACATCACTGGCCGCTGGATGGCGGAGATGTCATTGCGTTGACACTCGACGGTATTGGTATGGGGGAGAACGGCGCTTTGTGGGGGGGAGAGTGCCTGCGGGTGAACTATCGTGAATGCGAGCACCTGGGCGGCTTGCCTGCAGTGGCGCTTGCTGGTGGCGATCTTGCCGCAAAGCAGCCGTGGCGAAACCTGCTGACGCAGTGCTTGCGTTTTGTGCCGGAGTGGCAGAGTTATCCCGAAACGGTAAGTGTGCAACAGCAAAACTGGAGCGTGCTGGCGCGGGCCATTGAGCGTGGAATCAATGCACCACTGGCGTCATCGTGTGGGCGGTTGTTCGATGCCGTAGCGGCGGCGCTGGGCTGTGCGCCAGCCACGTTAAGTTATGAAGGTGAAGCGGCTTGTGCTCTGGAGGCGCTGGCGACTTCGTGCCACGGCGTGACGCATCCGGTGACGATGCCGCTGGTGGATAATCAACTGGATCTCGCCACCTTCTGGCAGCAGTGGCTGAACTGGCAGGCTCCGGTTAATCAACGTGCGTGGGCGTTTCATGATGCGCTGGCGCAGGGGGGGGCCGCGTTGATGCGTGAGCAGGCCACGATGCGTGGTATCACTACGCTGGTATTTAGCGGCGGGGTTATTCATAACCGTTTGCTGCGTGCACGTCTGGCGCATTATCTCGCTGATTTCACATTGCTCTTTCCACAGAGTTTACCTGCGGGCGATGGCGGGTTGTCTCTGGGGCAGGGGGTTATTGCTGCGGCGCGTTGGTTAGCGGGTGAAGTCCAGAACGGATAAAGCGTGTTGCATTTGGACACCATTGCCGGATGCGGCGTGAACGCCTTATCCGGCCTACATATTCATCCCCGCAGGTCGGATAAGACGCGCTAGCGTCGCATCCGACATTTTGGGACAGTGCAATGCGACATAAACGTATTATGTGATCAACACATGCGTTCCCTGTAGGTCGGATAAGACGCGTCAGCGCCGCATCCGACATTTGGGGCACTGTAGCTCGCCTACATCGACAACGTTTTCAACAATCCAAATGCCTCTTTCATCCGATCCTCACTGACCACAAAGGCGCGAAGCTGGTCAGCATCGTCAACACCGCGCGCCACCATTCCCTGGCGTTCGGTATTAATTTGCCAGCGTAAATCCTGACGCTGGGGTTCGCCTGCCAGATGCAGCGGTAATTCCGGCGTTTTGATTTTCACCAGCATCGCCGGGAGTTTCAGCGGCGTGTTATTGCCGAGAAGATTTTTTGCCAGCACCATCGCGCTAAGTTGAATCGGCTGGAGGAACGGCAATACCTGACCGTTAATTTCCGCGCAATCGCCCAGCGCATAAATATCGGCATTACTGGTTTGCAGATAACTATCGACGCAAACGCCGCGATTAATCGTCAGCCCGGCGCGTCGTGCCAGGGCGGTTTCCGGGCGCAGTCCGGTGGCGGCAATTACCGCATCCACTTCGATGCAGCGCTGGCGGTCCAGCGTTGCCAGAATGCCAGAATCTGTTTTTTCCAGTCCTTGCAACTGAGATTTTAACAGCAGATGAACGCCCATCTCCGTCAACCGATGCTGCAAGCGGCTGCTGACTTCCGGTGGCATTAACGACGCCAGAATACTGGCAGCGTTGTCGATTAGCGTGACCGCTTTGCCTGCCCGACAAAAATCCATCGCCAGTTCGCTACCAATCAAACCACCGCCAACAATCAACACGCGTCGGGCATCCCGCAGTTGTGTTTCACAGGCGCGATACTCTTGCTGACTATTTAACGTCAGCATTAACTCACGCCCGGGCACTGGCGGGACAAAGGCGCTGGCACCGGTTGCCAGCACTAACTTGTCGTATTGCCACTGATTATTCTGACTTTTCACCACATGGGCTTCGGCATCGATATCCGTTACCCAGGTGTGCGGAAACAGGCGCAGATTAAACTGCTCGGCAAATTCACCTGCCGTCTGGCGGGTAAGGTCGTCGGCACGTTGCCCCTGACTGATAACATGGCTGAGGTCAGGTTTGTTGTACTCATCCATGCTGTCGGCGGCAATCAGGGTTAATGGAATACAGGCGTCCTGTTTGCGAATATTTTTCACCAGTTGGCGGGCGGCGAAGCCCGAACCAATGATCACAATGCCGTTGCTCATTTTGCCTCCGATGCCAGTTCGTCAAAGACATCTTTGCCGAGAGAGCATTCCGGGCACAGGAAGTTATCCGGGACTTCACTCCACGGCGTTCCTGGCGCAACGTCCTGCATTGGCTCGCCTTTTGCCGGATCGTAAATCCACTGGCAGACGCTGCATTGCATCCGTGGGCCGAGGTCAGCCGTCGTGGCGGCAGAGGTTTCTTCTTTAACCACCGTATTCACCGTGCTCTGTGGCAGCGGCGCGAGCGCCCACTGACGGGCGATTTCGCGACCGTGTTCACGACATAACTCCAGAGCGTCCTGGTCTGGTCGCCATTTGGCTTTCAGGCTAAGCGACATTTCGAAACCCGCATCCTGCAGGCGCGTGGAAAGACGATCCACCGCACCGCCACTCCAGCCGTGAGAGCCGAAAGCGCTGGCGCGTTTGTTACGGAAGCGTAATCCGGTCATCTCCTCCACCAGCCCGGCGATTTTCGGCATCATCACATTATTCATCGTAGAAGTGCCGACCAGTACGCCTTTTGAGCGGAAGACATTGGTCAGGATTTCGTTTTTATCGCTTCGGGCGACGTTGAAAATTTTCACCGCCACGCGTGGGTCGGTTTCCGCAATCCCCTGGGCGATAGCGTCAGCCATCATGCGGGTGTTATTCGACATGGTGTCGTAGAAAATGGTGATTCTGTCTTCCTGATAATCCGCCGCCCATTTCAGGTACAGCTCGACAATTTGCGTCGGGTTATCGCGCCATACCACGCCGTGAGAGGTCGCTATCATATCGACTGGCAAGTTAAAGCCCAGGATCTCGGTAATTTTCGGCGTTACCAGGCGGCTGAACGGCGTCAGGATATTGGCGTAGTAACGCTGGCACTGCTCGAAAAGCTCAGTCTGATCCACTTCATCGTTGAACAGATGCTCGTCGCAGTAGTGCTGACCGAAAGCATCGTTACTGAACAGCACCGCGTCGCCTGTCAGGTAAGTCATCATGCTGTCCGGCCAGTGCAGCATTGGCGTTTCGACAAAAATGAGTTGTTTGCCGTTGCCGATATCCAGTGTGTCGCCAGTTTTCACTACATTAAAATTCCACTCCGGATGATGGTGATGACCATTTATCGAGTCGATAGCGTTGGCTGTACAGTAGATCGGCGTATCGGGAATTTGCGCCATCAGTTCGGTCAGCGCTCCGGCGTGGTCTTCTTCTGCATGATTAATCACGATGTAATCGATATCCGCCAGATCGATTTCATTACGCAGGTTCTGCACAAATTCGCGGCTGAATTTATGGTCGACGGTGTCGATCAGCACGTTTTTTTCTTCGCGGATGAGGTAGCTGTTGTAGCTGCTGCCGCGCAGCGTTTTATATTCTGTACCGTGAAAATCACGCACTTCCCAGTCACGTTGACCAACCCAATGAATGTTATTTTTCACCACAATAGACATAGCAACCTCAATTTATTCAGCGTGTTCTAAAAAGATGTCTTGCTGATTGCAGATTGCGTGCCAGTTTTTTATCTAATTGTTTTTACTCTATAAATAAAATTATGCTCATTAATGAGTAGTCAAAATGACTATCAATCAAATGGTCGATATGACAATATCTATAGTCAAATTGACAGTGAGGCAAAGATGAGTTTTTCCGTTGATGTGCTGGCGAATATCGCCATCGAATTGCAGCGTGGGATTGGTCATCAGGATCGTTTTCAGCGCCTGATCACTACGCTGCGTCAGGTGCTGGAGTGCGATGCGTCTGCGTTGCTACGTTACGACTCGCGGCAGTTTATTCCGCTTGCCATCGACGGGCTGGCGAAGGATGTACTCGGTAGACGCTTTGCGCTGGAAGGGCATCCACGGCTGGAAGCGATTGCCCGCGCGGGTGATGTGGTGCGCTTTCCCGCAGACAGCGAATTGCCCGATCCTTATGACGGTCTGATTCCAGGGCAGGAGAGTCTGAAGGTTCACGCCTGCGTTGGTTTGCCGTTGTTTGCCGGGCAAAACCTGATCGGTGCCTTGACGCTCGACGGGATGCAGCCCGATCAGTTCGATGTTTTCAGCGACGAAGAGTTACGCCTGATTGCTGCGCTGGCGGCGGGAGCGTTAAGCAATGCGTTACTGATTGAACAACTGGAAAGCCAGAATATGCTGCCAGGCGATGCCGCGCCGTTTGAAGCGGTGAAACAGACGCAGATGATTGGTTTGTCCCCAGGCATGACGCAATTGAAAAAAGAGATTGAGATTGTGGCGGCATCCGATCTCAACGTTTTAATTAGCGGTGAGACGGGAACCGGTAAGGAGCTGGTGGCGAAAGCGATTCATGAAGCCTCGCCACGGGCGGTGAATCCGCTGGTCTATCTCAACTGTGCCGCACTGCCGGAAAGTGTGGCGGAAAGTGAGTTGTTCGGGCATGTGAAAGGGGCGTTTACTGGTGCTATCAGTAACCGCAGCGGGAAGTTTGAAATGGCGGATAACGGCACGCTGTTTCTCGATGAGATCGGCGAGTTGTCGTTGGCATTGCAGGCCAAGCTGCTGAGGGTGTTGCAGTATGGCGATATTCAACGCGTTGGCGATGACCGCAGTTTGCGGGTCGATGTGCGCGTGCTGGCGGCGACTAACCGTGACTTACGCGAAGAGGTACTGGCAGGGCGATTTCGCGCTGACTTGTTCCACCGCCTGAGCGTGTTTCCACTCTCAGTGCCGCCGCTGCGTGAGCGGGGCGATGATGTCATTCTGCTGGCGGGGTATTTCTGCGAGCAGTGTCGTTTGCGGCTGGGGCTCTCCCGCGTGGTATTAAGTGCCGGAGCGCGAAATTTACTGCAACACTACAATTTTCCGGGAAACGTGCGCGAACTGGAACATGCTATTCATCGGGCGGTAGTATTGTCGAGAGCCACCCGCAGCGGCGATGAAGTGATTCTTGAGGCGCAACATTTTGCTTTTCCTGAGGTGACGTTGCCGCCGCCAGAAGCGGCGGCGGTGCCCGTTGTTAAGCAAAATCTGCGTGAAGCGACAGAAGCGTTCCAGCGTGAAACCATTCGTCAGGCACTGGCGCAAAATCATCACAACTGGGCCGCCTGTGCGCGGATGCTGGAAACCGACGTCGCCAACCTGCATCGGCTGGCGAAACGTCTGGGGCTGAAGGATTAAATAATCCCGGCCTGATAGAAATCCTGCAGGTTAATTGCGCCGGTGAGTTTGCCGTTTTCATCCACTACCGGTGCGGCGGTGATTTTTCGTTTCATCAGGATTTCTTTGGCGTCGATGGCACGGCTTTGCGATTGCAACGTGGTGCCGTCGACCGTCATCGCTTCATTGACTGGCGTGGTGAGTGCGCCGCCGCCAACCAGCCAGCGACGTAAATCACCGTCGGTAAAGACGCCTTTCACCAGTCGTTGATCATCGCACACTGCCACCAGACCTAAACCGGTGCGGCTAAGTTCCAGCATCGCGTCCATCACGCTGGCGGTTAACGCTACCTGCGGGATGGCATCGTCACGACGCATAAGATGATGCACTTTGTTCAGCAAGCGAGCGCCCAGTGCCCCGGCTGGGTGGGAGCGTGCAAAATCTTCTTCATTAAAACCACGCGCCTGCATGACTGCCATCGCCAGCGCGTCGCCCATCATCAGGGTATTCACGGTGCTGGAGGTCGGCGCAAGGTGCATCGGGCAGGCTTCGCGTTCTACGGAGATATCCAGCACCGCTTTCGCCGCCAGGCCCAGCGGTGACGTCGGTTTTCCGGTCATTGCCAGCAGCGCGATAGATTTGTCTTCCAGACGCGGAATAATGAGATCCAGTTCCTTCGCGCCACCGGAATAAGAGATAAACAGCATCACATCGCGGCTTTCAATCATCCCCAGATCGCCGTGCAGTGCTTCTGCCGGATGGACAAAAAAAGCCGGTGTGCCGGTGCTGGCAAGCGTTGCGGCGATTTTCTTACCAATGTGGCCCGATTTGCCAATTCCCGAAACCACCACTTTGCCTTCGCAGTGCAGGATGATATTGGCGGCGCGAACGAAATCATCGCCCAGACGTTCCGGTAAATGACTTGCTTCCTGCAACTCCAGCATTAACGTCTGACGTCCCGCGTTCAGTAGTGCTTCACTCATTGCTCTCTCCGGTTATGATCACGTCGATCCCTTTTTCTTCCAGCGCCTGACGAAACGCTGGATCGATACCTGCGTCGGTAATCAGCTTATCGACGCTTTCAAGACTACAAACCACGTTGGGGCTTTTACGACCAAACTTCGATGAGTCAGCCATCAAAATCACTTCGCGCGCGGCATTGCACATCGCCTTACTGACGGTATAAACCTCGTTGAACGTGGTTACGCCCGCATTGAGATCGATGCCGTCGGTGCCCATAAACAATTTATCGAAGGTGAAATGCTCGAAGGCATTCTCTGCCAGTTGCCCGTGAAATGAGGCCGATTTTTTACGAAATGTTCCGCCTGGCATCAGGATAGTTTGTTCGTTATCCAGTTCGGATAGCGCATTGACGATGTGCAGACTGTTGGTCATCACCGTGATGTTATTAAAACGTGAGAGCAGAGGCACCATCTGCAACACGGTACTGCCAGCATCAAGAATTATTGAGTCGCCATCATGAATAAAACCAACGGCAGCTTCTGCAATCAGCTCTTTCTTGTGGGTGTTGATAAGCGTTTTATGATCGATAGGCGGATCGGATTCCTCTTTGTTCAACACCACGCCGCCATAAGTACGAATGACGGTTCCGGCATGTTCCAGAATGACCAGATCTTTGCGAATGGTTGTGCCTGTGGTGTCAAAGTATTGCGCCAATTCTTCAACCGAGCATTTACCCTGCTTTTGCAGATACTCCAGAATGGCGGCCTGACGCTGACGAGGTTTCATGGGCGTGATTACCTGATTTAGGTTTCAAAATGATAACTTCGCAAGCTAGTAACATTCACAACGAAATTATCCACGTTTCAGTTTAAGCGCCAATGATAGAGCATTCTGTGATAGTGGATCATGGGGAAAGATCACATCGGGCTGTAAATCACCCGCATGCATGCCGGTAATTGCGGGAATTTTTTGCGGTCGGGCGAAGACGGTCAGTCCTTTCATAAACAAGGTGTCGACGATGCGCTGCTGATCGTCCAGCGCGATGGCGACCACGACCCGTGGTTTAAAGCGCCCGCTGGAACGTCCCACGCCAACGCGCCCTTGTTGGCATAGTGTGTCGAAGGCACGGTTAAAACGAGAAATTTGCCAACCGCCTAAGGCCAGTTGCGCACACCAGGCGATAACGGCGACGGTGATGAGTGCGGATACCATAACTTCTCCGTGATGTAGTGGCGGAAGTCCTGTAGGCCTGATAAGCGTAGCGCATCAGGCATTCTATTAGTCGCGCGGAGATCCTTAAAAGATCTCCGCTGTTGATCAGAACATCACCTGACCGCCGGTGACATTGATCGACTGACCAGTGCAGTACGACGCCTTAGGACTGGCGTAGAACAGCAGCATATTCAGCACATCCTGATAATCGCAGCCGCGTTTGAGCGGTACTTTATCGATGTAATACTGCTCGACTTGCTCCGGTTTGATACCCAGCTTGGTCGCGTATTGTGGCAACAGTGACTGGAACATAGGCGATTTCAGCAGGTTACCGAGCATCAGCGAATGCACCGTAATGCCGTACTCCGCCAGATCCAGCGCCAGTGATTGAGTCAGCCCGACGCCACCAAATTTCGCTGCGCTGTAGCCAGAGTTGTGTTTGCTGCCCACTTTGCCGGATTTCGAGTTGATCTGAATAATGCGACCCTGAATCCCGTCGCGAATCATCAAACGCGAAAATTCACGGGCACACAGGAAATAACCCACCAGATTCACCTGTAGCGAACGGTCAAAATCTCCAAGCTGGAAATCGCTGATAAAGGCTGCTTTTGCTATTCCGGCGCTGTAGACCAGCAAATCCACGCGACCAAAGATTTCATCTACCCCACGAGAAAGCGCCAGAACGCTTTGCTCGCTGGTGGCGTCAGCACCAAAACCGTACGCTGTTCCTTCACCATATTCGGCGTTAATTTCTTGTGCCACATTTGCGGCTTTGTCGCTCTGAATATCGACAACCGCCACGCGATACCCCTCGGCAGCCAGACCGTGGCACAGGAACGCGCCTAAGGTTTGCCCACCACCGATGACAACGGCAACCTGATTCATTTTTTACTCCTTAACAGATTCAAACTTCAAAACCGATCCCGGCGCGATATCGTCGGGTACAGGGCCTGCCACATGGACAGTGCCCGGAAATTCCGCTTCGCTTAAACCATCGAAGCGCAGGGTGACATGACCCAGTTCGCGAAGGTTGTCTTCCGCCACGCTGCCAACGGCGGTCACCGGATAGCGATGCCGCCCGAGCGTAAATTGCAAACCGGGATGGAGTGCACCTTTCAACTCGCCGTGGCAATGAATGAAGCAATACTCTTCGAGATCCGCTGGCGCGCCTTCACGAAAGGTGATGAGCATCTGGTCGCTGAGGGCGTCAGTGGCACTCGCGCCAATACGGGTGATGGTGGTCTGATAAATAACGGTCATGTTTCAGCCTCTATTGATAGATAAAACCGGAGACAAACCAGGCGATCAGTACAGTTGGCGCGCCGGTTAAAAAGCGGCTCACCAGAACAGAAGGGACACCGACGCGAACCGTGTCCTGACGAGCTTCCGCCAGCGACAAACCGACCGGGATGAAGTCGCAGGCCGCCTGCGCGTTGATGGCAAACAGTGCCGGTAAAGCCAGATGCGGCGGAATATTGCCGAGACCAATCTGCACGCCAATCAATACGCCGATAACCTGTGCGATAACTGCGCCTGGGCCGAGGAAAGGTGAAAGCAGCGGGAAGGAGCAGATGAGCGCCAGCATGACCAGACCCAGTGGATGGCTCGCCAGCGGAGCAAGACCGTGGGCAATCCAGTCGCCAAGACCGGAAGCCATAATGATGCCGATAAGCGCCGAGACGAACGCCATAAACGGCAGAATGGTTTTTAATACAGTGTCGATGGTGTCACGACCAGATTGAAACAACACGGCAACGGCAGAACCCATACCCATTCCCACCTTCGCCAGTAAACCATCGCTTTGTTCGGTGATTTTCTTGCTGGTGTCATAGTCACGGCCCACGGAAGAGGGTTGTGGTGTCGCCTCACCCACTACAGTGATGTTTTCTTCTTTTACGCCAGAGACATAAATATCTTCCACAATGTACTGCGCCAGCGGGCCAGACTTGCCCGTCGAGTGGATATTAATGGTGGGAATACGCCGTTTCGGATAGATGCCGCAGCGTAATGTGCCGCCACAGTCGATTACCGCGACACCAATTTCCGCCTCCGCGGGTTCACCTTCTTTAAATCCGTCAATAGCCTGCCAGCCAGTAAGCTGTGCCAGTTTGTCAACAATCGCAGGCCGGGTACCGGCGGTGATATAGACGATTTTTTTGCCCGGCGTGGCTTCCAGCTCAAGCGGGCCGCCCCAGCCACCCGTTCCTTTTTCGATCCGAATGCGTGTCATGATGTTGCTCCTGCCAGACGAACTTTTTGTTCAAGTTGAATGCCCATCTTTTTCTCGAAAATGGCGGTGGTCAGATCGGTTACCCAGCCGCGGAAGAAGTTGGTGACCAGACCAACCAGCAGATAGCTCACCGCCAGTGGGCCAAGTGGCAGATTCAGCGTCGTCAGACCGCTGGCAATGCCGAGATAAACAAACAGTTCGCCAGGGTTGATATGGGGGAAGAGGCCATTCATTGAGTGGCAGCTATAAGAGGCCGCCGCGTAATAGCTGGGTTTGTACTTTTCCGGCATAAAGCGACCCAGGCTTAGGGTCATCGGGTTACAAAAGACAAACGTACCAATGCACGGTAGCAGCAGATAACGGGAAACAGGGTTACCGGCGCAACGTTGAGCAAATCGTTCAATACGATGCTGACCGATAAAATTAATCAATGCGTTCATGATAACCAGCAGGCTAATTAACAGCGGAAGAATGCCGGTTACCATCCCGGTAAACACTTCTCCGCCTTTCTGGAACAGCCCGATGAACCACTCTGCGCCATGAGTAATGGTTTCTATCATTGTTCTCTCCTTCAGTATTTATTGTTTTATTACCAAACGGCAATCTAATCTAATCAGATTGAAAGATTTAAAAGTGTTATTTTGATCGCAAAATGAAAGATAAATATTTTATTTTGAAAGTTTGTATAAAGAAGGTAGTGAGGAGAATGAGTTGAGTTATGTAAAGTCCGTATCGGGCAGTGACTACCGCTTCCTTGTGCGGGGCGGGATGCTTTACCATACTTGCCCCTGGTTGAATCTGTTAAATGGACCCCTCATGTTCAAGCGTCGTTATGTAACATTGCTTCCCCTTTTTGTGTTGCTTGCCGCCTGTAGCAGCAAGCCAAAACCTACTGAGACTGAAACGACCACCGGAACGCCGTCTGGCGGCTTCCTGCTTGAGCCGCAGCACAATGTGATGCAGATGGGCGGTGACTTCGCCAATAACCCGAATGCCCAGCAGTTCATCGACAAAATGGTGAACAAACACGGTTTCGATCGTCAGCAGTTGCAGGAAATTCTCTCCCAGGCGAAACGTCTGGATTCGGTACTGCGGCTGATGGATAACCAGGCACCAACCACATCGGTGAAACCGCCATCAGGTCCGAACGGCGCATGGCTGCGTTATCGCAAAAAATTTATTACGCCGGACAACGTGCAGAACGGTGTGGTTTTCTGGAATCAGTATGAAGATGCGTTGAATCGCGCGTGGCAGGTGTATGGTGTACCGCCGGAAATTATCGTCGGGATTATCGGCGTTGAAACCCGCTGGGGGCGCGTGATGGGGAAAACTCGCATTCTCGATGCGCTGGCAACGCTGTCATTTAATTACCCTCGCCGCGCGGAATATTTTTCAGGTGAGCTGGAAACCTTCCTGCTGATGGCGCGCGACGAGCAGGACGATCCGCTCAATCTGAAAGGTTCCTTTGCAGGTGCGATGGGTTACGGTCAGTTTATGCCATCGTCTTACAAACAATATGCGGTGGATTTCAGCGGTGACGGGCATATCAACCTGTGGGATCCGGTTGATGCCATCGGTAGTGTAGCGAACTATTTCAAAGCGCACGGCTGGGTGAAAGGCGATCAGGTGGCGGTGATGGCAAACGGTCAGGCGCCAGGCTTACCGAATGGCTTCAAAACCAGGTACAGCATTTCACAACTTGCCGCAGCTGGACTAACGCCGCAGCAGTCGCTGGGGAATCATCAGCAGGCCAGCTTGCTGCGTCTGGATGTTGGCACTGGTTACCAGTACTGGTATGGTCTGCCGAACTTCTACACTATTACCCGTTATAACCACAGCACTCATTACGCAATGGCGGTCTGGCAGTTAGGACAGGCCGTGGCGCTGGCGCGCGTGCAGTAACTATTTGCAAGAGGGAGGTTAAACTTCCCTCTGTTATCTTACTGTTTATTCGAATGGCGTAATTGCTTGATTTTTTTCGACAGCGATATCGCATATCCCAGGCAGACAACGCCTAACGCAGCCTGACCGAAGTCAAAAGGTTCAAGATAGCCAGAAGATAAAACTTTACATATCACGGAAATCAGTGCGCTGATGCCGCCAATGATGACCCACATACGCATTTGTGTGGTTTGTTTGAGCACGTTTTGTGGGGTGTTATCCGTTTTCTTTATTGCCATTGCTATTCTCTCCCTGTGAATACATATCAATGTGAACGCGGCATGGTAGCGCTTTTTCTCTACCGACTGGCCGCAACAGTCTTTTTTCGGAACGCGACTCGTAAAATGAATCGCTCGTCCCCATCTTTTGCGGGAAAGTGCTATCTTGTCCGGCATAAATTTTTGACTGACAGAGGTTGTGATGACTGAAAGTGAACTGATGCAGTTAAGCGAACAGGTTGGGCTGGCGCTGAAAGCCCGTGGCGCAACCGTAACAACTGCTGAGTCTTGTACCGGCGGTTGGGTAGCGAAAGTGATTACCGATATTGCCGGCAGTTCCGCCTGGTTTGAACGCGGATTTGTCACCTACAGTAACGAAGCAAAAGCGCAAATGATCGGTGTACGCGAAGAGACGCTGGCGCAGCATGGCGCGGTGAGCGAACCTGTCGTGGTGGAAATGGCGATAGGCGCACTGAAAGCGGCTCGTGCTGATTACGCCGTGTCTATTAGTGGTATCGCCGGGCCGGATGGCGGCAGTGAAGAGAAGCCTGTCGGCACCGTCTGGTTTGCTTTTGCCACTGCCCGTGGTGAAGGCATTACCCGGCGGGAATGCTTCAGCGGTGACCGTGATGCGGTGCGTCGTCAGGCTACTGCGTATGCATTGCAGACCTTGTGGCAACAATTTCTACAAAATACTTGATACTGTATGAGCATACAGTATAATTGCTTCAACAGAACATATTGACTATCCGGTATTACCCGGCATGACAGGAGTAAAAATGGCTATCGACGAAAACAAACAGAAAGCGTTGGCGGCAGCACTGGGCCAGATTGAGAAACAATTTGGTAAAGGCTCCATCATGCGCCTGGGTGAAGACCGTTCCATGGATGTGGAAACCATCTCTACCGGTTCGCTTTCACTGGATATCGCGCTTGGGGCAGGTGGTCTGCCGATGGGCCGTATCGTCGAAATCTACGGACCAGAATCTTCCGGTAAAACCACGCTGACGTTGCAGGTGATCGCCGCAGCGCAGCGCGAAGGTAAAACCTGTGCGTTTATCGATGCTGAACACGCGCTGGACCCAATCTACGCACGTAAACTGGGCGTCGATATCGACAACCTGCTGTGCTCCCAGCCGGACACTGGCGAGCAGGCACTGGAAATCTGTGACGCCCTGGCACGTTCTGGTGCAGTAGACGTTATCGTCGTTGACTCCGTGGCGGCACTGACGCCGAAAGCGGAAATCGAAGGTGAAATCGGCGACTCTCACATGGGCCTTGCGGCACGTATGATGAGCCAGGCGATGCGTAAGCTGGCGGGTAACCTGAAGCAGTCCAACACGCTGCTGATCTTCATCAACCAGATCCGTATGAAAATTGGTGTGATGTTCGGTAACCCGGAAACCACTACCGGTGGTAACGCGCTGAAATTCTACGCCTCTGTTCGTCTCGACATCCGTCGTATCGGCGCGGTGAAAGAGGGCGAAAACGTGGTGGGTAGCGAAACCCGCGTGAAAGTGGTGAAGAACAAAATCGCTGCGCCGTTTAAACAGGCTGAATTCCAGATCCTCTACGGCGAAGGTATCAACTTCTACGGCGAGCTGGTTGACCTGGGCGTGAAAGAGAAGCTTATCGAGAAAGCAGGCGCGTGGTACAGCTACAAAGGTGAGAAGATCGGTCAGGGTAAAGCGAATGCGACTGCCTGGCTGAAAGATAACCCAGAAACCGCGAAAGAGATCGAGAAGAAAGTACGTGAGTTGCTGCTGAGCAACCCGAACTCAACGCCGGATTTCTCTGTAGATGACAGCGAAGGCGTAGCAGAAACTAACGAAGATTTTTAATCGTCTTGTTTGATACACAAGGGTCGCATCTGCGGCCCTTTTGCTTTTTTAAGTTGTAAGGATATGCCATGACAGAATCAACATCCCGTCGCCCGGCATATGCTCGCCTGTTGGATCGTGCGGTACGCATTCTGGCGGTGCGCGATCACAGTGAGCAAGAACTGCGACGTAAACTCGCGGCACCGATTATGGGCAAAAATGGCCCGGAAGAGATTGATGCCACGGCAGAAGATTACGAGCGCGTTATTGCCTGGTGCCATGAACATGGCTATCTTGATGACAGCCGATTTGTTGCGCGCTTTATCGCCAGCCGTAGCCGCAAAGGTTATGGACCTGCGCGTATTTGTCAGGAACTGAATCAGAAAGGTATTTCCCGCGAAGCGACAGAAAAAGCGATGCGTGAATGTGACATCGACTGGTGCGCACTGGCGCGCGATCAGGCGACGCGAAAATATGGCGAACCTTTGCCAACTGTCTTTTCAGAAAAAGTTAAGATCCAGCGTTTTCTGCTCTATCGTGGCTATCTGATGGAAGATATCCAGGATATTTGGCGAAATTTTGCCGACTGAACGCATACGGGATTTTACTTCCCAGTCAAGAAAACTTATCTTATTCCCACTTTTCAGTTACCAGCCGGGCGGTTAACGACACGCAACGGCTGGTAGCGATATTTCGTTAGCTTGATTTCAGGATAATTATGAGCAAGAGCACCGCTGAGATCCGTCAGGCGTTTCTCGACTTTTTCCATAGTAAGGGACATCAGGTAGTTGCCAGCAGCTCCCTGGTACCCCATAACGACCCAACTCTGTTGTTTACCAACGCCGGGATGAACCAGTTCAAGGATGTGTTCCTTGGGCTCGACAAGCGTAATTATTCCCGCGCTACCACTTCCCAACGCTGCGTGCGTGCGGGTGGTAAACACAACGATCTGGAAAACGTCGGTTACACCGCGCGTCACCATACCTTCTTCGAAATGCTGGGCAACTTCAGCTTCGGCGACTATTTCAAACACGATGCCATTCAGTTTGCATGGGAACTGCTGACCAGCGAAAAATGGTTTGCCCTGCCGAAAGAGCGTCTGTGGGTTACCGTCTATGAAAGCGACGACGAAGCCTACGAAATCTGGGAAAAAGAAGTAGGGATCCCGCGCGAACGTATTATTCGCATCGGCGATAACAAAGGTGCGCCATACGCATCTGACAACTTCTGGCAGATGGGTGACACTGGTCCGTGCGGCCCGTGCACCGAAATCTTCTACGATCACGGCGACCACATTTGGGGCGGCCCTCCGGGAAGTCCGGAAGAAGACGGCGACCGCTACATTGAGATCTGGAACATCGTCTTCATGCAGTTCAACCGCCAGGCCGATGGCACGATGGAACCGCTGCCGAAACCGTCTGTAGATACCGGTATGGGTCTGGAACGTATTGCTGCGGTGCTGCAACACGTTAACTCTAACTATGACATCGACCTGTTCCGCACGTTGATCCAGGCGGTAGCGAAAGTCACTGGCGCGACCGATCTGAGCAATAAATCGCTGCGCGTAATCGCTGACCACATTCGTTCTTGTGCGTTCCTGATCGCGGATGGCGTAATGCCGTCCAATGAAAACCGTGGTTATGTACTGCGTCGTATCATTCGTCGCGCAGTGCGTCACGGTAATATGCTCGGCGCGAAAGAAACCTTCTTCTACAAACTGGTTGGTCCGCTAATCGACGTTATGGGCTCTGCGGGTGAAGACCTGAAACGCCAGCAGGCGCAGGTTGAGCAGGTGCTGAAGACTGAAGAAGAGCAGTTTGCCCGTACTCTGGAGCGCGGTCTGGCGCTGCTGGATGAAGAGCTGGCAAAACTTTCTGGTGATACGCTGGATGGTGAAACTGCTTTCCGTCTGTACGACACCTACGGCTTCCCGGTTGACCTGACGGCTGACGTTTGCCGTGAGCGCAACATCAAAGTTGACGAAGCTGGTTTTGACGCAGCAATGGAAGAGCAGCGTCGTCGTGCGCGCGAAGCCAGCGGCTTTGGTGCAGATTACAACGCAATGATCCGTGTTGACAGTGCATCTGAATTTAAAGGCTATGACCATCTGGAACTGAACGGCAAAGTGACTGCGCTGTTTGTTGATGGTAAATCGGTTGATGCCATCAATGCAGGCCAGGAAGCTGTGGTCGTGCTGGATCAAACGCCATTCTATGCGGAATCCGGCGGTCAGGTTGGTGATAAAGGCGAACTGAAAGGCGCTAACTTCTCCTTCGCGGTGGAAGATACGCAGAAATACGGCCAGGCGATTGGTCACATCGGTAAACTTGCTGTGGGTTCTCTGAAAGTGGGCGACGCTGTGCAGGCTGATGTTGATGAGGCTCGTCGCGCCCGTATTCGTCTGAATCACTCCGCAACGCACCTGATGCACGCTGCGCTGCGCCAGGTTCTGGGTACTCATGTATCGCAGAAAGGTTCACTGGTTAACGACAAAGTGCTGCGCTTCGACTTCTCACACAACGAAGCGATGAAACCAGAAGAGATTCGTGCGGTCGAAGACCTGGTGAACGCGCAGATTCGCCGTAACTTGCCGATCGAAACCAACATCATGGATCTCGAAGCGGCGAAAGCGAAAGGTGCGATGGCGCTGTTTGGCGAGAAGTATGATGAGCGCGTACGCGTGCTGAGCATGGGTGATTTCTCCACCGAGTTGTGTGGCGGTACTCACGCCAGCCGCACTGGTGATATTGGTCTGTTCCGCATCATCTCTGAATCGGGTACTGCTGCAGGCGTTCGTCGTATCGAAGCGGTAACCGGAGAAGGCGCTATCGCCACCGTTCATGCAGACAGCGATCGCTTAAGCGAAGTCGCGCATCTGCTGAAAGGCGATAGCAATAATCTGGCTGATAAAGTGCGTTCAGTACTGGAACGTACGCGTCAGCTGGAAAAAGAGTTACAACAGCTTAAAGAACAAGCTGCCGCACAGGAGAGCGCAAATCTTTCCAGTAAGGCAATTGATGTTAATGGTGTTAAGCTGTTGGTTAGCGAGCTTAGCGGTGTTGAGCCGAAAATGTTGCGTACCATGGTTGACGATTTAAAAAATCAGCTGGGGTCGACAATTATCGTGCTGGCAACGGTAGCCGAAGGTAAGGTTTCTCTGATTGCAGGCGTATCTAAGGACGTCACAGATCGTGTGAAAGCAGGGGAACTGATTGGTATGGTCGCTCAGCAGGTGGGCGGCAAGGGTGGTGGACGTCCTGACATGGCGCAAGCCGGTGGTACGGATGCTGCGGCCTTACCTGCAGCGTTAGCCAGTGTGAAAGGCTGGGTCAGCGCGAAATTGCAATAATATAAGCGTCAGGCAATGCCGTGGACTCGCTTCACGGCATTCGCATTAACGCTATCGACAACGATAAAGTCAGGTTGAAGTTGTGTATATCGGCTAAACTTAGGTTTAACAGAATGTAATGCCATGACTGCTTAGATGTAATGTGTTTGTCATTGCTTACTTTTTGGCGTTATATGATGGATAATGCCGGGATACAGAGAGACCCGACTCTTTTAATCTTTCAAGGAGCAAAGAATGCTGATTCTGACTCGTCGAGTTGGTGAGACCCTCATGATTGGGGATGAGGTCACCGTGACAGTTTTAGGGGTAAAGGGCAACCAGGTACGTATTGGCGTAAATGCCCCGAAGGAAGTTTCTGTTCACCGTGAAGAGATCTACCAGCGTATCCAGGCTGAAAAATCCCAGCAGTCCAGTTACTAATCTTTCCGCGTCTCATCTTTATCGGTGAGACGCACCCTCAAGATTTCTCTTTCACTCCATTGTCTTTTCGCTTTACTCCCGTTCATTCAACTTAAGTCTCCATTTTTTTGCATTACTGCTATCTGTCAGACCTCCGTTTTTCTGTTGATAAAACACTCTTTTTGACGTTTTTACAGACTAATTGAGCGTGAAGTGTGCAAACGATAAAAGTGTGGGAAAAATTGTTTGACTTATAAGTCTCAGAAAGTAATATGTGCGCCACGCAGCGACGATGAGCGATAAACAAGTTCTTCGAAGCACTCGTAAGAGGCGTGTGGTGAGGTGGCCGAGAGGCTGAAGGCGCTCCCCTGCTAAGGGAGTATGCGGTCAAAAGCTGCATCCGGGGTTCGAATCCCCGCCTCACCGCCATTTGCATCCGTAGCTCAGCTGGATAGAGTACTCGGCTACGAACCGAGCGGTCGGAGGTTCGAATCCTCCCGGATGCACCATCTCTTACTTGATATGGCTTTAGTGGCGGTATCAAAAAATCTGCAGTAAAGTAAGTTTCCCGATGCATCCGTAGCTCAGCTGGATAGAGTACTCGGCTACGAACCGAGCGGTCGGAGGTTCGAATCCTCCCGGATGCACCATCTCTTACTTGATATGGCTTTAGTGGCGGTATC
>NZ_JBJQKD010000016.1:0-125548 GCF_046487065.1 Escherichia sp. WS2035
ATTCAACAGGTGATCAATAAACTGAATTTACGACCACGTAAATGTTTAGGTTGGAAAACACCTTATGAAGTTTACTTCAAAAAATCGTTGCACTTGGTTTGACAATTCAAGATACAAATTATAAATACTCTCAAGTGTATATTCAGTATGGGATTGCGCAATGATTGCCTAATAAAATTTCTGAAATATTTCTGTATCGCATAATTTTTTATATCAGATAAATTGTACTGGATTTCTTAAAAAATTGCAGTATAATTGCCGCAATTATCCCACCGTTTATTTTTTGAGTAGTTTCTCATGATGCAGCATACTTCTGTGTGGTACCGACGCTCGGTCAGTCCGTTTGTTCTTGTGGCGAGTGTTGCCGTTTTCTTGACCGCGACCGCCAATCTTACCTTTTTTGATAAAATCAGCCAAACCTATCCCATCGCGGACAATCTCGGCTTTGTGCTGACGATCGCTGTCGTGCTCTTTGGCGCGATGCTACTGATCACCACGCTGTTATCATCGTATCGCTATGTGCTAAAGCCTGTGTTGATTTTGCTATTAATCATGGGCGCGGTGACCAGTTATTTTACTGACACTTATGGCACGGTCTATGATACGACCATGCTCCAAAATGCCCTACAGACCGACCAAGCCGAGACCAAGGATCTATTAAACGCAGCGTTTATCATGCGTATCATTGGTTTGGGTGTGCTACCAAGTTTGCTTGTGGCTTTTGTTAAGGTGGATTATCCGACTTGGGGCAAGGGTTTGATGCGCCGATTGGGCTTGATCGTGGCAAGTCTTGCGCTGATTTTACTGCCTGTGGTGGCGTTCAGCAGTCATTATGCCAGTTTCTTTCGCGTGCATAAGCCGCTGCGTAGCTATGTCAATCCGATCATGCCAATCTACTCGGTGGGTAAGCTTGCCAGTATTGAGTATAAAAAAGCCAGTGCGCCAAAAGATACCATTTATCACGCCAAAGACGCGGTACAAGCAACCAAGCCTGATATGCGTAAGCCACGCCTAGTGGTGTTCGTCGTCGGTGAGACGGCACGCGCCGATCATGTCAGCTTCAATGGCTATGAGCGCGATACTTTCCCACAGCTTGCCAAGATCGATGGCGTGACCAATTTTAGCAATGTCACATCGTGCGGCACATCGACGGCGTATTCTGTGCCGTGTATGTTCAGCTATCTGGGCGCGGATGAGTATGATGTCGATACCGCCAAATACCAAGAAAATGTGCTGGATACGCTGGATCGCTTGGGCGTAAGTATCTTGTGGCGTGATAATAATTCGGACTCAAAAGGCGTGATGGATAAGCTGCCAAAAGCGCAATTTGCCGATTATAAATCCGCGACCAACAACGCCATCTGCAACACCAATCCTTATAACGAATGCCGCGATGTCGGTATGCTCGTTGGCTTAGATGACTTTGTCGCTGCCAATAACGGCAAAGATATGCTGATCATGCTGCACCAAATGGGCAATCACGGGCCTGCGTATTTTAAGCGATATGATGAAAAGTTTGCCAAATTCACGCCAGTGTGTGAAGGTAATGAGCTTGCCAAGTGCGAACATCAGTCCTTGATCAATGCTTATGACAATGCCTTGCTTGCCACCGATGATTTCATCGCTCAAAGTATCCAGTGGCTGCAGACGCACAGCAATGCCTATGATGTCTCAATGCTGTATGTCAGCGATCATGGCGAAAGTCTGGGTGAGAACGGTGTCTATCTACATGGTATGCCAAATGCCTTTGCACCAAAAGAACAGCGCAGTGTGCCTGCATTTTTCTGGACGGATAAGCAAACTGGCATCACGCCAATGGCAACCGATACCGTCCTGACCCATGACGCGATCACGCCGACATTATTAAAGCTGTTTGATGTCACCGCGGACAAAGTCAAAGACCGCACCGCATTCATCCGCTGATTTCTCCCTGTATTTTTTCCAAACCCACCGCACACTCCATTCGTATTATGGGCGGTGGGGTGGGGTTTGTTATGCCGTATTTATCAAATAAACGCCTACTTGCTGAGATGAGTATCGCTCTTGTCATGGCGATCGTTGCCACGCTGACCCTTGAGCACAGTCAGATTGATCTGATGGTCGCTGATTGGTTTTATCTGGGTATGGGGCATTGGATGGTTGCCAAGCAAGCTTTTTTGCCAGATTTGCTACTGTATTCTGGACTAAAAAAGCTGCTGATGGCGATGCTGATCTACTTGCTGGTTGCGACCATTTGCCGTGCTTATCATGAGAAAAAGGGCAATGCTATCACTGCCAAGTGGCTTGTCCCAGTGACAAAATTTCGCGTGCGTGAGCTTGCGTATCTGGTGCTGACTTTGATCCTAGTGCCGACAGTTGTCGCGTCATTGAAGGCATATACTCATGTGGTCTGCCCTGTGCATTTGACGATTTTTGATGGTACGCTGCCGTATTTGCCGATGCTTGATAGTATGCGTAACACCATTCCTGATAAGTGCTTTCCTGCGGCGCATGCCAGTAGCGGATTTGCGCTGTTTGCCTTTGCGTTTGCGCCAAGTTTGCGCCGCCGTCGTGGTGCGATCATCATCGTGGTGATGGCATTGGGCTGGGCGATGGGCTGCTATAAGATGATTATTGGCGATCATTTTTTGAGCCATACGGTGGTGTCGATGATGCTTGCGTGGGCGATGTCGGCAGGGCTTGCGTGGGTGTTTTTTAAGAAGGGTGAACAAGTTTAATCGGCTTAAAGACAACTGAACCTTCTCGGCCCTTTCTGCGCCCCGACTAATGATACTATCGTAGTTGTCGATTTCATCATCAGTTGGTGATTCTTCAGCTATCCATTTCAGGTACTTGATGCGGTCCATATGCTCCTCCCTGTACGATTTCCAGTGAACAAAGGCTCTACAGTATTAAGCTGCTGTAGAGCTCCTTTAACCATGCGAAAACTGTGCGTATTACAGGATGCCTAACCTTTTTGTTTCATCGATCCACGGTCTGAATTCTTCCAGTAAATTATCATATAACTTTTCATCGCTGATCGAACCGAAATCATCCATGGCAAAGAAGTGGGTGTTATCAACCCGGCGGTCAGTAAAGTCATCCAGATTTTTGAGGATACCGTAGCTTGAACCACCCAGGCCGACAAACTTCCAGAAGATGGGGTAGTTGGCAGAACGCCGGATTGCATCTTTAATCGCCCGGGTCTTGCTGATCCCGCCATCGGTAATAAATACAACATATACCGGGATTTTCGAGTCCTTAAAGTAGTCGACAATTTCTTCCATCACAGGGGGCTCATTGTTTGTCCCACCAAGTCCCGGCAGGTTCTCCCAGGCTGAACGCTTTCCAGACCCGCGAATGGACTGAATATATGTGTCCAGGTTGTCCAGTGTGACGTTTGGATACTTCTTGTGCTTCTCTCCAAATCCCCAGACATCCATTTCACCGTCGTCGTCGAACTGGGCGGCAAGAACGGCGATGCGGTCCAGCACAGACTGAACGTTGCCCTTACTGAACTGGCCACTCATTGAGCCGGATGCGTCAAGTACAAATGCAACCGCTGCCTCAAGGGTGTCCAGTTTATTTTTAGTGAGACTGACCGAGGCTTTTTTAGCGAGGCTTACGAGGCGCGGAGATCTGGTTTCAAGTTTCTTTTCCAGACTGATACGAGCGGGCTTTGCTGGCTGCGGAGCTGGCTGTGCGACATCAACGCCAAAGCTAATGGCCAGAGGCTCAAGACCACCGTTGAAACCCTGCCCGAGCGCACGAAGCTTCCAGGCGCCATTGTGCCGATATACTTCACCCAGGATGATTGCTTTCTCACTGCGGCCCTGAGTCTCAGCCTGAAAATCAGCGATACCAGGAGCCTGAATGCTCAATAAACTGAGCCCACTGATAGTATCTTCACCATCAATGACAACGGTGATCGCAATCTTACTGACGTTCGCCGGAACACGATCCAGTGCTATCTCAATGCTGGACTGCTGAGAACCGGTAACGAGCTTTACTGCCCCTTCAGGAGAAGACAGATTATTATAAAAGATAAAGTCAGAATCGCCGGTTACCTTTCCCTGAGCATTAAGCAGGAAGAGGCAGGTATCGGGTTCGCCTTTAAAGCCGGATTTGGCAGGGTACTGAAGATTCAGCCTGATCGCAGATTGCTGAAGCGGTATGTTTTGTCCGGATTGTAGATTCACATTAACTCTCCTGATTTTTGATTATTTTTAAAGCGCAGCGCTTATATATGTTCCCCAGGCTTAGTTCAGGACGCTGGATTTCTGGTGAGGCGTATATATGGTGTGACACCATATTTCATCACGCTGAAGTTTCTATACCTGTTGAACTGGAATTTTGATTGACCGGGTATCTTATGTTCCAGATCCCGTTCCTTCATAAACCGCAAAAGTAACATATATCAGAGGGGCATTCTGTTGATAAAAGGCACGGAATACCGGCTTTAACCAGCAACCAGAGATAAATCCGTTTCCTGCCTTTAAAAGGCTCAGGTCTGAATTAACATGACCTGCTTTCTGAAATTTCCAGTCCCCTTTCTACTACTCCCTCCTGAAAGCGGATCGCAACCAAAAAAAACCCCGGCATTGCCGGGGTATGATTCAGCGTTGTTTTAGATGTTAACGCCGTGCTGGGAGGCAAGAGCCGCCAGGCCACCGGCAAAGCCCTGACCGACAGCTTTAAACTTCCACTCAGCGCCATGACGATACAGTTCACCGAAGACCATAGCGGTTTCGGTTGAGGCATCTTCAGACAGATCGAAACGGGCAATTTCCGTGCCGTTGTCGTTGTTGTAAACGCGCATGAAGCTGTTGCTCACCATGCCGAAGTTTTGTTTACGCGCTTCTGCATCATAGATGGTAACGGCAAACACCAGTTTTTTGATATCTGCTGAGACTTTGGTCAGATCGATTTTGACCTGCTCATCGTCACCGTCGCCTTCACCGGTACGGTTGTCGCCCTGGTGCTCTACCGCGCCATCAGGGCTGGTTTTGTTATTGAAGAAAATGAAATGCGCATCTGACAGCACTTTACCGTCTTCGCCTACTGCGAACACGGAAGCGTCCAGGTCAAAAGCCTGACCGTCAGTTACACGGGCATCCCAGCCGAGGCCAACCATAGCGATATTCATGGTTGGTGCTTCTTTGGTCAGAGATACGTTGCCGCCTTTTACGAGAGAAACTGCCATTTTTAGCTCCTGCAAACAGTTGAATGAGGGCTGCATTAACAGCCCCGGGTGAAAAGTTACTTTTCGATCAGGACGCGTTAATGCCGTACTGAGCACATACAGATGCCAGACCACCAGCATAACCCTGGCCCACTGCGCGGAATTTCCACTCACCATTGTGGCGATACAGCTCGCCGAACAGCATGGCAGTCTCAGTGGACGCATCTTCGGTCAGATCGTAGCGAGCGACTTCAGTCTGGTTATCGTCATTGACCAGGCGAATAAACGCACCGGATACCTGACCAAAGCTCTGGCGACGAGCCTGAGCATCATGGATAGTGACAACGAAGATGATCTTGTCAACATCAGACGGGACGGCGTCCAGTTTAATTTTCAGCGATTCATCATCACCATCACCTTCACCGGTACGGTTATCACCGGTATGGGTTACGGAACCGTCAGATGACGTCAGGTTGTTATAGAAGATGAAATCTGAATCGCCGCGCACTTTGCCATTTGCGGCCAGCAGGAATGCTGAAGCATCCAGGTCAAAGTCCTGACCGTCTGTTGAACGCGCATCCCAGCCAAGGCCCACCAGGACGTTTTTCATTGACGGAGCTGCTTTACTCAGGGAGACGTTCCCGCCTTTGGAAAGAGAAACACTCATAAAATAACCTCTTCGATTAGTAATTGTTCAGGTTAACACTTCAGGGGATCAGCTCCCCTTTTCCTCAGATTCAGGTTTGCCCGGGAACATGACGCTTGCGAGAATGCCCAGCGCCAAAACACCCAGTACAACATACAGGCTGGTTGTCGCCGCGATGCTGTAACCATGATGCCAAATGTGATCGGTCGCATTCAGGCCCAGTTTTGCCGCGATGAAGAACAGCAGCACGATAACGGCCTTCTCCAGATGAACCAGGTACTGTTTCAGTGCTTCAAGGACAAAGTACAGAGTACGCAGGCCCAGGATAGCAAACATCATGGCACTATAGACGATAAGCGGTTCACGACTGACGGCAATGATTGCCGGTACCGAGTCAAACGCAAACATAACATCCGAGAGTTCAACCACGGCCACACACAGGAACAGAGGGGTCGCATACAGCGCCGCCTTTTTACCACGGCCAATGGTGACATCGCTGTTTTCTGGTTTCGCCAGTTCGGCATCCACTTCCTTCTGGTTAAGCAGGAAAGCATGACCTCTGAGCTTCGGCCAGATAGGGAAGAAGCGTTTAACCATGCGGTAAGCCAGATGCTGGGAATAATCCTCAATTTCATCATCGTCATCACCGCTTTTAAGCATCATGACCGCCGTCCAGGCGACGATGATAGCGAAGACAACTTCAACATACGGCCCCAGACTCAGCAGGCTCGTACCGATGGCGACAAAGATGCCCCTGAAGACGATGGCACCAATGATCCCCCAGTAGAGAACACGGTGGCGGTAACGATCAGGAACGGCGAACCAGGAGAAGATGGCCATCATGACAAACAGGTTGTCGACCGACAGCACTTTCTCCAGCGCATAACCCGTTACAAACAGGCTGGCAACCTCAGCACCGTGGTGGATGTAGAGGAAACCGGCAAATGCCATCGCAACCACAACCCAGAATACGGACCAGAGCGCCGCACTCTTCAGGGAAATGGGCTTGTCATCACGGTGCATAAACAGGTCAATAAAGATGGCACCGACTGAAAGCGCAATGAAAACAATGACCGTTTCAGTCGGGAAGCCGATGTGTGTGGAAACCATATTTTACCCTTAGGGATGTGGATCAGAGGCCAAATTCAGCCGGGTCGAAGCCCAACGCGATAGCGATCTCGCGGGAGGCCAGTTTCTCGTCCTGATCGAAGTTACCGTCACTTTTCGCAACGGCAATACCAACACGTAAGGCCAGCTGAGCGGCCTCAGGCTGATCTTTCAGCGCCAGGATGTATTTCATGGTTTCGCCCTTGCCGATTTCAACATCGAAATCGAAGCTTGAAACCAGTTTATTGAAGAACTCGATCACCTCATTGGTATCGAAGACCTTCAGCTCTTCTGAAGAGCGAAGAAAGCCCATCATTTTCTGCTTTTCTTCCGAACTCACGCCGTCACTCGATACGGCAATACGGGCACATACAGCAACGGTGCCGTGCATAAATTTTTTGTTTTTGAAACGACCAACCTGGCGGGTCAGTTCGTCCCGGCCAGAGTTAATGGCACCTTTTACCTTGTCGAAAAAGCTCATACCTGTTTCCTTTGTTGCTGTGTTATTTAGAACCGGCGCTCCAGCGAAATCCCCAGCCAAATGCCCGGTCCATTTCGTCCTGGCCTTTGAAGTACTGGTTAATTCGCTCGACTTTAATTGCGCCGTTTTCGTTTACGAGTCTGGCAATGGCGCACAATGTGCGACGGTTTTCACCTTCGGTCAGGCGGGTCTCAATGGGCGGTTGATCCGGCACATGAATGGTGACCACACCATCAGTCTTGTCCCAGCTGGGAACACCTTCATAAATAAAGGCGTAAATCAGCACTTCGCGGATATGCTTCCATTCACGTCCATTGATATGCAGCCACTCGCCGTCTGATACATCACCCGTCCGGTCATCGCCCTTGAGCTGAACATACGGTTCATCGCGATAATTACCGAATGCATTACCGAGCGCCTGAATGACCGATTTATACCCGTCCTGAAGCTCAACAAAGGCCCCCAGATCCAGGTCGATTCCTTTGGAGCCGAACATGCCTGCAAAGCCTGATTTGCCGCTGCCCCGGTGCCAGTTCAGGTTGATCCGGATTTCACCGAAGTTATCCCGTTTGGTCAGGCTGATTGCAGGCTTCTCTTTTGTCAGCGATACCTTGCTCAGGCTGATTTTTGTCTCAACTGGCGGAGGGGTTACAACCGGAGGAGTCGGGGCTGCGGGAGCCGGTTCGTCGGCAATATTTACGCCGAAATGCTCTGCCAGCGGTTTAAGTCCACCGTTGAACCCCTGCGCAACGAAGCGGAATTTCCAGTCATTATTACGACGGTAAAATTCACCCAGAATTAAGGCTGCTTCCTGACGGCCGCTCAGTTCGACACTGCCGCTAACCAGGCCGGTAGCCCCTTGCTCCACGTCGATGGAAAGATTACGAAGACCGGACACCGTCTGCCCACCGTCACAGGTCACGGTGAACGCAATTTTCTGGACATCAGGTTTCAGCCGGTTGAGCGCGACAGTAAAGGTTGAGTACTGGCCTTCACTGACCAGGCTGACGGTACCATCATCGTTACGTGGCTGACCATAAAACACCATGTCCGCATCACCCTGCACCTTCCCGTCGGCATACAGGCGAAACGCCGAAGCATCCACCTGGCCGCCCGAGGTGATCCGGACCCGCAACTCCTGGGCTGGAACGGGGGCATTGCCCCCCGGCGTCAGGTTCATTAGCGAATAACCGCTGAAACGATATCGGAGTGCATATCGTCAATTGTGCGGCCGCGACAGGCATGGCCAAGGGCGGTAAAGTCCCAGTTGCCGTTATTACGGCGCAGCGAAGAAATAACGATCCCGGTATGTGAGCCCTGCTCAGTCAGCTTGTAGCGAGCCAGCTCTTTGCCGGTTTGATCGACAACGCGGCAGAACGCGTTTTCGACGTCATTGAACGACTGACCACGGAAGCTGTTTACCGTAAACGCCAGGTATTCAACGTTTGCAGGCAGTCGGGAGAGGTTGACCTTAATCACCTCATCGTCACCGTCACCCTCACCGGTCAGGTTATCGCCACTGTGCACAACAGCGCCGCAGGTGGATTCCAGTTTGCGGAACCAGATGGTGTCAATTGTTTTACCGGTGCTGTCCATTAATACGCAGCCAGCATCGAGATCGATTGAGTCGTTGCCTCCAAACAATCCTCCAAGAAGACCTTTTTTCTTAACCGGATCCCAACCGAGACCGAATTGAAGCTGGCTTAATGCTGAAGATTCTTTGCTGAGTGATACCGTCTGGTTCTTACTTAATGAAACCATGTTTTATTCCTTAAAATGGTAATGACCGAGACAATCAAAGGTATATTTAGTAACTGACGAAGAAAATCATATCATGATGAAGTTCTCTGACAAGGGAAATTTTGGTAGTTTTCTTCAAAAACACAAAAATAAATCCTTTTCATGGTGTTCATTTTTCTATTTTTAATTTAAATATCAATACGTTATAAGGCACTAAAAAAAACACTGACGCACTCCATAACCACTGAAGTTATTAATCATATTATGATTGACATGTAGCGTAGACACTCATAGACTCACTTCTCAATCATAAATTTGCATGGCGTTCCGGATAATTAAAAAAAATGAACAAGAAAATTTGGTTTATGGAAGGTTTGTCCTCCCAGCGAGATATTATTCAGGGGGTAAAATCATTTGCACAAAAAAATAATTTTGCTATTACCGTATTTGCCTCCCACCGTAACGAAAGACATGAAATTCTTTCCGTTGCCGATTATTCTTTGACTGAACCTGAAGATCCTCAAAAACGTCTTCAGTTTATTCAGGAAACCATTCAGACCTACGGCATCCACCATATTCATACTGGCCGTAACAGCCAGTGGTTTGAAGAACACCGTTCAGCCATTGAATCGACCGGAGCCACCCTTACTACCGGTGCAACAGGCGTCGACTGGTTAACTCTGGCTGACGAAAAAGTTACTTTTGCTCAGTTTATGGAGCAAAACGGGCTCCCGGTCGTACCGTCCTGGCGGGTGAATACGCTGGCAGAATTAAAGACGCACCTCGCGGCCCCGCCGTTCTCGGACAGCCCGGTATGCGTGAAGCCGGTGACGGGTATCTATGGCATGGGATTCTGGCGCTTTGATGACAGTGCTTCGCCCATGGCCGTCTTTAATCATCCCGAACATCGTCTGGTCAGTCCGCAACAGTATATTGCAGCAGCATCGGCTTCTGAGTCGTTTAAACCCCTTGTTTTGATGCCGTACCTGCCAGGCCCGGAATTTTCCGTCGATATCCTCGCGGATAAGGGCGAAATACTCGCAGCCGTGGGACGCCGTAAGGAAGGGGCTATCCAGTATCTGGTAAACGAAGGAAGCGCCTGGGAACTGGCTTGTGACTGCGCCCGGGTTATGAAGGCCGACGGGCTGGTGAATGTTCAGACGCGAAACGATGTGAATGGCAACCCGGTGCTGCTTGAAACCAACATGCGTCCGTCAGGCGGGGTGGGTTATACCCTTCACAGCGGGGTGAACCTTCCCGGGTTGTTTGCTGCCTTTAAGCTCGGTCTGATGTCTGAAGATGCGGTGATCCAGAGCGCCAGAAATACCTTTTCTCCGGTTGCAGTGAGATCCATCACAGATGTCATCGTTTACCCGGAATCACTCTCTAACCATCTGAATTAAGGCGTGTTTATGTCTGATACCCTCGAAGATATGATTTATCGCCGTACCCTCTCATGCGGTACGATACAGGTAACCCGCGACCAGGGTGATGTTTCGCTCGATGACCTGTTTGATATCGCTGAAAGACGTAACCCGAAACGCGCCTTTCTGTTTGTCAGCAAAGTACTCGGCAGGCACATTCCCGTGCCACCCTCAGTCATGCGGCAGGCCTACAGACAGCTTGCCAGCCAGTTCCCCGCAACGCTGACAGGGCCCGTACTTTTTATCGGTATGGCTGAAACCGCCGTTGGGCTAGGGGCCGGTGTGTTTGATGAAGTGCGCCACCAGCATCGTGAATCTGTCTATCTGACCTCTACCCGTCACCCGGTTGATGGCACGTTACTTTGCGAGTTCAAGGAAGAACACAGCCACGCCACCGATCATCTGATCTATCTGCCAGATGATGAAGAGAAAAGACGTCGTGTTACCAACGCACGAACGCTGGTTTTGATTGATGACGAGGCAACCACCGGTAATACCTTTATTAACCTGCTTTCTGCCCTGCGTAATACCGGCAAGCTTCAACATATTGAACAGGTTATCGCCGTTACGCTTACCGACTGGAGTAGCAACGCCCTGTCGGAGCGCACATCCTTGCCCGTCACTTCGGTTTCGCTTGTAAGCGGTCAGTGGGGATGGACCCCATTACCTGATGCACCTGTCCCGGACATGCCGAAAGTCAACGTAACTTCACGCGGAGAATGGGACATCCTGGGAAAACAGTCCTGGGGTCGACTGGGGATGCTCGCACCTGCGGCCGATCTCGGCCATGAGGTCTCCGTCCGCAAGGGGGAACGTATTCTGGTTCTCGGGACCGGGGAATTCGTCTGGGAGCCGTTCCTGCTTGCTGAACGGCTCGAAGCTGCCGGAGCACAGGCACTTTATGGTTCGACCACCCGCTCCCCTATCGCCGTTGGTTATGCCATTGAGTCCGCCATTTCCTTTACGGATAACTACGGGCTGGGCATCCCCAATTTTGTCTATAACGTCGCCCACCAGCAGTTTGACCGTATTCTTGTGTGTACTGAGACACCCGCAGAAAGTATTGACACGCAGCTTCTTAAAGCCCTGGCTGAGGTTGCGCCCGTCGTGGAGATTGTTACCTATGAATAAACCCGTTGTTCTGAGCGACCTTGACGACACGCTCTTTCAGACCCGTCGTAAAATGGTGGACGAGCTGGCCCTGGAGCCATTCCGTACCGGTGCCGTTGATCGCACCCTGAATCCACGAAGCTTTATGACGGAAGAACAGTCCATGTTGGTGGACTGGCTCCTGGAGCAGGCTGAACTCATACCTGTTACCGCCCGGGGAACTGAAGAAATCAGCCGCGTCCGGATCCCTTTCCACTCCTGGGCAATCACCACGCACGGGGCCGTCATTCTCACGCCTGAAGGCAAACCCGACGAGGAGTGGAAGGCCCATATGCTTGGCCAGCTGGCTCCCTACCAGGAAAAGCTGACATCGATGCAGCGTCTGATCACTGAAATGATGGACGCAAAAGGGATCAATGCCTGGGCAAGGCTGAACTTCGAATACGGTGAAACGGCGGTTTATATGGTGATGAAGCACCGCGACAGCACCCGCCTTGACGAGCTTAATGCCATTGCAGATGAGATAGAAACGGTGTTTCCGACCGAGGGCTTCTACATCCACCGCAACAGTAATAACGTGGCCTGGCTTCCCACCCCGGTTGAGAAAGGGCTGGCAGTCAGATGGCTGCTTGAAAAACTTCGGGCTGAACGCGGAGTCTTCCCCGTAATTGGCCTGGGCGACAGCCTGAGCGATCATCGTTTTATGAAACTGTGCAGCTGGTTTGGCATCCCGCGTCAGAGTCAGTTTGCAGATGCCATTTCACAGCGAATTTTTGGAGAAAATTAAAATGCAGCCACATGACACATTTACCGGCTCATACCAGCCCGGTGACGTGGAATTTCTGCTAAAGCCGGTTGTCATTGAGATGACGCCGGTTGAGCAAAAAGAAGAGCTGATTCAGTCAGGGAAGAAACATTATTCGGACATGCTCAGTCAGGAGCCAGCGCCAACACAATGGCATCTTGATTTGTTTCACCGGGCGCTGGATCGGGGCGCAGAGAGACTTGCAAAAGAAGTCACACAGCTCGCTATTGCTCTGGCCAAACGCTTTGGTGATGAGCCCATTGTACTGGCCAGTCTTGTCAGGGCTGGCGTGCCGCTCGGCGTTATGCTGCACCAGGCCCTGCGTGACATGGGGAAAACCTCATGGCATTACGGTATCAGCATTATCCGGGATCGTGGAATTGACGGTGCAGCCCTCGACGTCATTGAAGAGCGGCATGGTACCAGCGGTATTGTCTTTGTTGACGGATGGACAGGTAAAGGCGCAATTACCGGAGAGCTTGTACGCGCACTGAAAGATCGCCCGGGCTATCCTGAGCAGCCGCGACTGGTTGTCCTGGCCGATCCCTGTGGCTGCTCCTGGCTTGCAGCCAGTGATGATGACTGGCTCATTCCTTTTGGCATCATGGGTGCGCCGGTGTCAGGCCTGATCTCCCGGTCAGTGTGGTCCTCTGAAGGATTACACGGGTGCATGGTTTGCGAGCATCTCAGTGAATTCGAATGCAGCCGGATGCTTGTCGATACCGTCGCTCATTTCCGTAAGAAGTTAACCCCGTCATCCCTCGCTCCCCTGAGCTGGAATACGGAGTCAGCCCGGGTCTTATGGCAGACAAGTCGCGACGTTATCGCGTTCCTGGCCGATGAATTTAAAGTGGACAGCGTCAATCGTATAAAACCCGGTATTGCTGAAGCAACCCGGGCTGTATTACGTCGGGTACCGGACCATGTATTTGTGCGTTCTATTGACGACTCGGACGTTGCCTTGCTTGTAGGGCTTGCTCGTGAAAAGGGAATAGTTGTTACAGAAATGGGGGGAACCCTCGGCCAGTATCGGGCTGTAACCATTATCAAGAAGGTACTTTGATGAAAAATCGTCTTTCTCCCTGGAATCTGGGAGCCACGCTATACATGCCTGCAACACGGGAAGATATTGCTGATGCCGTCCTGCACGGGAAAATCCCGGGTTTGCGCTCTCTGGTGATTTGCCTGGAGGATGCTGTCAGTGAAGCAGACATCCCCGTCGCCCTCAAAAATCTGGAGCACCTGCTGCACGAGCTCAGTAACAGCATGCATAGCCTGGGTAAAAATGACTGGCCTCTGGTGTTCATTCGCCCCCGGCATGCCGAAATGGGCAGATGGTTAAAAGCGCATTATGATCTTTCCGCTGTCGACGGGTTTGTGTTGCCGAAATTTACCCTCAGTTCGTTAGCTGAATGGTGGGATATCATGGGCGGGACTCACCTGTGCATGATGCCAACGCTGGAAACAGAAGACGTCTTTGACGTGGTTCAGATGCGGGAGCTGGCCACCCGTCTGGTGGAACATCCCTGCCACGACCGCATTATTGCGCTTCGAATCGGCGGCAACGATCTTATGAACGTTGTGTCGCTTCGCCGTCCCCGGGACCTGACGCTGTATGACAGCCCGATGGGCTACGTCATCAAAATGCTCGTTTCGGTCTTCGGCCCGCGTGATTTTGCCCTGACCGCGCCCGTATGTGAGCATATTGACGATCATGCCGTAATGGCCAGAGAGCTGGCTCTTGATATGGCACATGGGCTTGTTGGGAAAACGGCCATTCACCCGGGTCAGATAGAGGTCATTCAAAACGCGCTGATGGTCACTCAGGGTGAGCATTCTGACGCTCTGCGGATCCTGAACTCTACCCAGGCCGTGTTTAAGTCGCAGGGAGCAATGTGTGAACCCGCCACACATCGCCGCTGGGCGGCTGGCATTCTGGACAGAGCTCGTTTTTATGGGTTACAGAACGAGCAAAGCGCTGATGGAATCAGATTACTTACCGTGACCCAGCATCATTAAGGAAATCATAATGGGGTTCAGATTCAGAAAGTCGATCAACATTATTCCTGGTGTTCGCCTCAACCTGAGTAACGGTGCACCGAGCCTGAGTGTCGGGCCGAGAGGTGCTTCCGTTTCTTTTGGAAGCCGGGGGACCTATGCCAATCTGGGCTTGCCCGGTACCGGGCTGAGTTACCGTACCCGGCTTGATCGGGCCGCGCGTTCCGGAGGTGGGAACCGGACGGCTACCGACCCGGGGCTCAGACAGGCGCTTGAGGAGGAAGCCGCTGATCTCATGTCAGCGGTGACCGCAATCCGTAATATTCACGAGCTGACGCCGGATCCTAAAACAGGCATCAGCTGGGCAGAGCTGGAAGCAGTATACCTGCATAACAGAACGTCGCCTTTTCAGGTTCCGGCACCGGTGCGTCCAGAAAAGCCAGACTATCTTGCATTGCCGGAAAAGCCTGCCGAGAGCGAAGGCATTAGTTTTCTGGGTAAATGGTTTGAATCGGAATCAGCTAAAGCTGAGCGCCACGCCGAAAATCTTCGCCGGTGGCAGCAGGAGCTGATTGATGTGGAGCGTGAGAATACCCTTCGACAGCACCGGTACCAGCAACAACGGACGGCCTGGGCCGAACAGTATGCAAACTGGAAGTTTGAGGCTGAAGAACATGAAAAACGGCTCGCCACGGCTCAGGCAGATGCCCGGCAGCAGTTCCGGACAGACGCCGCGTTTTTCGAATCATACCTGGCGGGTGTGCTGGCAGAAACTGAATGGCCGCGTGAAACGCTTGTTGCATTTGAAGTAAAGCCGGAGCTATCAGCAGTCCTGCTGGATGTTGATTTAGCTGAGATTGAAGATTTCCCTGATAAGATTTACGGCGTTAATGCCCGGGGCACGGAGCTGACGGAAAAAGCCATGACGCAAAAAGCCGTACGCGAAAACTATGCCCGCCACGTCCATGGCTGCTTGTTCCGCCTGGTCGGTATCGTTTTACATACGCTACCGTTCGACAACGTGATTGTGTCAGGCTTTACGCAACGGGTCAGTAAGCGGACCGGCTATCTGGAGGATGAGTATATCCTGTCCTGCAAATGCAGTCGCAGCCAGATGTCGTCAGTAAATTTTGCAGGCTTAGAACACATTGATCCGGTTGAAGCGTTAGGCGATCACCCGGTTATTCGAAAGATGAGCAGTACCTTCATTTTTCAGCCTATTGAACCACTAACCCTTTAAGCAGGCTAAATCTTACGATGCAATTAAATACCAGACAGGCCCGGATTTTTAAGCTTGCCAACTTACTGGGCACCGGCAAGCCCGTTTCCGCTGCCGACATTATAACCAGTCTGGAATGCTCAGAGCCGACATTAACCCGGGCACTCAAAGAGCTACGCGAGTCATATTCTGCGGAGATCAAATACAGCAAGGCAGGTCATTCCTACCATCTCGTTAATCCGGGCCAGCTGGATAAAAAGACCCTTCGCCGGATGAATGAAGCGCTCGCACAGAATGCTGAACTGAAAACCGGTGAGTCCACAGGGAAGGTCGTACTCGATAAGGATAAAAAAACAGCCGTGTCATTATCGCTACGCATGCGGATTTTAAGAAAAATTGACCGTCTGGCTGCGCTGAGTGGCTCGACCCGAAGTGAAGCGGTAGAGAAGCTGGCTCTGCACTCCGTTGATGAACTGATAAAAGAATACAGCGCTAAAAAGTCCTGACGCTAAATCTCAGACCGGGGTGAAAACCCCGGTTTTGTCATATTTCACCTCTGTATCTGCGTGACGGAGTTTTGATCTATTCTCCTCCCGCAATGTCAGCAGCGCCTTTCTGCCTACAAAACCTGGTGTCTTGACATCCTCTTGTGCTACACATCAATCTTTGGGCGATTTACACTCCATTCATGCAGATCTGTGATGTATGATGATTTTCATACATAAGAAAGTTTATTTTTGCCGGAGTTTTTTTCAGAAATTTATATTCCAGTACGGTCTGAATTTTTTTCTCTGATAAGAGGCCATTCACATGTCGGTAATTCAATGGTGGTTAACTTATTTCTTTAATGCCGCTTCTGAGTATTTAATCTCCACCCGACAGATGTCGTGCCGTTTTATCAAATCTACAAACTCTGGCCTCTTCCTGAAACTACTCTCCTCTTCCGATCTCTTAAGAAGGAATTACATTTGAGACGCTTACCCGTATATCTGCTACTCGACACGTCCGGCTCTATGCACGGAGAGCCTATCGAAGCGGTTAAGAATGGCGTTCAGACGCTGCTTACCACGCTGAAACAGGATCCGTATGCACTCGAAACGGCTTACGTGTCAGTGATCACCTTTGATTCTTCAGCCCGACAGGCAGTCCCCCTGACAGACCTCCTGAGTTTCCAGATGCCAGCACTAACAGCCAGCGGCACCACCTCTCTTGGCGAAGCGCTTACCCTGACGGCCAGCTCCATTGCCAAAGAAGTACAGAAAACGACGGCTGACACTAAAGGTGACTGGCGTCCCCTTGTATTCCTGATGACGGATGGAAGTCCGAATGATGACTGGCGTAAAGGCCTGAATGACTTTAAAGCGGCCAGAACCGGCGTTGTTGTGGCATGTGCAGCCGGGCATGATGCCGATACCAGCGTCCTCAAAGAAATCACTGAAATCGTGGTTCAGCTCGATACAGCTGACAGTTCGACGATTAAAGCTTTCTTTAAATGGGTCAGTGCGAGCATTTCGGTAGGCAGTCAGAAAGTGGAGTCCAGCAAAAAAGAAGTGATCGGTCTTGAAGACCTGCCACCGCCGCCGCCAGAAGTAAACGTGGTCTTATAATTTTATTAATTAAGGGGATGTCATGTCTGTCAGTCTGAGCAAAGGCCAGGGCGTAAGCCTGAAAAAAAATGAATACGATCTCTCGTCCGTTACTATCGGCCTGGGTTGGGATATTAATGAGGAAAAGAAAGGTTTCCTCGGCGGGATCTTTGGTAAAAAAGAAGAAGAATACGACCTTGATGTGATCGCTTTCCTGTGTAATTCAGCCGGAAAGGTGACCGATCTCGGCAATGTGGAAAATGGTAAACCAACGCTTGTGAATGGCGATATCATCTTTTTCAACAGCCTTCGCCATAAGTCAGGAAATATCTGGCTGACGGGCGATAACCGAACCGGAGCCGGTGATGGTGACGATGAGCAAATTATTGTGCGCCTGAATTCCCTTGACGCTCAGTACGAGAAAATTGTGTTCATCGTTCAGATCTACAATGGTGAAAAGCTCCAGCAGCACTTTGGTAAAGTTCAGAATGCCTTCATCCGGGCAGTAGATGCCCGTAATATTGAAATGGCACGATTCGATCTTTCTGGCGGACCCGCCTTCGCCAGCCAGCGCTCCATGGTTTTTGCCGAGCTGATACGCGAGGCTACAGGCTGGAAACTCAGGGCAATTGGTGAGCCTTCAGAATCAGATTCGTTTGTCTCGCACCTGAGGAATTACATGTGATGCGCCGCCTGCCTGTTTACCTTGTTATCGACACATCCGGCTCGATGCGCGGTGAGTCCATCCATTCCGTTAACGTTGGAATTCAGGCGATGCTTAGCGCTCTTCGCCAGGATCCCTACGCCCTCGAAAGCGTTCATATCTCCATTATCACCTATGACAATGAGGCGCGTGAGTTCATTCCTCTCACGCCGCTGGAAGACTTCCAGTTTTCTGACATCGTTGTGCCAAGCGCAGGCGGGACGTTCACCGGTGCTGCCCTTGAATGTCTGATGCAGTGTGTTGAACGGGATGTACGTCGCTCAGATGGTGATACAAAAGGAGACTGGCGTCCTCTGGTATTCCTGATGACTGATGGAACCCCTTCTGATGCCCTGGCGTACGGTGAAGCGGTAAAAGCGATTCGCGGCCGGGGATTCGGATCCATCATTGCCTGCGCCGTTGGTCCTAAAGCAGGCCATGAGCACTTAAAACAGCTTACCGATAAGGTTGTGTCTCTGGAGACGCTAGATTCAACCGCGTTTGCAGGTTTCTTTAAATGGGTATCGGCCAGCGTGTCTTCCGGCAGCACAAGCGCGGGGATCAATAACGGAACTGATACCCTTCCCCCTCCTCCACCAGAAATCCAGCTGGTGCTCTGACAGACAGAAAGGTGCTGCTTTCCGGGCAGCACCTTTCTGTACAGCAACGTTTTCTGCTGGCCGTACCAGCCGTACGAGGAAAATTATGAGACGCCTTCCCGTGTTTTTTGTCCTGGACTGTTCAGAGTCCATGATTGGTGAAAACCTGAAAAAAATGACTGATGGTCTGCAAATGATCATCGGAGATTTAAGAAAGGATCCACACGCACTTGAAACAGCCTGGGTTTCGGTAATCGCATTTGCCGGTGTAGCCCGTACGATTGTACCTCTTCACGAAATTGCCTCGTTCTACCCTCCCCGCCTTCCCGTTGGCGGCGGTACGAGCCTTGGGGCCGCATTGCGTGAGCTGACCGTACAAATTGATACCCAGGTCAGAAAAACCACTCATGAGGCTAAAGGCGACTGGAAACCCGTCGTGTATCTCCTTACCGACGGACGTCCGACTGACGACACAACCGCAGAAGTGAAGCGCTGGAAGGATCACTACGCGAGTAAAGTGAATCTCATTGCCGTTGGCCTGGGGCCGTCAGCGGACCTGAATACCCTGCGGCAACTGACAGAGAATGTCATGCTGTTCACCGAGTCTCAGGAAGGGGACTTTACCCGCTTCATCAAATGGATCACAGCCTCGGTTACGGCGCACAGCCGCAGCGTCGGAGACGACAAACAACCTGAGCTCAGCCAGACTGAATACATAGTCCGGCTGGCCAAGGACGAGCCAGTAAAAGCGTACGACGAAAACTGCGTTACGCTTACCGGCCGTTGCAGCAAGACCCGTCGTCCGTATCTGATGAAGTATGAACGGCCACCAGCAAGGATTTCCGGGCTCGATTTCAGCCTGAACCTGAACAGCTTTAATATTGCCGGATGCTATCCCATCGATGAAGACTATTTTGCATGGTCAGATGCCACCGCTACCGGTTTGCAGGTAAACACCAGCGAACTGCATGGCGTACCGGGTTGCCCTCACTGCGGTAATGCCAGTGCGTTTGCCCTGTGCTCATGCGGAAAATTGCTGTGCATTGACGGCCCGGATGACGTGATCTGCCCGTGGTGTGAAACAGGTCTGTCATTCAGCAATGATGGCGGAAACACTAACTTCGACGTAAACAGAGGGAGAGGTTGATGTCGCAAAATGTTTTACTTGAAGAGAAGATTATCCGCTTAGTGCTGTCTGAGCTGGGCCACCCTGTAGAAGGTGAGCGGCTTTTTCTTCTATCGCACGACCCTTCCCTTACTGAAGAGATTATGCGGCTTAAAGAGCGGATTGAGAGCCTTGCACAGGGTTTATCTGCGCGGGTTAGCGAAGGTTATAACGACGCAGAGATCGCCCCCTCGTCAGCATCCAGCCTTTCCGATCAGCAACAAACGGTCGTAAGTGATGCTGATAACCCGGGCATTGACGCTACCGATACACCATTACTGCAACCCCTGCCAGAAAATGAACCTCATCCTCCGTTCTGGAAGCTGATGCCTTATTACGAATTTGATAAACCAGCACAGAGGGAAGACGAAAACCTGTCTTCCCTGGTATTAAAACCCGGGCAGATACCGACAGGCCAGCAGCGGGCCGGATTAGCTGTGCCACCTGCCGTTCCCCCGAGAGCTAAAATAGTTATTCCCAACGCCCGCGCAGGCGAACGTTTCTCTTCGCCGGTTGCTATAGTTCTGGATGAGGGCCAGCAGGCTACTGTCAGGGACGTTGTCTTTCCCAGGAACATTGGCCTGACCTTTGACAAAGAGCATAAGTTGCTGACAGGTACACCCACCGAAAGCGGCGATATAGAGCTTTCAGTACTCTGGTCATGCGCTTCGCACGACGAATGCGAAACAAAACAGCTTTTTATAGTCAATCCCGATCCGAGAAGCCTGTGGAAGGTGGTAGAGCCACCAGCAGACGCTTCCTACCCTAAGTCCCATCTGGACGCTGCTGGCCTGGTCAGGGGTGACATACGTATTGCTGCCGCCAGTCGCCGGGGACGATCTCATGAGCATGCCGGGAGCTTCAGAGATGACGACTTCTATATCAACCACTGCCAGGAAACAGGATGGTCTGTCATGCTGGTCGCAGACGGGGCCGGTAGTGCGGTAAATTCCCGGGAAGGCTCCCGGATTGCAGTCCAAACGGCTGGCGATTACCTTTTCAATCAGCTCAGTGGTTTGAAAGGCGTCCATCTAAAGCAGCACATCACGGCGTGGGAAGGGAGCGATCAGCAGGCAACCATAAACGCCATGCTTCATCATTTTAAACAGGCAGCTACGCTCGCGGTCAACAGTATCCAGAACGAAGCCATTTGTGCAGAACAACCTGTGAAATCCTATTCAACAACCCTACTGGCAACTGTAGCGCTACGAACTGATAACGAGCTGTTTGCGGCTGCATTCTGGCTTGGTGATGGTGCGATAGGTGCATACAGCCCTTCCGGTAAAGTCAGGATACTGGGAAATCCCGATAGCGGAGAATACGCAGGACAAACCCGCTTTCTTGACCAGAGCATTATCGCAGACCCCTCGTTTAGCGGCCGCATCAGCGTGGGTAAATGGAATGATGTATCTCACTTGATCCTCATGACAGATGGCGTATCAGACCCTCTGTTTGAGACAGATAACGGGCTTCGCAGTGACGAAAAATGGACCCGTCTCCTTGATGAGCTCATCCCTGTCCTTACAGACGCCAGTATTGCGCCTGAGAGGTTAGGCGACTGGCTTAACTTTTTCTCCACAGGGAACCACGATGACCGCACTATTGCGGTGTTGTGGTAAGGGATACGCTTCTTCGGTGATCAATATGGCAAATATTGTTACGTGCAAAACAAAGGACGGCGAAACAGTCCAGTATGTTGACGAGGTAATTGGTTCGGGCTCGATGAAGGATGTTTACTTCTCGCCTGATAAATCATACGTCGTCGCTTTTTATCATAAACCGCAGAACGAGCAGGCCCGGGATCGGATTGATATGATCACCGGACGCTACAGGCAAAACATTTTTGGCCAGTCCGGAGGTGAATACTGGAAGGACCTGTTTTGCTGGCCGACCCACGTTGTTGAGCATGGGGATAAAATCGGCATCGTGGTTCCAACCTACAAAAGCTACTTTTTCTTTAAATACGGCTCTAAAAACGATGATTTTCTTGGCATAAAAGGCCGTGAAAAGGAAGGCAAATGGTTTGCCAGCGCCAGCAACCAGAATAAATTTCTCGACCCACGTGAACGAGGCAATACGCTTACCTATCTCAAGGTCTGTCTGCTGCTAACAAGAGCCGTCAGAAGGATGCATGCGGCAGGTCTCTGTCACAGCGATCTAAGCTATAAAAACGTGCTTATCGATCCAGAAATGGGACATGCCTGCATCATTGACGTAGACGGCCTGGTTGTCCCTGGAAAGTATCCTCCCGACGTCGTGGGCACCCCGGATTTTATCGCTCCGGAAGTGGTGAAAACCAGCCATCTTTCCAAAGAGGATCCGAACCGCGTATTGCCAAGCATTTCTACTGACCGTCATGCGCTGTCGGTGCTTATCTACATGTATCTGTTCTTCCGTCATCCGCTACGTGGCGGAAAAATACATGACATGTCGGATGAAGTACGTGATGAGACCTTATCTATGGGTGAGAAGGCACTCTTCATTGAACATCCGACAGACAAAAGCAATGCAGTCAAAGTCAGTCAGCTATCCTCCTTTTCACTGCCCTGGGCTGACCCGGAGAAAATTCCTTACACCATCATGGGCCCTTATTTGACGCCTTTGTTTGAACGCGCCTTTATTGATGGCTTACACGATGCCAATAAACGCCCGACCGCCGATGAGTGGGAAAGTGCCCTGGTTAAAACAGTCGATCTGATACAGCCCTGCCAGAACAAGGCGTGTGAACAGAAATGGTACGTTTTCTCAGGTAAGACAAAGCCGGTTTGTCCCTACTGCGGTACGCCATACAAGGGTAAATTACCGGTTCTAAATTTATATTCATCCCGAAAGGAAGGCAGTTATCGTCCTGACGACCACCGGTTGATGGTGTGGAGCGGGCAGTCAATCTATGCGTGGCATGTGAATCGCCTCATTGCGCCAAATGAGCGCACAACCGATGCACAAAGGAAACGAGTTGGGTATTTTGTTTTCCATAACGATCAGTGGTGGTTAGTAAATGAAGGCATAAATGGGCTTATGTCATTACCGGATAAACGACAGATTGCCATTGGGGAAAAAATTGAACTGACGAATAACGCTCAGTTTGTTCTGTCAAAGGAGGAAGGCGGCAGGCTGGTCGTCGTTCAGTTAGTTGAAAACTAACGGACGCCCATTACGACTAAAACGTTCTGGCAGCATACTGAACCTGTTTAATGAATCACTATATTAAGCAGTGTCAAATTTAAGCTGCCAGAAAAAACTGACTGTCTGTGCCGGATATGCGGTACACCGCCTGCGGCAAGGGTTTAATGCGCAAAGCCCAAGTTATTTATAAAAGTGAATAATTTTGTGACTCTACCCTGCCGCTCTTCTTTCCAGTGTCATGGTTTTTAACATCTGAAATACTGACATTGTTAAGCCGGTGATTGTAAAAGGCGATGCGGACAATCTCATGAAGATATTCAAGTTCGTTTTGTGTCAAGGACTGGCCTTCCTGGGTTTTTGAAATCATTTCCTGCCAGCAGATCAGTCTTTCGTAACTGACATGTTCGCTGTTTTCCAGGCAGTGCAACCTGAAATAGCGAAGGAACAAAGGAAATTCATCGGTCTGAGCGATGTCATAAGCCCGAACCGTTAACCGACACAGACATACAATCGTATCCTGCTGTAACCTGACTAGCGCGTTATGACTGCCCGGAAGGATATCAGGCAATTTCATCTTACAGTCAGCAAGGCGCTGAAGAAGAGGCCCTTCCTCTGAAGGCTCCCGTCCCCGATACTCCTGAAGAGGTTCAGATTCAAGTTCATGCATTAATGGATGATATAGCCATTCCCGGGAACTGGTCTCATCAATGATCAGGCTTTCAATGCACTCACTGTATGTTGTTTTACGTCGCCCGAGCTGCACCTGACTGATTTCATATTCAATATCAGGAAGATCGATACGCAATGCGGCAACTCTTTCGGAAGGATGAAGATGGTCAAAGGTTAACTTCTCTGAAATGCTGCGATCCCTGTCCAGAAAGACGGCCACACATAAATCATTAACCTTTACGAACAGATCAGCTGTGCCTCCGAACATACTGCCGCTTCCACTAACCTCATTCAGTGAAACCGGCCCACCATCGTCGCCAGCGAGAAGATTTGGGAAACCAAGAACCTGGTGCTCGTTGATGACTTCAATAATCTTTCCCCGGATGGCTTCCATCAGACCATCACAGTCACCGGCTACAGCTGTACTGTGTGAGAAATGCCAAAGCTTGACCTCCCCCTGCTTTGCTAACAGATCAGTTTTGCAAGCGGGGCAGATGCAGTTACAGTCAATACCCCGGCTGACCTCTGTAATATCTAAAAAGAGTCCTGATTCTCGCTGGAGTCCAAATGGAATACCAAATGTATAACTCTTACGCATGGCTGCACCCCGTTTTTGATAATGATTCAAACTATATCCGAAATAACGGAGGAGGATTTCTGTAAAACGTATTAAAAGAAATGATTTTTCCGTCTTCCAGATTAATGTTTGACAAAAATCAAATGAGAGCCTTACAAATATTGAGAGAGAAGTTTAGGTAAAGTAACTTTTATCACTTCTAATAAAATGAAGGAGAATATCGGATGTATTTAGCAGTGGGCTTGGCTTATGATTAAAGTTTTTCTCCGAACTTAATAAACAACTTTAAAAGACAGGCTATTACAATGCCTTTAGCCCCGAAAGGGGCATAAACTATTTTCAAATCTAGGCACAGTCTTTTTGTTGTGCCAATATTAATAATTACTCGCGAACAAAGGTCCACACACTCGCAGGAACTTTGTCATATAACTTTTTCATTGTCAGTTCGGCTTTACGATGATCATAAGCACCAGAAATTTCAAGAGAGGCGACACCCGAGTTTTTTTCACATAACCTTTCAAATACTTTTTCGAGCGTTTCGAACGAACTACACTTACGGAATTTCATTAAATAAGACTGCTTTGTGTCAGACATAATCAACCTTCTTTAGACAGGCCTCAACTGGCCAGGGATAATCTTAATATCATTTTTCACTTAAGCCTAACGATTTCACAACCTTTTTCGTTGTTTCCACCCTGTTCATAACCAGGTACATGAGTGCTAAAATGACCTGTAATTAAAACCAGTGTATCCCGGTGAGCAGGATGAAGAATCAATCAGTGATCAGACAGTTTTCGGAAAGCGAATTGCATCAGCAGCTGGAAACGTTCGGCAACCATGATAAACAGCTTTCACGCTTGATCCGTTACTTTTCCCATCTGAGATACAACACTGCTAAAACCTATCTGCACTGGCTACGAGTATGGAACGAATGGTATCTGGCGAATGCCCGGTTGCATACAGACTGGCCAGTAAGTTCGCTCCCCGTGTCTGAGGACGCTCTGCTTGCGTTTATGGGGCATCTTGAAGGCAAATTGTCACGAAGCAGCATAAACAGCTGTCTTCAGGCCTTAAATAGTATCCATAAAAAAGGGCTTAACCTGCCCGGGATTATTACGTCTGAAGCATGGTACATGCTGGAAGCCTTAAAACAATCGGAAGCCCGGAAGCGAAAGACGACTAAACAGGCAACTCCCTTTCTTATTGGCGATCTCAAGGCTCTGATAAAGTTACGCAGTACTACAAACTCAGTTCGTAAACTTCGTGACCTGTGCCTGATCTGGACAGGCTTTGAAACACTGCTCCGTTCATCCGAAATTCGACGTATACGTCTGAAAGATCTGTCTCTGGATAGTATGACCGGTGAATTTAACCTGACGGTATACCGTACAAAAACGAACATTAGTACACTTCTTACCTACCGGCTGACACGTCAGTTAACTAACTGCCTCTTGAGATTGATGAACCTCGTGAAAATGGATCAGCACAGTCATCCGGATGAATTCCTTTTCCAGGCCGTAAATTTCCATGATACAGGCTATATGCCACCCGGCTGGAAGCTTCGGAGTAAGGGGAATGAGCTATCTGAACTTCTTAAAAGGCATAACCTACCCTATCGTGCTAAGCAAAGTCTTCTGAACGATGAAGATGAAGAAGACACTGTGGACGATGCCGGTATGCTCAGCAAAAATTCCCTTTTACGAGCATTTAAAGAGATGTGGAATGAGCTTTATCCAAATGAGACTAAAACTCGTTACTGGACAGGGCACAGCGTTCGTGTAGGCGGAGCGATACAGCTAAATATTGAAGGTTACTCGCTACCACAGATTATGGAAATGGGGAACTGGTCGAATGAAGAAATGGTTATGCGCTACATTCGTAATATTGAAGCTGGTAAAAAAGCAATGATCAAGCTTATGCGAAATGCCTTTGATGAATAGCGCCCTCACGGGCGCATAACTTTATTTTTTCTTGAACGGGTTAAGTCTGGTGAGATTAGAGAGTGCCCCTCCCGGAGGCAAAATTCCCGTTCTTTTATATTTGTACACGCCATTTAATTTCATTGTCTGGATTCCAAGATTAATAAGCGTGACAAGTTTAAGGGTATACAGAAGTGTAAATTGTGGAGCAACCTGAATAAAAACCAATAACAAGCCTGCACACATTACACGTAGCCATGCCGCGTACTCCATGCTCAGCGGACGCTTGAAATAGAATCTTTCGAGCAAATCAACTGTCTTATTACTGATCCACGCCGCCGCCACGGAGAGTAACAACACGATGCACACCATAATGCCCAGTTCCATTTTCACTCCCTTCTCTTTTAGTCTCTTTAAGTTGAGGCTTAGCCACAGTAGTTTTGTTTTTTGCTTTTTTCTTAGGTTTGGTATGATGAAACAGAAAACAATCCACCATTACCCAACCATTTTTATATCGAGCCACCAGCATCTTCTGGCTGGGGTAATGAGCATGAAACAGCATTTTCACGTCCATGGTGCCCATCAACGACTGTTTGCGCTTTAGCTCATCCTCAGCCATCTGAAATTCTTGTAAGAATTCTGAAGACAGACGCTGACGCAGGATTCTTATGGCACTGGAGTTTTCATCATTCTTTGCCAGATGCCCGAAGCGTACTAGTGCCTTGTGGGTTATCTGGATGGGTCCCAGATGAGAGCTGAGCTGTTCGTACTGCCAGAAGTAGGTCAAATCCACCTTAACCCAGCTGATGCTGTCCAGCAGAGCCTCGTTCATGATGGTTCCGGACATTGGTACCATTGTCAGCCTGGCCAGACGCATATGTATGTAGTCCGTAAGCAACCTCAGCGACTCAGGAACGTTTTTATTGAGCAGGAGATGCTGAAGCACCGGGGTTGCGGTCTGCCAACACAGATTGCGCCCGTCAGGCAGGAAAGCAAACTTTTGATCGTCAGGCGCAGAGTTCGAAGCGTTTTCCTTACGAAGCAAAAAATAATGGCCGCACAGCAGCTCTGCTCTTACCTGGTCCTCGTCAGGGTCATGTCGGGCTTTACTTAGATCAACGGTAAGCACAACGCGGTTAATCGCATCAGCGTGATATTTTTTTACCCAGACGCAGACACGATAGAGACGCTCATCGATTTTCTGGCTGGCTGTGGAAATCCATTGCATTGTTGTTCCTTAATTTTCGGGGCTGACAATGAAAATGCCCAGCTCAGCCCCCGGCACGAGTTCTGTATATTTCAGGCTCAGCTTCCGTTGGTTGGACGGGCCCTGGCTGTTTTCAGGAGCCCAGTCAGAGAGCGTTTTTAATTGAGGTATGTTGCCTGCTGCGAAAATGGGCAAGGATGCTTTTACTACTGAATAATCAGTCTCAGCATATTTATTCCCGTTTCGTTCCTGCCCTTCAGGCCTAAATGCAAAAATGTGAGCAATCGGAACAGGGAAAGAGTTAGTTCGACAAAGGCGATAAGATTCGCCCTGCTTCAGTGGGTGAAATTCAAGACGGTGTAAAGCCTTATCGATATTAGACACGACATTCAAATTGGTAGTTGCTACATTTTTTACTTCTGAGGCTCTCCTGCGCTCCAACAAACTCACAAGTTGCTCTGCTGTTTTAACTTCCTGGTTTCGGTTTAGCCGCCATGAAAAAGTAACTTTTTTAAGCTGGGACTTGATGAAAAGGACATTTCTTGTTGAGTGCATAGCGACAAGGCCCGGGAGCTTCTTGTGCACTTTATCAAAACGGACATTCTTTTTATTATCGATACGCCTCATTGCCGCAGCAAAATCATTTTTTGCTTCATTTATAGATGTGATCAAGCTTTCGAGAAGATCTGCTCTTTCTGGGACAATGATAAGACCCGGGTATTTAGTGGTCACTTTGGTGGAATCATGACTTAATGACTCTATGTCATCCACACAGATGTCAGTAAGTGCCTGAATAATTTCCTCAACCGAAGCATCGTCTTTAACACTAACCCTGATGGGTTTAACCTGCTTCAGTCGCTCTTCTGTTCGAGATACGGTGGAGACAGTCATCAGGTTTGCCATCAGCGGGGGGGTGTTCGAAAGAAAACACTTAAGCGAGTCGATACGTTCCAGAATCTGGTCACGAAAATAGGGCAAATCGTCATAACTCATACGTTTCTCCAGGCTCATGTTATTTCAAATCAATTTTGCTGCCCTGGCTGACCTTGCAGAACATAAATGTCATGTAAACCTCTAAAGAAGTCATTTTGAAACAGCTTTCACAGCATGCGATTTATGTTCGATAGGGCTCATGAACAAAGGATGATAATGGAGACGCCATGGATAGTGGATAGTCTTACCCACCTGGGTGATCCGATTGAGGCGAAAACGACCATTTATACAGTCAACTGACCAAAGCCCGGGAGAAACTAACCTCTTCCAGCGGTAAAAAGAGAAACCTGCAACACAGAGGTCATGCTCCAGGAAATGTTGAGTTTCGACGACGCGAACTTTTATCAAAAACCCCAGCATTGGCGAAAACCAGATCAACAACCATGTTGGCGGCAGGATGACTTTGTTCAGGAGATGATCTGTCATAAGCAAGGCAGATAACATCAGAAAACTGATAGTCAACCACAGGGCCATCCAACCGGCCCATACGCGGCTCTGACAGGGTTTCCATTCGAGAAGAAAAAGTTTTTTATGCATTCTGCCCCGCCTAATTTTAATGTATTGCCGAAGTATGCTGCATCATGATGGTGGTGCGGGGAAAGATTTCAAACTTCCACAATTCTGAAGCCGTGTTCCAACCATGAAAGATCCCGTCTCCACAGCGAGTGTTAAAAGCAAGAATTTCATCCCTGACCTGGTAAGCGAGCACTTCTGGCATATCAATAAATTCAGGTAAGGAAAGAAGAATCCCATGGATAACTTCTCCGGTTAACTTACTCATAACCTCTTCCTCAGACAGGGCAGCGTCCGGGAACAAACACGACGGAAGTGAAAAACAACATAGGTCAAGACCAAGAGCAGCCCTTCCTGCGTCGTAGCCTTCTTCATTAACGACAAAACGAAAGAATTTTTCAGCCTCACCCAGTAATGTTGACGGTCCTTCAGACGGAACTTCAATACCACTGAAGACTTTATCGGTCCAGTTGGTAAATGGACTGGTGAAAACCCAACAAATTAAGGATAACGCCAGCTCTTCCTTAAACATACGTTCAGTGCCGGTTGTTCTGGAAAGTTGCTTTTGAGTACTCATGTTTTACCTGTTGCATGAAATTATTGATGTTATATAAACACAACCGGCATTTTATCTAATAGGTTTGAAAACACTAAAAATCGCAAATGCTGGTACCTTTCTGTTTTAAGAGATTTTCAAGGTAAAGTGAGGCGAGATCAATTGGCTGGTTCTCTTCAAGACAGGCTCGCACAAGATCTTCAATAGAGACCGAATCAACCCCCCTTCCCTGTAAAATTTCTTTAGCAGATGCCAGCGTTTTATGAACGCTTCGACTTAGTTGTAATCTGACTTGTGTGCGGGTATCAAAAAGACAATCTTCTGTGACACTTTGTGAAACGGTTCTACTCATTGAAAAATCACTCCATTTCTGGGATCGAATGAAAATTAACAGCTATAGATGTATCAGGTTTCCCATTTTCTACGATACTCAACCACGTACGCGCTGAGATTTGTTGTTCACAGACGAGTATGTAACCTGTTCCCTGTTGATGATGTAGCTCAAGAGCTTTTAGGATAGGCCCTGAATGAGGTCCGAGAGCATCACGCGTGTGAATAAGCGTTTGCTCTGGCAATACGTTGCTAAGCATAGACAGCAGAACATTACGCTCATCCTCATTATCCGACAAAACAAGAATTATACGAAAACCCGTTTTTATACGAAATCTGATCTCTGAAACTAACTTTCTTAATCTTAATTTATATATGACCAGGCGGAATCGAGTCATCAGTAAAGAAACCACTGTGAAGATAACGATTACTGCGCCATATTTTGACCTGTAGAACCACCAGTTAAGGCCTCCAGCAACTATCAGGATTAACATTAAAATTAAACTCCCATAGAAAAAAAGTGCTGGGTAGCGAGTTGTCTTTCCTTCAATTAGTGCTGAGGCAAATATCAAAATGGATATTCCGTAAATTACCCAGTCAAAAATACTTTCTCCAATCATTCTTTAGTGAACATCCTTAAAAGTGGAAATGTAGGTTTATGGGTTTATGCATTTTCCTGATGGCCTTGACAACCAAGGATTTCACAGAAATTGTCACAGTGTGAAGCTGTAACAAAGCGCTCTCCACGTTCGAATCGCTCAACCAAATCCTTTCTTACTTCACTTCCAGGTTTCTGGAAGATGTACTCAAGCTGGAGATCCTCGGCCGTAGAAAGTAGTCGTTCTATGCTGAAATCAACATGGTAAAAGCAAAACTGATTATCAACCGGGGGAAAGTTGCTTTTGGTACTGTTCTCGTTTTTGGATTTTAGTTCATTCATGAGCTCTCCTTAGTTGAGAACAGTATACAAATCTCTTTAGGGATTTTTTTTCGTTAATAGCACTTTTTTGAGTTTAAAGAGTATGTTCATACCAGAGCATTAGAGGCTACGAAAAGGATAATGGAATTAGAAAGATAGATTTTAAGTGGTGATGTAAGGTGGGATAGGTAGAAGAGGAGTAGACGCTTGTAAGCGAGGCAAAAAAAAGGCACGGAAACCGTGCCATAAGAGTATGTGAGAAAAAATCAAAATCAGGGAAAGAATCAAGCAGCTTGTGAAACTGAATCTCCAACTGCAAGATTTAAATTTCTTAGGTTATCGAAAACTTCAGATACTAAGTCATTACGGTCGTGGATTTTAATCCGCCCACCGGTTAACTCTGAAACATAAACGGTATGGCAGAGGTCAGTAACCACTTCGCCGTATTCATCAACGACTTCCAAAGATGCAATCATCGGAATATAAGAAGCCGCAGCATAGCTCTCATAAATACTTATTATGGAGTCATTGTTGCGTCGAGAAATTACCCTACCAGAAGGTAAAGCCTCATCTTCCATATAGCAATCAGATAGGTCCTCACAGAAGTCATTTTCTTTAAGTGAAATATTAAGGGTCAATTCACTGTTGATAGAGCGTGAATAAGAATATTCACTCAGTTTATAGCAAGCCAAACTAATATCACTAAAAGTTTCATAAGCTTTATAGAGGCTCGATGTTATAGACTCAGATACAAATGTTATTAGTCCAATAAAATGAGTATCCCAGAACTGTTGCAAAGCAAAACGGGCAATCATAACCTGACCATCAACCTGCATCAGTCTGTTATATTCATCCCGGTCATAACCTTTCGACTGAGAAACATCATTAGACATGCTAAGAACTTCACTACAAACATCATCATATTCAAAACGACTAGTTGCAAAGTGTTTTCCTGAAATTTCAAGGTACTGACCAGAGACTGCGTCAAACACCTCAAGAAAGTAACAGAGTCGCGATTTTAAAGATTCTCTGTTTAAAGCTTCTATTTCATTCTCAGAGATACTATCGACATATAAATCAACAACATTCTTGAGTTCAATAGCTTTGATATTACAGGTAAAAGAAAGCTCGTCACTTTGACAATGGCAAACACTTAATACTATATCCGCCTCATCAAAATCTATGCCAAGATAACTCAGAACTGCTCGGACATAGTTTTTATCATCAGATGAATGTGTCATATACACTACCTCGAATTTGAGAGGAAGTGCCCCAGAAGGGAAGCGACTTCCCCACTGGGTTAGATAAAAATTTGGTTAAGCTAAAAGAAGATGCCAGCGACAGATTTTACATTGTCATAGACAAGTGTCTTCAGCCAACCAAAGTTACTTTTTTGGACTGAAGCAAAAGGATCATTGAGACGCGTTACGAAAATCGTCAAAAGCTTCAGTTATTAGTAATGTGCGATCAGTTACTCTGTATCGGTCATTACTTTCGAGAGATACGTAAGTTGAATGCGAAGAATCACAGACAACACGCCCTCTTTTATTGATCAATCTTACTTCCATCATCACCGGCACATTGATAATTGAAGCAACATCGGTATAGAGGGATATGAGGGCATCATTGTCACAATATAACGCCCCGTTCCCATCAAATGTATCGTTAAACTTAATATATATATCTGGCATATTTGCCGGATAATCATCAGTATTGAAATCAATGCATAACTTTAAGTCATCATTAATACGGCGATTAATCTTATGCTGCCCTACACGTACAAAGCCATGTTCAACAGCTTTGATAATCCTTAAAGTTTCATTAAGACAATCTGTAATTCTTTTCTCGACAAATGAGATAAAGTCACCAAAGTCGGAATGAAAAAACTGTTTAAGTGCAAATTTCGCAACTAACACTTTCCCATCCACCTTCATTTTATCGAGATAAAGATTTCTTATAGCATCAGTAGAAGAATTAGCTTTAGATAACTCTTCACAGTCATTAATAATCATTGAAACAATATCAATAACTTTAACTGGGCTTAAAGTATTACTATATCCGCGAATATCAAACGTAAAAAATCCGAAATTCTTAAATACTCCAAGAAAATAAATTATTTTTTGTTTCAAAAGAATAGAATCGGAGTAAGATGCGTTGTGCTTTATTAGCTCAGATATGTAGAGATCCAACATACAATTTAAATTATCGATATCTACATCGTAATCAAAGGTTACTTTGTCGAACGAAGTATCAGATAATTGAACGGTTATATCGTCAGCGGAAACATTAAGGCCTAAATTTTGATAAAGAAAGGCACTAACAAATTCCACGTGGTCAGATTCTTTAAACATTTACACTACCTCATGACTAAAAAGGAAGTGCTTCCCACCGGGAAGCAGGTTCCCGGATGGGTTAGATTAATTATAAAAGAGTTCTTCAGAAGGTACATGCATTTCTGGTTTGAACTGTTTTAAGGAGTTGTTTATAGCTTTTCGATATAACCCTGAAGAGTGTGGCTTAAACATTTGATATTCCGTAACGAGCAGAGGAGACGTAAAGCATCCTAAGTTCACTAGTGAAATACTTGATGTTTCTTCACAAACATCTAATTCAGCGTATATCCGCCTCTTCATTACCCTGCCTGCTAAATAGCGACGAACATGATTTATAAACTTGTCCGCATCTGATATAGAATTAACTATATAATCAGATGTGACTATCTGATTAGATACAGTTTCAGGTATAGCTTCGGCTATTATTTTTACGTTCATTTCATAATCAACACTATGGAAGCAAGCAAGAATTTGTGGCTTCGCGCTTTCTAAAATCTTTTCAAGAACAGAAAAAATCAGAGAGAACTCGTTTAAAATTCGCTTTTGTATAAGTCCATGTAGATGTTTTATGAAAGGAGAACCGTGTTCAACAAGGCCTAGTATAAGATCCTTAGAGGCCAAATCTGAGCGGTAATAAACGTATTCTAGATTATCCCGGTTAAATCCTTTGAAAAGCAAATCAGGCTGCTCTGAGACCAGTCGTAAATGAGTTGAAGCTATAGAAACTTCAAAACGAAAGTTCGCGAGATTTACAGGACCTGCTTTTAATGTAGCCGCTTCGGAAAAATAAATGAAAAGAGGATGCAAATCATCGTTACCACTGTAAAGATGGTCTGCACCCTTAAGATATTTCACCAAATGAGGTAGAAAAGATATTACTGGAATATCAGCCACAAATCGAATATGCCGAAATGGTTTTGAATCCAAATATATATTTTCCACTACAGCGCCAACAAAACCCATTTTAACAAGAATAGATTCAACTAACTTTTGTATAGCATTCATTTCAATACCCTCTTAATAGAGGGATTTCTCCCATAGGGAGAAATCCCTATGGGAGAAAATAATTTTAATTAATAATTATAGCGAAGCGCATGTTCTTTTTCACTAAGATGGTTTTCATATTCCGACTTACCAGAACTTAAACACTCTTTGAAAAAGACCTTTGAAAAATTCTTCAAGTCACTTCGGTTATTAATTTCTTTGTCAGACATCAACTTAGCTGAGTGTGAGGTATCAACAGGCCCCAACCACCATTCATATTTAATATAAACACAATTGGTTTGTGTATGTCCATTTAGAAATCGTTTTGCATTTCTAAGTATTTTTCTACAACCGTTAAGGTCTGAAAGTAAGATATCTGGAGCAATGAGCTCTTCCAGAATATGACCAGGTAAGCCTTTCCTAAAAAGCTCAACATCGTAACTACAATACCAGTCACGATAATTAAAAGCTTTAATAAGTCTTTCAGGTGTATCCAAAGATATCTTATTCAGGATTTTTAATGCAAAGCATACAGCATCTTTTAACAACTCGTGCACCTCAACATTGATAAATGAGAAAAACGAGCTTAATTCTTTCTCTAAGGAATTATACAACTTACCGTAAATATCCTGAGAAAAAAGATACTGCAATCTTTCTTTATTATAAGTGCAATTCGAAATTGAATAGACTTCTCCTCTTTCGATTTTGCACCCTTCCCTTAAAACTATAGGAAACCTCAAATGGTTAACAAAGAAAGAATGATTCTTTCTTTGCTTCAAAGCATCTAATTGAAATTTCGTAATTTCCTCCAGATTTGCATCTTCAAAACCTGGAAAGGGAATATCACAGAAACAAGAACTATATGCTTTTGCTGATTCATACATAAACTCCAGTGAAACATCAGCATCAAAAGACATACCAGAGAACATGCCCTGCCCATTGTCTAAAAATGTAATGTTTTTAACCTGTATTTTTTTATGTTGAACAACCAAAAAGGCATTAATGATTTTTTCGATAATTTTCATGTGATCCTCTCTCAATAAAAAAAGGGATCACTCCCATATGGGGTGTGATCCCCACATGGGTATAATTTAATTAAAAATCTGTAAGACCTAAATCTTTATTTCTACCACAAACTGTAGAAGATATAAGACGTTTTACTCGCTTTCGAGCACTTCGGCCTGACGTATCTTTCAAGTACATCGGTAATGACAATGATGAAATTTGATTACTTCGCTTATGATGGCAGACTATATAGCCCTGCCTCCACCCCGAACGCACAAACTCACGGATGCGGTTAATATATGCCGAAGCTTGAGATTTTGTACTTATCGATTCAGAACACTTTAAGTTCTGTTCGATAGAGTAAAGCTCAGCCGCCATGAATTTCACCTCATACAGCTCATCGCCATAACTTATAGTTTTCAACAGCTCTTCCTTTTCCCGAATGAAAAATACTTGCTGCATTCCAAGGATCAGGTCATAGGCCTCTCGAAAGAGGTCGATAAGCTTATTACGAACATAAATCATAAACTCCTCAAAGTGCTGAAGCCAGAAATAAGCCGCATTACTTATTTGTGAATTGTGAGAACAAACAAGCCCTTTAGCAAGCTCGACCTCTTCCTCCCGAAAAGTAAAGTTACTTTTCTTAAACCGACTTTGTTCAAAAATGCTTTGATGCATTTCTATCCATACAGAAACAAAACCGAGGGATTCAAATTCTTCGTTTAACAAATGTAAACTTTCGAAGATTTTCTGAATTTCGATCCCGATGTCATATGACAGTGGACATTCTTTTATAGAATAAACATAACCGGGTAGGAAGTGAGATAAATGCTCAGTTCGCAAATATAAACTGAATTTAAGTTCTGTCAGTGGTTGTTTCAAAGATAACTTAGATGATTCGCTTATATTTACTGGTTCAACGCCATTTCTAATCAAAATAGCTTTTACCAGGTCCGTAGCTAACTTCATACAGCCTCCATTCGTTATTGAGGCCTCCCTGATGCAGGTTGGCCATCAGGGAAAATATGTAAATCAATTAGCAATCAATCAGACCGTTGCCATGACATTGTCAATGTATCTGACAAGGGATGGGCGGTCGTCCTGTAAGGCAAAACGGCGAAGGTCATCAAGATTATACGCAGGAAGATAATCAGCGTAACCTCGAATACGAAGGTCCTCAACCACAACTTTTATATACTCAAATCGTCCAAGATTCCCTTTTAATGGGGGTTTTCCTGGACTAGACAGCATATCGTCTGCTTGCTCCCATGTGATTTCTTTAGCTTCACCACTATGTAGATCAAGATGGACATATATGAATGACTTATAATCTCCACGGCAACGAAGATAATATTTCGGATAGAAATATTTGTCACAACGCAACAAACACGTTCCTGAAGGACGAACTACGTACAACAGGTTTCTGTCATTTTCTAATATGCTATGTTTCAAAATCGTTATATCTATCTCATTATCATGCAGCAAATAGCATGACGATGGTTCATTGACGATGCGCGATTTTATAACAGCAGCAAATTTATTAAAAACTTCGTTAATTTGAAAATTCATTAAAATGCTCTCCGATGTAAAACGACGAGCATCACCATAACGGTAATACTCCCGTTATGGGTTTTAATAGTTTATGGAATAACCATGTCATACAACCGACCATAGCCAGTAGTACCGCACATTTATTTAACTGAGCAAGCATCTCAGCCGTGAAAAGACCTTAAAGGCAGGTAATTATCACGAAGGAAAGCGGTTATCTTATCAATACAATTTTAAAATATAATATTGATAAGATAACCCCCCCCGCAAAAAGCGGGGGAGTTATCGTTGTTACAGCTGATTAAGACATTCAGGAGCCCAGTGAATCGGGAATCCATCCTGCCCTGTTAACTGGAGAACATCGTTCCAGTCGATACCCTTTTTCCCATCAGGAATATCTTGTGCTGGTTCGAAGACTTCAATTGTCAGCTTTGATGCGGGATATCGTTTAGCCAAAAACTCAACCATGCGGCTTTGAAGTCGCTGAGCAGCTTCAATACCGGCACGAGTGCCTTGTGAGTTAGCAATATCCTTATCCGCCCAGATATAAAAGTTTATAGATTTTACATCCGGCGGAGGCAGTAAAAAATCAGGAACAGTAACGTTTTCAAGGCACCATGCGGAGCTGGCTGCCCAGCATGGTGTTGAAGTCGCTTCTACAACAGAAAGCGCGTTCTCGATCCCTTCAGCCACTCCCAGTGTCCAGGTCGAACTACCTGAATCATAGTGAGGGTCAAACAACTGAATTGAGCCACCTGTCATATCGGCAGGAGGCTTCATCATCAGCTTTGGATTTTCTACAGGTGCCTTATCACCATTTTTGTCTACGTATGTTCTATGAATAGTCAGAGGCCGACCTCGGGTGTCACGATAGATCGCAATCATTCCCGGATAGATAATCGATTTCTGCTTATCTTTATCCCAATAGTAGATCCGGTTATTAAAGCCTAAATCCTTTGGTAAGTGACTCAGTAAGCGGGAGATCCCACGATTACGGAGGTACAAAGCAACAGGAGTATTAGGCTTGATTTCACCGGTATAGTGATACATCACATCAAGTTTTCGCATTCGCTTTGCCACTTCCTCTCGGTCAAGAGTTTCTGTGGCACGAACTGCTGATTTATAGCGTCGTTCATTTTCAATGTCGGCGTCAGTTAACGGAGCATGCAGATCCATCCCGAAAAAATCTGAGAGAATCTTTTTGCAAGTCTGCGTTTTACTTAATTCATAATATTTCGCCAGAACATCAATTCCGTCGCAAAACTCATTTACCGGAAAGTCATTATGGATCGCACATCCGGTATAAAGGTCTTTTTGTCGGAAACGAAACTTCGATTTCCCTGCGCCAGTAAACGGGCAAGGAACCTGGCTCGGGGCTTTTGCACAAGCGTCTTTGAAAGCAGGTATTCTTTCGAATATATACTTCCAGCCAGACACTTCAGCAATTCGAGCATGAACGAGTTTAATAAAGTGTTCAGATACTTCCTGTGGATTACGACGAAGAGCCGGGGATGCATAAGTCATGATGATCTCTCTTATCTGGCATTGTGAGTTTCTCAATGCCTTCTGCGGTGCAGAAGACAGGGAGAAACCCACAACGCAGAATTTAAGAAAGAGGGCCCGGGGGCCCTCAACATTTATGCTTCAGTCGTGAAGCCATTATTCTCAAGACACTGTATGTAGTTATCTACAAGTAACGCAGCCTGCTGGCTATTACCCTCCGCTATAGTGACTTCGCGGAAGATTCTTTCCTGAGGGCTATCATTGCTTATAACTTCACCAACACGTCCGAAAATACGGACTTTATGCATCGCACCGACTTTTTCATGTTCTACACGGTAAGTTTTTATCTGAGTCATATTTTGCTCCTTATTCCTTCATGGAGCAAAAAGACCCACCGGGGCCTTTTGCCCCGATTGGGTAGAGTTTATTAAGAAAGTATTTGATGAACTAGCTTACTGACTTCAATAGACAATAAAGAAGTATCATCAACTGTTACGAAAGTGTCCGTTTCAAAACCAATTATTTCATCAGTCTTAATACCAACACCAACGATTTCTATTCCATTACATTTAGCCTTTTCCATAACTTCGCCGATAGTAAATTCCGATTTATTCGGATAACCATCAGTTATAAGAAAAATTATTTTCCTATCGAATTGGCTGTCAAGTAACAGATCAACAGCTGCCATTAAAGCCGATCCCGTAGGGGTATAATAACCCTTACATCCAAGAGTGAATTTCGATAGAGATTCCTCAACGCTTTGATCAAACGTTTTGATAATCTCAAATTCACTTTCCTTGAAGGGAAAGACTATATTGGAGACATGCATTTTTGACAAACTTTCAGCGGCCATCGATAAAGCAAGATCTGACTTAATGGCATGAATATATCTTTCATCATTAGCCATTGACGCTGAAATATCACGAACTAATACGAGGCCAACATGCCCTCTATTTTTAGATTCGCTTTGAGCTCTGAAGACATCACGAACTCCCATTGGTGACAGAATTAATCGATTTCCATCGAAGGTAATTCCACGCTCATGAGTTTTGTTTCGGCCACGCATTTTAACCTGCTGTAAAACAGACAAGTCGCTACCGATTGAATGACTCAGAGACAAAGCCTCATTGTAAACATTCAAATCGATAAGGAGATCAGGGATATCCCATTCAGAAGCACCGAATTCGGCTTTCACGTCATCGGATACTTTTGATGCAATACCTTCAATCTCTTTAGCCAAAGCATCGTGATAATCTTCGCTATCCTCATCACTGCCAAGAAAGGCATCCAACAAATCTGCCAGTATCTCCCATTGAGCCGATGAAAAGTTACTTTCATCTTCAACGTTAGTCGAACTGGCTTCATCTGATTCACTCTCGGAAGGGTTAATCGCATCAGTATCGTCTTCAATAATGTTATCACCTGTGGGATTGCCACCGGTGGGTTCATTATTTCCCTCGTTATCTTCAGCAAGTTCTGAAGGCTCAGAACATCCCTCTTGAGCAAGATCAGAGTTATCGGAAGTATCTGCCTGACCTTCACTATCGTCCTCAGAATCATCCTCACGACTATCAGTCGACTCAAGCGATTTATCTTCTGATTCGGTATCGGTATCGGTATCGGTCTCGGATTCATCATATGCCTCCTGCTCCTCCTGCTCTGTCTGCTGCTGTTGTTCCCTTGCCTCATCCCGCAGTCTCTCTAAAAGAGCCAGGGTCTTACGAGCAAGGGATTCACAGCCCTGAGTATTTTCACAACCAAGAGCATCATGAAAAATTTCCTCAACATCAGAAATTACTGGAGAAAGTATCTTTTGGGCATAGTCAAAAAACGGATCGAGTGTTTCTTTGTGACCTGCCTGCTGAAGGACTTTTACTCGCAATGAGTTAAGCAGATACCACTCAATAAATAGGACAGGATTTTCCGGACGAGAAGATATATCAGGAGTCATCCTTCCGGCTTTAACCATCAGTGCGTAAGTGGCTGCAAGCCGCCGCTTTGCATCCGGATAATCGTTACCAACCTTCTCTTCCATCTGTACATCATCGAACAGATTTATAAGCCCGGTAAGACGTTTTGCCCTGCTATAAGCTTTACGTTTCTCAGCGAGGCTCTCAAACTCTGCATTCATTCCGTCATCGAAGCGTGTAAACCCTTCAGATGACTTGAGAACACTATTAAAGGCGTCACTGTAAACCTCGCTGTCGGTATAGCGACCATGACCAGCTTCATGACAGGTAAAACCTTCAATCAGACTGACAAAGTCATCATCGCTATAATCGCCGTTTGGTAAAACACAAACTTTATTTACAGGATCAAAATACGGTCCTTTGGTATTGTCGTCTATTACAACTCTTACATCGCCTAAGCCGCTAATGACTTTTGCTATATTCTGTAAACGCTTAATATGGCGCGGTGATGATTTAAGATCTAATTTCATAGAATACCTCTTTATAAAAAAGGGGTACTCACCCAGATGGTGAAGTACCCATCTGGGGTTTTTAATAAAGCAAACAGTTACCAGCCTTTGAGCTCGATATCAAAACCATTTTCAACATTGTCTTCCTGTTGCGAAACTGATTTCTCAGGTTCAGCTACAGGATCAGTGTTTGAAAACGTGCTGTTATTTATATCGTTCTCTACGACAGGTTCAACCTGGAACACATTTGTTGAATCTAAAATAGCTTCAATACCTGTGTTCTGTAGCGCGTTCGGTTCTGTTTGTGAGCTTTGATTAAATGATCTGGTAATAGATTCCAACCAGTCAGTAACCTTTTGCTCTCCTGAAATAATACGCTTTAACATTGAAGCATCACTCATGAAATAAAACCACTGCTGTAACACCGCAACGTCGCGAGGTTCAGAAATGGCACCTTTAGGTAAATTATTCATTATGTGTTTTATAGCTTCTGCAAGTACTGCCGCCTCTTTATGTATAAACATGAAGCTAATGATCTTATTTTGCATTTGCTTCAGTCGGTCAATAGTACTTGAGCGCAAATTGTTATTTTTGCTAATTTTTTCATAAACCTTCATTGCTTCTTCTGCCAGATCTGTTATCAATTGTTCCTGATAGTAGTCCTGGGTTTCATCACCTTCAACGCTAATAGGCGTAAAAGGAATAAAGTGAGCAATATTAAATCTAAAGGATTTTATGAAATCATCTTTAGTTAATTTCAACTGATCAATCAAAGAAGACATTCTTGGGCTTCTATTTTTTTCAGCCTCAATATGCATCTCATAATTGTCTACAACGTTTTGAATACCTGCCTGAAACTCTCGTTCAATCTCTTGGGCCCCTTCCAGAAACTCTTCCATACTGGATACTGGTAAAATCCACATATTGCTATAGCGGATGCACAAGCGTGAGCAAAGAGTTGATATTCTGCTGGTAATCGTACTTTTGAAGCTAAGGGCTTTTATGTCAATCCAGCGTACTTCGCTTTTAGATACGCTTTTTTGATCCGTAATATCATCTCCATCATAAGACAAATCGATTTTATCGGTTCGACGCGATCCTTGACAGCCACTTATTTCAATTTTTGTTATAACTGCACCTTCCAGTAAATCTGGATATGATTTTGCAAAATTCTCAGAGATTTGTTTTGCAGATACTTTGTTAAGCATTGAAGTATTTAAAGTCATGGGTTTCTCCAAAAAAAAGGGGAAACCCTCCCCAACGGGAAAGATTTCCCGATAGGGTTGATATTAAAGCTTCTCTGGTGAAATTAAAAGAATACCGGGAAACTCAGCAACAACATCATCATTGCCCATTGCTCCCTGATACATATAACCTTTTAATTCCATTTGTTTAATCAGACCTTCCATATTTATTTTACCATCATGATAAAACAATAAAGAATAGTCGTTATTCAGTTGCATAAGTCCAGTAAAATTAGTTCCGTTTTTTGCTATAGCAATGGTAGCAGCACCATCCGTACTTAAAAACGCACTAAATTCAAGATGGGATAACTCTGAGATACAAATATCAGAGGTTTCATAACAAATCCCATCTAACTCGACTTTTTTGCTGTGAAATACTCCAGCGATTTATCCTTGTCTTCGCCAAGAGAAAGATCTATAGCTTGAAGAACAAGATCGACCACATGTAAAGGTAAAGCAGAAGCAAAAGCTATTTTGAAAGTGTCAAGAAGACTAAAGGTTTTTAACGTCATCGACGTGCCAACCCAAGCTACTAATTGACGAATATCCATCACACTGTCTTCTGTACCAGAGTCATTTACTGCAATCGCTACTCTTACGAACTTCTCAATGACCTGAAAAGGCAAAGAGCTATATCGTTTAGTAAGCACATTGGTTAAAGCAACTTTGTCGGGCTTCTCCATTTCAACTATCAAGAACCGCTTTATAAAAGCTGCATCTTGACGTTGAGAAGAAACGAACCGGCGAGCGCCTCCACTCATGTTTGTGTTTGCAGTACCAATAAATCGCGTGTAGCCATTAGCAGTTATAACCTCACCACCATTAGCACTGAGTGACCAGGGCTTACGTTCAATGGGCATGTGAAGTTTTGCTGCCGTATCAGGATCGATTTTGTCCACTTCATCCAGAAGAATGAGGTGACCATTACGAAATCCCGTTACCAAATCGCTGTGTACAAAACCTGTATTACCACCATTAAGACTGCGCTCACCTTCAAGCTCATCAACTCGAATATTGCTGTTGATCTGCTTAATTGTCAGCGGCCAATTCATCATGTGGCTAATGTACATTACCATTTCAGTCTTGCCAGAACCGGACTCACCTTTAAGACACACACTTAAATCTATATCCGGACTGATAAGCAGTTTAACCACTTGTTCAAGTATTCGGGGATTTGGTATGTAGTCTTTGTTCAGCGGAGCTCGATACGAGGTTTTAGTTTTGAAAACAGGCACAGCCATCTTTGGATCCATTTCTGGAATACCAAAAAGGTCCTTTGCTAGAACTAAAAGATACTCACCTTTATCCACATAATGTTTTAACTTTATAACATCCGGGGAAAGAAGAGCTTCTAATTTTTCATAAGCATCAGAAGATGTTTCATTTAACTTCATAGCGGCATTAGACATTTTTAACTCCGGTAAAATGCAAACACCGCCCTCTGGCAGATGTTTGCCAGTGGCATTTTATTTGAGATTCATTTGGCAAATAGTTGCCATCAGTTTCCTGATTTGAGGCACATTATAACCAAGATGATTTCCCACTATTTCAAAAGCTTCAGACATGATCCATTCAAAATGATTTTCGAATATTGGATTGATTTCTAACTTGCCAAAAGCGTTTCGTTTAGTTAACAGATCACATGAAACAAGCTCGTCAAACAACTCTAATGTGGATTTAAAAGCTTTTATGTAAACATCCATAATTTCCCTGTCAGTCCATTTAACAGCCAGTTTTTTTTCTGACATTAAATAATCCTGATCAAAGAAGATGTCCCAGCCCATATCGTCATTGCAATCATGCAAAATGATTTCATCATCATTCCTGCATTCAGCTAATTTCGTGTTTTCACTAATCGAACGATGCGAATGATAATAGAGCCATGATTTTAATTCCGCTCTAAATTCACATGCATCAAGTCCATGACATAAACAAGTGTATTCAAATGATTTTGACATATACCACCGTGTTTCAGCTTCTAAAAGTGGATTCACTGTGATATTACCATTGTCATCTTTGAAGAATAACTTTCTCCTCAACACTAGTTCTTTAATGATTTCCAAAGACTCTTCCATAGCGGATAGAAAAACAACATACACATCCTCAGGGGTCCATTCTATTACCAGACCACCCAAATCTGGGTTATATTCTTCAACCGTATATAGATAATCTGTTTCTGCTGCAAAATTAATTGTATGCAAAATCTGATTTTTAAGTAATTTGGATTTTTCATAAAGGTGATTTTCACGCCTTTCAGAATCATAATTTATCTCAGAAATGTTACTTTCTTCTGATTTAAAGTTTAATCCGGACGTGTAAGCATCATTTAAATGCTCTTTGGGTGAATCAACTATTTGCGTTATTTCATCTTCATCTATATCGAGTATAGAAAAAAAACTAAGTTGATTACTACTTATTGCAGTAGCCCTAAATTTTTGTTTCATGGGGACTCCAAAAGGAGAAATCCCATGAAGGGATTTCTCCCCTTTAGGGTGGGTTTAATGTCAGATCTGATTAAAGCTACTTTGTCCAAAACCTTTTAGAGGTTTAGGTATGTGAGCCAACTTACTTGTTGCTACCACTCTCATGTAGTCAAGAGGATGTTCTCTCCCTTCAATCATAATAGTATCGACAACAATATAACCGGAGACCATCAACTCATCACCCTGATTTATACCAGTGAAACAGGTTGAATACATTTCAGGCGACACCTTGATTTGAACTGAAAATTCTCTCTCAGTGATTTCACCATCAACTTCTGTCTTCATCCTATTTTTGAGCTTTATTAACAAACCTATACTCTGGTCAGTCATTTTTTTCTCCACAGCACTGATAACTATCCCGGACACTTTTACTTCATTGATATATTCAAGATATGACATTTTCCGCTCCTCGATTTGTTCAAAGAGAAGCCCCGTTAGGGTTCCCCCTTAACAGGATTAAATAAATTTATTAGTTACATACATGAACGTGCAGACTACCAAACAGGCAATTCCGGCAATATGTAACCAATTTCTTGTTGGTTTAGTTGGTGCAATCGCTAAAGAGTTCTCCAACTTCTCTGTTACAAGACGTCGATTCTCTGCTTTAGCCGCATCATCTAAATATTGAGTTTCACGCTTAGCGAGAGTCTCAATTTTCGATTTTATTGCATGGTCCCATCCTTTAGTTTCAAAAACGCTTAACTCACTAAAGGTGTGCGTCATGAGATCTTCTGGGAAACCCAGTTTTTTCATTAACGGACGAATGGTATCATACATTTTTTCTACATTTTCGTAGTGGGCCTTTACTGCGACATCAAAACGCTTACGTAAAGTTAATTTTTCACGTTTGCAAATGATGTCCGAAACCCAATTTATTAACTGCTCATTTTTGAGTTCACTGGCTTTTTCAAGTGAGTAATCCAGATTATCCACGTCAAGAAATGAATTTAATCCGTATTTTTCAAACTCCTCAACAAGATATTTATCCAGTTCAGTTAAGCTTTTAAAAAGTGGTACATCTGGGGAAGCTTTAAGAAGCTTATAAGCTCCTTCGAAATCAATTTTCTTGACCACGAGCTCCACAACATCCACATGATAATAGCTTGAATAAGCAGAAAGCTTTTCGGCCAACAAAGACACAGGCTTAAGAGACTTAAGTTCAATGATATTTGGGCCGTCCTCATTCAAAATAACAATCAGTTCATTATCACGTTCTGTATATTTCATCAGAACTTCTAAGAGCTGTTTGTTTAGCGCCTTATCCATCTCTGGAATAATTTCACTAAAGGTTTGATGAAGGGCTTTACTGCGAGCTTTATTTTTAGACATTTGGGGTCACCTATATATAGTAAGAAGGAAGAAACAATTTTTTGTTTCAACACGAAGGCAAAGCCTGTCATTCATCTCCCGTAAGCTATGAACCGCCTGATTTATACTATCTGGCATTAGAAGTACGCAACAAAAATAGCTCCAGGAGGAGCTAAATTAGTTACGGTTTGGTAAATTCAGATTGCCTTTTTCAGGCATGGGAAGTGCACCAGCGACAAAGGTGACATTTTGCCGGTGGTGTCTTACAGCTTGTTTAAGCTGGCCGCTTTTCACGGCTAAATCAACGCTTAACGCGAAAGTAACTTTAAGCAAAGTTACTCAAATTTGGGAGCTGATATTTAAGCTCATTGTTTTTATACTATAGCTTTAAGCATAAGTAAATGCCCATATCGAATTATTCTGTATAAACTGGAGAAATTCGAATATTAGCTGCTTCTTTTATCTTTTCTTCACTGCATTCTCTTAAAAAGAAAGAAGGGTCACCATACCACATTACAAAAAGTTGCTTTTCTGCACGCGTAAATCCAACATAAAGCAAACGTCTTTCTTCTTCTATTGCCTCCTCCCCAACTGATCTTTTACTTGGTATCTGATCCGCATTACAACTCATTATTATTACTTTATTCCACTCAAGACCCTTTGAACCATGCAAGGTTGATAGGACTACTTTCTCTGGGCTGTATTCCTCGTCCTTCTTCCTAGGGCCTAATGACATTGCAGCAGCACGATTGATCATATTCATCCAACCAGTCTTTTCTGCCCACTGTTTACAAGTGTCTAAAGCAATTTTTGTTAAGGTTGCTGTACCTTTATTACTCCTCATCTTGATTGACGACGATTCCATCCATTTCGTAAGGTTGGCGAAACGTTTTGCTATCTCAACTTTATCAGTACTTTCCTGGGTAAAGCGCACGAAGTTTGAATGTAATGTTTTTGTTTCGAGAGAACTGTCCTCCGGGATGGCAAGGTCGCCAAAAGTAACTTTTCTTCCTCTCATACTCAATGCCACATCATCCAAAACTGATTCCTGTTCTCCAAACAATGCCAATACTCTCTTCATTAAGCGAGGATCATTTGATTGTCGGAAAAAGGCCATAAGGCTTAACACATCGCTTGTTTCTTTTTCATCCCAGAATGATTTACCTCCGTAACGAATTACTGGCTGTTCGATCAAACTTTCTAGCTCATCCAAGTGAGCATTATTGCGGCTTAGAATTGCCCATCCATGTGGATCCTGATTTATAAGGCTTAAAATACCCTGTATCTGTTCCTCCATATCTACATATGAACGAAAAGTGACCTTTCCTCCTCCCTTTTTTGCCGAGCGTAACTCTTTGGCATAACGGTAAACATTCTTTCCTATCAGTGCTCCGGCCACCTCTAAAATTTCAGGTTCACACCTAAAGCATGTGTTTAAGTAAAATATGTTAGGTCTGAAGTGTTTTTCAAACTGTTGAAATATTTTGACTCCTCCTGAGGATCTGAAGGAGTAGATGGCCTGATCATCGTCTCCAACTATACTCGTATAGACTCCAGCTCTTGTATGCAATGCTATCCATGAGAATTGTATAGAGTCAGTATCCTGAACTTCGTCTACTATCAAATGTGTCAAATCTAACGTGCGCATTTTTCCCGAATGCATTTGACCGACAACAAATTTTGAAAGAGCATTGAGGTCCGCCACATGGTCTTTCTGGCATAACGCCTGATAGGTATTAAATAAATGGATCTGTTGTCTGTTATGCCGAACTGAAATCACATCCGTATCCATTTCTCTGCCGATAGCATCAATAACGAATTCAGCTTCAGCAAACTTCATCGTTACACCGGATTCTTTCAAAGCCCGGTGAATGACAGATCTCTGTGCTGGCCCTATCAACATCTTTCCCGGCCAGCGAATCATGTCCAGTTGCTTCTTAACGAGTCCGTGAAAAGTATCCACCAGCACCCGGTCAAGATCCTTCTTGCTCAATCGCTTTTGTAACTTTGCTGCAAGTGCGTTTGTTGCAGCGCGAGTAAAGGTCACCATCCCGATTCTTGCATATGGATACTTTTTGAGAATCGATATAACCGCTTCTATCATGGTGAATGATTTGCCTGATCCAGGCGCTGCTATCACCATATTGTTTGCGCTAGCATTCTCGATAACAGGTCTTTGCTCTTCTGTTGGCTTACCCATTTCAACCTCATTACTTCGTTTTAATAATTATACATTTTTATAAAAGCGCTTTTCTTGTGTACTGCTGGTTCTACTGGAAATCACTTTTTTTCCTTTTTTATGCAATCAGGTTGTTTGTGAAACGCGTGACTATGGAATAATGGTTCCATCTCCAAAAGACATTACAAAAAGGGCTTTAAATGAAACTTTTACGTTTAGTATCTCTGGTCTCTTCTGTCGTCATTGGTTTTTCCCTATCGGGTTGTGCCGGTGACACCGGCACTACGCCAGGCACCGCTCTGAATGCGTACAGTCACGGCCAGTACTGGCATGCTAAAGCAAATGATTCTGTCGCCAAGAATGCCTATTCGTTTGCTGGTTTCGACGTTAATTTTAAGGAGCAAGAGGTTACTCCTGGAGGGGATGCCGACAACTTTCTTTCTAAGTATCTCATCAATAGTTCGATGGGCTACGTAACAGGCGGTCTAAAAGGTTTTGGGATCATGAGCCTCGGCTCTTTGTACAGTTCTTCTGACGCCGAATACATCCAGGTCAATCAATACCTAGTGTTCGTCCCCAATCCAAAAAAATTGCCTTACAATGATGAAAGTTTGGTACGTGAAGGAGCTAAGTATGTTTTTGAGCATACAAAAGCAACTCAGGCCTCATTTGGATACAACCCTGAAAAACAGAAAGCAGCTCTGGCCACATGTAAAATTGATATGGCAGTCGTCAATAAATGGAGTACCTGTGATCTGCCCTCTAAGCCTGATGCTGATGTTTTCCCTACAGATTCAATGTACAGCTTTCAGGCGATTCGCCCCGCAACAGGAACCGAAATTCCTCAGCTAAACCTTCCCGCTGGTGATTACGCTGTAATTCGTTATGTGTTCATCCCATTTAAAGGAAACGAAACAAGCGCTGATTTTTCGGGTATCATTTTCCGTTCTGATAGCCCAAATACAACAACTCCAGGGGGTGTTGCAGCCTCCATCAACGGAAAAGATTATTACCTCTTTACCGGTGAATACGGTAAAAAAGGCTTCCCAGAAAAAACATTGAAAGCCAAGTAATTAAAAAAGGGGCCTAACGGCCCCTTCTTCAATATTTCGGCAACTGCTTGCCCGTAACCGGATCCAGCGTAGTTGAACCTACCTCACATATGGCCGGTCGAGGTAAATAGCTACAATCTACATTTTCCTCTTTTATAGCCTGAGCATTTTCTTGTCTGGCCTTTATCATATTTTCTTCACCGCCCATTGCTTCCTTGGTACGTTCTGATGGAAGTTGATAGTTCTCATTCTGGAATGGTAAGTTTTCCACAATTGATTCTTCGGAGAATTTTGAATATTGATCAGGAACTTCTCCTACCTGAACTGCATCATTAATCCACTCCGTCAGATCAATTTTATCGAAATCCAGTTGCTGTATTTGCTTTATTGATAGCCCCACGCAATTAGAGGCGACAGGGTCTATTCCTAATTGCGGATAAGCTTGTTGCATAATAACGCGTGACAACATGGAATTATAACAGCACATGTCTGTTGCTTTTTTAACGCATTTCTTTGTGAAACCAACATTCAGATATTTGACGCATCGTTCCGTATCTAATGTAAAACAGGATTTTTGATTCTTATGAATAGAAGCTTCCATCTCTTTCTGGTCGCATGCTACCAACATTTCTAAAAGCATTTTAGTGACCTGATAGGCTGTATAAATCCAACCGATCACGTTTAATGCAAGCATAAAGTTTTGAACCGCAGCCGAGAAGACAACCTCTCCTCCGGTAGTAGCAACGTTCTTAAAGACAAAGTCTCGAACTGTATCTGGTAGCAATTCGTAGGCTTTCTTCATTGCCATCTGCTTAAGCTGACCTATACCGAAGCTGGACATTGTTTCCTGTGCCAACTGGCCAGCACCTCCTGCCCCTCCAGAAGTTGCGGAAGACCCAACTGCCCTGCTTAGATTACCAGCGACGTTTTCATATACGCTCGTTAAGGAGCTCGTGACATTGTTCCACATTTGCCCTACTGTTTTACCAGCTGATGCAGTCCACTCACCGACCGCATTGGACATAGAAGCCCATGTACCTGTATCACCGCCGGTCCATTTTATTAGCTGAGCATTAACTCTGGTCCAGTTAGTGTTTCTGATCATAGATCCGGCAAGCATGATACCTTCAAGTGCTCCTGCGGTTCCCTGCGGTGCTTCGCAGCAGTCCGTCTTTGCCAGGCCATTTACAAAGCCTACTGAACGACCACACCATTCAGGTTTTCCTTCAAAGACAGAACAGGAATTGGCATCGTTAGGGTCTTCGCATTTGGCTTCGCCCTGCATGTACTGAACCATGTTTGAATAAGCCGCAACTTTTCCAAAATCGTTGTTCTCTTCCTTTGGCCCAGTTTCGCATGTTCCTCCAGAACATGGGATCATGCCAACACAGGCATTTGTAGAAGATTCAACCTCACGAACTACATCCTTACCTCTGTCACAGGTGTATTTCTGTTCATACATGTAGCAGCTGTTAGTGCCCTCATCGAACCAACCCTCTGCACATGTTTGTTTATCGAGTACACATGCTGCATCATTTTTATAAGAACTACATGCATCAGGCATACTCTTAATTTCTTCGTAGTTGTAACAGAGGTCCTTTCCATTAGCGTCTTTCATAATTTTCCCACTGGCGTCATAAGAGCAAATCTTGTCTTTAGCCAATGGATCACAAAAATAGCCTTCAAGGTTAGTCTTCCAGGTAAGAAAGCCTTTATCGCCTTCATACAGCGGCTTTGCCATAGAAAGCACGCTTTCCGGAAGCCGCTTCGTGCCAACATCCATATCTTTAAACCGATCGAAACGGCAGAATGTATTTGGTGTTTGTACAGCATCGTAACAACCAGCTGGTTCCTGGACGTGCTTATCTTCGAGCTTCATATTTTCAAACGTCAGCTCAACCTCAAAGTACCCTTCACCTCCCCCACCAACCCAGACTCTGGATGCCATTGTCACTTCACGATCAGGTTCTTCATAAACTGATTTTCTGACCTTTTCAGTTACATCGTATACTTTGTCGAGTTTCCACGATTTTTTTAACTCCCAAGATCCCTTTGGAGCCGGATAGTCACTTTCTCGATATGCACCATCTATGTGAGCAAAAATCTGCGTGCCATCAAGTGTTACCCGCATGTGGTCATCCCACTCCGCGTTAACAATCTTTGCTGAGGCCAATTTTGCATCCGGATGGAATTTTAATGTCAGTTCGTTATCAAATACCCCGTCACTCCAGTAGTTGTCATCACGGCGACCAAACCATATACGCACACAATTATCGCCGCACATCGACATGTCTCCGTTTCCGCCTGAAATGTATACAGGAACAGAGAAGTCACGAGTTATCGTGCAGCTGCTGAAGTTATCTTGCTTAGGCGAGTTACAGTAGAACTCTTTGTAATCAGGATAGTGTGTGGTTACTGTTTTTTTGGAGGTCTCAACATTACAGTTCTGAAGCCAGTTTCCAGTACCAGCAACAGCATTGGTTATCTCATTTCTCCCCGCAGTAAACATGGGATCGTTAGGCTTTACAGACGATGCCGGGTTGTCCTTGTTAGCATTTACGAGGGTGCGGTAGGCAACGCCATCATAACTTTGAGCATCAAATAACTGGCTTTTCCGATTCTTTATATCGTTAACAAAGCCATCCTCATCCCCATAACGATCTGCGGCGTTGAACTTTATATCGCTGTGCTTTTGCTCTGAGCTGAAAATCTCTCCCGTATTTGTTTTGGTTCCAGGAGTAGTATTGGGATTACTGCTTATACCAATGTTGCCATTAGCATCACGAGAGAGCAGCTTTGCCCCTTCCTTGGTGTAGTTTGAATTGATTGTCCCTCCAGACATACTCGGCAGTTGTACGGCGCTACCAATAGACTTTCCATCGGATGCGGCATTTTTCATGACACTTTCATTAGAGTTCCCTGCCCCATACTTCCCGAGATTAAGATTAGCGGATTCGGCTTTACCCACGTATTTCTCGGTGATCTTCCCACTGACATTCTCGCCTGAATCCGCGTTCTTGTATTTCTCCACAATGTCCTGAGCACTGGTGGTTGCATTGCGATTTGCGTTAGGATTTGCAAGGTTAAAATTATTTTCGAGCTGGTCAAATATAGCGTCAGCAGCGTAAACACGTGGTGTCATTACCATGTTTATGAGTGTGACATAAAAAGCCCAACTCATAGTATTGGCAACCATTGATGCAATAATCGCTGAGGTGATTGTTTTTCTAAGTTTCACTTATTTTCTCCTTAGAAATCAAACGCCTGGAACGTAGCGAACACAACAGTCATTGTAACGCCACAACATATAGACATAATTATCGTTGCCTATTTTTTTGCGCCCACCTTTAAGGGTTGACCAGTCGTGTACCGAATCACCAAGACGATGACAGCAATCCGGTCCCTTCGCCTCAGGAGTAGGGAAAAGCATTGAAAGCCGATACTGGGAACGTGGTGTAAAGTATTCCCACGTTTTCTCACACATTGCGTCTGCTCCCATCGTTCGCATCAGCATGCCTTGGCGATGTAGTTTTGTCAGAAGACGCTGGGTAATCAGTGAACTCGTCCTTACAGCGTCATCATTTGCGTAAATGTGGCCGGTTAATGGGTAAAGGTTGCCATCGCATCCGGCACAAAAGTATGCAGCGAGATTATCCTTTCCTGCTGTTACTGCTACACAGTCAGCAGCGCACACCATTGAGGCAATTGGGTTTGCAAAAACTACTGCCTCGGGATTCAGGACGAGTGTAAGCAGATCACTTTCCCACATAGGGTCCACTTCGCTTATATAGGTCAGGCTGGCATCTATATAGGGTTCAGCAGTGCACTCGCCAATAATCAGTAATTTGAGCATTGTCATGATTGGGAACTCCCAAAGATGAACATCGTAAAATCCGGCTTCAGTTGCTGTCATTGGCTGATTAGTGTTGCTTTTACCAATATCAAACTGCGATTTTTGAAGCATCGCGCCTTCAAGAAAGGGGCTGCACCAGGGGCTCTTTACAACTTCTACAATCTTCACCGGCTGAAAGAAGCTCAATTGCCAACCTATTTCCGGTACGCCGTTCTGATCTGTGCAGTAGCAACCCGGACGTGAAGGTGCAGCGCCTTCTGGAGCAGCCCCTATGCCCATTATCCTCATGGGAAAAATGCAGCTCCAACAGATATTCTTAATCAAGCCCTGCCACACTCCAGCTGACTGACACATAGCCCCAGGGACTCCAGCATCTGCTGCCATAGCCATACCAGGTATAGAAAGCGAAAGCATAACTGCTACAATGAACTCTAAAAGTAACTTTTTGAATTTTTTCACCATCATGCTCACTTGGATGTAATAAATGTTGCAACACTTTCGATATAGTCGACGGCTTTGGTAAAATAACTTCTCATCTGGTCCGGATAATTTAGCGTCAGCCATGTTGCAAAGAGAGCGCCTATAATAAATCCGAGTTTCATATTATTTTTCCTCTGAAAGATTTGGGGCTCCGATTCCACGGACTTCTGCCTCGCTAAACAGGGTGATCCGGAATTTATCTTGGTCAGTAGTTATAAGCGCAGGTGTATTTTTAATCTGAAAGCGTGAGATAATCTGTTCGTTTACTTTAAACACCTTACCGTTAAATTTTTCACGTAAATCATTTAGGTGATCCCATCCATTATCTTTTTGGATACGGGTAAACATTGGCATTACTTTTCCACTACCCAGACGTTGTCGATACTGCTGCTCAGCCCATACCAGCTGGCCCGGATTGAGTGGATCGAAAATTATCATCGTCAGGTTTTGAGGAAATCTCGAAAGTGGATTAATCAACTCACCGGCGGAAGCTATTACACGGCCCTGCTTATCTTTTACGTCCTGAGTGACCCTCACTGTAGGGTCAATTAAAAATTCTTTGTGTTCCTGGGCAGGAGGGAGATCGACCATCCATTGATTTTTCCAGGTGTCCGCAACGGCCCTTTTTTTTGCACCTTCCCAGTCATATTTTTGTGCGCGTTCTTCCAGTTCTTTAATGATGCTCTTTTCTTCAACGGGATAAATCGTACCAGCAACAGGAAAAATGTCCTGATCGGGTTTTTTAGCAAGTTCTCGCTGAAAAAACTCAACGTTGAAGGACCCTACCATTTTTGCAAAACGAGCTTGCTCCCGAGAAATAATTGTCGGTACTTGAGTTACTTGATACTGACTGAAGCTATCAGGATCAATTGTAATCAAAGGAGATTCAAATTTTCCTTTGACAATCATTTGGTTTATTGCTGCCTGTGTCTCTGGTAGCCGAGTAGTTCCTTTCTTTAGACCATTGAAAACTACACGAGCTTTATGCTCTGAGGCCGTACGTAAAAGGTCTTCCAGTACATAATCCGGTAAGCTAAATGAAGCAAAGATCGTTATACCATTTTCAGTTGATAGTGCTTCTTCACGTGTGCTATCCATTTTTCTTTCGAAGTCAGCAGCTGTGATGCCCGAGGAACCAAACAATTTTTCGATATTTTTAGATTGTCCTCGCATGACTTCCGGCTTATTTTCCACAGCTTTCAGAGCCGCTTCATTAAGGCTGGCGTTTTCCTGAATTTCATCACGTCTTCTAATTATATCGTTGACAGCATCAGAGTTATTACTTTGGGCCCTTATAGCCTGGGTATGGTCTATAACTGCTTGAACACTATCCGCATTCATACCGGGCACGTAACCACGGTTTGTTTGCCTGCTCAGGTCCTGGTTTTTTTTGAGTGCTTCAGCTTGCGCAATGTACTTCTGCACATCTGGTGAATTTAGCGTAGCATCAAGGCTAAGAGCCCCATCTGGCTGCTGTGCACCTTTAGCCTGAGCGCCAAGCCCTTTTGCTTGCTGAGCGATTAGGTCAGCATCATGTTGATACTCAGTGCTTGCATTTGTATTACTTAAAACTGCACATAACGCAAGTCCAGGAAGTATTGGTAAATATTTTTTATTTACATTAAAAGATCGCATATGTTTTCCCAATTACTGAATTCAGCTTTACTGTTCCCCAAAAACGGGAATCCCATGAGTGATCGGTTTGCCCAATTAGGAAAACTTCGCCTTCAGGAATTATCAATTCTTTTTCAATCAAAATGGACGGAATACTGTATTTCTTTGAAATACGACGTGCATTAGCTTCAAAAAATTTGTCCCCGTTATAAACCCCATCCATTGTTACTTTGAGTTTGTCACCGCCCACACCGGCAACAATTTTTATGACTCGTTCATTTTCTGGGATAAAACGAACCGATTTCGGCATGTTGAAAGCTATGAGTTCACCAGTTTTAATAGTTTTATCCGAATGATCAATCATATAAAAATCAGCAGGCAGGCACCCATTCAATAAACCGTATCCAAATGTATAACGGGTGAAAAAGACACACATAACGAGAATCAGCAATAAAATATTAATGGGGACATACCAATCCAGTATAAGCAGCCCTCTCTTTTTAGGTATGTAGTCGCTCATATTTTTCTCACTAGCACTGAAGAATATTTTTACTAAGTAGATACACCTCTATCCAAGTAACTATTATCCATGTTTTTCAACGCTCGGAAGTCTGCAAACTAACCTAATATTAACCTATAAGGATGTTAATTTCTCAGCATGTAGACGCAGCCTTGTTAGCGGCCATGAAAGATACCTTTGTAGCAAAGTTACTTTCCGGTATTAATTTTTCAAAGGTCCAATTGTTGGGCATAAAAAAGCCGGGACAAAATGTCCCGGCTTTATATTTAAAAATTTATTACTCACTGCTTGGTATTGATACAGTGTTTTCAGACTTACTTGCCTCTTCAGCCGGTCCGAAAACTGTCACGTGCTGCGTTGCAAAGTCTCCACTATCATCATAAGCAATTACTTTTATGTCCTGCTTACCACGGTTAAGGTTTTTAGAAAGTGTAGCCGTACTACCGAAAACGTTCCTTAATTCGCCGTTGATGAACCATTCATATCTAACCATTTTTCCATCAGTATCATCACATTTATTGGTAAAGCTCCAGCTTAGGTTGGTTTCCGTGTAGCTCAATGTACAATTAGGCACTGCGTTTTTAACGACATCAAACTCAACAGATGCTGAACCTCTCTGTCCAAGTTTACTAACAACATCAATTGTGATCTCGTATTTCTTTTCTTTTAAACCCGAAATCAGTTGAGCCCAATAATTTTTGCCGCTGGGTATTACCTCACCGTTCACCTTGTATGTGACCGTATCTATCGAGTCCGCCGAATGAGATAGCTTGATGTTTGACCTTAAGGTTACATCGAGTGGAGCTCTCATATATTTGTTAGAGAACTTGGGTGTCATCTCAACGTTCATTGGCGTTTGTTCATCGACAACAAAGGTATTTTCGATACGCTGTTCATTGTTGCGGTTATCTTTGAAAACAACCATCAATGTATATTTGCCAGGATTTTCAATTGTAAATTCTTTGGTGTCACCTTCATCTTTAGTGATTACCAGATTCTCTTTGTCGTAAATCCATTCTCGGGAATAAGTAACACCAGGATAGTCTCCATCCTTAATACCGCTCAACGCAACGCGTAGGGTGGTCGGTGCCATGTCGTATTTAAGTTTGGAGCTTATTTTCATTTCGGGGAATTTATAAACCCACGATTTGACAGAAACTCTACGGGTAGAAACCGTATTCTCCTTATTGTCCGCTAACCATGCACTGTATTCAAAAGCAGCATATCCCTGTTTATCCAACATTTGCTCAGTAAGGGTAACAGACAGTGTAGAGCCTTTAAATGTCTGGCCATCCGGTGTTTTCCATTCTTCAACTACGTTATTACCATTCTGGTACTTACTGTTAGGGTTCGTGAACTTACCTTCCAAAGTAACTTTTTGACCAACCTCTACCTTAGAAACCCCCGTTACCGAGACAGAAAGGCGCTTGGGTTTTGCGGCTGCCAACCGAGCAGACGTTTCCTTCCATGAAGACTCCTCTGCCAGTTCATCGGAATCAAGGTAACGCATCCGGGCATAAATCGTAGACGGTAGGGTATCAGCTGAAGCCACAGTGTAAGTTGTATCTCCCTGCACCCAGTTGACTTTATCCTCTGACCAGAGAACCTCAGCGGTGCCTGCTGGTATAGGCTCATCGTTATCAAGCAGGGTTACAGGTACATCTGAGCCCTGAAGAATGTCTGTCACATCTATACTGAGCTTAGGCTGCTTGTAGGTAACTACCGTTAAGGCATCTGTGTAGGAAACCTTAGATGTGAATTTATTGGTCATTTTTGCCCTATAAAGCCACTTTCCTACTTCTGTCTTTTTGATACTTACACTTCTCTTTCCGGTCATGTCGGAAAGCATATTCCAGGTTTGACCATTATCAGAGGACTGCTGCCATTCGGTGGGGGCAAGTGCGTCAGAGTTAGCAGTACTGGCAGATTTGAAGCTTACCAGAGTACTAAGTGGGATCCTTCCGATAATAAGGCTTTTCGACAGGTTACCCTCCAGTTCCTCACCTTTATAGATTCGAATGCCTACAGCACTGGTCTCACGTTTCATTTCAAAATCAGAGAATGGCGATCTGACCTTAGCCACACCAACCAGACGCATATTACCCAGATCCATATTTTCAATTTTAATCTTGGTTTCGACAATGCCCGCATCATTGACCGGCAATGCTTCAGTCAGCGCAGTTCTTTCGTATGTAGTTTTATAACGGCCTGTTTCTGGATCTTTGCCGTATACACTTTTTTGCGAGTATATCGTGACGTCCCATTCTCCCATTGTTTTACGGTCAAATGCACTTTTACGTGTGGAGTTGTTATAACGCCCCACTGTTACCTTTAAGGGCACTTCAAGAGATGTGGCTGTTTTTCTGTCATCCACTTCCATCGATGCTCGAATATTGAAATCAGGCACCGTATATACGTTGAGTGTGTCTGTAGTTCTTAATTCTGGATCCTTTGAGTATTCTACAGCTATGTCAAAGACGTTCTTTGTCCACAATGGTGCAGCAGCAACCTTAACCCTTTGTACAAAGGTCGTTGCATCGTTGTTTGAGGAACGATTTTTAAATGACGTTTTGACAGCCTCAGAGCCGTTTTGAGAGACGATCATCGTAACGTCAGCTGGTACCACCTTCGCTAATATTCGAGCGGCCTCCCCCCCGGTCGTATAAGCCAGAGCAGTGTTCGGATTGATGCCAGCTATGACTTTATTCTTTTTGTAAGAGATGATCGGGTTGTATGGTAATTGTGTGGTCAGAGTACGGCGATTCCTTGCGGATACCGCTTTAGAGCCCTTCCCGTTAATCATATAGACTTGATAGTCGAGCAGATTCTCACCTGTTTTATTAAAGAATCCAGTTAGACCCGGGGTACGTCCTTTAAAATAGAACTCCAACCCATCAGGGACATTGTTCCACTGAGGGTAGCATGCTGTAACATCTGATTTTTCCCCATACCAGGCGAGGTAAGCATTCGCATTTTCCTCTGTGGTAAACAGAGTGCATTTATCACCAGCTGTTTGACTAAGCAGGTCCGTATACTGACGTACACGCGAGTAAAGAGTTACGTTTTTTTCCAGATTCTTGAGAGTGAATCCAGTAGGTTGATAAGTGAAAACGGTACTGAAATTAACGTTTTTTCCATAAAGGTTTTCAGCCACCACAGTAATCTCGTGATCCGAATTAACTGCTAAATCGTCTCCAACCGGCAGGTAGTAAATACCTCTATAATTTGTAGGTGTTAACGAAACTACTTTGTTGTCTATTGTTACTGATTTTATGTCAGCAACCCCAGCCTGCCCCTGGAAAGCTGCAACGATAATCTCGTTCAGGAAGTATACGGGTGCTCGTTTAGTTAATACCTGCCCATCTTTGAGAACCATAAGCGTTGGGTTATCAGACAGCATCAGTTTGCTTTCAGGCTCAGTGTACGTAGAAGAGTTTTTGCTCGTATTTTCTACTGTAAAAGTCGCTGCGTAGGACCCGTTTATAAGATCCGTTAAGTCGAAGATATAGAGGTACTCATCACCGACTTTTTGAGGTCCACTTACCGGCTGTAAAGTTCTACGTAAAGGGGTTGCCCAGGACTGTTTGAAATCAATCTCAGTGCCATCATCTAAAGTCACTTTAGTCGTCGGTTTAAACACGCCATCCGGAGTCATAGTGAGCGACATAGCTGTTGGGAGCCACCATTCACCTTCTGTTTCTTGCTGGGGTACCTTAACGGCCACAGCAACGGTTTTGGCTCCGGTATAGATGTCCTGGCCACCTACTTTGATTGTTTTAGCCTCATCGGTAAAATTCCAAAGTGTATGGTCTACTACAGGAGGCCGATAATCCCAGTTAACAACAAGCTTTTTGGATTCAGGAGGTGCGAAATAATTATTCTTAGAGTTTGCTGTAATTGTGATATCACGTGAACCCAAAAGTTCATCTGTATCACTGGCCTTAATGCTTCCAACTTCAATGGTACAGGAAGTTCCGCCAATAGGAACTTCACAGGCGGAGCCTGAACCTATTGAGATGTATTGAATATAATTGCGGGGCTCAACAGAAACAGCGATATCTTTGATCGCTTCATCCTTTAAATACGATTTGAAAGAAAAGCCGTCATAGACTAATCCGTTCAGGGATGATTTAAGACCGGTGATAGTAGGTTTTACCGGTGCCACACTTTTGATTGAATATTCACCTTTTACTATTTCAACTTTTTTCCGTTCAGAACCAGAGAAGTAAGAAATCTTGTAAGGTAGTTTTAAATCACCGGTGGTGTTGGGAACGCCTGAAAGAGTGAAACCGTTAGAAGTAAATCCCAAGGTATTGGGTAACCACTCAAAAAAACAAACGAGGTTATCAACAGAGGAAGTCGCTCGATCATCAACCGTTACATTACAGGCTGTGCCTGCACCTGAGGCAGTGATAGTGTTAGAATTAACGTATGCAACAAAGTCGCCCGGCCCCGGGTCAAAGGATACGGCTGGCAAATCAGCCTGTAGCTTTCCTGAAATCATAATCGCTTCGGCATAGACCGCTTTAATCGGAGCAATTAAAGAAAACAACAGGGCTAAACCTAAACCTGATTTTCTCATGACGAATACCTGTTTTTCTGAGCAAAATTAAACTCACTTTACGATGAAAAACAGAAATATCCGTTCGTATAATATTTAAAAAAACCTGTATTTTTCCATGTATACCGTATGTTAATACGCTATTTTGAATTCTTGGCTTCAGATAAGCGAAGCGCGGTAATTATAGACTCGGAGCTTACCCAAGGCGTTTTTTGAGCAAGATATCCAAGTATGTAGAGGCCAATTTTAACGCAGTCCATTTGTGAGACGGGGACCATGTGCATGAAGGGTTTTAAGCCGTCTTTATCGACTGGAACTATCCCTGCTGATAACAACAAACCGCCCCTCTCGTTTGGGGTAACGCTTATATTTTTGTATACGACGTGGCCATGATGTGAGGTTTTCCTCTTATCAATTTTTAAAGTATGCATGATTCTAAGAAATACAGATGCCATCTGCATAACTTCATTCGTCGACAATTTTAGAAGTACAGAACGGTTTGAGCCCCAGTCATAATCTTTTTTGGCGTTCCTCGGAGCGACGTGCAATGTAAGATAATAATTATCAATCTCATTTGAAAAAGGTGAAGGTTTTGATGAGCTAACATCTTCATTGTTCATCTCAATGACAAGTGCTGCATCCTGACCAAAAGCTTTTACATTATGGTTTTTAAGAGAGAAGTCTGAAGTTGCCATATAAAAAGTCACTTTTGATAAAACCACATACCACCTAATGATTCATCATCGGCAAGATGCTTGAAATTTGAGAGTGTATATCCTGTTTTGGTTTCAGAAATCACCATGCTGTAAGATGCCGTATGTACAAGGCGAGAATTGTTTAGATCAAGATCATCACAAAAACCAGGGCTTTTGACGGGGTCAGCCTTTTCAACAAAAGTTACTTTTGAAGCGATGCCGTTGATCACGATTTTCTCGTTATCAGCAATTTTAATGTTTAAAGAAGGCGAGCTTTTATCACATGGCAGGAAGAGTGATGTCTTTTTAAATGTGTTTCCAGTGAAGTCCAAAAGGTCAGGTTTAACCGGAACATTGTTTAGGATTTTATAAACTCCAGCAAATGCACATATCACAACAAAACCAGATAAAACATATCTAATCTTAGACTTCATCCCCCAGTTCCTCTCCTAAAAGTTTTAACGCACTTACGCACATAAGCCTCAACTGATACAGTAAGTTATCAGCGGTTATTCCACCAACGAAGGTAACTGTACGTCGTATTGATGCTCCGCCAGGCTCGCACTGGATATGGCCGATACCAGAATCACGGAGGAAGTCATTTTCTGCACTTACAAGGTCTGACTCTACAGGTGGAATGATAACTTCAATGAGTATTGTATCAACTGGGGCCCACTCCCAATCGAACTTAAGAGAGGAAATTGGGGATATAGAAACAAGAAGCTCATCAATATTAAAAATTACGGGTTTTATTCCCATAACCTCAGACTGAATGAAGTGGCTTTCTACCATAACTACCGGAAACTCTGAAATAGTCAGAACTCCGATTAACTGGTCTCGGCGTAAACCATGTATTAGTGAGTTGCGAGATAGCATTCGATCAGCCTTTATTATAATAATCAAACATTTGGGACAAGAACAAAAGGGATTACAGAAACGAAGATTCTACATGAACATCGTTGTCAGTGACCTTAGGTCCATCGGGTATAAGGGTATCAAAAAATCCTTACATAACCATTAAAGCACAGAGACTTTATAAGTAAAATAATAATTAAGTACCAGATTTATTAAGATAATTCTTAGGTTTTTTACAAATTTAGGAAAAATCCGCACTTCCTGTAACAGCACCCAAATTAACCTAAAATACCGTTTCATTAACAGTAATTTTACATACCCAGGTGAAGCCTGAAATTATTATAACAAAAAAAAGGCCAGCAAGTATGCTGGCTTTCCTGGTAAGACAAGTTGGAACTCAGAAGTCGATTGTACTGTCTCTCACCTATCTTGCCAAAGTTGCCAGTCGCTTGTTTGCCTTAGCTTTAGATTTTATGCTTATGGAGGCGGTTTGATTTTCATCCGATACTTTTTCTAGCACTGGCACCACAGCGGAAATGGACTTTTCTTTTGAAATTTTGGATGCATCTGAAGAAAGTGGGCTTTCAGATGGTATAGAGGTATCGCTTCCCTCATTTTCAATCTTCACACCAAAGCAGGCATGTTCCTTTTGTACAAGGAAGGTTTCTTTTACAGAAACAGAATCCTGCTTTGAATTATCTAATTGTAGAGGTGTTAAATACTCCTTAAACTTTTGATCTAAGACATTCTCTAGCAATACATTAATAGGAGGCTTAGGTTCAGTATCTATAGTATTTCCATCATTCAGAAACCTATTAAGATCTGCAAGTGTTAATCTTTCGTTTAAACCATTTATAAAATTTGCCAAGTCAGGAAATAAATTATTCAATACCAACCCGGTACTAATAGCCGACCTAATTAAATCCAGTTGGTCACCCCTATGAGAAAGTTCTGTTTTTTTCAAGAAACTATAAACATAGGGTGCTTTTCTTTCGGATATCCAGAAAGACCGGATCTGAATCCGGTCGTTATCTGCCTTATTTGAGATAGGGTTTTTAGCCATGTTCTAGCTCATTATTCTGAATAAATAGTATCAGCAATTGCCAAAGATAATGCGAACTGCGGATTGTCTACCATGATAACTTTAGCCGTTTCAAAATGTTTACGAATAGCTGTTTCGATGAGATATGAACCTCCCCCAACAAGGAAAACATTATGAGGCCTCTCTTCGACTTGTGTAACCGCTCTGATTACTTTACTTTGCAACTTCTGTACCGCAGAGTTTACCGCATCAAAAACACCGTCACGCTTGTCCTCTGCAACCTTCAAAGCTGATTTATCATGACGATTATCAACAAGATGATGAATGTAAGCATTACTCGTATTCAGTTTCTCAGATTCAAGATACCTGCTGATCTCATCGTAAACAATAGAACAACCAATACGGTCAAAACCTTTTACTTTCGAAATCTGTTCTAATTGCCCAGTAATACTTGCAACATCAAGAGTAGTACCACCAAGATCAATTACCAAACTTGATTCAAATGAAGCAATATCCTCAATTTCATCTGCCCGGGTCACAGCTGGTAAAGATTCAGGGAAAACAGTCACAGACAAAACGTTGAAAGAATAGCGTTTACCGTCAAGATAACGCTCAACTGGTTTCATCAGGTTATCTTTTTTTCTCTGAATATTTTCAATATTCGTTTCCCCTAAAGCAGTATAGAACTGGCTAAGAGGTAAAGTAACAAAGAGGTGAACATCCTGAGGAACTAAACCAGAAGCATGAAGTGCATGGTGAACATTTAACCGGCTAATTTCATCGTATTGGTGAGATACATCAGTCGATTCCAGTGAGTTACTAGATTCGCTGTGATGCGAAAACCTTTCCAGCCCATCAATAAGATAGTTAAAAGGATTGAGACCCTCATGGCGAACACGGAAATCTGGAACAAAACTATTTTGTGTGAGCAAGGGAACTAATTCGTTTCTTTCATTAAGACAAACCAGTTTTGCAGCTTTACTTCCATCATCGACAACGATTTTTAAAGCTTCAGTGATATCCTGCAATGATTGTGAAACAGGACTTTCAGATTTTAATAGTTCAGCCATAAAAACTCTCTTTTATTAATAGGACCATATTAGATATTAACTTTATACATTAATGGTGACCTATTATCAACATCAACACTATTAAAAAAATACGTAACTCTATGTTATTTCAGCATCCTTCCATTTTAAATACATTACCGTTAAATATCCTGTATTCATGAAGTAAACATGTTTATAAAGGAGCCAATTATAATCAGAAAGTTACTTTGCATCCTAAGTATGAACTGTTTGAGAGCCAGGACTGGAGCCTTTACCAGTAAGTAACAAAGGTCCTTAGGCTTAGAATCCAAAATGACGCCTTTATGTAAAAAAATCATAGCTCGAAATACCGTATCATCGATGTAAACATACGTAGAGGAATTTATGGCAGCTGAGCACGTCCAAACTATAGACCTTACAAACTTCTCGGGAAGGATTTTCTTTCTGGCAGATCCTCATGGACATTACTCTGCGCTGTGCAACTTGATTCAATCAGTTACAAAGCCAGAAGAAGAGATAGTAATTTTCTCTACTGGAAATTTGTTTGACTATGGGCCGGAACCCATAGAGTTGATGAAGGCGATAAACAGTGGCTTTTTCGATGGACGTTTTGTGAGGCATTTCTCAGCTGCCGGAGCCGGAGAAGAAATGTTAAAAAAATTGTTACCATTAAACAAAGACCGGAGAACATTTTACCCCAGCACATACCTCAATGAGAGATGGTGTGTAATGGGCGGAAAGTGGCATAAAGCTGTAAATCGTTACTATTTAGAGGAAGAGATAAAAAAACTTCTTAATACCCAGCTTGGTACGATGATGCAGATTTTACTCAAAGGCGATATAAAAATTGGGGTTTGCCCTTCTGATTACGCCCCTATCCGCACATCATTCACTGATACTTATAATGCGCTTCAAGCATTCAACTATGCCAATGTGAATATTTTTCAGAGCCAGTTTCTATTCGGTATGGACCATGCCGTAATACCAATGATGATAAATGACGTCAACCTTATGGTCCTAGGTAGGAATCCTGTAAACAGCATTCGAAAAGCCCATGGTCGTACTCAAAACAATCTTCCAGTACTGATCGGTAATTGTTTACATATAAATACTGGATCACTCTATATGTCAAAATTAGAAGACCAGGTAATAGTTGCTCCGGGTATACCGCCAACTGACTCACCAGCACTTACATTAGTAGAAATAATCATGAAGAACAATCCAGTTTTATTGTGTCATCAGCTAATACAAACAACAAACAAGTTTTATTCACTTAAAACCTATCCGTTAGAACTCGATTCGATTGAAAACAACATTGAGGTAACAAGATGAAGATAAAATGGAAGATTATCTCAATTTCAACATTACTTTTGCATCTTCACGCAGCAGCTGCACCACATCAAGAGAAAGAGCAAAGAAAAGATGCTTTTTCTTCTGCCGCTCAGAAAAGTGATTCACTTATATCTGCTAAAGCGGAGCTTATAAACGGAAGGTGGTTTATAAATGGTAAATATAGGCCTGTTCTAAAGACCAGCATGACCAAAACCAATTTCTTAGAAATCATGAATGTTTCAAATAAAGAATCACTTTTTATGGTGATACCGAAACTTGAGTATAATATCATTGCCAAAAATAAAATCTTACTAAATGAAAAAATTGCATTAAGCGAAGGCACATCCGGAAAAAGCATTATTTGGGTCGAGCCTAAATCAAGTATAACTATATCGTTTATAAATGACCTTGCTAATACGCCCCTTCAGGCTATCGTTTCGATCACAAGAAACAACAAAGATGTAATTGCCATCTTTGGACCGGATCAGGGTAAAGGGTTTACTCTTCCCGGAAAGACATCTAATGATCAAGTGTCCGTTCCTGACGATTCTGATCTAAATATAAAAAAACTTAACATACCTCAAAGTGTTGGTAATTCAGTAACCATCAATCCTAAAGAGAAGAATTACCTCTTAGTTGGACAAGTAAAATATAAAATCTTATCTCTTCCGAAATATCAACATTTAGAATTTTCTGAACCGGTTTATATTGAGAAAAGAAAAGATATCCTCGGTGGTTATCGTTATTGGACGAAAGAAACAATTCTCTACCCCGGTGAATCATTATCTTTTATAACCAGCGCCAAAAACAATCTAAGGAAGCGGGATGATTAAAGTTATCACACTTTTATTGTTTGCATTACTGACTGGTTGTCAGTCAGTAGAAAGTAAAATCGAAGAACTCCCGACAGTTGGTTTTGACCCTATTCTATACAATAAAAGTGAGGCCTTTACTGACGGAAAAGTTACTTTACGTGTCGAAAGTTCAGGAACTGATGTTTGGCTTGTCGCCAAGAATGGAACCAGAAGTTTTATTGAGCTTTCAGGCCTAACGCTAGGTGGTAGTCGTTGTGCTTACAATGCCCGTAGTAAGCAACTTTTGCCCCCAGGCAGCGTAAGCACATTCGTAGTTCCTACGGTTGGAATGCTTGGACTTTGCTTCAACAATGAAGATCAACTTATGTTTATTAACCGTGCTTTTAGCAGAATCTCTCCCAAAGCAAAAGGAAAAGATTCTCTTTCTCTTTTATTTTCTGTTAGTTACGATTTTCCCGGAAAAGCGGACCTAATTAATAACCACGATTTTCAAGAGTTATATCTTTTATTTTTGAATGAGGATAATCTATGAAAAAAACATTAATTGTTATTTTATTATGTTTTTGTCACTCAGTTTTAGCATATCCATACCGTATCTATACTGTCCCGGAAGGGGCATTAGTAAAAAACATACTAACTAATGAATATCTAGGAAAAACCCCTGTGGTTGTGGACGTGAGCAATACCGAAGCTGGTTCTACTTTTGGGATTTCTTTATTTAGACATGAAAATGTTGCTATAAAGATTTTTACAGTAATGCCTTCAGCAGAAAATAATTTTGCTGTTTCTGGACCTGACGTTGCAACTATGTCATTGCCGGGCAAAGCACCTTTAAACGTAGTAAATGATGGGAATGGCGCTTCTGTTCATATAGAACTAAGACCTTATATGTCTGAACCTGCGCACACCCCATATTAATATAACAAGAAATTAAAAATATAAATCATATGAACTGCATCATAAAGATGCAGTTCAATATTTATTCTGATACTTTTAATTTTTCTTTTATGAACTCCTCTAGCTCCTTAATAAAACCCGCACTTATCCTATTGAATTCAATGCGAATTTTTCTTCCAGTATTGTTTTTACTGATTCTTGCATACTTATCTTTGTTATCAAAAGTAATAAGATCACTTGTTTCCCATTTTGTGGAATAAGATTTTTCACAAACACTTTCCACAGATTGTGTGATTTTCTCCATTACAACTTTTTGGGCAACTTGGAGATCTCCAATGTCTAAATCTTTTGTTTCCTCTTTAACATTATCTATTACTTCATCTAAAGGAAATAGATTTTTTTGCACATATTTCTGTAAACGAGACAAGCGACTATAATAGGAGTTCGGTATTCCTTCATAATCCGGGAATAAAGAGATCAATGTTTCGTCAATACGTGCCGCCTGGATTCTTTTGGCTACCGATACATGACTAATCCCAAGATATGCTGCGAGTTCTTCATTAGTAGAAAATCCCTTTTCTTCCATTTTCTTGATAAATTGAAACCCAACTTCTCTATATGAAAATTTTCGAGATGTTTGTGCTGCGGATATAATTGAATTTATATCATCTTCGGTTAGTTCATCCGGTAGTACCCACAGGGGGAGATCCTTTTCTGCCTTTATACAGCAGAAACGTCTGCGACTTCCTTCTATTAATAAATAAACCCCATCTCTTTTTACAGCGATCCCTTCGGTATCGACCCCTCTTTCTTCAATCTGCTTAAGAATATCTCTAACAGAATAATCTGTAAGGGCTTCTTGATTTCGTGGGTTTGCTGGATGGACTAAGGTCTCCTTCTCCACTCTCTGGGCTGGAACAATCACATGTTCCGCTTCAAGTCTTCGGCCCTTATGAAGAGTGAATAACTTTTTTATGCGAGGTGCTGTTTTCAAACCCGCAAGACCTGAACGGTGACCGACTTCTGTCCGCTTTGGTGCGTTTAAATATCGAGATTTATCATTCCCGATATGTTGCTCATCGCTCATGCGTTAACTCCTTGCTTAGCTGAAAAACTTTTTATTTCATTTATAAATTGTTGATATACCTGTAATACAGATTCTTCTGCGACATCAAGTTGCTTTGCGGAACAAAGTTCCTCTGATTTTTTGATATCAAGCACTGTACGCCCTTTGGAAGCAGCTGCCTTAAATGCTTCAGAATTTTTTATGTTAGCGGACATCAAAAGGTCCTGAACAGTTCTGATTAATTTATCCAAAACTATTCTTTCATATGGACTTTTGTCATCAACATTGACAGCAAGAACTTTGAACCATTTTAAATTATCGCCCTTACTTGGTGATTGTTTAAACCTTTCACTTATTGTAAGCATGAAGTCTGTAGTAGAGGCGTAATCATATTCACGTGGTGACACTGCGACAAGAATCCCATCGGCCGCTTCGTCAGCAGCCCAGATCAAAGGTGAATCTTCAGGTGGAGTGTCTATAATAATCAAATCATAGTTCTGCTTCAGTACCGGTAAGATAACTTCCTTGAAACGTAGTAACAAAGACGTTCGTTCTTCTCTAGAACATTGCCAGTATTTATCTTTAAAACGAGCATCTGTCGGAAATGCCGTTATCACGTCCAAGTTTGGCAGATGCGTTGAAAAAGGCATATTAGTGATGATTTCTTCTTCAGAGAATCCTGAATCTAAATATTTTTTATACTCAGAATTTTCTTCATAAATTCCAAGGATTGCATCAATTGCTGTAAGGAAGACATCATCTTCTGAGACACTTTGAATCATGCTGCTTCCAATCGAACCTTGTGGGTCCCATTCGATCATTAATACACGTGCATTCAGTTGTAGATCTAAAGCAGCTGCTACTGCTAAAGCTACAGATGTAGTGCTTTTCCCTGTACCGCCTTTATGATTCTGAGTAACAATAGCTCTGCTAAAGTAATGATCGCGGTACTTGGGATAACCCAGGGCATCCATTATTTTTTGAACATCCCAGCGGGTGTAAAGATGATTTTTGTTTTGATAAATAGGTGCACCAACAACTTCTTTTTCTTCTAAGTCCGAAAGTATTTTATTGAACGTTACTCGTGACTTCCCAAAAAAATCAGAGAGATTTTTTTTATTTAAACAGTGGTTGTAGATCAGTCTATCAACACCATCAACACTATCATCAGAAACAGATACTCTTGATGAAGCCATCAGAGATTCCTTAAGAGAAATCTGCTCGCTTTTCATGCGCTGACCAACGAGGGCGATCTTTTCAAGTAAATTCATGGTTATGACCTTTTTGCACTGAAAACCGACTTTTACGCATATATGTAAACTTTACGCATAATGCGTCCATTTCATTGTTATACGTACAATTCTATCCTTTGTTTCAATCCTAAGCTAATGTTTGTTTACTTTTTTATGATTTTTTGTGAGCTTAACTTGCAGATGAGAGCTCAGACTCTCTAGTCCATACCTAATGCTCATTCTTTTTAAACCACGATTCTTGTCGACTTCTCTACGCTTTGACGTTATGAGCTCCATTAATGAATCTTCACGCCTACCCTATTTCTTGCTTAGACCCTAAAATCTATCTCACCGGTGTGCTGATTTACGTTTCCTAACTGTGAATCGTTGTCGTCAGTCCAGTCTAAAGATATGAGGTGTTAATCTCTTGAGTAGGCCCACTACGAATTATGGGAGCAGAGTTAGCAACCTAGCCCAGAACTGAAACCCAACTTCAGGAGGCAACCCCAGTGTGGCGATTAAGGGGGTTAAATCTGCCAGCGGCTGACAGTGTCCTAGCTGCTGCTCAGTCACACCACGCCCTGATTAAATCTCCTGCCCGGTATTGTAAGGACCGAAAAAAGCCCGTGCATTTGTGTCGGCAGACCGGCATGAAGGAATATGACGTTAATCTGTATCAGCAGGCACTTTTCGCATGATGGGAGCAAGTGATAGCAACCCCGCCCAGAACGGAAGGCCAGCATCAGGACAAAACCCAAGTTTGGCGATTAAGGGGGTTAAATTTGCAAGCGGATGACAGTGCCCCAGCTGCTGCTCAGTCACACCACGCCCTGAGTAAATCTCTCGCCAGGTCTTGTTATGACCGAAAATAGCCAAAGCACTGGTGTCGGCAGACCGGCATACAGGAATATGACGTTAATCTGTATCAGCAGATACATTTCGCATTATGGGAGCAAGAGATAGCAACCCAGCCCAGAACTGAAGGCCAGCATGAGGACAGAACACCAGTTTGGCGATTAAGGGAGTTAAATATGCAAGCTGCTGATAGTGCCCCAGCTCCTGCTCAGTAACACCACGCCCTGATAAAATCTCCTGCCCGGTAATGTAATGACCGAAAAAAGGCCGTGCACTGGTGTCGGCAGACCGGCACGCAGGAAAATGACGTTAATCTGTATTAACAGACACATTTCGCATTAGGGGAGCAAGTGATAGCCACCCAGCCCAGAACTGAAGGCCAGCATCAGGACAGTACCCCAGTTTGGCGATTAAGGGGGTTAAATCCGCCAGTGGCTGTAAGTGCCCGAGCGGTGTATAAGAAATATTTCCCGAAGGACAATCTTTCGCTCGTACGATGAATAAAGTGTTCAACCCGGGAGCGGGGATCACTTAACCTGCTTAGCCTAAATCTTACGTCATTCTCTAAACGGAGTTTAAGCTTAATGGTCCTTAGAAAGTTAAAAGGACTACCCATAATGACGTCTTGAGATGGCGAATAAAGGGTTTTAATCTGCCAGCGGCTGACAGTGCCCCAGCTTCTGCTCAGTCACACCACGCCTGATTAAATCTCCCGCCAGGTCTTATTATGACCGAAAATAGTCCCCGTGCACTAGAGTCGTAAGACCGGCATACAGGAATGAAGCTTAAATCTTTATCAGGTTGCAAGGTTCGCATCATGGGAGCAAGGGCCTTGAACTGTAGGTTAACATCAGAAAATCCCAGATTGGCGATTAAGGGGGTTAAATCTGACAGCGACTGAAAGTGCCTTCAGATGCTGCTCAGGTATATTACAACCTGAAAAAATCAAGCGTCTGTTCATGCGAATATCGAAAAAAGCTATGCACCAGTTTCGGCAGACCGGCATGGAGTAATGAGACGTTAATCTGTATCAGCTGGCGCATTTCGTATCATGGGAGCAAGTGTTAGCAACCCTGCCCAGGACGGAAGGACACTATCAGGACTGATCCCAGTTTGGAGATTAAGGGGGTTAAATCTGCCAGTGGCTGACAGAGCCTTCTGATGCTGCTCAGACATACTATGCAACGATAAAATCACCCGTCCGTCCTTGTGATTATCGGAAAAAGCCATGCACCGGAGTCGGCAGATCGGTATGCAGTAATGTGACTTTAATCTGTATCAGCAGGCGCAATGGGAGCAAGTGTTAGCAACCGAGCCCAGGACGGAAGGACACTATCAGGACTGAACCCCAGTGTGGCGATTAAGGGGGTTAAATCTGCAAGCGGATAACAGTGCCCCAGCTGCTGCTCAGTCACACCACGCCCTGATTAAATCTCTCGCCAGGTCTTGTTAGGACCGAAAATAGCCCGAGCACTGGTGTCGGCAGACCGGCATACAGGAATACGACGTTAATTTGTATCAGCAGGTACATTTCGCATTATGGGAGCAAGTGATAGCAACCCAGCTCAGAACTGAAGGCCTGCATGAGGACAGAACACCAGTTTGGCGATTAAGGGGGTTAAATCTGACAGCGGCTGACAGTGCCTTCAGATGCTGCTCAGGCATACTACTCTCCCTGATATAATCTCCCATATGTTCTTGAGATCGTCGGAAATCGCCCATGCACCGGTGTCGGCAGACCGGTATGCAGTAATGTGATTTTAATCTGTATCAGCAGGCACATTTCGTATCATGGGAGTAAGTGTTAGCAAACCGAACCCCGCCCAGCACGGAAGGTCAATATCAGACCAGAATCCCAGTTTGGCGATTAAGGGGGTTAAATCTGCAAGCTGCTGACAGTGCCCCAGCTTCTGCTCAGTCACACCACGCCCTGATAAAATCTCCTGCCCGGTAATGTGATGACCGAAAAAAGCCCGTGCACTGGTGTTGGCAGACCGGCACGCAGGAATATGACGTTAATCTGTATCAGCAGTTACATTTCGCATTATGGGAGGAAGTGATAGCCACCCAGCCCAGAACTGAAGGCCAGCATCAGGACAGTACCCCAGTTTGGCGATTAAGGGGGTTAAATCCGGCAGCGGCAGTAAGTGCCCGTGCTGTGTTAAAGGAATATTTCCCTAAGGACAATCTTCCGATCGGCCTTTTGTATAAAGTGGTCACCCCGGGAGCGGGGATCACTTTACCTGCTTAGCCTAAATCTTACGTCAATCACTATCCGGAATTTTAGCTTAATGGTCCTGAGCAAGTTAAAAGGGGTACCCCTAATGACGTCCCCAGATGGCGATAAAGGAGTTAATTCCGCCTTCGGCTTACAATGCCGCAGCTGCTGCTAAGGAACACCACGCCCTGATTAAATCTCCCGCCTGGCCTTGTGATGACCAAAAATTGTCCGTGCACTGGCGTCGTAAGACCGGCATACAGGAATGAGGCGTTAATCTTTATTAGGTGGAAGGATTCGCATCATGGGAGCAAGGGCCCTAGAACTGTAGGCTAACATTAGAAAATCACAGATTGGCGATAAAGGGGGTTAAATAAGTTAAAAGTCTTCGGTGAGCAAATTGGATAAATTTTCATAAACCAAAGCGTTAATATTAAACTTTTAGAAGAATGATTAAAGGATATTAAGTTTTGTATGCAATATGACACCAGTGATCTGTTTTCACTAATAATGCCGCGCTCCTTTGATTACCTTTGGTAAACAAAAATGTAATTTACGTGAATTTCATCTTATAAAGTCAGTATTGATGTTATAAATTTTGTTTACTTAATGCGTACACAACCTAAATGCGATTTGTAATTATGTCACTGTTTTTAAGCCATATTAATTATAAAACCAAAATTTGCAGCACAGTGATGAACTCATTAAGTCATAACCTCATTTGTTTACTTAAGGCATACAATAAAAAACCAGATTCTTATGAGACATCTGGTTTAATTGTTTTTGCTTGAAGATATTTACTCTACGCGGCCAAACCCGCTGCTACTTCTTGAGCATAGAGAATTTCTATTGCCTCGCCATAGCTACAATTCTCGCGGCTTTGAATTTCCCATAATTTACTCCTGTCAGCACTATCCGTAGTAAAACAAAGCTCCATTTTCCGGTCTACGTATAACCGACAGATCTCTTGGAAGTTTTCGAACCTGACTAACATCTCTGAAAACACCTTTTTGACTGTACGAATATTTTTCATTCGTTCATATTCTGCATCTGAAGTAGAAAAATATTTATTAGCCTTCATTGCTTCAATGCTTTCTTTTTCTTGTTTCATGATTATCTTCCAAGGCGAGTTAGCAGTCAGGGCCCGGCCAACAGAAGAAGTAAAATAATCTTCAAACGACTGTGTGATACAGATGCCAGCGCAGTTTGTTTTCCTGAACCTACGCCATGCCGCTTCGAGGAAGGAAGAGAAGAATTGGTTTGATTGATTTCCGGCACCTGATGAATTATCAGGACGAATGTACTCCCAAGCTTCATCTAGGATGAACAAGCGACGACGCCCATCTTTTTTGATGAACATTGCATGCTGAGCAGCCTGAATGATAGACATTAAAACAACTGTCTGAAGGTGGGGGGTGCCTTTTAGCTCCTCCAGTTCCAAAACAATAAATCTGCTGTCGAAGTTGATTGGAGGCAACGTATCGGTAAACCGGTGCCCATAAATTCCACCTTCGCACCATGCTCCGAGTTGCTCCCCAATATCCTTTATACGTTTGTCTTCATGCTTCTTGCAACGCAGAGCAAAGCCGGTTATTGAACCGGTCCGACCTGATTTTCTGGATTCCTGGTACTCTTCTGCAATAAGCTGAAGCATCACTGATTGTTGATAATCATCGATAAGGCCTTTCTCTGAAGCCATAATTTTTAGCTGATTCAGAACCATTATGGTCTGAGCAACTTTGTCTTTTTCTGCATCGTTTGAAGTTGATTCACCGGTAAATTCAGGTGCTTCGTTAAATACATCGTCGTTAACAGTGATGTCAGTTAGGAAGGCAAAGGGATTTAGGGTGAAGTCAGGGGTTTTACCGAAATCAATAAATTGACTGTTTGTATATTGTTCCGCAATCCCCTGGTAAGAACGCCCCACGTCCACTACAAAAACTTGAGCACCATCAGGATCATCATCTGGGTATTCGTTTTCTAAAAAATGCTTAAATGTTGAGCGATAATGAACGAGGTTATTAGATCGCGGTCCAGCTCCAAGATAGTTATTGATTAGATATGCTGTCCAGAATGACTTGCCTGCACCTGACGTTGCACCAATAACCATGTTATAGCTTGCAGAAGTCTTGAAAATATCAAGTCCCATGAGTTGACCTTCACGAGAAACTAAACTCAGTACTGGTCTATCTGTATTACCTTTCCAGGGCCCAAAGATCGGCGTCATATGAGCCGCTCCGGTGTTGCTCACTACTTCGGATCGGTCAAGGTCGAAAATTGTCTTTGGGTCATTGCACATTGGCAGACATGACATAAATGACGGGAAAACGATAAAGGAATCATCTGCTACTTTGACCCGGCTTTCGAGGTAAAAGGATTTGAGATCGTTAGCTGCTGTCTGCACAGAATTGGCATTACTACCCATAACAGTGAAAGTAAGATACCCTCTTAAAAGCTTTGCGCCATCCTCAAGCTCGCGAGTTACGGCCATGTAGTCATTATCCATATCCCGCAGGCGAGGGCAGAATGTGACAACTGAAGGTATACTTGCCTGTTTATTAGTGATTGCTTTGTAGCGGACGTTTTCTTTTGACAACTTGAGCGGATCGGCAAACTGAACAGTCTGAGTGATCATAAATGGGCTGAAAATTGTCTTACGTCCATGCATCCAGTTAACTACTAACTCATACATACAACCGAAATTGACGTATTCAGGAAACTTTACAACGGAAAGTTGTTTGAAGTAACGATGCTCAGATTCGTCGTCACTTTGTGTGACTGATGAGAAATGATTTTCTGTGACTGTATACTTACGGCCGGGAACGTTAACTTGTTCATTAAGCCTTTTCATAGTGTTAACGTCTATAAAACCTTCAGCCCACCGAGAGTTCTTTCCGGGGTTTACGACCTTATCTATACAATAGAGCCAGTTTTCTGCATCGACCTTAAACGGATGCAGTCCAATCGTAATTAACTTACTTACAAGTTCAGAGTAAAGTGAATCGATACGCGAATGTTCCAGCTCGGTAGGAAGGGCAGACTGTAAAGGAATCGATAGCGAGATCCATACCTGAAAATCCCTCAACATAAGGTTATCATGATCAGGTTTTAAAGGCTTATGCATACTTCTGTCGTAGTAGTCCAACTGATAACCATTAAGCAGATCTGCTTTAAGCTTATCGTTCCCAGTCATACGCCCACCTCGCACAGCTGACCAAGCACTAAGCTGTAAAGTCAAGTCTGGCAATGCAGTCAGAGATATTTGACAGACAGTATCTGTAGGAAAATCCATTTTGAACATTTCAGCAAGAACATCTTGCTGATTATCAAAAACTCCAGGTGATGGATTACAGATAAACATAAACCCTAATCTGTTGCCATCAATCAAAAAATAGTGAGTCCCTGCTAATTGATCGTAAACAGGGATAAACCCACCTAATTGATGGCGATTTAAACCGCTATTGTAATTATTGATAGCTTCCATATTTGACCTTACAGTTGTCTAACAATGCCGTTCGAAGAGACAGCTTTAGTTGCTTTTTGTTGCTGCTGCATATTTTCCCGGGCCGCATCCTGTACTTCTAAAGGAACTATGCGAGCTGGGTTTGAGGTCGAATTCTTGCCAGCAATCCATGTTTGCGGTTTTACGTTGACATAAACGTAGCCGGGAAGATTAAGCGCATCGTTATCATCGGTATAAGGTGCAAAAGTAATTCTCATTACTTTCCCCTGTTGCAGAACAGCAAGTGGTTCAGGAGCCACTACAGCTTGTTTATAACCTTGCGAACGGTATTGCTGGATCTGCCCAGTGTTGAGAGTAGGGTTAACGGGCTGGCCATTGTAAAGAGAGTACATATCCTTGCCAGGGCTGATATCAGAATTAGGTGCAACGTAGCGTGGTGCATTTCCAGCAGAAACCGGATAGCTTGTTTGTTTAACGACTTCCGCAGCCGGATGAACGAAAGGGTTACCAGCTGAAGAGGCAGTGCTATAACTGCTAGTCATCCTTACGTTTGAATTAACCGGTACACCAGAAATAGGCCGTGGTCCAATGGATGAAGTAGGGGCACCCATTTTTAAAGTTTTATCGTACATGACAGGTAACTGACCAACTGGCTTAATTTCGGTTTTTGAATAAGCCACAGGCTGATTTTTAAGGGTTGTAGACTGTGGATATTTGACTTCCCCTGGAGGGCTAATTTCAGTTGGATAACGGCTGTCATTGACAGCCGATTTCTCCTTTCCCGATTCCGACTCTTCCCCCGCAAGTGCAGACAGATCATCTCGATTATTAGTTAACTCCATAACTTCGCGAGGACCTTTACAGATAACGCCCTTTTCAATGCCTGGACATTCGGATTCGGAACTCCCGATGGAGCACCCCGTAAGATATGAGGATGTACCTACAACCAGAGCACTGAGTACCAATCTTTTGATGTTCATAAACTAGCCTTAATTTGTCTCAAATGGATTTTTTAAGAGAGGTTCAACGCTTTGGTTCAACCAGTAGTCGAAATCTTTTGGAATGCCATTACCAGCCAAACCATCCTGTCTGACAACTGAAGGTACACCCTGCAATTTATAAATTCCTGCGAGCATCAATGACGCTACCAAAGGTTCCGCCGGACATTCTTCTGCTTCTTTTTGAGAGAGCAATCTTTTTTCAATGTCGGATTTGCTTCCCATTAGCCAACGAAGAATATCGAGGTTGTTTATTTTTCCTTTTTCTTTACTACACCAGAGCCTTCTAAGCTCTTCTTTTGGCTCACCGGGTGAGGGAACTAAAACAATATCTATCCGATACTTGTCCCGATCTGCATAAAATTTCTTAACAAGTTCCATGCAACCGTCACAATCAAGTGTTAAGAAAATGGCTGCTTGTCTCTTAAGCTTTGAATTTCCCAGATGAATGGACGCTACAGTTTCCAGAGGGAAGGGGGCCTCATCAAGACTAATAAAATAGGAATTTCTGATTTCTTCTACAGTCAGAACAGGTTTACGTTTAATTACATCAACAAGGCTTCCCCCAGTAAGGGAGTATCGGCCATCGGTCGTTACTGCCATTAGCTGCGAACGCTCGTCCTGAAAGAGGTATAGCCCACCAGAAGGAATGTATATGGCATCCTTAGGTTTATATCCTTTCATTTTTGATAACGCACCCGAGATCTGACTGGGTGAAACGCCGCCTTCCTTTGCCTTTGCCATTAACGCAGCAGCATCACTATTAGTTAGGACCTGCTCTGAAGCATAAGTGACCGTATTCGCCATAATGGCGAAAGCCGCCATTAAAGGGAAAAGTAACTTTTTCACTATTGGGTGCCCTCTACTTCTTTGCATTATAAGAACTTGATTGTACCGCTTCAGAGCTATCTTCAAGTTCCATATAAGTGACGATTTCAACACTATCCGGTACAGTAACGGCAAGCGTTGCATCAATAATTAAATAGCCACGGTCACGGTAGATCTTCATTAATGTTCTGAAATATTCTTCGAATTGAGTTCTATCATTGTCAGCAGTACGGCCTCCGTGATGCTTGAAAAATTCCTTACGTAATTCAGGCATGTCAAGCACTGCAATCTTGTACGAAGGCTGTGATTGTTTATTGAAGTAATCGTAAACATTCATAAAGCCTTTATAACCATAAATAATGACCAAAACGGCAAAGGCGAAGAAAAATAAATACTTCAATATTTTTTCAATATCAATTTCGAAGGTAATTTTTTTTGTTGTCCTTTCTCGCACCATTTTTTTAGTGATTTCAGGTCCAGCTGATTCAGTCGATTCTTTTTTTTCTAAACTATCCATTTAAACCTCAGCGACTGGTCAGATTCGTTGGAATTGTAGTTCCGGTCTGAACGACAAATGTAATAGCTCGGCCAGGGCTAATTTCTACGATTGGCCACTGTTGTTCTGCAATTGCGGTGTAGTAATCGACGAGTCGATTAAGGCCACCTTGAGCTGCACCAGCCCCGGCTAATGCCCCAAGTGCACCAAAATTAGGGGACTGATACTGAGCCTGTGAATTAGGGTCGATGTTAAGTGAAGATACCTTACTGGGGCTTAAGCTACCGGCAAGTGAAGAAAGTCCACCGGCAAATGCAGCTCCTGCAATTGCGTTACCATTTCGGCTGATAAGCGTGCCTCGGATCCCATTTTTTCCGTCATTTTCACTTACAGCATATGCTTCCAGTTTTACGTCAAAAGCTTTCCCTTTTGAATTAACACAAGAGATAGAAGTGGCACGTATGTAAGCACGCTGTGACGCCAAATCACCAACAGCTGAACCCAGAAGGTTACAGTCACGCAAATCCATGGTGAAATTATTGGGCATGATGACATCTTTTTTAATACGCATTGTTACTGGCATTGGTTCTGATTTGGAAGAAAGGCTTGTAGGCGCTTCAAGCCCGGTAATCAGAACACCAGTGATAATAGATGTTGCCGGAAGAAACATTTCATCTTTTCGGGCAGCATGCCGCGCTTTGCTATCAACTGGCGCAGTACCATCACCTCGTACAGTCCGAGTAGGCGCTTTATCTCCTGCAATGACCTCTCTGCCTTCCTTGATTCTGTTTTCAGACACGGGCATAACCTGAATGACACCATCGGTACCATTAGTCTTAATGGAACTTTGTGTGATTGTTCTCATCGGGCTATTACGCGTAGGTGTGATAGACGCGTAATTAGGGTTTACGCCATTAATCGGCGCATTAGCATTAAGCTGATAAGGAGCTGCCGGTGCCTGCTCATTAATCGTTTTACGCGAACTACCAGCATCCAAGTTACGATTGCCGTTTCGATTAGTCTGCATATCATTAATTTGCTGAGACAGTTGCTGAAGTTGAGAAGTTAAACTTGCAACTTGGGCTTTAGTTTCCTGTTGGGCTTTTTCTGCTTTTTCGCGGTCCTCTTTCGCCGCATTTTGATCAAGTCGGTTTTGCTTAACCATTTCCTTATATACTTTCTGGCTTTCTTCATTACTCAATTTGTTCATTTGCGAATCATCTAACAACAAATTGGTCTGCATGTCTTTTTTCTGTGTTTTCTTTTCTTTCTTAACTGGTGTGGAAAAAATAGACTGGCTAATAATATAAACAATCACTACCAGCAGAGCGCCAATAACAGAAAGTCTGACGGTCTTATTTTCCCAGGCCTTTTTAATGTCCATGATTAGCTCCACTTGTAGGTTTCTGGAATCGTTTAATTTTTAGATTTCGTTCGCTGTCAGACATCTGAGGAACGATATAGGGATCACCTGCTCTGGCCCAGTTTTCACGAACAGATGGATGATTCATTTCAGCTTTATCTATCTGGCTCGTTCTAGATATTTCATGTTTGTAATTAGGTTCCAAAACGTTACTTTTGTGATAGTCAAAAGCATTCTCCTCATTAATATTGTCCTCTCCTACAAATTTATCAATAAGAGTTGGATCGTTCATTATTACTGTCTGAACGGGAAAAGCGTTACTGCCATCTTCGATACTAATGGGTGCGTCCGGAACGATTAATACACTCCTTTTTGGTATATATTCTGACCTGTAGTAAAAGCTGGTTAAAGCAAATACGACAAAACCAATCACGGTGGCCCCAAGCAGAGCAGGCAAAGTAACTTTTCCCATATTATTTTCTGATTAGACTTGGTCTGGTTGTAACCCGGGCCTCGCGTTCCTTGAACAATTTATCCCGGACTATGTAAAGCTCTGTTTCTTCTCCCGGTTGCAGGTATGCTTTATCAAATAAAGCACTTGCAATAACGCCTTCTGCCATACACTGCTGATCAGCAACGATTTGACCGTATGGTTTATCGTTTTTCACAAGAATTACATCAATAAGTTCACGTGAGCCAACCAGTCTCTGACCGAGCTTTGCATACATATTAAAGTTACATGGGGACTGCTCTGACGCAGGAATACGAGAAAGTCGGTCCTGTTGTAAACTGAATCCTGAAGGGACCTCACCAAGAGCCACAGGAGTCAATAAATCAATGATTCTTTGTTTATGATCGTCTTGTTTTGGATCCGATGGAGCCAGTTCTTCTGACTGGGAGCGGGCCAACATTTCCTCATAGTTTTGCTTATCCAATGAGGTTTCACGTTTGGCTTGCATAGATGGGCTTAAAGATGTAGTAACTGAAATCATCGCACCGGGAACATCAAGCGGTACCAGGGTCAGGTTATAGGTCGATTCAGGTACCTGATCTTCCGACAACATAATCCCGATTGGTTTATCGGTATTAGTTGAAATAAAGACATCGCCACCATTAACAAATATGCTTGCCTCTTCAGCAGGGGTAGAAGTGCTGACAGAAGCATTCTTGAAGCTGGTCGATATTCTGTTTTGAAGTCCTCGTGAAACTGGCAGTACCACATTCCCACCAGGCGGCACATTTACACGCTGAACTTCTTTATATCGGTTACGAGCTTCGACATAAAGTTCATCGGCTTTTGACGTGGCGGTCGCATTGGTTGCATTCTGCTGGGAAGAGGTACCTGTTGGTCTCCCATAGCTATCAATTGCACCAGAGCGGGTCTGTGCGTCAAATCCGGGGAGACTAGGATTATTTGATAATGCTCCAGTAATAGCGCTTACCGCAGGCGAAGCATTGCTGGCTGGGGAAAGTTGCACGGTAGGGAGATCAGTTGTAGGTTTTTGTCCCTGCGCATTACCGGCTTCACTAAGGTTTGTTTGTGCACCTGACTGTTCAGAACCAGCTTGACCCGGAATAATGGCTTTTGCAGCTCCATTCTGAAATCCGTCAGCACCAACTGGCATTACAACCGGGTTATTAATTGTTGCTGGCAATTGGTATTCTTCAGCGATTACGCAGTTCGAAGTCGTGAGCATGATCAATGCGGTAATTGCGTTGAACCCTAAGCCCTTTTTTTTAATCATCACTTGTTACCTGTAGACGGTGGCGGATTATCCAGCGTTGCCAGTTGCTCTTTGCCGTTTATCGTAATTTTTTTAATATTCGGTGTTCCGGAATATTGATTTACATATGCAATTCTTGGGCGACCATTTTTCATCCCGAGAACCCATTCATAAGTCCATTTCGATGATTCAGTTTTGTCCGGAACATTTACAAGTCGAGTCGTTTTGGTACCCCAGACATAGACCATGTCATTTTTTGGATCAAAGTAAATATCATTAGGCTTAAAGGTCTGCTCAACACCACGAGCCTGCATGATATTTATCTGCTCCTGTAAAGACTCACTCGTTTTAGCCTGTAGTTCAGGTGAAAGGGCATCGAGGACATAGGCCGTCACAAAGGAAATATTAGTTGGATTAATATTCCCTAAAAGGGTACTAAAAAAGAGAGCCCATTGTGTTTTATAAGATTCCGATGCTTTGTTACCAACAACCGTGATCTCTTCATTCATGTTTGGAGGGGTAACAATCGTCACTGGGTCAGTGAAAAAAAGAATCTTTGCAACCAATAACCCAATGACGGCTATTGAAACAGTATTAATGCGGATAAGTTTTGTATCACGATTAATCAGGGCGCTGTATGTAATTCCAGCACCTGACGCTTCAGCTTGTGGGCTAAATCGTTTTTTAATGTCCAAAAAACGTCCCTTAGCACTTTCATCTTTCTTTACGTATGACTGTTCAAGATCACCGTTTTCATCCTTTTTAGATTTTTTGAAAAAAGGGATGTTAATGCCACTTAGCATTTTCATTCATAGCTCCATCAAGAATACAAATCTCTGATAAATGGATCGTTGAAATAACGGCTACTAAAAACTGCTTTACCTGGCAAAAAACCGAGCCACCAGAGTCTGTGTTTTAGCAATCCTCTTATTCCTGACTCAGCTGCTTTGTTATACGCAATCCAATATACAACCGCTACTACAACAGAAAACCCGAAGCATTCGAAGATATTCCCAAATGCAACCAGAATGAATGCAAGCCCTATTTTTTTTGCATCCCAAAACAAAATCAGTAGAGGCATGTTGATCCTGAAAGGGAATCTATAGGTATGCTGAGGAACGTCGTTCTGCTTACTCATTAAAAATCCAGAGAGGGGGATGAACCCCCTCATGCATGATTAACAATAAATTACAGCGGTACGCCAGCATCCATAAAGGTGCTGATAATTTTCTCGCCGTTGGCCATTACCAGCATCATGAATAATGAAACCAGTGCCAGGCCCGGGTTAGGCTTAAGGACAGAGAAATATACGCTTGAGATCAACATCGCGGCTGCCAGAATTTTGCCCGGAGCTCCAGTCATACTTTCACTCATGTATGACCAAATATCTCCCAGTGCCCCATCATCTGAACCCGCATATGCCAGACCGCAAAAAAGCACGGTCAGCAGAACAAACAAAATCACTTTTGCGCTTTTTGTTTTAAAAAGTGCAGCCGTGTTAGATTTCTTTTCACTAAGGCCAATATTTAAAGAAAGTTCCATAATTACTCCGTGTAGATTTGAGTTCACGTAAACGCGAATGAATAATACTTTTTTATTCCGATCCTTCCGTTCGCATAAACCCCCTTTTTTTAACGTTTAGCGATTGGTGAATTTTTAAGCAAAGGGGCCTAAAGCATAATCTTTGAAAAGTACCAGTGAACGCTTAGTAAAAGTTTGAAAGAGGGGAGGGGGTAAGATTACGTTAAGCTCAATCCTGAAGCTGATGAGACTCCTCAAGCATAAAAGTCACTTTTGATGGTTTGAAAAGCTCTAACTAGATATCGGGCAGGTAACTAAGCTTCATATCTAATCTTTTTTGTTCCCTTAATATCTATCTCTTGATTCTGAGAAGGCCGCATATCACTGTGCTCCCTGGTTCGGCAACTATCAGTTGGAGAAACTACATACAATCCTCGGCCGGTGCGTCATTCATCTAAATGCCTTTTACACCTCTGGGCGTGAGTGGGACTTTGTCTTGTCCATATGAACATCATTCATTCGAATGCTTTTGGCCAATGCTATTTAAGCAAATGCTTTCTGGCTGAGTCCTTTTGCGAATGAGTCTTTGATATAACTGCATGAATTTTGGGTTGTTTGGTGTACTAACAAAACAAAGGCATTTCTTTGAATGCCATTGGAGTTGTGATGCTTCTGATATTTTTTTGATCTCATATCAAACACATAGTCCTTCTGATGCCCAATGTCATAGATGTCTTGGACCATTCTCGCTCTTAACAAAGCTGTACTGTGTGTCATTCGACCTAATGCCATTCACCAAAATGCCTTTTTATACCACTGCATAGCTATGCTCGGGATACAGTGGCAAACAAAAGCATTTCAATGAATGATTTTTTGGGATACCGACATCAAAAGCATTTGTATGAATGTAAGAGGCGTAATCCACAAAAGGCATTCACGTGAATAGAGTGCGCACGAAACCATCTTGCTCCACGGCATTTAATGAATGGGCTAGCATGTACGCTTGAGCCAGAAAGGCATACAGATGAATAGTCAGGAGTTCGTTTGAAAAGTTACTTTTTTGCACATTAAGCCGAGATGTAAGACCAGTAGTAAAAGAAGCACTAAGCATAGCACTGATAAATAACTTATTTTTCAGCATGTTATAACCAGTGCATACCTGGTAGCTTTCAACCTTGTTTGGCGAGGGCCAGCTTAGGGCTTCTTTTGAAGATCTGAAATTGTATGTCGCGACCTTTCTTAACTTCTTGATAATCGAGATATCCGATAGATTCAAGTTCCCGCATTGCTTTACGAATTATCTGGTTTTGCGTACGAATAGGGGTTGTAAGAAGCAACCTTTCCCTCAACCGTTTCATATTAACGAACAACGTACCAGCTGGCATTGCTTCAAAATAAATATAGAGAGATTGCGCAGCTTCTTTTTTAGCCAAAATGTATAGAACCTGAAGGCTTAACAATGTCTTATGGTCGTAACGATACAGTTCCCACATAGAAGGATCCCCAACCAACTCAACAGTATCGCTTTTTGGATCAATCATAGCCTTCTGCACCAGATGCGTTACTGTGAACCGACCACTCCGAGAGTCTGAGAAGGCAAGCACTACCGATGCAAGGTTCATTAATGACTCTTTAAAGCGCGCACGAGTTCGTTTGTTGATGTTTGTTGAACTGATACCACACATCTTCGCAAACTCGTTAAAAGTCAGGGTAATCTTCTCGGAAGTAAAACCATATTTACTGAAAGCCATGATGATCCCGAGCCAGCACTTAAAGTCGGTAGACATAGATAGTTTGACACCAGTTATCTTGATGTCGTCATAACCCTCCGATCTTGCAATTTCCATACACGAAAGCTCATCAGAGGCATCAACTTCAAAGTTTCGGTCGCGGTTTTCTTTTGTGCCGACAGGGGTAAATACACTCAATCTCAACAGGGCCACGGGCTGAACCGACTTGGACGAGTTAGGCGTCAGTTGATAAGTCTTACCTGATTCATTACTGGTTACGTCAAAAGGATGGATTAACTCGTTGTTTTTAATCATTAACTTAACTCGTCGGTGATAAGATTTTCATTTGGCAAACTGTTTATAACATATTCTTGCAAATGCTTTTTACGCATTAACCTAAATGCCATAAGCATTCCAGTAAATGCCTTCCTTATTCATTCAAATGCTTTTCGCATGCATCCGAATGCCGGATCCTTTCATAAAGTCACTATAATCAATGAGTTAAAGATGCCGTGATCTTTACTTGAACTCTATTGATCTTTAGTGATCTAAAGAATTGATCTATCCTGTTGAAAACAATGATAAGTCCATATAAAACAAGGAATAGCGCTCCTTTAACAATATCTACAGATCGCAAACGGAAATGAACGAGGGTCTACTATCATTGTTTTATTCAAGACAGTTTTTATTTTAATTTTATTAAGCAAATTTTTTGAGTTTACCTTTTAGATGTATCAGCCCTATTTGGCAAATTTGAGGTTCATGTATCATGTAGTAAACAGGAGGAAGATATGAACAACAGCAAACATACAGTCATTGAAGTGGATACTAATCTAGTTGAAATTGAAAAGGGATTTAATCCCCGAGAGGCGGTAATCGGAGATTTGTGTTACGAACAAGAACCTGTCAAGTCGATGATTGTGTCAATCAAACAAGCCTTTAAGGAAGGAAGGCAGGTTGATATGATCAAGGTCGTAAAAAGAAAAGGTAAATATTTAGTTCGTCAAGGTCATACTCGTTTTCATGGCTTAAAATTAGCAATTTCTGAAGGTGCTAATATTCCAAAATTATCTGTTATCCTAATCGATTATAAAAACGAAATTGAAGAATACCTTGAGAACCTCGATGGTAACAGAAGCAATGGGCTAAATCCGGTTGGGCAAGCTCATGCATTAGCTCATGCTGTTAGTCTCGGGTATTCGGTTGAAGAACTAGCAATGCGATATCAACGATCAACTACCGCAATTCGTAATATGCTAAAAATCCTTGATATGCCATTAGAGCTTCAACGTTTGATTAGCCTAAATCTAATCAAAAAAACGCTCGCCATTGAAATAATGTTAAAATATTCCAACGATCACAAAATGGTTTTAAAACATATAGAAGGTTTCTTACCTGGCGTTAAGAATATTGAGACTACAACGAGCAAAATTGTAGGCATACCTGAACACAATGCAGCTGGAGCAGGACCAGACACCTTAAATAAAGGCGGACCAGAAAAGAAAAATTCGGCAGTCACTCGTAAGACTTTGGGTATTAAGCGCCTCTCGCATAAGAAAACAGAACGGCTAAAATCTGAATTTCTTGAGCTTGTGGAAAGTACACATACGGAATCTATAACGAATACTCAAACAGAACTAAAATTTGGTAGAGATAGTGCACACTTGTTCAAAAATGTTAATAGTAATAATGTAATATTTTCCAATGATGGTGTTCAAATAATCTTGAATGATGAAAAGCTAAATATTTTATTGTCTTTACTTAACGACGAAAATACAGCAATCATTGTTTCTAAACCAAAATTAGAAGAGCTTCTGGAAATTCGAGATCTCCTTAAGGAATATTAAAAACGAGGATTAGTTGAGTGATTAAACCTATAAAGCTGACTCTTATCGATAATTATAGTGATTTGCTTCTAACTCATGAAGTCCTTAAACGCAACATGGAAGAGTTAGAACACGGTAAACGTTTTGATCAATTTCCTGAAGGGCATGACCACTATGAAAAAACTGTGAAAGAAGCTGTAGCAATCGTAGAGGCACGTTTGGAGGTGTTTCGAAAATGAAATCTCTTTTCTTTACTCTTGATGGTCATATGGTACCAGCCTCAGTGAATGTATCACTTAACGGAGATGGAAATTATTATGCACCTATCGAAAGAGAATGTAACGAATGTGCGGGCACAGGCCACAAAGGGGCTGATTTATGTGAAAAGTGTCATGGGGTACAAACAGTTGGACCCATTATTGAAAAATTAGTGGCACTAGAGCCAATTACCTTTCTCGATAACATTCCGGAACTGCGTGTTAACCCAACACTCGAAGCATGGAAATCCAGAAACCACGTCCTTATTGAGAAAGCAAAAAAGGCTAACACTAAGTTTTCTAATAGTATATTGGCGCAATTAGACAATAACCGTTTCTTGACAGAACGCCAGCTGGATTGTTTATTTACAACTTTTGATGTGATGTTGTCTGAAACTCCGGAAAATGAACAAGAAATTTTAAAACATAGCTACAATATCGGCCAGGTCATAAGCATTGAACTAACATTTACTGAAGTCAGGGCCGCGTACGCAAAAAGTAAAGGGAGTTATTTTTTTACATTTACTGGTAAAGTTAGAAATGACGGGATCGCTTTAACGGCCGATAAACAGGATCACATTTTATTGGGTGAACGTTATCATTTGACTGGAAAAGTCAGAAAATTCTATGAATTTGATTCGAAAAATTATGCTGCAATAACAGTTTTTAAGTTAAATAAACTCCAAGACAGTTAAATGTTTTTGCTGCTTAAATATAGAGCCAAGACTTTAACTGTCGTTAGGACTCACTCACGTAATATTGTTGCTTACGCAATGGGTTTTATCCCTCATAAAGATCTGCGAGTATAAATCTTTTACATTTAAATTCCCCTCTATCAGAACCTTTTCTATTGTAAAAAAATGATAATCTTATTAATTATAATTTTAATTTTTTGTATACCAATACCATACAGTTAAGGCTAAAAGGTGATGATGGAGATGGACTTTAAAATGCACAATGATCTGGGTCTCGGTTTCATTTGTAAAAATGCAAGAACATCGTCAAAGCCAACGTTAAGAAAAGTTACTTTTCCGGTAAGCGCATATGAAACGTCTAAGCTTTCTTTAACCGGTTTTCAATGCCCCACAGCCTGCCGTTTTCCTTTTTTTGTGCTATGCATGATAATCCATAACCATCTTTCGTCTGCATGCCCTATCACCCAAAATGAATGTTCAAATCATATCTCGCAATTTTCTATCGACATTAAAGTACAAGATTGGCTTAGCCGTTCAAGAGTAGCGTTTATTGATTTCCATAATCTTAGAAATACAGATAAAACCACTTTAATAACAGTGAACCATCTTGAAGCTTTACTTACTGTTATGTCGACTACTCTTGTCGCTTATGTTCCATATTCAAAAAAGAGACTAAACTTTAGCTTTCTAAACTCATTCACTTTGTCTAAAACTTCTCAAAGTTACACATTAACTTTCCCGGTAGTTCTCAGTCCGCTTTTAGATGCTCTTGGCGACTTCATTCAGGAATGCATAACCGAAAAATTGTTAAAACGACGAAATTCGAATTTCATGGTTTACGAGTATCTTAAACGTTCAGGCCAGAGCTCTCATAAAGTGGAGGACATTAATAACGACTTACAGCTTAAAAGTCTAAATATAAGACTTATGAGCGTCCTTACTGGCCTTTCTCAGCAAGGACTCATTTCATTTATTTGCGAAGGAAAGAGGGGCGACCGGAGAATAGAAGAGCTTCAGTTTATACCTTATGTTCAACGAACTTACCCTGAGGTATTAACTTTTGAGGAATGGATTAGCCTAGTTGATTAGAATTTACTCTATTTCAGCACGGCCAGTATTTCTGTTTCCGTTTTCCGTGTATTCGGCTTACTTCCTACGGATCGGTAAGCGCTGAGTCTGTGTATGACGAATCCACGCTCTTCATAGAGGCCCAAAGTGAATGATGTCAGGCTATTTGATATCGCAACAGCAGCGCCTTTTCTGTGAGCGTCAACGAGCATATTTGCTAACAGCACGTGGTCGCTTTGGCTGAACGGTTTACCATCGTAACTGACAAAACTAGTTTTGCTTGTTTTGTCATATGGCGGATCACAGTAAATCTGATCTCCTTCACCGGTTGCGGCCAGAGTCTCCTCAAAACCAGCGGTGATCAGTTCAATACCTGAAAGACGAAATGAAAGGTAGTCTATTTTATTGAGGTCAAGCTTCAGTTCTGTATGTTTCCCCCACGGCACTGAATAGATTCTTTCTGAGTTATAGCGGCACATACCGTTATAGCCCAGGCGATTCAGGGAGTAAAACAAAGCCGCTCTTTGAAGCGATTGACCAGAAATACAGGTTTTGTTGAAACGGTCCCTCATCTCATAGTAGTCCTTTTCGACAAAGGTTTTATCCGCCAAGTTTTGGACCTGATTTATAAAGTTAGTTTTCTGTCTTTGAATAGTCCTGTATAGGTTGATCAAGTCTGGATTGCTATCTGCAAGCAATGCATTTTGTGCAAACATGTTCAGAAAAACGGCACCACCGCCTATAAAGGGTTCTACCCACCGGCAACTATGATCGTGTGGGTAGTGATGGCTGATGAAAGGCATCAGTTTCGTTTTTCCACCAGCCCATTTGATTATCGGCATGTGTCTGAGATGTCGAGTCAAAGTGTCTATACCTGAGAGAGAAATTTAGGTGCTGGTATCGTACCTAACCACGGGCTTTAACTAATAACTTAGGGAGCAAAAAAAAGTTGTTTAAGACGCACAGTTTTGACTTTCAGCATTTCGGATTTATAAGATTTTTCCTCACTTATACCTGAACTTTATGTTTTGGATTTATGTATTTGTTTATGAAGCGATTTTTATGCCATCACAAGTAATGGGGAGCCACCTTTTTTTGTAAAAAATCAGAATAGGCTCAAAAAGTACCTTTTTTGCGAAAAATTATGAATTTTTTTTTCGGTAGTATCCCCGCTACGCAGAAAGTAAGCAGAAAAATGTAACGGAGCCCCTATGAGTGTTTTACTGACAGAACCTACACAGCAAGCTAATGACAAGGTCTTTAAAACGGCCCATGTTGCCTTTTCAGTAGTTACTGGCACAGGCCGTTACGTCACTGGGCTTAAACAGTTCCGTGATGCAAACCCTGAACTTTGTACTGAAGTAAGTGACCAGAAAGCATGGGCTATCCACCCTTCAGTAATTCAGGTCACGCCAGGCTTCAACTCCCGCGAAATGGGAATGGGTGACGATTACTATAAGCTCCCTGAGGTTGAAGAACACATCTACAACATCAAGAATGCCTACATTCGAGGTGACTATGTAGACCCTATCCGAGTACGTGTCATTGATGGGGTACCTTTTGTTCGCCAGGGGCACTGCCGTTTAAAAGCCGCAATGATGGCATGTGATGAAGATCATGACATCACAATCCTTTGCGTTGAGATTAAAGAAGATGAAATTGGCTGTGAGCTCGCGACCATTGATGGTAACCGTGGTCTTGCGCTTTCTCCTGTTGCGCTTGGCGAGTCCTATCGTCGCCTACATTCTCTTGCTGGCTGGTCACTCGAACGAATTGCTCAACGTGAAAATAAAAGCCCGACGACCATCAGTTCTCTTATCCGCCTGACAACCTGTTCTGTTGTTATCAAGAAATGGATTCATGCTGACGCTATTTCGTATGTTAACGTGCTTTCACTGATCGATGAGCTCGGCGAAACAGAAGCAATTTCACGTATCAAGAAGATGATCGCAGAACTTGAGCAGGCCGATGCGAATGGCATCACGGTGAAAAAAACCCAACATGGTCAGGTACGAGTCAGACCTTCAGACTTCAAGCCAGCACGGATTCCGCCGGTTATTGCCACAAAAGCCGTAGAAGGCGTCAAACTCATCACCACCAGCTTATTACAGAAACTGGGGGATATTGAATTGCCGGAGCTGACAGATTCAAGTGCTGACGAAGAAATCAACATTACGTTGAACCGCAGTACTCTGGAGATGTTGAGAAATCTTTCAAAAGAGATCACAGAATCAGAGAACAAGCAGCTTCGCCGTGCGGAGAATCGTCAGGCAAAACTTAATGGTGAGAAGCCAAAATACCCACGTAAAAAAAATGCTAAGAAGGCAGGGGAAGAGACCGATCAGGATACTGACCCACAGCCGGACGCAGAATAATTTACTTTTGGCAAAGTGCTGGTTTTGTCAGAGTCATTAAGGATTCAGGCTTTTTGCCCGCCTTTTTTAAACCTCCATGTATCGTTCTTGCCCCGTTTATGCGGGGCTTTTTTTTTGCTTCTTTCTATGAGTTGACATCTTTAAGTTTTATTCAGAGACATAAAAAACTTTTTCGTGTCACTGAACCTATTAGGTTACTGAGCGACGTTGCTATCCTGGTAAAAGTTTTTTCTAAAGGACCGGTAAAATGTCATCTCTTGATTCTGAAGCTAAACCCGATAATGCAGGTCACAGCGTACTGGCTTTAACAACCTCTCATAGCCTGGTGGTTAGCTCTCCTGAAACATTTCTTCCAGATATGCGCAAAGAGCTCGGCATTATCGCGGATCTTGTTGAGTCCTATAATGATGAACTCTGCTTGTTGAAACTCATGGCTGTCCAGTTCAAAACCCACAATCACCAGAAACTTTATTCTTATCTCTCAGGCTACAACCACAGCATCTCAGAAGCGGATGCTTTGTTCGCAGAAAACGCTCTGAGATCAGAATACTGGAAATGCGTTATGGCACTCACTGATGTTTTGCCTATCATGTCGGATGCCAAACGTAACGAATGGGATAAGCAGTTTACGGCCGACCGTTATATTATGCCGCCTCAGGTGATCCCTGATTTCACAGCTGACGCTGTAGTGGGCACAGTCGTTGCTTTGCTTAATGACCGCAATCAATTTATTAAAGAAAGGGTTTACGACGTCTTCCAGTCTCTGAGCCGCAGTCACAAGACAAACAAAGCTTTTGGGTTCTCCACCCGCATGATCACTACCGGAGTTTGCGAGCCGTCTAAATACCCCTGGCAGAAATTAAGGGTGGATTTTAAAGAGTCTGGCATTTCACCGCTGAGCGAGCTCCGCGTTATATGCGCATTCTTCCGTGGCGAACAGGTGAAGGCGATCCATAACACCAAATCATTGGTTGAGGCGTTGGTCGAACATGAGGGGTTCAGAAAATGGATCTGCATCGATGGCAACAGTATTCGTTTCAGGGTTTACAAAAATGGATCAATGCATATTGACGTCCACCCTGATATCGCCGAGCGGCTTAACAATATTTTATCAGCTATCGTACCGCTGGCATTACCTGCCGACCGTATGGCTCATAGCAAGAAATCTTTGGAGGCATTCCCTGTACTTAAGCAGTGCATCGACTTTGATACCCGGATGCAGCTTTCTGAACTGATGTTTAAAAATGACGGGGACAATAAATGGAGTTGCTGGACATCTTTAGGGTCTCTCGCCGAACGCAAATCTTCGAGTGTTGCCGCTGACACCCTTCGGTTCTTAGGGGCAACAGTAACAAAATACGATGTGACATTTTCCTATGATCCGTGTGAGGTTATTCGTTACATCGGCCAGATAGGGGAGATGCCTGATATTGTATCGCATCAGTTTTACCCTTCATCTTGCCGAATCAGCGAATATGTATCTTCCCTGCTTGGTGCAGGGGAAGGGGATACCCTCCTGGAGCCTAATATTGGCCATGCGGATTTGCTTAAATCATTCCCTGCCGGTGTGATCGTTACTGGCATCGAGCTTGATACTTTGAATTGCCTTATCTCCCGGGCTAAGGGATACGATACGACAGAAGCTGACTTCCTCACATGGTCTAAGTCTAATCAACAGAAGAAGTTTGATTATGTCGTGATGAACCCACCTTTTGCCGATAACCGGGCCAGGCTGCATCTCCAGGCAGCTGCATCTCATCTCGCAGCCGGGGGATCTCTAGCAGCCGTTCTTCCATTATCTCTTCAGGGGCTCGATAACCTTTTGGGGGAAGAATTCCGGACGGAATGGATGGACGTTTTTGAGAACGAGTTTGAAAACACGACCGTTTCGGTTCGCATCCTGTACGCCGAACGTATTCAACAAGAGGAAGTCCTATGAGCAACCAACCCACCAGCCTGCCAGAAGAAGATATTGAGTTTGTTATGGATACCTTTCAGAGGAGCATGGGTAAATCCAAGCCTGTCAGGGATACTCAACTAGAGGGTGAGAAACCGCAAAGTAAAGAGTCCGCAAACTCAACTGAAAACCCCGGTTATGAAGAATTCTATTAATTACGCTCATGATATCCTGGTGCAGTTATTTAGAATGATATTTGAGGGATGGGGGACATTGTGATTAAAAGGCGTAACATTCGACGATCAGTTTATGGATTGCTTATTGTTCTTATCGCCGGAAATGTGTGGTTAGGCCTTAGAGCTGATAAAATTCATAAAGTGCGTTATCAGGATTTCTGATCACCGGCAACTGTGATTAAAGTAACTGTAATGCCTTCAACGAATGAAACCCAGCTCAGTGGTAAAATCCCTAAATCGGTAAGAGTTTCAAACAATTATGTTGAGTACTCGTTACCGGGCACACTCTCGGCCAAGACCATTTACCGAAGCGTGTTAGAAGATGAGATGCTCACTTTGCTTAATGCTGGAGGTCAACTTGAAGTTAAATACACTCTGGACAAGCAGACAAATCGAACTAAGGTATGCACTAAGTGCTTACGGGTGATTAAAGATATTAACCATCAATATTCAGCCACTGAGGTAAAGCATGGGCAGTCCAAAATTTGAAATTGCTGAGCAAATTAAAATGTGGATCGTTGTTTATCTAGTTTGCTTTTTAGCACTTTACTGTGTGTTAAGCGCTCTACATGCGCTTTATGATCCGCTAAATTTACCAGCCCTGACGTGGCCTATCAGCTGGTTCCTGGTGCCTGAAATGACAAGTTTTGGCAGTGCATTATTAGCTTTTGTCCTAACGCCAGGCCTTTGCTCTATAATTGCTGTTTTATTCGGTAAGTCTATCTTTAAAAAAGCTAAAACAAAAATATAGAGTTAATTAGATTGGTGGCTCAGGTTTATAAAACCTCTCACTAGTGAGGTTTATTTTTTATTTTTGGCTGAGATTAACAGCGTTTTCCATAAATGTATCAATAACAACCGTAAGAGACTGGCTGGTACCATGGCTATACTCAGGCCAGGGTAAAAAAGGATATGAAGAATACGCCATCAACATGATACTGGTTGGGCAACGCCAGTCCGTTGGAACACCTTTACTGTAATGGACAATCATAGCCGGGCGACTACAATCAATATCTCCAGCGTTTTTATCGAGTACGAAAGTAGCCAGAACGCCGGTGTCCTTCTGGGATACGAAAACAAGGCTGTCAGTAAAAATAAAGGCCATTAAGGAAGAGGCCAGGAAAGCGCCAGTAAATAAGGACTTCTTCTCTTTCCAAACGCGTCGAGCATATAACCCCATTAGCGCTACCGCTGAAACCATTCCGTACCACTGAGCACCCAAAGAAAAATCTGTTACTGTTTTAGATGTCATACTTTCATTAATAGTAATCATTGCGACAATGAATGGTGATGCGATTCCAAGTGTTGCTAGGACTATCAGCGATATTTCAGACCGGTTTTCTTTAGCGGATCCTTTACTTATTGCAGACATTGCTCTGAACATAACGAATGTACTGTTGAGCATCAGATGGATTTGCCCCTATATTTCCAGACACCTGTTATCACTTAACCCATTACTGGCCCGCTGCCGTAGATATTCCCGTGGCGAGCGATAACCCAGTGCACTATGCGGATGCCATTCGTTATAATGCTCGAACGCCTCTGCAAGGTTCTTTGCTGCCGTTAACCCGTCTGGTTTAGGCATGATACTGATGTAGTCACGCTTTATCGTTTTCACGAAGCTCTCTGCTATGCCGTTACTCTCCGGACTCCGCACCGCCGTGTTCTTCGGTTCAAGCCCCAACATCCGGGCAAACTGCCGTGTTTCATTAGCCCGGTAGCATGAACCATTATCCGTCAGCCACTCTACTGGAGACGCCGGAAGCTCGTTGCCGAAGCGGCGTTCCACCGCTCCCAGCATTACGTCCTGTACTGTTTCACTGTCGAAGCCGCCCGTAGTGACTGCCCAGTGCAGTGCCTCACGGTCACAGCAGTCCAGCGCGAACGTGACTCGCAGTTTTTCTCCGTTATCACAGCGGAACTCGAACCCGTCAGAGCACCATCGTTGATTGCTTTCTTTCACGGCCACTTTGCCAGTATGTGCCCGTTTCGATGGCGGTACAGCGGTTTTTCGCTCAAGCAACAGCGCATTCTGGCGCATGATCCGGTAAACACGTTTGGCATTGATAGCAGGCATACCATCAAGTTCGGCCTGTCTGCGAAGCAGCGCCCATACCCGACGATAACCATACGTGGGCAGCTCTCCGATAACATGGTGTATACGGAGAAGCACATCCGTATCATCTGAGTGACGGCTGCGGCGACCATCTTTCCAGTCATCGGTTCGTCTGAGAATGACGTGCAACTGCGCACGCGACACCCGGAGACAACGGCTGACTAAGCTTACTCCCCATCCCCGGGCAATAAGGGCGCGTGCGCTATCCACTTTTTTGCACGCCCGTATTCAACGGCTTCTTTAAGGAGTTCATTTTCCATCGTTTTTTTGCCGAGCAGGCGCTGGAGTTCTTTAATCTGCTTCATGGCAGCAGCAAGTTCAGAGGCAGGAACGACCTGTTCTCCTGCGGCCACAGCAGTAAGACTTCCCTCCTGGTATTGCTTGCGCCAGAGAAATAACTGGCTGGCTGCCACACCGTGTTGCCGGGCAACAAGGGAGACCGTCATTCCCGGTTCAAAGCTCTGCTGAACAATAGCGATCTTTTCCTGTGTAGTACGCCGTCTGCGTTTCTCCGGTCCTAAGACATCAATCATCTGCTCTCCAATGACTAGTCTAAAAACTAGTATTAAGACTATCACTTATTTAAGTGATATTGGTTGTCTGGAGATTCAGGGGGCCAGTCTATCAGAAAACAGCATAAGAGCATGTATAACATTGGGTTTCCTCAACCTAGAAGTGATGGTTTCCCTGTTATTTTACATAAATTTGACTCAACAGATGCTTTTAAAATCTCGCTTCCTTGAATTTACAAACATATCAGCACAATTGGCAAACATAAAGGAGCAGCGTCTATCAAAAGTTACTTTTATGATTGGTTGAATACTCATTTTGAAGGCTAAAATCCAAAAAAGTGGATACAAAAAGTTACTTTTGCGTCATCCAGATGCACTGCCGCCATTTTGCATTCTGTACGTTGGTTGCTTTCTCACTTGATGTCTCTTTTAACAGGCAAATTATCACTTTATCCGACCGGACCTTGTAGGCTGAATCCGTAGAATAAGGCTATAACCTATTCCCGGAGCATCATATGCGTAAAACTCTAATTGGCTGCATGGTTGCAACTGCCCTTGCTACTGTATCTTCGGCACATGCTCAGGTATTTAGCTACTCATTTACAGATACCAATAAGGCTGTTCGGAATATCAAACCTGCAACACAAACATATCTTAATCCCGCTGGTGTTTTGACTCTGAACTTGATATCGGGTCTTGATCGGTACGAGCGAGTGACGGTCACACGAGACAGCGATAAAAAGGTTATGTATTCCTCCGTCTCGACCAAAACGAGCGTTGCAGATCGTATCGTTGCTGCCGATGGAACAGAATACTATGGAAAGGATATGGTTCTACCGGCGCTCGGAGAAGGGACCTTTACTGTAGTCAATGAAACTCTGGATATTCGCCAGACTGTAGTGAGCACATCTACTTATCATTTCATCGTTGATACAACTCCTCCACGCTATAAGAGTATTTATCCGAGTCAAAACGCAGGTTACGACATGGTACTTTCTGGGCCACTTTGGGAGTTGGGCCGAGGCGGTAGTGGCCAGTTTTCTATATTTGCAGACGGTATTGAGGATGCTAGTGGAATTGACAAGATCCGTCTTGTCATTAAACGAAGTAATGGTTCTGTGGTCTCCGACAATAACCTGAGTTATGACACAGCCAATAAACGTGCGTTCTATCCGTGGATTAAAGATATGAACACCCAGGCTGGCATGCCCTCAAGTGATCTTGATGAAGAATTCACCTTCAATTTCATCGTTACGGACCTGGCAGGAAATACGCTTAACATTCCTCCCCAGCGGTTTTTATATGACGATCAAATGGGAGAATTTACGCCATTTGCAGTTCATGACTCACGTGTAAGCACCAGTGTTGTACCCGGCATTTCTTCGGGATACGTCCCGTTTAAACGAGGCCTTACAGTGCTGGAAAACCCCTACAAGTTGGTTATACGTATCCCAAGAACTAACTGGAAGCCATATCGAAATGGTGGCATGAGCATTACCAATAACTATGGCGGAGTACAGGTCCTTTCCGAAGATGCCACCTATGTCTACGTGGAAGTTAAGCTGCCACAGGGTGCCTTAGATGGAAACTACTATAGACCTGTGAATACATATCAATGGTCTGGAGGAGATCTTGGTCAGTATGCCAGCTGGCTCAACTGGGATCCTGCCTCTGTAAAGAGTCCGGCTTGGGGAAGTTCACCCATAGAACGACAAAAGGCTGATGGAACATGGTTCAACAGCGTAAACTGGAACCTGTTCAAGGCATCTGATATGCCTATAAAACTTACTAATATCCGATTCAATGTACAGGCCAGGCCATATGATCAAAAAATCACTGGCGGAGCAACATGCAGTATTCCAGCTGGCTCAACAACCTGTACCGTCTCTTTGCCCCAGGATATTATAAATGGCACTACCGGTTATCTTCATAGTGGCTATGAAGTAAGGTCAACCACCGAAGCAACCTTCTTTGCCCCTATATGGGAGAATATAGCCTGGCATACACTGGGTCCCTCCGTCACTGGATTTGATTACAATGAAACCACCAACATTCTCCAGGTTTACGTGAATCAACCTGGAGATGGTTCATATTTCGACCATGTTTATGTAAATCGAGTTTGGTTGTCAGATAAAAACCGTAACAACGCAGAAATAAGCGTAACCGGCAAACAAACAGGTAGAAATATGGCGTCTGGGAACTACACGTATGAGTTCAACATGAAAGAGGTACCAGAAGGCAGTTATAACGTGGTGATTAATGCCCAAGATACATTCAACAATACCGGTAACCTCCCTTATCAAACAGTTGTCGTTGATAATACAGCACCATCTGTAAGTATTAGCTACGAAGGAAAACCGATCAGCAAAAACGTAACAGTATATGGGCTGGAGAACGTCCGTATACAGCTCACCGATGCTCTAACTAAACCATCCTTAAGCCGTATGACTCTTCGCGGTGGCCCTGTTTCTGATGCGGTGGAATTGTCTTGGGTGAATCTGGGAAACAACCTGTATGCACCTAATTATCCCAAGATCTTTCCGTCTCTTAATGAAGGCGAAACATACACTCTCACAGTTCAGGCCAAAGATGAGATGAACAACGTTAAAGAAAGCTCAGTCGAATTTAACTACCTTCCAAACAATCTCGTCAGGCTAGAGAATCTGAAAACCTTAGCTGTCAATGCTTCTCTCAAAACATCTGACAATACTGCTCTGGCTGTTCTGTATGCCAGCCAGCTGCGTAAAAAGGATGGTTCAATCGCTACAGGGCTTCAGGACGCAGTGCTTACTGTCCGTAAGGACGCTGCATTCGGCGTGACTGTAAATGGCGTTTCTGCGATGCCAGGTGAAAGCAAAGAGCTTCAACTGGATTTGGGGCTCGGGGACAGCCGTAGCTTTCCTATTTTCCCTGCTGTATCCGGCCTTACTGGCAGATCTGAGTTCATGATTAACATTGAAGAATTAAAATAAAGCAGGGCTGTTTTGCTGAAGCACAACGGCCGCCTTCTGATGCGCCGTAGCCCATGTTGTTGCAAATCAGTCCGACGTTCATTGCGTAAGTAACGCTTACTGCGGACCATGGTAGTGATTAGACTCACTACCATGGTCATTTCACCACATATCTTCTCTGCATTGCTCTTGTTGGGCAGACTAGTAACTCGTCACTAAATTGCAGCTTTTGTCTTGCTAAGTCGCTGGTATAACTGCACTACGAAATCGTCAAAAGATTTTATCCCTCATGTAGATCCAATAAATGATCCCAAAGGTGCCAGAGAGTACAAAGAAGATCCCGGTACGCTGTAGGCCGCATGGTTACTGGGCTGGAGCATTGTCACTGACAACAGTAGCGACATAAGTGACAACGGGAGTGACTTAAAAGACAATGGTAGAGACTATTTCGACGTTGGTAATGATTTTAAGTGACAATGGTAGTGAGGTTAGACTTAAACTTCCACTGTGAGGTAAGGTGACTCGCATTATTTAAATAAATCATTACTTTCAATTACTTGCGACACGAGTCTGCATGTATGCTTCTATTTCTCAAAAATTTATCCACCGAAAATGCCTGTGGCTGTGATTTAGCTTTGACGACAGTTTTTATCAGGGAGGCAAGTTGAGACCTGTATAAGAACTAAGCATTTATTTATCCCCATTTTCCACAAGGTAGTTCCAATAATTAGTACCTTAGTGTTCCTGATAGATCAAAAGAGATCCCCGCTGCCTCCAGGCCAGACGGCACAAGGCCTGAGACGTGATCAGTGACAACAGTAGTGATTATTTTGACATTAGTAGTGATTATTATAACGTTGGTAATGAGTTTTTTGACATCAGTAGTGATCAGAGCGACAATAGTAGTGACTTTTCATTAGATCTTTTTAACTTGATCTGATCCGTTGTTGATAAGAGTTGCAGGTCATTGTATGCAAAGAGTTTTTGCCAAGTTTTAATGAGTGGAGTCGTTTTTTTAGGTAGAACTTATGCACAGATATGGATCATCACAATGATCCATCCAGTGACATAGAGTTCGCTGGGGCTTACTATTCACCAATCTGTTTACACATTCAGTGATAACTTATTATGACTAAAGAGAAAGATACTGAGCAGCAGGACCTGGTCACCAGGGCTTTCTCTGTTAGAGAGAAAGAATCAGGTAAAGACATCATTTTGCGTCCTAACAGCAACCGTACGGTGCAGTCTATTGCTTTGATGCGGCTCGGGCTGTTCGTCCCATCACCAAAGAGTGTGGGGCGTCAAAATCGGGAATATAAAACGGTTGGCTTTGACGCAACGAAAGAGTTACAGACGCTCTCTTTAATGGAGAGCGAGGGGTTCACCAATATTTCAATTGTCGGTGAGCGTCTTAATATGTCAGTAGATTTTAAGACGTGGATGGGCATCATTCGAACCTATGCCAATCATCCGATTAACAATGACACGATAAGCTTAAAATTCACTGAATTCCTCAAGCTATGTACGCCTGAAAATTATCGCTCATCTACAGCGTCCAGAAAACGTATAGACGCCTCCTTACGCAGGTTAGCATCCGTTACCTTGTCGTTCACCAGTAATAACTCGTCCAAAGTCTATACAACGCATCTGGTACAGTCTGCCCTGTTAGACCCGGAATCAGATCAGGTTGTCCTTCAGGTTGATCCTAAGATTTTCGAGCTCTATCAATACGATCATAAGGTTTTGATGCAGCTGAAGGCAATTAAGGAGTTGGCCAAGAAGGAAAGCGCCCAGGCTCTCTATACGTTCATAGAGTCATTACCGCCAAATCCTATACCGATATCCCTTACTCGGCTGAAAAATCGTCTGAACCTCAAAACACGAGCAAATAGTCAGAATGCTACCGTGAGAAAGGCTCTTGAAGAGTTGGCATCGATAGGATACCTCAAGTACACCGAAATTAAGAAAGACGGAAAAGTATACTTCCAGATTCATAAGCGGGATCCCGATCTGAATTTGAACAATACTCAGCCTCCTTTAGAAGTGGTTGAAGATGAAGAAGAGAACTCAGGGTCTTCTGTTTTAGAAGGTGAGTTATGCCCACCAGCTGACCCGATTGACGGCGATGATGTTCTTACCGTCCATGATTTAACCGCTGAAGAACTGCGCTATATTCGTAGTCTTCGAAGCCAGAAAAAGAACAGCAACGCCAGCTAAAGTTAACCCGGCGGTTTAGGCTCCGGGTGCTAAATTACTTCTTCGATTTTCGTTAGTCCCAGCCCGCTCTTTCACGTCAACGGTAATGAGTCAAAAGTCATTACCGTTGTCATTGTTCTCTACCACCCTATGTAGATCGAGATTGCGAAATTCAACGCTTTCTCCTGAGTCACCTGTTAACACCCGGTTTCTACGCTTTACTTCATTGGCCAGTACATCCAACGGAAAATATCGTAACGGGGTGACAATGGCAGTGAGTTGACCCACTCACTACCATCGACATTCAAATCCCGGCTTCTCTGGTAGCTATAGTGACAATGGTAATGATGTGTACCTTACTGGCATTGTCATTGTCCTCCGAGTGTGCGTTCAGCTTTGGGAGGACACCGGAACTTAATGCGGCGAGTCACGGCCATTGTGAATCTCGATTGGATTGGCGAATACGGCTTCCGGTTGGGCCAGATGTCAATGGTTATGCTTCATCCAGCTCATTACTGTAGTCATTGCCGTTCAGTTGAGCTGATGCTCCTCTCATTCTATATGGCGACAACGGTAGTGAGCCCAGAAAGTGACTACCGTTGTCATGGCCGTCCAGTAGAGCGGGTCAACCTCTTAACTCACAGGGTGACAACGGTATTGAGCCCAGAAAGTCACTACCGTTGTCATGGCCGTCTGGTTAAGCAGATCATCCTCTCAATTCACAGGGTGACAATGGTAGTGAGCCTATTAAGTCATTACCGTTGTCATTGCCATCCAGAAGAGCGGATGATCCTCTCAATTCATACGGCGACAATGGCAGTGAGCCCAGCAAGTCACTTCCGTTGTCATAGCCTTCCAGAAGAGCAGATGAGCCTCTTAATTAACAGGGTGACAACGGTAGTGAGCTCATTAAGTCATTACCATTGTCATGGACGTACAGCTGAGCTGCTCATCCTCTCAATTCACACACCGACAATGGTAGTGAGCTATTAAAGTCACTACCATTGTCATATACGTCCAGTTAAGTGGACCATCCTCTCAATACACACGGTGACAACGGTAGTGAGCCATTAGAATCACTACCGTTGTCATTGCTTTTCAGGTGCACTGATAAGGCTCTCAATAGACACGACGACAATGGCAGTGAGCAATTAGAGTCACTACCGTTGTCATTGCTTTCAGCTGAGCTGATAAGGTACGTCATTTACACGATGACAATGGCAGTGAGCCAATCGAGTCACTACCGTTGTTAATGCCGACCAACCGAGGGAAGGGTCCGCTCAAAGAACTGAGTGACAACAGTAGTGAGATCATCCAATCACTACCATTGTCAGCTTAAACCTGTAGGACGAAGAGGCTTGTCCGATAAAATGACGACAATGGAAATGAGCCTATCCATCACTACCACTGTCATTAAAGTCCAGCGGTTCAACGTTAATCAGTAGCTCCGGATGACAATGGTTGTGAGTCAGGCAATTCCCAAGCATTAGGTGACAGCAGCGTAACACCTCTAAGCTCACTTCTGTTGTCAGGGGTTAGGGTATTGAGTCTCTACCGTCGTCAGTGTTTCTGAGACACCAGTATTGCAGATCACTACAATTGTCACTTAAATATCGACGGGGGAGTAGATGCAAGTGACTGGCTAACCAGTACCAGTTTAGATTCAAAACGATCCCATCTTTGTGGATGCGCTTGAGTAAGCTCGTATGACGATATGTCAGAGAAGTGACAACAGGTGTGAGTTGCCGGACTCACTCCCGTTGTCATCCCCGGTTGAAGGAAGAGAATCCCCGGGGCTGTATATTTACCAGGTATCCTTACTCAAGGGGTTCGACACTCACTCCCATTGTCGTAATCAACGAGTATGCATTGTCTTTTGAAAGCATCGCTGGAAACGTACGATTAAAGTAACTTTTCTTTCGGTTCTTCCTTGCGAATCTCTGAAGACGTACTGGCTGATCGGAGTCGAGGAGGGCAGTAAAATTGAAGCCGTCAGTTTTACTGTCGGCTCCGGGTAGTTACTTCAACTCGTCGATCTGAATCATGAATTCTGAGGTGCCAACTTTCCCATTTTCGGAAGGATAAACGGGTAACAGAAGATTATCCCCCTGGCCCATATCTATTTGCACCTCAACTGACTCGCCTGGAGCCGCCTGTGCCCCATTAAATTTAATACCGAAGGCTGCATCCTTCCGCACAGTCAGCGTTGCGTTCTGGACCCCTTTAGCAATTTCTCCATTTGTCTTACGCAGAACGTTAGTGGACAGGTACGCAAGTGGTACGCCATCTGTCGTTTTGAGAGGTGAACTGACCGACAATGTGCGTAGATTATGTAACTGCACAAGGTTATTCGGTAGATAACTGAACTTCTGAGTATAGGTTTTGGTATTCGACTGACTATCGGCAACTGTTACGCTAATTGAATAATTTTCAGATGGTTCGAAATTTGGGAACAGCCTCGGATACTCAGGCATGTATGTATCTTTGCCTGCCGGTGACCACGTAAGCTCAACGTTATCAGCTGTGGGGCCACCTACGAGCTGAAGACGGGTTATCCTCGGGGTTGTCAGATTATCTGCCAGAGCGATCCTGAGGTTCTCCAGGCCGTACACTACCGTATCGTCTTTTACCGGCTTTCCGTCGAATGTTATGGCCACTGTCGGAGGAGTGTTATCCAGAGCAATTTCTCCGAAAGTTTTATTGGTCTGGTTCTGGAAGAAGTCCCTGATGTTGACCTCAACGTTGTATTTTCCTTCAGACTGACGGGATAAATCATAAGCAATCGTGTAGTTACCTGAGATACGAGATTTGATTACGCCTGTTGGTGACATCCGGGTACCGGTGTTCTTATCGGAAAGATAAAATTCCCTCAATGAGACCGAGTCGAACCAGTTACCATCGCCTTCAAGTGACGCCAGTACATCCAGCTGCTTGTTAGTCTCGTCATATGATATCGAGTTTATTACCGGCAGTTGTTTATTGTTCCAGCGTGTCATAATCCATTGCTCAGACCGCAAAATGGGATTGCTGATGCTGCGAACGAAGTAAAGGATTCTATTGTAGCCCTGGGTACCCAAGGCCATATCAAACGTCTCAGGCGCTTCACACGAGGTTTTTCCTGCCGGAATGGTGCAGGTCGCCTTACCGCCGATCTCCTGTGCAAAGGGCCGGGCTTCAACGTTAAAACGAAGTCGGGAAATTTTAATTGGCAGTCGTGATGAAGCCACACTCTCAAAATCCTTCCACTTAACCCAGTTCCCCTTATCATCGAGGAAATCTACCCAGGTACCCGCAAATGCAGGCGTTTGGTTTGCAGATGGGTTTAGAACGAGGCTGTATGACGGATAATACCCTCCCCACTGGCCAAAGTTCGCCATACGAGCCATATCCCCATTAATTGAGCCATAGGGAAGAGTCATTTCAACATAAGCATAAGTGCTGTCTACAGCTATCTCTTTGGGGGCGGAATATTGATTGATGAACTGAAGCCCACCTTCTGAATAAGCACGGTAGTTAGATTTTGGGATCCGGTAGACTAATCGAATAGGGTTTTCGTTAACGACCATACCGGCTTTGTAAGCCGGATAATTAGAAACCCCGGGTACGACGCTGGAAGACGTATTTGGATCATGAACGGCCCACAGTGTCATCTCACCCAGCGTGTTGTCGTAGCGAAATTTTTGAGTTGGCAGCGTTCGGCTATTACCTGCGTTATCGAAGATAACAACTTTTGCAGTAAAGTCTTCATCCAGGTTGCTGTCTGGTATTCCGGTTCCCTTAACTGAATTCTTAGAGTAAGTGTGGTACATCTTTTGGCCGGATACGTCATACTGCATCTGTGTAGTGCTGTAGAGGCTACCGTCCTGCCTGTAAATATATATTAGGCCCTTATCAATACCATTTGCATCACTTACGCCCGAAGAGGTGAAGTCATACTGCCCCGTTGCCTCTAATCCAAGCTTCCACACGTCACCAGCGGTAGAGCCAGAACCAGTATTAGCGGTAAGAGCATTTGCCGCTGGAGGGGTGACATCAATTAGCCAGTTATAGTTATAGGTCGCTACAGGCTTCTGATTGAGATCTAACACGTTTATCTGAACGACAAATTTGCCTTCACCCAAAGCAGGCAAAGTTACTTTTTTGCCGTAGAACTCACTACCGTCAGCAGCTGTTAGTCGGTCTGATACACCCGTCCGTGTAGTCGTAGTATTAAGAATGACAGTTCCAGTGTCTTTCGTGACTTTGACATTAACGAAACGATCAAGACCTGAAATAAGTGTCAAAGTTACCGGTGATGCCGGATTAAGCATAAGACGAGAAGACGGGGCGTGGATCTCAATACCGTTCGTGTCCTTAAAGGCCGATTCATATATCTGAGCTGGGGCCTGAACAGACATACCGAGTCCGGCTACAGCAGTAATAAAAGCGAGATGTTTCATTCTTATTCCCCTTTAGGTTTGGTGTTATTTTAAGCTTTTCCTAAAGGTCACTATGTTCGTAAAAGTATAAAAAACTTCTCCATATGGTGCTCGAAATTACAAATCTATAATTTGCCTTTCGACAAACCTTATTGTGCGTTCAGGACGTAAATCTTTCTTTTTGGAATTACATCTGACATTGCTGTGGTATCCAAACTGGCAACGATTGCAAAACTTATAACATTAGCCTGAAACTATCGGCATCCACATATCGCATTAAGTGATGCTTTTACTTTGTGTAAAAAAGAATCAGGATAAATTAGGTATGACAGATATAAATGCGTTAACGGACGGCATATATGAATCAAAACCTGGCGGTATTACGCCACCAGTCGAGAGGGGAGTGAACCTCAGTCAGTACGTCTACCTTCGTTCCGCAAGGCGCTTCTTGTTGTGAATTACAAACTGCCCTGGCGAGAACTGCATCATTTCACCCCCAGCAACACACGTGCCTCTTCAACGGTTTGCCACGAAGGCATTGCTACGCCAGATTGACTGCCGTTGCCTCTGCGCTCACCGGTGTCACATTCTACATAAAGACGCATCAGCATCGCTTCTATTTCAGCGGCCCGGCTATTATCCATTACCAGTTCTGCTGCGCGTCGTAGCTGTTCTGGAATGTCATTCCACATTCCCGCACCACTTCTGTCTTTGTTAGTGAGCAAGTCTTCAATAGCAGATGAAGCCATGTTAAGCAGGTCAGCCGAAACTAAAGGCATCGGCGGGGCGGTATAGAGGATTCGACGTCTTCCGCGTCTGTCTGGATCGTATTTATCATAAAAAGCTTTGTTCACATCTTCCCAGTGCCACTGAAGTTGCCCGGTTGCGTCATGGTGGCAAAACTCGCACTGATAAACAGGCGCAATCGACATAACTGCCTTTCCAATACGTGCCAGTACAGCAACTTCGTCAGCTCTAAGACTCATTGCTTCGCTTGGGTTACTACCCTCGGAAAATTCCAAAATTTGTTCAATACGTTCTGGTGTGAAAGTGGTCATAGGCTTTGAAAACATATTTTTTCCAGTTGTGCTTACCATATCATCAGGCCTTAAGAGCGTTAGCGAATAATTAACAGGTCAGGACCAAAACTAAATCCTTCCCCCATACGGTCTTCATGACGGGAGACATATGCCTTACCGTATTTCTCCAGATCCTGTAAGCGATCTTTTGCCAGATTCCACGAGTATTCCTGGCCCCACACGGGTCCGTCACGCCCGTCAAAGCGGTCAGGTTTACAATTTGCTTTCAGAAGTGCGTAGACATGCTCCAGCGTGGGTAGCTGCAAAGCACTATTAGCCTGAGAAACGGCAGTATGCGTCATTTCTGTTCACTCTTTATTGATTTAGTCAGTTAAGCCGGTCAGGTAACTTTAACCGGCTACTCGTATTAAGATTTCTTTCCGGTTGCTTGTCAGTTAGCGGCGAAGATCAATTTCAAGGCGGGCTGTTTTGACCTTTGTTCCGGACTCCCTAAATGTATCATCCGGAAGAGGCGAAATTTGTCCGCCAAGTTGTTTGACTCGCTCCCTGAGCGCTTTTGTCAGTGTGTCTTCCCGGAACAATACCCCAGCTGACAGAATGGCCTGTAAGCGACCTCGCTTAGCGAGCATTGCGATGGCATGCATGACATGTTTAACGTCAGAGCGTTTAAGGAATGGTGGATTCATAACGATAACATCAAAAGTTTCATCGGGCTGGTACCCAAGAAAGTCGGTATGCACCAGCTCGGCCCCTGTGCTAAGGACACTATCGTTCTTCACTGCAAGGAATCGCTCATCGTTCAATTCGATCCCGGTAATCAATGCATCCGGAGCCGCCAGTTTTAAGGCTTTCAGAATGCGGCCATCACCAAACTCAGGCTCCAGAACACGTTCCCCGGCAGCTGGTTCAGCGCGTAGAACCATATCTGTGACTAAATTCTCAGGGGTAGGGAAGAAATTGAACAAATCACGTGGGATGTCGACCGAACCTGTCAGAATGATTTGCTCGATACGCTCAGCTGCATCCGCCGTAAAAATATGTGCCTGCTCTTTTCGGTTCCATTTGCCACCGGCAGCTTCCAGCACTTTGTTTGTCTTAACATAAATGCTGCGGTCGAGCTGGTCGGCCAGGAAAAGAAAGTTCCCTTCAGCACGGCAGCGAGATAAGACGTTCAGAACTTCAGTTGAGATTTGCATTAAAACTCCATTAAGAGGATTTACCCGCCTGGCGGCAGCGGGTTGGTTACTTAAACAGGACAATTCAGATTTGGCCTTGGTTAGTCGGCAGACAACAGCAGGGATGGGCTGTTATAAGCGAAGCGGTCAACGGGAGCCTTCTCAAATCGCTGACCGCTTGCATCAGGGGTCAGAACGAGTCCGTTATGGGCGCAATGAATGTGGAGCAACATATCCCCGCCGGTGTTGATGTGTAAGGCAGGCACACCCTGATCGATTTCGAACATGACACCAAAACAGGGGTTACCTTCCTTGTTAACAACTTCACAGTGGATGTTATGTTGGCCGGTAACGCTGACCTGATAGGCCTGACTGTCCTCTTCTCTCAGTGTTTCCTCCTCCAGGCGCCAGTCCTGAAGTGTGAGGCTAATTTCAGGGGTATCATGCTCCTTCTGAAGAGCCTGGATACCTTTACGGAACAGCTGCATCATTTCATGAGTAAGGCAGTCTTCCTCAGCTCCAAAATGTTCTTTCCAGCCTTCAGGATCTGCATACATCCAGACGTTTTTAGCGAGCGAAGGTAAGGAAGCATCAGGCTCTACAAGGAGGTGAGGGATGCTCTCTTTGATTCCGAGATAACGTACTGGCTGGCCGTTAAGCGGTAACCCATCCGGCACTGTAACTTCAGCTCCTGGCAAGACGACGCTGTTTACCAGACCTCCACAATGTTCTGCCACCACCCGGCCTAAATCTGCCATAAACATCCGATGCTTTTCTGGTGAGTCCAGCTCACCAAGGAGTTCAGGTTTAAGCAGTAAACCGGTAATAATCTCAGTCAGTTCACGAGGAGATACTAATTTATACATTTTGTTTTCCTTTTCTGTGTTGGCTTTATATTAACAATCCAGATGCACGAGCTAATAACCTCCAGACAACTTTTTCAAAAATTATATACTTAAAGCAGGGGCTAATATGCGCAAGAAATGAATTTAGGAAGGATGGCTTCAAATTTAACTTTTTGGTTTTTTATTTTAGACGGACTTTAAAATAGCATCGCTGGTAAAATAATAAACATGGTTTATTTTTTGTTTGTATTGACAATCAAATGGGTAAAAATTAATTTACTTACATGGCGTATATTTAATGCCACCGTCCCGGCGGCACCGGGCATAAAAGGAAAACCATCTTGAAACCAATGCTCAAAAAAGATTTTTTTTCAGCTATTGAAAACCTTCTCAAAGCTGGCTTTCAACCTCGCTTTTACACTGTTAACAGTGGACGAATCGGTCTCATTACATTCACTGATAAAAATGGAACAAAACAGGTCCCGCCGGGCAGAAAAGAAAAACATTAAAATTAGCTATTTTCCCGAAAAGATCTCGAACACTGAAAAAGTATCATGGGGAACCTGATCAGGAGACAACCCATGAAAATCAAACTAGCCCTGCTTATTGCATTTGCAGGTTTCAGCGCAGGAGCTTCCGCTGAAATCGCAGAATTCAGCTTTAAAGATACCCTGAACGTTAAAAAGACCGTATCGCCTGCATCCGTATGGATTAATCCGGTAACGAGCTTTGACGTTGCCGTTATTTCCGGTCTGGACCGTTATATTACGCTCAGTCTGCTGAAAAGTGACGGGAGCCTCATCTGGAGCACGAAAAGCAGCCTGGTTACCGTAGATGACCGTACCACATCTTCGACAGGCTTTGATTATTACGGCAAGACTCTGACCGTACCAGCGATGGGAGAAGATAGCTTCACCCTCAGAGAGGTGATTACCGACTTGCAAGGGAAGGAGGTCTCCCGGCAGGATTACCCGCTTGCAATTGACCGAACGCCTCCGGCAACGGGTACCATAAGTTATACGAGAAACGGGTGGAACTTTGGCAGCGAAGCGATCTTCACTTCAGTACCAGCCGGTATGCAGTACGCCAGCGTCCAGGCACTGGTCTTTAATGGACTGAGTGATAAAGGTTCCGGGCTTGCTAATGCTGAATATTTCATAACCGATGCCGCTGGAGTGGAGCGTAAAAAGCCAGCGGAAATTAATACAGTGGAAGGTAGCGTAACCGTTCAAGTCGCCGACGCAAGCAGCAATGCCCTGGCACCGGAAAACCGCTCTGAATATAAAGTGGGGATCTACCTTTATGACAAAGCGGGAAACAGGATCGAACTAAGCCGCCGAAGCGTAATTGATCGGGTTAAGCCTGACGATATCATCCAGGTGCAGGACGCCACTACCGGATCATGGGTCACTTATCAGTCTGGCATGACCGTCTTCCAGAACCCTATTTCCGTACGGGTATTAAGGAAAAAAAGTGACTTTACTGCTGTTAACGGTTCCAAATATGGCTGGGCGGACTCGAATTTCCAGACGTCCGATAGCACTTATAATATTTATACTTTCAAATACATATATCCCAATGTGGGGGATACTTATCATGAATTCCAGACTCTGGCAGGAGGAGTAAGACGAATTCATCATAACTCCCTCAACTTCACTCCAGCCCCGGCGATGGAAATAGCCCCGAAGATAGTGGCTAAAGAGATGTACCGGAGTGATACCAGTGAGTGGTTAACTCAGGCCTCAATCAGCGTTAAAACCGCCACCATTAGCCGCATAAAGGTAACCGCTGAACCCCGACCATACGTGCAAAAGTTCAGAACGGTAAAAAATGCAGCCTGGTTCTGCACTATACCTATCGGACAAAGTTCATGCGAGATGACGGTTAACTTCAACTACACCAGTGACAAAGGATTTGAGTATCTGCACCTTTACTCGGGAAAAGATGGTGACAGCATATTCGATGCGCTTGCTGGTAATTTTACGGTTATCTGGGATAACAACCCACCGGTGGTTAATGTCGCTCAGGTAAACAAGGCCTCCAAGACAATCACTATGACGGCCACCGATAATGATCGCGTCAACGCCTGGAACATCAGCTACTGGGATACCAAAGTTTTCGAAGCCACCCTTAAAAATGCCCGGGGGGAACCTTTCACGCTGAAGCCTGTGACCGTCAGTGAAAGCGATTATAAAACCAAAAACGCCACCTTCTCATACGCTGGTCTACCGGACGGGGATTATACGGTGGTTAGCGTCTCTGCCACGGATCTTGTTGGAAACACCGGAACCAAAACGCTTAATGCACCGCTGAAAATTGACTCAACGCTTCCGGTTATCGCGTTCAGTTTTAATGGCGCAGACGCAGAAGGAAAACTGGTTAAAGGGCTTGAGAACCTTCGCATAAGCGTTACTGATGCCTCTGGGGATGCTTCCCTGACATCGCTTCAGCTCGCTGGTGGACCTAACTCTGAAAAGGTCACCCTGGCATTCACGCCGTTATCCAAGGATGTCTTTATTCCGGAATACCCCAGAATCTTCCCCAACACTGACGAATCGGGACAGATGTATCATCTGGAGGCACTGGCTATTGACGAATCAGGTAACCGGACCACTAAAACGCTTAATTTTACCTACCAGCCTGCGAATCTGATTATGCTGGATAATCTCAAGACGCTGGCCACAGCCGTAGCACTGAAAGCAACGGACAACACGCCGCTGGCCATCATCCGAACCAGTGTGTTGCGGCGTCAGGACGGTTCTATCATTACCGGACAGTTAAACGGAACCCTGACTGTTCAGAAAAATGCCCAGTTCGGCGTTACGGTTGCCGGAGTTACGGTCCAGCCTGGTGAAACTAAATCGCTGTCACTGGATCTTGGTAATGGTGAAGAGCGCACGTATCCCGTTACTCCCGCTGTAAGTGGTCAATCTGGCACGGCCACATTTGCTATAGAATTCCCTCAAACATAAGCTCTTCAGAAGGGTGCGGTAGTATGCCGTACCCTGTTACGCCATCCTCAATGTAATATGTAGAGTTGAGCATGACTTAATTATTACTTTCTCATTAAGTGGCTCTTAAATTGCAAACGGGAAAGTAATATTCCCGAGACGGGAAGGACGCCTTCCTTTTGGTTTTAATCTATGATGCTAAACCGTTTAATCACTCCGGAACAATGCCCGCGTTTAAATGGCTGGCACCAGTACATGATTTATCCATGAATGCTTTTTGATGCACTTTTACTTCAGAATGCTCTTAATTTTTTAAACAAAATTATATTTGAATCCTTCGTGTATAAATTTGCAGACCCTCTCTCAATGTTTTTTTAAAATATTTACTCTCAGGTTATTAGCCAGTAGATTCATTCTGTCATGATTACTCCAGAACTAACCGGAGGAATCACATTATGACCAAATATTATGATCGCAGTGGAATTGAAATCTCCAGCGCAAAAATCCGCTGTGTTGATTCTGTAAAAGGTACTGCGGAATATACTTTTCGTATTCTTTGCGATAAATGCAATGGTCGGGGAGAGCGTAAGCATTTTTATAGAAGTCGCTGTATGGCTTGTAAAGCCACGGGTTACAGCCTCGAAACGACCCGCACTGCTTACACGCTGAATGCGCTGTACCGCATTAATGCTCAAGCTGCCCGCAAAGTGTCAGCATCCTTGCAAAACGAGCGTTTGAGGACTGAAAACGCCCACAACTCTGCGTTCAATGCATGGTGCAGATCTCATCAAAAAATGGTTGATGCAATCACCCAGCAATCCAGCAGTAATAATTTTCTGGAAAGCCTTAAGTCTTCTTTAACCCACCAGCGTCAGTTAAGTGATAAGCAGCTGGCAGTCGCCGCCCGCATTTTAGGGATTCATTAATTCAAAGCCCTTTTAATTTAATTTTAAGGTCAATTATTACGGAGGAACTATGATCCATTCATTTAAAGACAGACGGCTTGAAAAGTTCTTCCGTAATGGAAAAACAACGGCAGGTATTCCTTCTGAAATTATTAACGCGATTCTGTGTCGACTCGAAACGCTGGATAATGTCCAGAGTGAGCGGGAGTTATTATCCAACAGCTTGCGTTATGAACGCTTAAGAATGACGTCAAACCGTTATTCCTCCATTCGAGTAAACTCTAAGTATCGATTATTCTTTGAATGGAATGATGGCGCACATAATGTCCATTTGTCAGCACATGACTATAAATCGCTCATCCATTAAGGTTAAAAATGAAGCTATTTTCAATTTCATCCCGGGATACAAGCATGGACGCGATGTTTTATATCCAGGCCAGTACTAAACAATAGGCAAGTTACATATTTAGTACCCTTTCCCCGAAGCCTACTGCGAACTGCCAGCTTACAGATTTGCAGAATGAGACGGTCGTCCCTTCCATAAGCCCTATTTCGCTTTCACTTAACCCCTGGTCGATCAATTCCCAGTCCCGAACCCGGGAATTGAGTATGGCCACGCATGGTCTTAACCTGATCTGTGCAGTCACGGATGAGCATACCCGTCAGATAGTAGACTTTTGCGATAACCTTGGACAGCAGCTTAAGGATCCGGACGACAAAAGCGCCTGGGTTAAGCTCATTAATTCTGAATGCGCATTGCTTAATTCTCCGCGTTTATATCCCGTTCTGCTGGAGCCGGAGACACCGGCACAATTTGAAATCTTTGTGCCAGCTCCGGAAGATGGCGATCACGACACGGTTATAGCCAGCGTTGTTGAAGAATGTTTCGGAGATGAATGCCGGTACAGAGCAACGGACAAAGCTTTTGCAATGTCGGAAAAGCCAATCATCAGGCTGGAAGCACATTTCAATGACAAACGGGAAAAGGTTTTAGAACTGACCTTTTCCAGTTTCAACCTTTCACTTTCTGCGTCCGTGTATGAACACCAGCTACGTCAGATTTTATTACTTTGCGAAGATTTTGGCGTAAGGCTTCAGGGTAGAGCCGGGGCATCCTGCCACATCAATATGCGCAGCGCTTACCGTCGTCTTGCACATGTCGGCACCGGCTCTCGCCCAGGTGATGGGAGTGATGTGCGGGGCTATACCTCATCTAAAGAGCAAAAAGATGTTAAGGGGCTGCTCGATAAGTCAACCAGGGGAAGTGAGCTTGTACCGGCGAGGCACGGGCAGCAGTTTAACGGTGTCTTAGTGAATGCCACACCCGCACCGGCCACGACGGGTTTTATATACCTGTCGCATGATTTTCCGGAAGGCCAGTTTATGATGACAGCCGAGGTGTTGCATGTTGGAATAACACCGGGCGGGATCTACTACATTGAAACACTGGACGGATACCGGTTTATCGTTACAGCGTTTGAAAAGGGATTAATGAACGGTTTAAGGGAGTTTTTGGCTGTAAATGAGGACTACTTTAAGTATTACCGCTGGTCTTAGCGTCTGACCTGAAACCGGTAGGCCAGGGAAGGCAACCGGGAAAATGCAATTTAACCTGATCCTCTCCCTACCACTACCTTTACCCACGTATAATAGCCCGACCAAATTATAATGCCCGATCACCGCATTGGCTGAAACCACACATATTCTTCTTAGGCCTCGCCTGATGAACTTCGACCACAAGACAAAGGAACGTAACTAATAAATAAAATTTATGAGCTGCACAAAAGTTACTTTTCCATAATGGCGCTTCACTTACATTGTGGTTTCATAATCATTGTTGGTATTTAAAAAGGATGTGTTCAATCTTAAATAAAAGGCGGTGTTTTTTTTTTCTGAAAATTTGCTGGGAGGTTATTAGCTGGGGGTTGGGTAACAGTATAATAAGTACAGATGAAAAGGAGGTTTTATGAAAACGTTAGACGTGATTTCAACTCAACTCAACTTTAATAATCTGCTGAATCAGGCAGGATATAATCTTTCAGAAATTGTTGTTAAACGCTACAGCGCTGCACCCGCCTTTAACGAAGGGCACTGGTTGTTCATTGCAGAGCAGGATAATCGCTACATTGAAGTGGTCAGTCTTCTTTCAAAGGCATCAGAAAGCGGAGAGCAGCATGTCGATATCTTTATCAATATGTTCGAAGATCCGATTGATGACATTATCTCCCGAAACATTGAACCCAAAACATTTGCGACACTTTATAAATACATTGAACGTATACCTTTTACACCGGACGTAAAAAAAGAATTCTTGAGCAGTATTGAGACTATTAATTTTAGTTAACTAAAAATTACAGATTTTCTTTCACCAAGTTATTAGGTAATGATATCGACCTGGTATCATTACCGTATCATGAATATGGACGGGGACGGGTAAAATGCCTAATAATACTGAAGTCATTAGCTGCGACTTATTTTCAATTCTTTCCTCACTTAATTTTAGTGTTGAGGATATTACAGGGCTAACTCCGGCCAAATTCAGAAAGGGGGCTTTCTTGCATGCAAAAATATCTGCAAGCCAGGCCACGCGAGCAGCTGATATTTCCCTTCAATTACTCACGGATCGTGTTTCAGGTGAAATGAACTACGTAATAGTAATTGGCAGGCACGAAGGGCTCCTGCAAAGCGAAGCAATTGACCCAAACGCTGATAAGCAGTACCGGGAAAACCGTCATTCTCGCCATTTTATCCCAGTAACCGATGCCAATACCAAAGCCCTGAAAAAAACCTGCAAGGTAATGAAAACATATATCAAAGAGCAGGCATTTAAGCCTAACACCTGGGGGCACAATTTCATTAAGGGTTGATTTATTCTTGCCCCGGTGAACCGGGGCAACGCTAAATTAACCTCAACCTGAGCTGGAGGCACAAATGTCTGAAAAACACTTTATCGTAAAGATCCAGAACCGTAACGGCGACCATGAGAAAAGCTATGTTCGTATACTCGTCAGCGATTGTGAGAAAAATGCTTGCCAGACGGCACTGATTTCCGAGTGTGCTGGCGAGGTTGAACAGCTGAGTTTTGAAGACGGTGGGGTTTATGACTACAACGGCGAAAATCACTACAGTGTCAGGAGCTGCGTGGAGGTTGCCCCTGAAGATGTTGCAACTTTGCAACGCTACCTTTAACACCTGCGGCATTAAAAAAAATATCGGGTGTCTGTTACAGGATGCCGCTGTTTTAAACGATGCCTCAAAGATCGCTATCGCTCCTGATGCCTTCATTAAGAGCGGGTTTGTGGTAGGTTCAGCGTAACAAAACTACTGGAATTTTGGTTGCCTCGATGAAGAGCTGCTTTTCTGATTTACCCGTTAAAGACGGCAAGTCCGGAACTTGGAAACTGGACACTTTCGAAATTACCACAGATAAGGCGCTGACCCTCGCCCTTCGTGCCGAGTGTACTGGTAATACAGATGAGTTTATCCCGCCCGGTAGATATCGCCGCTTGTCCAACGGCTGGGATGTGGTGATGTCCAATACCCCGATGGAGATCCGAACCTGCCAGGATTTTATAGAGCGAGCCACCGGGCGGGTGCTCATTAATGGTCTTGGTCTTGGTATGGTGCTCCACGCCATTCTTCAGAAAGACGATGTAACCCATGTCACGGTAATCGAAAAAGAACAGGATGTTATTAACCTCGTTGCAGCCTCGTTTGCAACCGATCTTCGCGTTGAAATTATTAATGCTGATGCAATGGAGTATTGTCCACCAGCTGGCGTTACGTACAACGCTTGCTGGCATGACATATGGACAGACTTCGCAACAGCTAATCTCGCACAGATGGATAAGCTGGAAAGTAAGTACCGGGACATCTGTGACTGGCAGGGATCGTGGGGCAGGGAGGAGTGTGAGCAAAAGCTCATTGAGTTCCAGAATCTTGAGGCTGATTAATCCAACTTGCGAAGGTGTCTCCGCTAAAGGAGCCCGGCTCGCTCTGTGCAAGCCCAGCTGTGCTGCATGATTTGGCAAAGTCTTCAACAAACCAGATCGGTCTGATTTAGTAATCTCACTTCCAACCATCAGGCCGATATAATAACTGTATCCCCATTAGGATGGCTGATGAGTACGATTAATACGGACTTAATTGCGCATATCTACGCTGCCTCCGAATCGCCGTTGACCAACGACGAGCTTTATCGCGAAGTGCAGCGTAAAACTGGCATGTCGGATGCCGAATTGCACGAACTGAAAGAATTTGGGTCAGATAAAACCAGAACCAGCGGCGTCAAACATAAGGTTCGCTGGTTTCAGCAGACTCTCCGTCAGGCCGGGGTCATCGAACGCGTTCCAGAAAAACGGGGCGTCTGGAGATACGCCTCTAAGACGAAAACAAACCTGCATGAGTCATGGGAAAAGCTCTGTGTTGTCGGTTTCTCAACTTCTCTTGGGGCATCGGTTTTTGGAAACGCCTATGCCTTCTTCAGCAATATCACCGAGCAAATTCATCTTTGCCTGACCTCGCCACCTTACCTCCTTCGAAATTCAAGAGACTACGGGCACGGAGGGGGGCGTGGCGAGCAGGCTTATATTGACTGGCTTCTGCGTATCCTCGAACCGATCGTGAAACAGCTTGTACCGGGCGCAAGTGTGGCATTGAATATCACTCAAGATAGCTTTAATAGGGGTAGGCCTTCACGTTCTCTGTATCTGGAGCGTCTGACACTGGCATTATGTGACAAGCTGGGGCTTGAGCTCATGGACAGGCTTCAGTGGGTGAATCGCAGTAAGCCCCCATCGCCAACGCACTGGGCATGTAAGCAACGGGTGCAGCTCTGCTCATCGTATGAGCCTGTGCTGTGGTTTACCAATGATGCGAGTAAGGTTCGTTCAAACAACTTACGTGTACTACAACCGCATTCAGACCAGCATCTAAAATTGCAGGCAGCAGGCGGTGAAAATCGCACGACCTTTTATGGTGATGGGGCGTACCAGCTTAAAAGCGGTTCCTTTGGAAATAAAACAGAAGGAACGATCCCCAAGAATACTTTGTTTTACGGCAATAGCTGCGCTGATACGAGATTTTGCCATTCCATTGCCCGCGAGCTCGGTTTTCCGCTGCACGGTGCAACGTCTCCTACCAGGCTTGCAGCGTTTCTGATTGAGTTTTTGACAGAGCCGGGAGATCTTGTTGTAGATCCCTTCGCTGGCTTGCATAAAGTCCCCATCGCAGCCGAGCGACTTGGCAGACGTTGGCTGGCGACGGACAAAATCATGGAGTGGCTGGCGATTTCCCGAAACCTTTTTACGGCCGCACCGGGATATAAGAGTAACCCCATGCTGGATGAGCTCGCCGAACTGTATCGGACTTAATGCAAGTTAACGGTTTTGATAAAGTGGTTTGAAGCGACAAACGGTTTATTCATTTAGCAGTGGTTCCACCAGAGAATGGCAATATTAACGGCTTAGCATATACCGCTGAGATAATCAGGTAGTCATTCATTTCCGGTTGTCTGTATTAACGAGTGTATTCATTATTCACTTGTTTCTACGATATAGACCCAACAAAAACAAATTGATGGTTGTGATACAGATGTTGTTGGATTAACTAATTTGGTAATTTAGACGGTTTCTAAATTAAAGGTGGACAGATATGAAGTCAGATTCAGAAATGGCTTCTCCTATCGAGTTGCACATTGGCGATCATGTCCAGCGGCATGGTGCTTTATCTGAGGTCATGCATATTGTTGAATCCAAATGCGATATTCCCGGCGGCATCCGGGTAGCAGCATGCATTTGACGGGTTATCGGTAACGTTCCGGGCAATATTCCTCGTGGTTGGCTGGAAACACCGAAGCGTATGGCTGAGCGAGGCGTTAAGTGGGCGACGAGTCTGCCCGGAGGGCTTTACTTTAACATGCAGGGGAACGCACATGCGAAAGTAAGCCGGGTTATTCGTAATGTGACTAACTGAAACTTTTTTCTGAATTGCGGTGTAAAAGTTACTTTTCACCGCGTCGTTTTCCATCACTACTAATTCAGAGTTTTTCTGAAATAAGCAGAGTTAAAGCTAACGATTTATTCAGGCCATTTTATTCTAATCATTATCCTACACTTCAAAAATATGCAATATTTTTTCTTCTGACCTATTAGCCAGAATTCTCGATTCGGTATCATTTACTTACGGTAATTCTTTTAAAAACGAGGTAAATGGCATGCATTCTCAGGATCCTATCACGAAATTAACCCAGACGTTGCAACGCGACGATGGTTCTCAGGTTCGTATTGTAGCGCAGCGGGGATATGGAAGCGGGCTTACAGCCTCGCTTGATGTGTACGTTCTCCGTCGTGATTCCTCTGAAAGCAACTGGTCACTGTGCGGAAAAGATCCTCACCCCGAGTGGAGAAAGATGTCAGTAGATGAGTATCAGAAATTTGGACGCTCAGAAATGCTGCGCTATGCCACACCAGGTGAAATTCTCAGGGTGGCATCCGCTATTGGCCAGCCAATGAGCTTCCTCGATGGCAACCCTGCGTTTTAGCCTGAACCCTGGCGACGCCTTTTAAACCGGCGTCATTCTTTTTACGAGCAACAGACGGAGAAAAAATGAATCTGAACGAACGAAGCACGAGCGCAGCGACGCCAGATTTGAGCCGACTTTATCTCATTTCCGGGCGCATTATGTTTGATGATGATGATCAGGCCTACCCGGTCGAAGCCGATTCCCCTGGTGATGCAGAGGAGGCTTTTCGGCATCATATTGCCGACAGTGCCGACGACTTAGAAAAGGTGATTATAGTTTCCTCTACAAGTTTCGCTTCAGCTCACAGCAGTCGCGTAATTTGTCGGCCTGCCGTGAAGTAATTTCAGCTTCCAATGATATTTCCCTCTTTATAAAAGCCGCCGTCTGGCGGTTTTTATTTGCAAAAATGAATATTAATCCTGAACAATATTAATTTAAGATGAGGTGGTGTTCATATTCTTCTTAATATTTTTTCTAAAAAAACGACTTCAGGTTATTAGTTGGTAGTAGTGTGTTTGTTATGATCTTCTCATCAAATACATTAATTAAATAATCAAGGAGTCAACTGTGGCAGATAATTATACTCTGGCGTCGTTTATTATTCCCTGCACTCAGGAGCAGGCTAAAATGGCACAAGAAGCAATCACATTCGTTACCGAAGCAGAAATTGCAGAAGGTGAGCGTTTGATTGATAAGCCACTGGCAGATTGTTCTCTGACTGAGAAGCTGATTCTCAGTATTATTGAGAACCACCCTGAGTATGACCCTTCAGAGCCGAGCTTTGGGCAACCATCCTGCCCAGACTGTAATTATGAACTGTCGTTCGCAACAGAAGTTAACAGCAGTGGGCTGTCAGTTTTTCATGGAGAGACTATTGATCTTGACCATGCAATTTGCCTCACAACTGCCGTGCTGTCGGTATTCGACCTCCCGGAAATGGTAACAATTACTGCTGCATTTACATGCAGTAAAAGCCGGACAGATGAATTTGGGGGTATGACTATTCTGGTCACAAAGGATACCCACTATTACCAGGATGGCTGTCAGTTTTCTCGTCTCATGAATGAGGCTCACAAAGCCGGTATCCAGTATGCTCTGTGTAAAGTGACGCATTACCACGGTGAGAGCAGCTATGTGGCAAGCTATGTCCTGAGCTGCGACGTAGCGGATTCAGCCCAGGAGGTCGTTAACAGACGACTGAAGGCATGTGCCGGAAAAGAGCCAGAAGACGGAATCTATATTCTGAGTGAAGAAGACAACACCAGTCTTTCGGTCGAACTCGTTACAGAACTGTCTCCGCTCGATTACGACAAGCTGAGCAAGCTTCTTCCTTCCCTTGACACCCTTTGCGGCGCATAAGCCTGCCTGATAACCGTAGCCACCGGTTCCCCCGGTGGCCTGGAGCCTGCCATGACCAATAAATTCATAGTATCTACCGTTGTTTGCATCAATGACTTTGCAAGTGATGTTCCGCAAAGTGTTTCCTTACGGATAGATACAATGCTTGAACAGCGTATCCGCAAATTGGCGACATACGTGAAAAAAAACGATCTTCAGTTAACTGAGTTTTACTTCTATGACGCTAACTGGTCATTTTGTGGTGAAGATGAAATTCAAGAAATAACAGACCAGGATGAATATAAGCATAGCGATAGCACAAGGCAGGAAGCGATGCTGCGGGAAGTAATGCCATCAGCACGTACGGAATGCCCGGTTATTAGGGTGATGAAAGATTCATTTCAGCTTTCTGCTCTACCACGCCATTGTGGTGATGACATGACTCTTAACACTCCTTCAATTCCGCTGTCTGAGTTGAAAACAAATGTCACGGCTTTTATTACACCACCAACCTATATCTAATAGCTGTGCTGGGAGATTAAATTACAATGGGTTTTTATTTTAAATCTATTTAAGAATTAAATTTGCGTGATTTTGATTTAATATAATTTCGCTAAATGGTTGCGCTGTAGTTATTTTAAAGTTCTAATAAAAATATCAGTGATGCAGCATATGCCGTGGTTCAGGAAAATATATGTTTATTGAAAAAAGTGACTCATTCCTTGAATTACCCTCAGAAGTTATTTTTCCTGAGGCGGCTAATGCTGCCATTTTGAAACATGATAAATGGGCTGATGTTTGGGAGACCCTGACAACCGATGCCGATCTGAACTATACCGATGAAAAGGAGACTGTGAGTCTTTCTTCTCTGGTCACGTCAGCCACATCTGCTATTTATCAGGCTATTACGGACGGATGGACGATGTGCGTGGGATACAGTGGCGGTAAAGACTCCCATTCTCTTCTTCACCTATTTCTGATGGCATTGATCAGGGCAGTACGTAACGGCACAAATATCAGCGAACATCATTTCATTCAGATGTCCGATACGCTGATCGAAAACCCTGAGATGCACTATCAGGCTTCACAGGTTCTCAACCAGCTTAGAATGTTCATTGCTGAACACCAGCTACCGGTCACAGTCCTTGTCGCCCAACCGTCTCTTACGCAGAGCTGGGTAGGCCGCATTCTGACTGGACGTGGACTTCCGACCTGGACTAATTCTTCAACCCGTCAGTGCTCAACCGACTACAAAATCGCCCCCCTGCGCAAGGCCAAAGCTCGTTATCTAAAAAACGCCCCGGCATCCGTACGAAGCAGGGTATGCCTGATGCTGGGCTCCAGGGATGATGAAAGTGCCCGAAGGGCCGGAAATATCCTCAAAATGGGAGGGCAGGCGAGGAAAGTAACCCTGACTGAGCACGGTGGTGAACTCTATCCAGTAAAGGAGTGGCGCACTCAGGACATCTGGTCTTTTCTAATGGCCTGTGGTTCCGAATCCCGCTTCCCTTTACCAAGCTTTATGCCGGATAACTTCAGCCTGGCAACGCTTTATAAAGACGCCACCGGAGAGTGTATCTGGTCGCCGGAGAAACCCACGCGAACCTCAGCTTGTGGGGCTAGATATGGGTGCTCGCTTTGCACAGCCGTAGGGGTTGACCATTCAATGGAAACGCTCCTTCGCACTGACCCTGAGAAATATGGTTATCAGGCAGGCCTAAGTCGTCTTCAGCGATTTCTTTCTAAGATCCAGTACGACTGGAGCCTGCGGGATTATATCGGTCGTAAAGTGTTCGAAGGCGGGTATGTGCGTCTTCAACCCAATATCTTTTCTTCGTCCCTGACTGAACGTCTTTTTCATGTCTGTTGCAGCCTTGATTATGTTGAAGCCAGACGTGCGGCAAAGCATCGCAGAAAGCTACTTTCCGGCGAGGTGGACGATACGGCTTATAACCGTCGTATGGCTGAGCCACAATTTCGGCTTGTACATGAAGCAAACGTGATCCACGTTGATTTCCTCTGGTCGTTGCACTGTTTCAACCCTCGCCCGTTTCGGGCAATTGAGATCTATCGCAGAGTCTGGGAAGAGGCCGATCTGGACCTTCTTGAGGATGAGCCTGACATGCTGCCTGTGGCCCGTACACCAATGCCAGCTCCACTCTGGATGAAACTGCCCGGAGGCCGGTTCGGTACAGCTTATGATGGACTGACTGATACGTTGCCGCTGATGACCTATTTTGACGGGCAGGCTGACCCCAGGGCTTCACGTAGCCTAAAGACCGGAGAGAGCAGTTCTGTCGTCGTGGCATTCGAGGAAGAGGATGAGCTGACTGTTGAAGAAGATACGGCGTCCTGGATTATCTGGCATGAATACGACGGGTTACGCCAGAGCATCGCTGACGGTGAGTTTACTCCAACGACTGCTGCTCAGTATCTTCTTCGTTATGGCGCGGTCCGAATTTCAAAAGGGAAGGGCGCTGTCTATCATCGTCTCGCACAACGGGGACAAACCTTTTCCCGCCTGGGGATAGGCGAAAGAGTGTCGCTTCCAGAGCTGGTTGCCAGTCGGCGTTTTAAAATACTCAGCGATACTGCATACCGTCAGGTTGTAGCCCGGAAATTGCGTGGACAGATAAAAAAGTTCAGATTCTGGGCATGCGTAGCTGCCTGTGTACAGTTGCACGTACACAACAAGACGGCACTCGGAGAAAGAATCTTAACGTTACTCGAAGGTGAGAGGGAACAGCAACAAGGTGCGATCCAGGCGAAGCTGAAGGCGGGAATGATGGATGCAGTTCTAACTCTGTGTAACCAGCGACTCCGGGTGAAAGAAAATACTAACCAGCCAGAGGAGTTCCGCTATTACCGTGCCGTAAGAGCTCGTTTCATGCGCCATTTATCTGAATGCCTTAAGCCAGAAAATGGCGGCGTTATCCGTGACGTTATCTGGGAACTGAGGGTGCTGAGCAGTGCTCACGGTACGACCAAAACAGGTTTTTACTATGTCGATAGCAATCGCCCGACAGCGAAAGGACTGTTAAACCGCCTTCTGATGAGGATGGTCAGGCAGGTCGTATAAGCGTCTGAAACGCGAAACACACGAAAATGAAGGGGTTATACAAAAAAAACTTAGCTTTGATCGTGATGTAATGTGGACATCATGTCCAAGCGTTGCTGCATCCAGAAAAGTAACTTTAATCCTGTTGATACAGCCTTTGCATTACCTGTTTACGCATAGCCTGGAAACGTTCTAATTAAACCAGACAAATATAAATTTAAATTAATTCACTCACCCCCGGAATCGGGGAACTAAACAAAAGGATCATCAATGCAAAATCAAAATACCCCCGCTCAGGAAAAACACACCGTATACCTTTTTAATGCTGAACATGCTGACAAGACAGCCGCCAAGCAAGCCGGGAAACTCTTCACGCTGGACATTGAACACCCAATGACCCTCAACGATCTCTCGCTGCTGTGTGAGTCGGTCGCGGACGCTGTGGGAGCACCTGGCGGTATTAAATATGAAATCACAACAGAGCCTAATGGGGTTCAGGAGGAATACTGAATCAGTGTGGTGTGAGTCCATTTTAATTTGAGGTTTCATGAGTTCTATCGAGAGGCTGAAGTATGACTTTGAAAATGGGAAGTCCCCGGACTTCCAAGCCTGAGGGGCCATTTGTATTAATCACTTTTGAGGGGGACGAATTTCTTTTTGATGACAGACATAATGTCGTCAAGATAAATGGCAGGCCTAAAAAAATGGATGTAAAGCGAAATTATTTTGAGTCCGATCTGGGAGAAGGGAAAGCGAAATACTGGACTTTAAATATCGAAGAGGCTCATCGGTTCAATTCGATTGATGAAGCGACAGAACAACTTTGTAAACTGAATCGCCCTCATCTGATCAAAATTCGCAAAGTTGAGGGGGTATCTGAATGACCAAAGAGATGTTTTTACGCATTTTAAATGAGGCACAGGCTCGTGTGGATAACGATTCGCTTCCGCTTGATGTTCGTATCCGGTCACGCACCACGGTAAATGATTGCGTCATCCGGGCAGATAAAGAGGGGTGGCCTATTGAGTATAAACAGAAGGTCTGGGTAGAGGCAGTCAGTGGCTGTTAACTTCAGCGGTTACTTAAGCCAGCTCCTGTGCCCGTGAGATTAGTAAAGGCGGAAAATGATATGGTCAAGGTGATAAATATCAACGGGAATTTAGTTGAGTTACCTGAGCCCTCAGCAAAGTTATCCAAAGCGGAATCACCTGATGGTAGGTTCTCAAAACCTAAAAATAAGATCTCTAAAATACAGCGAGCTGAGCTGCGAATGAAATTTGGGGGGCGTTGTGCCTATTGTGGTTGCAAGCTTCCTGAAAAAGGGTGGCATGCCGATCATGTTGAGCCTGTTCGACGCGACTTTGAACTGGTGAGAGCCCCGGTCGGCAGCGGCGTAACTCATGTTGCCCGAAGTACGGGTAAGGTTATGCACCCTGAACTGCATGCAATAGAAAACTTATTTCCATCATGCGCTCCCTGCAACCTTTTTAAAGGAGCTTTTAGTGTTGAAGGAATGAGAAATGAAATTACCAAACAGGTTGAACGGGCTCGCGCATATAGCGTGAATTTCCGTACCGCAGAACGTTTTGGTTTGCTTCATATTGTAGTAAAACCGGTCGTCTTCTGGTTTGAGCAGTATAACGAACAGAAACAAAACGAATAATTTCTCAGAGACATAAAACAAGTCAATCAACAGTGGTTAACCAATTAAAAAAGTCTATTAACTATTTTGATGCTGCTGAGGATCTGCCAGTTATATCCATAAAAGGAGAAAATGATGTATCTGCATCTTGTGCCACGTATTCTTCACCATATGAAAAACAAGTGTACTCTCATGTCCGTGTCTGTCCCTGAATTGTCACTTGAGCTTAAAGCTGATTCGCTGGTGGCAATGAAACCCTATCCCAACAAGACCTACCACGTTGGCATGCTGAAGGGGCGACGAGCATTAAATGGCTTTCTGGTAAAGAGCCCACGAACTTTAGCTGAGTTCACAATGATAACGCTCTGGGAAATAGACGGCTTTGGGGAAATTAGTCATACCGTAAAAACGCTCGTTCAGGACAACGACTATGACCTGGTCTCCCACGATGTCCTTTTGGCACATGCATACCATCAGACGGAGGAGGGATTGGGGTACCGTGTTCATCCATCCTATGACAGTTTAGCCCCTGTCGATTTTGAGCCAACAATGCAATCCCGGTACATAAAGGAATCCGACCTTTCTCACGACGTATGGGAAACCTATTCATGGGGGGAATTTCTGCGTTCGCGTGAAGAGACATTTCTGGCGATGACCATTTCTTCTTCTCGTTTAAACCACCCTGCATTTATCAGAGGAAACCGGCTTCCTCAAACTGACCAGGCCATCATTATTAGTTCCTAACTCTGCCTGGAATAAAAGTCAGACGACGGGTCAGATTTCTAGCATCTAATTAAATGAATGCCCGGTAAGCCGGGCTTTGTCTATTCAGCAATCAGCTTCTAAAATATAGTTGCTAACCGAAATTCACTCCTCCAGCTTGTTAGCTAAAGTGCTTACTTATGTATAATAATTTACGTCTGGTTATAAATTTTTTTGAATCATTTAACACAACGTCTTAAGGATACATAATGTATAAGTTCACTCCCGTCCAAATTATTGCTGATTATATACTGAGGTTTCTTAAAAATAATGCGGATGCCAAGCTTTACGAGGCAATGCAGCGGCTTGAAACAAAAATCGGTCAGTTTATCGCTGATGGGGTTGATGAACATCAACTACGCTCTTCATTAAGCAAAGCCAGTCGATCTCGTTCCAGGGCGACTCTTATACAGGAGTGTGAGAAACTTATTTCGTAAAAAGAGCATCATCCGGGAAAGTTACTTTAACGATAAATGGCTCCCTTCTTATCGGTTTAAGTTGACGGCCATCCCTACTAAAGCCATCATAAAGCTTGATTAGCATTCGAGTGTAGCACAACTGATTTTCATAGAGTCTTTATCCATTCTCCAGTTCTCTAACTGTATAGGTTCTATTCATGCCCAATAGCTTCGATAAGCCGCAGACGCGCCCAGCACATAACTCTGATGCCGAACCCTTTTTTCCCAAAAACCTTGGTTCGTTTATAGAGCAGGTGTCCGGAAGAGATCTGGCAATGCTCACAGAATCCGAAAAAGAACAGCTTGCGCACCTAATCAAAATTGGACGGAGATATGGAGTTTCTGTAGCTATCGTTCCCGATACAGACTCTGCTGGGCACTGTTGCAAATAGTCGGTGGTGATAAACTTATCATCCCCTTTTGCTGATGGAGCTGCACATGAACCCATTCAAAGGCCGGCATTTTCAGCGTGACATCATTCTGTGG
>NZ_JBJQKD010000017.1:0-124122 GCF_046487065.1 Escherichia sp. WS2035
CCATGCGAGAGTAGGGAACTGCCAGGCATCAAATTAAGCGAAAGGCCCAGTCGGAAGACTGGGCCTTTTTGCATATGTGCGGAATAAATGCCGGATGCGACGCTGGCGCGTTTGCTTCAGCCTATTCTTGCTTATCCGTCCTGCTTTTGCATCCACTCCACCACAAAATCAGCCAGCCCCTCAACATCATTAATATCCAGTAACGCGACATCAAGATTAAGCGGCACATCACTGGCTACAGCAATAACATGCCTGTCTATCACTAATTCTTCCGGTCGATGTCCGGCTCCATCGCGAAACAGCACAATCTTTGCGATCTCTTCATGCTTAAACCCTTCGACCAGAATCAAATCCAGCTTTGAGGTATCCATTCGACTTGCGAGAAAATGTAGATCCAGCTCTTCTTCGTCTGGTGTTTCCGTCATCAAGGCCCATCGCTGCTGGCTGGCAACGATGGTTTGCGCCGCGCCAGCCTTGCGCAGCTCATAGCTATCTTTGCCCGGTTTATCAACATCCATATCATGGTGCGTATGCTTAATCAGCCCCGGACGGATCCCTCTGGCGCATAATGCCGGGATCAATTTTTTCAGCAGCGTTGTTTTTCCGGTGCCACTCCATGCAGCAAAGGCGAGTAACGGTATCATCGTTTTTCCTGCCATCGGGCAAGCTCCTCTGGCGTATTCACGTTTATAAATGCCTCTTTACGATCGCTGAAATCAACCGCATGACCGCCAGCCAGACGCATAAATGCCATAACCCGGCGTTCTCCTGCTTGCAGATATTCCAGTAATAAAGGCTCAATTGCGCGGTTTACCAGAGCAATAGTCGGGTGATCGCGTTCACCGTCGTGGACCCACACGACAGGCGCATCTTTGCGCTGATGAGTAAGCCGGGCGGCTAAATCATGGGGAATGTAAGGCGTATCGCACGGGCAAAACAAAAACCACTCACCCGCTTCCTGCTGCATTACTGAAAGCATTCCTGCCAGAGGGCCAGGGTAATCCGCCAGTGAATCTTCAATCACTTTCAGACCGCTTACCTGATAGATTTCCTGATGACGATTAGCATTAACCACGACGTGAGAAAGCTGCGTCATAAGCGCGTCAGCGACATGTTGCCATAATGGTTTGCCGTTTAATTCAAGCAATCCTTTATCTACGCCGCCCATTCGTCTGGCTTTACCGCCCGCCAGCACAACGCCTGTTATCGTCGTCATCAGATTCACCGATATCGCCTCTTTTATTGTGGGATTGACCCTGCTAACGTGTCTGTCTCAAGAGTAAGGAGCATTACTATGAAATGTAAACGTCTGAATGAAGTTATTGAACTCCTCCAGCCAGCCTGGCAAAAAGAGCCAGACCTTAACCTGCTGCAATTTTTGCAGAAACTGGCGAAAGAGTCAGGTTTTGACGGCGAACTGGCGGATTTGACGGATGACATTCTGATCTATCACCTGAAAATGCGTGATTCCGCGAAAGATGCGGTGATCCCGGGTTTGCAGAAAGATTATGAAGAAGATTTCAAAACGGCGCTATTACGCGCACGTGGCGTAATTAAAGAGTAAAAGCTTGTAAGCGGCGCAACCAAAATCATCGTGAAATGATATCCTTCATCATTCGTAATGTTTTCCGGATGATGGGATGAACAACAGCGCTTTTACTTTCCAGACACTACACCCGGATACCATCATGGACGCTCTGTTTGAGCATGGGATCCGGGTGGATTCCGGTCTTACCCCGCTTAACAGCTATGAAAACCGTGTCTATCAATTTCAGGACGAAGATCGTCGACGTTTTGTCGTCAAATTTTATCGCCCTGAACGTTGGACAGCCGATCAAATCCTCGAAGAACATCAATTTGCGTTGCAGCTGGTTAACGATGAAGTTCCGGTCGCAGCACCTGTGGCCTTTAATGGTCAGACTTTATTGAACCATCAGGGATTTTATTTCGCTGTTTTTCCAAGCGTCGGTGGTCGCCAGTTCGAAGCTGATAATATCGATCAGATGGAAGCGGTTGGGCGTTATTTAGGGCGTATGCACCAGACGGGGCGCAAACAGCTTTTTATCCATCGCCCGACCATCGGTTTGAATGAATATCTCATTGAGCCACGCAAGCTGTTTGAGGACGCTACACTGATACCTTCCGGGTTGAAAGCGGCATTCCTGAAAGCGACAGATGAGCTGATTGCCGCCGTTACAGCACACTGGCGGGAAGATTTCACCGTTCTGCGGCTACATGGAGACTGCCACGCCGGGAATATTCTCTGGCGCGATGGCCCAATGTTTGTTGATCTGGATGATGCACGTAATGGTCCAGCCGTTCAGGATTTGTGGATGTTGCTCAATGGCGATAAAGCCGAGCAGCGGATGCAACTGGAAACTATTATTGAGGCTTATGAAGAATTTAGCGAGTTCGACACCGCTGAAATCGGACTGATTGAACCTTTACGCGCCATGCGTTTGGTTTATTATCTTGCCTGGCTAATGCGGCGTTGGGCTGATCCCGCGTTCCCGAAAAATTTCCCGTGGTTAACCGGGGAAGATTACTGGCTACGACAGACGGCGACTTTTATAGAACAGGCAAAAGTTCTACAAGAACCCCCTTTGCAATTAACACCTATGTATTAATCGGAGAGAGTAGATCATGAAAAAGATTTGGCTGGCGCTGGCTGGTTTAGTTTTAGCGTTTAGCGCATCGGCGGCGCAGTATGAAGATGGTAAACAGTACACTACCCTGGAAAAACCAGTTGCTGGCGCGCCGCAAGTGCTGGAGTTTTTCTCTTTCTTCTGCCCGCACTGCTATCAGTTTGAAGAAGTTCTGCATATTTCTGATAACGTGAAGAAAAAACTGCCGGAAGGCGTGAAGATGACTAAATACCACGTCAACTTCATGGGGGGTGACCTGGGCAAAGAGCTGACTCAGGCATGGGCTGTGGCGATGGCGCTGGGCGTGGAAGACAAAGTCACAGTTCCGCTGTTTGAAGGCGTACAAAAAACCCAGACCATTCGTTCAGCATCTGATATCCGCGATGTATTTATCAACGCAGGTATTAAAGGTGAAGAGTACGACGCGGCGTGGAACAGCTTCGTGGTGAAATCTCTGGTCGCTCAGCAGGAAAAAGCCGCAGCTGACGTGCAATTGCGTGGTGTTCCGGCGATGTTTGTTAACGGTAAATATCAGCTGAATCCGCAGGGTATGGATACCAGTAATATGGATGTTTTTGTTCAGCAGTATGCTGATACTGTGAAATATCTGTCCGAGAAAAAATAATTCAATGTAAATAACATAAAGCCCGTGAATATTCATGGGCTTTTTTATTATTTAATAAATATAAATACATTCTGATAATGCGTCCTGCTGCTGGACATTATTTCAGCATAAGTGGATATTCAAAGTTTTGCTGTTTTATCAGGGAATATTTATATGATACGTAAGTCAGCTACAGGTGCCATTGTTGCGTTATCCGTAATCTGGGGTGGTGGCACATGGTACACAGGTACGCAAATTCAGCCAGGTGTCGAAAAGTTTATTAAAGATTTTAACGATGCTAAAAAGAAAGGTGAACATGCCTACGACATGACGTTAAGTTATAAAAATTTTGACAAAGGTTTTTTTAATTCCCGTTTTCAAATGCAAATGACATTTGATAACGGTGCACCCGATCTCAATATCAAGCCAGGCCAGAAAGTTGTATTTGATGTGGATGTTGAGCACGGTCCGTTGCCCATCACAATGTTAATGCATGGTAATGTCATCCCAGCACTGGCAGCGGCAAAAGTGAACTTAGTGAATAATGAGCTGACACAACCGCTATTTATCGCCGCGAAAAATAAATCGCCCGTGGAAGCGACATTGCGATTCGCGTTTGGTGGCTCATTCTCCACGACATTAGATGTTGCCCCTGCAGAGTATGGAAAGTTTTCTTTTGGTGAAGGCCAGTTTACTTTTAATGGTGATGATAGTTCATTGTCTAACCTGGATATTGAAGGCAAAGTTGAAGATATTGTTCTGCAATTATCACCAATGAACAAAGTAACGGCGAAAAGTTTTACCATTGATTCTCTGGCGCGATTAGAAGAAAAGAAATTTCCGGTTGGTGAAAGCGAGTCGAAATTTAATCAGATTAACATTATCAATCACGGGGAAGACGTTGCCCAAATCGATGCTTTCGTTGCAAAAACCAAGCTGGATCGCGTTAAAGACAAAGATTATATCAATGTCAATCTGACCTACGAACTTGATAAGTTAACAAAAGGGAATCAGCAACTCGGTAGTGGTGAGTGGTCATTGATTGCTGAATCTATTGATCCCTCAGCGGTGCGCCAATTTATCATCCAGTATAACATTGCGATGCAGAAGCAGCTTGCTGCACACCCTGAGTTAGCAAACGATGAAGTTGCTCTGCAAGAAGTGAATACTGCATTGTTCAAAGAGTATTTACCGTTATTACAAAAAAGTGAGCCGACCATTAAACAACCGGTAAGATGGAAGAATGCACTCGGCGAACTAAATGCCAATCTGGATATCAGTATTGCCGACCCAGCCAAATCTTCATCATCCACAAACAAAGATATTAAATCGCTCAATTTTGATGTGAAATTACCGCTTAATGTCGCCACAGAAACCGCAAAACAGCTTAATTTATCTGAAGGAATGGATGCGGAAAAAGCGCAAAAGCAGTCTGATAAACAAATCAGCGGGATGATGACCTTAGGTCAGATGTTGCAGTTAATCACGATTGACAACAATACCGCCTCGCTGCAACTGCGTTATACACCGGGTAAAGTTGTTTTTAACGGACAGGAGATGAGCGAAGAAGAATTTATGTCTCGTGCCGGACGTTTTGTTCATTAAAATACTCACTCGCCTCTGCTCATTCAGAGGCGAGCAAAATTTACTTGTCCTGCCGCTGTGATGACATCAACGACGTCAGAAGCCGGTCTTTTTCCTGCCACAGTGAGTTCAGCCATTGCTGAAAATGGCGCTTAAAGCTTTTGTCATTGATGTAGTCGCCATGTAACTCATCGGCAATAGGCTGCAAATCCACATGTACGACAATTCGCGTCAGTTTACCGCTTAACATATCGAAGAACGGCTGACGGTTATTGTCCGGATAACACAGCGTAACATTAAGCAGTTTATCGAATTGTTTACCCAGTACATTTAGCGCCATCGCAATGCCTGCCGCCTTTGGTGGCAACAAGTTTTGAAAAGTGGAGTGCGTTTGCTGATGTTTTTCTTGCGTGAAACGGGAGCCTTCAACGAAATTAACAATGGTGGTGGGATGCAGGCGAAACTTTTCACAAGAACGCCGAGTGGTTTCAACATCTTTACCACGTCTCTCCGGATGACGTAATAAATAAGCGCGGGAATAACGCTTCATAAACGGCATATCCAGCGCCCAGCATGCCAGGCCAAGAAAAGGCACCCAGGCCAGCTGCTGCTTGAGGAAATATTTATTCATCGGAATGTGCTTACGAAACAGCACGCACAGTACGACAATATCTGCCCAACTACGGTGGTTACAAATAAGCAGATACCAGTTTTTCTTACTTAACCCTTCCAGCCCGCGAACTTCCCATTGCAGGTGTGGGTTCAGATGCAGTAATACCGCCAGACCTTCACACCAGCAATACATCATAAAATCACAAAAACGCGAAACCTTTCGCCAAATGACTGGCACAGGAAGCAATAGTTTTACAATCCCGGCAATGATGATCGGGACGGAGCAAAAAATAGTGACCAAAATGGTCAATACGATACTCAGCAAAAGGGTTATCGCAGCGAGTATTCTCGTCATAATGAATTTATTCAAAAGGTTAGCCATAGACAGTGCGCTAAAGAAGCGCAAGGCGCAGATTTTAGCAGAAAACGACCCAAATAACGGATGATCCTTAAGGAGAAAAATAATTCATATCTATCCACATTAGAAAAAATCCCATTATCTCAATTATTAGGGATGGCTTTATTTTTAACTGCATGAAAATCAAAGACAAACATCATGCTGTAAAAAGCATGATAATAAATTAAAAGCGATGTAAATAATTTATGCACAAAGTTATCCACATGACGATTTGCGAGCGATCCAGAAGATCTACAAAAGATTTTCACGAAAAGCGGTGAAAAACTCATGTTTTCATCCTGTCTGTGGCATCCTTTACCCATAATCTGATAAACAGGCACGGACATTATGGTTCAGATCCCCCAAAATCCACTTATCCTTGTAGATGGTTCATCTTATCTTTATCGCGCATATCACGCGTTTCCCCCGCTGACTAACAGCGCAGGCGAGCCGACCGGTGCGATGTATGGTGTCCTCAACATGCTGCGCAGTCTGATCATGCAATATAAACCGACGCATGCAGCGGTGGTCTTTGACGCCAAGGGAAAAACCTTTCGTGATGAACTGTTTGAACATTACAAATCACATCGCCCGCCAATGCCGGACGATCTGCGAGCACAAATCGAACCTCTGCACGCGATGGTTAAAGCGATGGGACTGCCGCTGCTGGCGGTTTCTGGCGTAGAAGCGGACGACGTTATCGGTACTCTGGCGCGCGAAGCCGAAAAAGCCGGGCGTCCGGTGCTGATCAGCACTGGCGATAAAGATATGGCGCAGCTGGTGACGCCAAATATTACGCTTATCAACACCATGACGAATACCATCCTCGGACCGGAAGAGGTGGTGAATAAGTACGGCGTGCCGCCAGAACTGATCATCGATTTCCTGGCGCTGATGGGTGACTCCTCCGATAACATCCCTGGCGTACCGGGCGTCGGTGAAAAAACCGCGCAGGCATTGCTGCAAGGTCTTGGCGGGCTGGATACGCTGTATGCCGAGCCAGAAAAAATTGCTGGGTTGAGCTTCCGTGGCGCGAAAACAATGGCAGCCAAGCTCGAGCAAAACAAAGAAGTTGCTTATCTCTCATACCAGCTGGCGACGATTAAAACCGACGTTGAACTGGAGCTGACCTGTGAACAACTGGAAGTGCAGCCACCGGCGGCGGAAGAGTTGTTAGGGCTGTTCAAAAAGTATGAGTTCAAACGCTGGACTGCTGATGTCGAAGCGGGCAAATGGCTACAGGCTAAAGGGGCGAAACCCGCAGCCAGGCCGCAGGAAACCAGTGTTGCAGACGAAGCGCCAGAAGTGACGGCAACGGTGATTTCTTATGACAACTACGTCACCATCCTTGATGAAGAAACACTGAAAGCGTGGATTGCGAAGCTGGAAAAAGCGCCGGTATTTGCATTTGATACCGAAACCGACAGCCTTGATAACATCTCTGCTAACCTGGTCGGGCTTTCTTTTGCTATCGAGCCAGGCGTAGCGGCATATATTCCGGTTGCTCATGATTATCTTGATGCGCCCGATCAAATCTCTCGCGAGCGTGCACTCGAGTTGCTAAAACCGCTGCTGGAAGATGAAAAGGCGCTGAAGGTCGGGCAAAACCTGAAATACGATCGCGGTATTCTGGCGAATTACGGCATTGAGCTGCGTGGGATTGCGTTTGATACCATGCTGGAGTCCTACATTCTCAATAGCGTTGCCGGGCGTCACGATATGGACAGCCTCGCGGAACGTTGGTTGAAGCACAAAACCATCACTTTTGAAGAGATTGCTGGTAAAGGAAAAAATCAACTGACCTTTAACCAGATTGCCCTCGAAGAAGCCGGACGTTACGCCGCCGAAGATGCAGATGTCACCTTGCAGTTGCATCTGAAAATGTGGCCGGATCTGCAAAAACACAAAGGGCCGTTGAACGTCTTCGAGAATATCGAAATGCCGCTGGTGCCGGTGCTTTCACGCATTGAACGTAACGGTGTGAAGATCGATCCGAAAGTGCTGCACAATCACTCTGAAGAGCTCACCTTGCGTCTGGCTGAGCTGGAAAAGAAAGCGCATGAAATTGCAGGTGAAGAATTTAACCTTTCTTCCACCAAGCAGTTACAAACCATTCTGTTTGAAAAACAGGGCATTAAACCGCTGAAGAAAACTCCGGGTGGCGCGCCGTCAACGTCGGAAGAGGTACTGGAAGAACTGGCGCTGGACTATCCGTTGCCAAAAGTGATTCTGGAGTATCGTGGTCTGGCGAAGCTGAAATCGACCTACACCGACAAGCTGCCGTTGATGATCAACCCGAAAACCGGGCGTGTACATACCTCTTATCACCAGGCAGTAACCGCAACGGGACGTTTATCGTCAACCGATCCTAACCTGCAAAACATTCCGGTGCGTAACGAAGAAGGTCGCCGTATCCGCCAGGCGTTTATTGCGCCAGAGGATTATGTGATTGTCTCAGCGGACTACTCGCAGATTGAACTGCGCATTATGGCGCATCTCTCGCGTGACAAAGGCTTGCTGACCGCATTCGCGGAAGGAAAAGATATCCACCGTGCAACGGCGGCAGAAGTGTTTGGTTTGCCACTGGAAACCGTCACCAGCGAGCAACGTCGTAGCGCGAAAGCGATCAACTTTGGTCTGATTTATGGCATGAGTGCTTTCGGTCTGGCGCGGCAATTGAACATTCCACGTAAAGAAGCGCAGAAGTACATGGACCTTTACTTCGAACGCTACCCTGGCGTGCTGGAGTATATGGAACGCACCCGTGCTCAGGCGAAAGAGCAGGGCTACGTTGAAACGCTGGACGGACGCCGTCTGTATCTGCCGGATATCAAATCCAGCAATGGGGCTCGTCGTGCAGCGGCTGAACGTGCAGCCATTAACGCGCCAATGCAGGGAACCGCCGCCGACATTATCAAACGGGCGATGATTGCCGTTGATGCGTGGCTACAGGCTGAGCAACCGCGTGTGCGTATGATCATGCAGGTACACGATGAACTGGTATTTGAAGTCCATAAAGATGATGTCGATGCCGTCGCGAAGCAGATTCATCAACTGATGGAAAACTGTACCCGTCTGGATGTGCCGTTGCTGGTGGAAGTGGGGAGTGGCGAAAACTGGGATCAGGCGCACTAAGATTCGCCTGAACATGCCCTTTTTTCGTAAGTAAGCAACATAAGCTGTCACGTTTTGTGATGGCTATTAGAAATTCCTATGCAACAACTGAAAAAAAATTACAAAAAATGCTTTCTGAACTGAACAAAAAAGAGTAAAGTTAGTCGCGTAGGGTACAGAGGTAAGATGTTCTATCTTTCAGACCTTTTACTTCACGTAATCGGATTTGGCTGAATATTTTAGCCGCCCCAGTCAGTAATGACTGGGGCGTTTTTTATTGGGCGAAAGAAAAGATCCGTAATGCCTGATGCGCCCTGTTTATCAGGCCAACGGTAGAATTGTAATCTATTGAATTTACGGGCCGGATACGCCACATCCGGCACAAGCATTAAGGCAAGAAAATTATTCGCCGTCCTGCGTTTCTTCTACAGGCTGCATCTCGCTAAACCAGGTATCCAGTTTCTGCCGCAGCTTGTCCACGCCTTGTTTCTTCAGCGAAGAAAACGTTTCAACCTGCACATCACCGTTAAACGCCAGCACCGCTTCACGCACCATATTCAATTGCGCTTTACGTGCGCCGCTTGCCAGTTTGTCCGCTTTGGTCAGCAGTACCAGCACGGCGATATTGCTGTCTACCGCCCACTCAATCATCTGCTGATCCAAATCTTTCAGCGGATGGCGAATATCCATTAGCACCACCAGACCTTGCAGGCTCTGACGTTTTTCGAGGTACTCGCCGAGCGCGCGCTGCCATTTGCGCTTCATCTCTTCCGGGACTTCCGCATAACCGTACCCAGGCAAGTCAACCAGACGCTTGCCGTCAGCCACTTCAAACAGGTTGATAAGCTGGGTGCGCCCTGGGGTTTTTGAGGTACGAGCCAGGCTTTTCTGGTTAGTCAGCGTGTTCAGCGCGCTGGATTTACCTGCGTTGGAACGGCCTGCAAAAGCCACTTCAATTCCGGTATCGGAAGGTAGGTGGCGAATATCAGGCGCACTCATCACAAAATGCGTCTGTTGATAATTCAAATTAGTCAAAGCGGTCGTCTCCATCAGTCAAAGCTTTGCGGCGATTATACCTGAACCATAATAAAAGGCGGATTTTTCGGCGTGAGCGTTGTAAGTAAAAGCCATATGCTTTGTGAGACATTGCCGATAGTCTTTATGCGAAATAGCAGAGAAAATTCTGCGACGTATGTCAAATAAGCTATATAAATCAGTGAATTGCTTTTATATAAAACTCTGAAAATGTGCAAATACTGATGGCGGTTGATTGTTTATTTAAAGCAAAGGCGTAAAGTAGCACCCATAGAGCGAGGACGCTAACAGGAACAATGACTCAGGATGAGGGTCAGGAGCGCCAGGAGGCGAAGACAGAGGATTGTCAGGAAGATAAACGTCCGGAGACGTAATTAAATGGAAATGGAATCAACACGGATTGTTCCGGCTAATGGAAAAACAGGGTGTGTTGGCGGCCTGCAAGGATTGTAAGACCCGTTAAGGGTTATGAGTCAGGAAAAAAGGCGACAGAGTAATCTGTCGCCTTTTTTCTTTGCTTGCTTTCTGTTAGATTCCGCCGCAAATCTATACTGAATAAAACGGCTAAAAGACGAACCATTATGAAACCATCATCTTCAAACTCACGCAGCAAAGGTCATGCAAAAGCGCGTCGAAAAACACGCGAGGAGCTGGATCAGGAAGCTCGTGACCGTAAGCGTCAGAAAAAACGTCGTGGTCATGCGCCGGGCAGCCGCGCAGCGGGCGGTAACACCACGTCAGGCAGCAAAGGTCAGAACGCACCAAAAGATCCACGTATTGGCAGTAAAACCCCTATTCCATTGGGCGTGACTGAAAAAGTCACCAAACAGCACAAACCGAAGAGTGAGAAACCTATGCTTTCACCGCAGGCGGAGTTGGAGTTACTGGAAACGGATGAGCGTCTGGATGCGCTGCTGGAACGTCTGGAAGCAGGCGAAACCCTGAGCGCCGAAGAGCAATCCTGGGTGGATGCCAAACTGGATCGTATTGATGAGTTGATGCAGAAACTCGGCCTCTCTTATGACGATGACGAAGAAGAGGAAGAAGACGAGAAGCAAGAAGACATGATGCGTCTGCTGCGGGGCAACTAACGGATTGCCGCCGTGGGCCTTCCCGTTCTGCTGATAACCCTTCCGGTTATATGTTATCTGGTGTGGTTATTCGTTAAACTACAGCGGTTGTCGCGGCGACAAAAGTGGCTGCGCAACCGGCTGATGACTCGAAACGGGCATCCGCCGGTACGCCGTAGCCGCCAGAGACGCCATCGGAAGGAGTGAGCATGTCTGTACAGCAAATCGACTGGGATCTGGCCCTGATCCAGAAATATAACTATTCCGGGCCACGATACACCTCGTACCCGACCGCGCTGGAGTTTTCAGAAGACTTCGGCGAACAGGCGTTTTTACAAGCTGTGGCGCGCTATCCTGAGCGTCCATTATCTCTCTATGTACATATTCCGTTCTGCCATAAGCTTTGTTACTTCTGCGGTTGCAATAAGATTGTTACTCGCCAGCAGCACAAGGCCGATCAGTATCTGGACGCGCTGGAGCAAGAAATCGTCCATCGTGCACCGCTGTTCGCCGGGCGTCACGTCAGCCAATTGCACTGGGGCGGCGGAACGCCGACGTATCTGAATAAAGCGCAAATCAGCCGTCTGATGAAGCTGCTGCGCGAAAACTTCCAGTTCAATGCCGATGCGGAGATCTCGATCGAAGTCGATCCGCGGGAAATCGAACTGGATGTACTCGATCATTTACGCGCCGAAGGCTTTAATCGGCTGAGCATGGGCGTGCAGGACTTCAACAAAGAAGTGCAACGTCTGGTTAACCGCGAGCAGGATGAAGAGTTCATCTTTGCACTGCTTAACCATGCGCGTGAGATTGGCTTTACCTCCACCAACATTGACCTGATTTACGGCCTGCCGAAACAGACGCCGGAGAGTTTCGCCTTTACCCTGAAGCGTGTGGCGGAACTGAACCCTGACCGTCTGAGCGTCTTTAACTACGCGCATTTGCCGACCATTTTTGCCGCCCAGCGCAAAATCAAAGATGCTGACCTGCCGAGTCCGCAGCAAAAACTCGATATCCTGCAGGAAACCATCGCCTTCCTGACACAATCGGGCTATCAGTTTATCGGTATGGATCACTTTGCCCGTCCGGATGACGAGCTGGCGGTGGCCCAGCGTGAAGGCGTGCTGCATCGTAACTTCCAGGGCTACACCACTCAGGGCGATACCGATCTGCTGGGGATGGGCGTTTCCGCCATCAGCATGATTGGCGACTGCTACGCGCAGAACCAGAAAGAGTTGAAGCAGTACTATCAGCAAGTGGATGAACAAGGCAATGCGCTGTGGCGTGGTATTGCGCTAACGCGTGATGACTGTATTCGCCGCGATGTGATTAAGTCGCTCATCTGCAACTTCCGTCTGGATTACGCCCCTATTGAGCAACAGTGGGATTTGCTCTTCGCTGATTACTTTGCGGAAGATCTCAAGCTGCTCGCCCCGTTAGCAAAAGATGGGCTGGTGGATGTGGATGAGAAGGGAATACAGGTGACGGCGAAAGGTCGCTTGCTGATCCGCAACATTTGCATGTGCTTTGATACCTATCTGCGCCAGAAAGCGCGGATGCAGCAGTTCTCTCGGGTGATTTAAATTGTGAATGGCGCTTCGTTTACAAAGTAGAAAACGAAAGCGCCATCAATGTGCTGAGAACAAGATTGCCTGATGCGCTACGCTTATCAGGCCTGCAAAATCTGTTGAAATTATTGCTTTTGTAGGCCGGATAAGGCGTTTACGCCGCATCCGGCAATCAACGCCTGATGCGACGCTGGTTGCGTCTTATCAGGCCTACGACTTTCTCCGCATCCGGCGTAAACAACGAGCTTCAGCTAAACAGCCCTATCATCGCGGCACACAGCACGGCAGCAACAGCAGTTTGCGGTGTGTGGCTGTCAACTGCGCCACTCGATACCAGATTAATTATTGATTCCAGCATAATGACTCTCCCCGTTTTCCGGGCAAGATCATACTGAACTTATCGGAACAGTAAAGCGCAAAATACCAGCAATTTGCGCTCAATAATCAATCTTTACACACAAGCCGTGAATCACTCCATCCCCAGCTCTTTTAACTTACGCGTCAGGGTGTTGCGACCCCAGCCAAGTAGCCGCGCCGCTTCCTGTTTATGCCCCTGCGTATGTCGCAGCGCGGTGGTCAGTAACGTCCGTTCCAGCTCTGGCTGTGCTTCGGAAAGCAGGTTTTGATGACCGGAACGCAGCGCTCTGTCTGCCCACTGTGCTAACAGCGTTGCCCAACTGTCCGGCTGCATGTGTGAAGTGCTTTCCGGTACGTTTGATTCAAACAGTTCGCCAGGCAAATCCTGAATCAACACTTCCTGCCCGGCAGCCATCACCGTTAGCCAGCGACAGGTGTTTTCCAGCTGGCGCACGTTGCCTGGCCACGCCAGACGCGTCAGCGCGGCTTCGGTTTCCGGATGCAGCAACTTCGCTTCTACGCCCAGCTCTCGCGCGGCAACCTGTAAAAAATGGCGCGCCAGACGGGGAATATCTTCCCGACGTTCGCGCAGCGGCGGCAGATGAACGCGGATGACGTTCAGGCGGTGGAACAGATCCTCACGGAACTTGCCTTCCTGCACCCGCTGTTCAAGATTCTGGTGAGTGGCAGCGATAATCCGCACATCTACTTTCACCGGCGCATAGCCGCCAACGCGATAAAACTGACCGTCTGCCAGCACGCGCAGCAAACGCGTCTGCACATCTAGCGGCATATCGCCAATTTCATCGAGAAATAACGTGCCGCCATCAGCCTGTTCAAAACGCCCCTGACGAATGGTATTCGCGCCGGTAAATGCGCCTTTCTCGTGACCAAACAGTTCGGATTCGATCAAATCCTTCGGGATAGCCGCCATATTGAGCGCGATAAACGGCGCTTTGGCTCGCGGACTGTGGCGATGCAGGGCATGAGCGACCAGTTCTTTACCGGTGCCGGATTCGCCGTTAATCAGCACGCTAATAGAAGAACGCGAAAGCCGACCGATAATCCGGAACACGTCCTGCATGGCTGGCGCTTCACCGATGATATCGGTCGTTGGGCCGTTAAGCTGAACATTACGCGGCTGCTGCTGTTCCTGGTAATGACTGATGGCGCGCTCAACCAGCGCCACGGCTTCGTCGATATCAAACGGTTTGGGCAGATAATCAAATGCCCCTTGTTGATAGGCGCTGACGGCAGCATCCAGATCGGAATGTGCGGTCATAATGATGACCGGAAGCATCGGATGGCGCTGTTTAATCTGCTTGAGCAGCGCCAGCCCGTCCATTCCCGGCATACGGATATCTGAAAGCAGCACATCCGGCGTTTTGCTCGCCAGCGCCTCCAGTACTTCCGCGCCGTTCTCAAATGTCGTACAGGTTAAACCCGCTCCAGCGAGCGCACGTTCAAGCACCCAACGGATGGAACTATCGTCATCGACTACCCAGACTATCCCTCGTTGCATAAACGTCACCTTTATTTCCTGATAGGCAGGTAAACCGAGAACTCGGTATGACCTGGCCAACTGGTAAATTCAATTTTGCCTGAATGCTGATCAATCAAATTACGGGCGATGGATAAGCCAAGCCCGGTGCCACCTTCGCGGCCGCTGACCATCGGGTAAAACAGCGTATCCTGCAAATGAGGCGGAATGCCCGGCCCGTTATCTTCCACATCAATCCGCGCCGCCAGCCGATAGCGCTCGCCGTGTAAGGTCAGTTGAAACGCTGTGCGGGTACGTAGAATGATTTCACCACCCTCCGGCCCCAGCGCCTGTAGCGCATTGCGCACAATATTCAGCAAGACCTGTTCAATTTGATCCGGGTCGTGCGCCAGTTCCGGCAGGCTGGGGTCGTAATCCCGAATCAACCGCACGTTGTTCGGCAGTTCCATCGACACCAGCGTCACCACGCGTTCAGCCACTTTGTGAATACTTTCGGTAATGCGCGTACCGGGCAGCTGCGGCCCCAACAGACGGTCGACCAGATTTCGCAGCCGGTCCGCCTGTTCGATAATCACTTTGGTATATTCGAGTAGTGACGGATCAGGTAATGCTTTGCTGAGCAGCTGCGCCGCGCCACGTAAACCGCCAAGCGGATTTTTAATCTCATGTGCCAGGCCGCGCACTAAATCACGGGCAGCAACCTGCTGGGCGTGCTGTAGCTGTTCCTGACTTAAGCGGCGCTGGTTATCCATCGGTGCCATCTCCAGCAGGATCATGCCGTCCGGCATACGCTGAGCCGTCACAGAAAGGATATGCGAGCGCCCGTCGATGACCAGCGTCACTTCGTTATCGGTAAAACCTTGCCCCGCCTCCAGACTTTCTTGCATCAGCTCGATATTTAATGAGAAGTAGCTCAACAGTTCCGGTAACGGTGTACCAAACAATTTGCGGGAGCTTTGGGCGAGCAGTTGTTGCGCGGCGGGGTTGGCGTAATGGATCGCCAGGTTGTCATCGATTAACAAAATACTGTTAATCAGCGAGTTAAGGATCTGCCCAGCATCGGGCTGCGTGCCTGTTGCCATAAAGCAGTCTCCTGAACAGGTTGCACCATTTTAGTGCATTATAGCTTTTTACGGATAAAAAGCGCGAAGCATCAGAGAATTGACGGAGAAAAAAGCCCATGCAGAGATGGGCTGAAAGTTTCCACGGCAACTAAATCCCGGCGTTGTTGCGCCGGGTAGTACAACTTCAACTATTAGACGCTGTAGTACAGCTCAAACTCTACCGGATGCGGAGTCATACGCACGCGGTCATCTTCTTCGCGACGCAGAGCGATGTACGCATCGATCGCTTCATCCGTGAACACGCCACCGGCTTTCAGGAACTCGCGATCCAGATCCAGTTCGTTCAGTGCTTCTTCCAGAGAGCCTGCAACCTGTGGGATCTCTTTCGCTTCTTCTGGCGGCAGGTCATACAGGTTTTTGTCCATGGCTTCGCCCGGATGGATCTTGTTCTTGATGCCATCAAGACCGGCCATCAGCAGGGCAGCAAAGCACAGGTACGGGTTAGCCGCCGGGTCCGGGAAACGTACTTCGATACGACGTGCTTTCGGAGAAGAAACCACCGGAATACGGATAGACGCAGAACGGTTACGCGCAGAGTAAGCCAGCATTACCGGTGCTTCGTAGCCCGGGACCAGACGCTTGTAAGAGTTGGTGGTCGGGTTTGCCAGGGCGTTAATCGCTTTAGCGTGTTTGATTACGCCGCCAATGTAGTACAGCGCCTGTTCAGACAGACCTGCGTATTTGTCGCCAGCAAACAGGTTGACGCCGTTTTTAGACAGCGACATGTGGCAGTGCATACCGGAACCGTTATCACCGAACATCGGTTTTGGCATAAAGGTCGCGGTCTTACCGAAACGGTGCGCCACGTTGTGCACGACATATTTGTAGATCTGAATTTCGTCAGCTTTTTTGGTCATGGTATTGAAGCGGGTAGCCACTTCGTTCTGACCTGCGGTAGCGACTTCGTGGTGATGAGCTTCAACCACCAGACCCATCTGTTCCATCACCAGGCACATTTCAGAACGGATATCCTGAGCTGAGTCTACCGGCGGAACCGGGAAGTAACCGCCTTTCACTGCCGGACGGTGACCTTTGTTACCACCTTCATATTGGGTGGAGGAGTTCCATGCACCTTCGATATCATCGATAGCAACGTGGGAACCGGAGATAGACGATCCGAAACGGATGTCATCGAACAGGAAGAATTCAGGTTCTGGCCCGAACAGTACGGTGTCGGCAATGCCAGTAGAACGCAGGTAATCTTCAGCGCGCTTCGCAATAGAGCGCGGGTCACGGTCATAGCCTTGCAGGGTGCCAGGTTCAAGGATGTCGCAACGGATAATCAGGGTAGAATCGGCGAAGAACGGGTCAATCACTGCGGTGGATGCGTCTGGCATCAGCACCATGTCGGATTCGTTAATGCCTTTCCAGCCGCCAATCGAGGAGCCGTCAAACATTTTGCCTTCTTCGAAGAATTCGGCATTCACCTGATGAGCAGGGATAGTGACGTGCTGTTCTTTACCTTTGGTATCGGTGAAGCGCAAGTCAACAAACTTCACTTCGTGCTCGTTCAGCATCGTCAGTACGTGTTCAGCGGACATACTTTAACTCTCCTGGATTGGTCATTGTCGTCGTGGTAACGAAATCTGCAATTAAATGGGCCGTGTCGCCGTAAAAAAGATAAAGCGAAAACTGTGCCAACTTTTAAATTGCCCCTAAAAGGCGTTATCATGCTTAACATCGTGCAAAAGGGCTGCACCATGATGTGAATGTTGCACCAATATAGTGCTTCAATGGGAACATTAAGCACCATATTGGTGCAATGACCTTTGGATAACCCTTTTTATGCTCCGTGAAAGCGATCACAAAGGGACTCTGCAATACTTGTTTGCGGAGGATGTTTGTGATCCTGTTTTGTAGTGCGATTAATCCGTGTACAATAACGCGCTATTTCTAATGCCTGAGGCAAAGTTGTGATCGAAAAATTGCGTAATATCGCCATCATCGCGCACGTAGACCATGGTAAAACCACCCTGGTAGACAAGCTGCTCCAACAATCCGGTACGTTCGACTCTCGTGCCGAAACCCAAGAGCGCGTGATGGACTCCAACGATTTGGAGAAAGAGCGTGGGATTACCATCCTCGCGAAAAACACCGCTATCAAATGGAATGATTACCGTATCAACATCGTTGATACCCCGGGGCACGCCGACTTCGGTGGTGAAGTTGAACGTGTAATGTCCATGGTAGACTCAGTGCTGCTGGTGGTTGACGCATTTGACGGCCCGATGCCGCAAACGCGCTTCGTAACCAAAAAAGCGTTTGCTTACGGCCTGAAGCCGATTGTTGTTATCAACAAAGTTGACCGCCCTGGCGCGCGTCCTGATTGGGTTGTGGATCAGGTATTCGATCTGTTCGTTAACCTCGACGCGACCGACGAGCAGCTGGACTTCCCGATCGTTTACGCTTCTGCGCTGAACGGTATCGCGGGTCTGGACCACGAAGATATGGCGGAAGACATGACCCCGCTGTACCAGGCGATTGTTGACCACGTTCCTGCGCCGGACGTTGACCTTGACGGTCCGTTCCAGATGCAGATTTCTCAGCTCGATTACAACAGCTATGTTGGCGTTATCGGCATTGGCCGCATCAAGCGCGGTAAAGTGAAGCCGAACCAACAGGTTACTATCATCGATAGCGAAGGCAAAACCCGCAACGCGAAAGTCGGTAAAGTGCTGGGCCACCTCGGTCTGGAACGTATCGAAACCGATCTGGCGGAAGCTGGCGATATCGTGGCGATCACGGGCCTGGGCGAACTGAACATTTCTGACACCGTTTGCGACACGCAAAACGTTGAAGCGCTGCCGGCACTCTCCGTTGATGAGCCGACCGTTTCTATGTTCTTCTGCGTTAACACCTCGCCGTTCTGCGGTAAAGAAGGTAAGTTCGTAACGTCTCGTCAGATCCTGGATCGTCTGAACAAAGAACTGGTACACAACGTTGCGCTGCGCGTAGAAGAAACCGAAGACGCCGATGCGTTCCGCGTTTCTGGTCGTGGCGAACTGCACCTGTCTGTTCTGATCGAAAACATGCGTCGTGAAGGTTTCGAACTGGCGGTATCCCGTCCGAAAGTTATCTTCCGTGAAATCGACGGTCGTAAACAAGAGCCGTATGAAAACGTGACTCTGGACGTTGAAGAACAGCATCAGGGTTCTGTAATGCAGGCGCTGGGCGAACGTAAAGGCGACCTGAAAAACATGAATCCAGACGGTAAAGGCCGTGTACGTCTCGACTACGTGATCCCAAGCCGCGGTCTGATTGGCTTCCGTTCTGAGTTCATGACCATGACTTCCGGTACTGGTCTGCTGTACTCCACCTTCAGCCACTACGACGACGTACGTCCGGGTGAAGTGGGCCAGCGTCAGAACGGCGTACTGATCTCTAACGGTCAGGGTAAAGCGGTCGCGTTCGCACTGTTCGGTCTGCAGGACCGCGGTAAGCTGTTCCTCGGTCACGGTGCAGAAGTTTACGAAGGTCAGATTATCGGTATTCACAGCCGCTCTAACGACCTGACTGTAAACTGCCTGACCGGTAAGAAACTGACCAACATGCGTGCTTCCGGTACTGACGAAGCCGTTGTTCTGGTTCCGCCTATCCGCATGACTCTGGAACAAGCTCTGGAGTTCATCGATGATGACGAACTGGTAGAAGTGACTCCGACCTCTATCCGTATTCGTAAACGTCACCTGACGGAAAACGATCGTCGTCGCGCTAACCGCGCACCGAAAGACGATTAATTTCGTTTTTCAGTCATAAAAAACCTGCCAGCGATGGCAGGTTTTTTTTTGGCTTATGGAAAACAAAATCCGCTGAAATTCCCAGCGGATTTTCCGAAGTTTCAATTTCAGGATACTTCTTGCTCGGCAACCACCAGTTCAACATTCTCTTCACTTAACAACTGGCAGAAAGAATTGGGAGGCGGGGCATCAGTAAAAAAAGCCCTGACATTCCGTGCATTGCCAATTGAAACGGCAGCAGACGCGGTAAACTTCGTATGATCGGCCACTAACAATGTATTCCGCGCATGTTTAATCATCGTTCTCGCGACTAACGCTTCATTGACATCAAATTCCAGTAGGGTGCCGTCATGTTCAATGGCACCTATACTGGTGATTAAATAATCTGCGCGGAAGCCTTCAATAAAATCCACGGCTCCTGGGCCGATAATCCCACCGTTATGAGCGCGTAAAGTGCCTCCCGGCACCATCACTTCAATATCCTGATTCTTATAAAGAATCTGTGCCACACGCAGGCTATTAGTGATAATGCGTAAATCACGCCGGTTGAGTAATGCCCTGGCAACGGCTTCTACGGTTGTACCGATGGTGATAAAGACGGTACAGCGTTCGGGAAGGTAATCGGCGACTGCCTCAGCGATCGCCCGTTTCTCGGCGGTGAGCGAAAGTTCCCGTTGCTCAAAAGCGGTATTCATGACGCTGGAGACGCGCCCGGCCCCTCCATGATGACGGGTGATCAAGCCCTGCTCACTGAGTTTTCGGATATCCCGGCGCACGGTTTGCGTTGAAACATCCAGCAGTTGTGCCAGTTCTTCAATATTCATATAACCGCGTTCTGCGATTAGATGAACGAGTTGGTCATGGCGTGGATTACCTGTCACTTCGATGATACTCATGAATACTCCCTTGCCCCTCCTCGGTAGATGTTTACCATTTTACGCATAAAGTGACAAAAATGATTCGGTTTGCTCACGATTAGGAATGCCGGCCCGACCGCCAGGCTGGGTACATTTCATCGCGGCAACCGCACTGGCAAAACGAATAGCCTCTTTTGTTGGCATTTTTTCTGCCAACGCTACCGCGAGTGCGCCGTGAAAAACATCGCCTGCTCCAGTGGTATCAACCACATTGACAGAAAATGCCTCCTGTTGACACAAATGACCATCTTCAATCCACAACGATCCTTCAGAACCCAGCGTAACATACACTTTACCTGCTGTTTGTGTCGTTGCCTGGAACAAACCTTCTTCAGGTGACTGCAGGCCAGTCATGCGTTTCAGCCCTGGTGTTGAGAACACGGCGTGATCGGCAAGCGCGACAAGTGGAGAAATATCCTGCGGTGTCATATCGGCGTCTAAAAGCGTTGTCACACCCGCAAGGCGCGCTAGCGAGAATGCTTTTTCAGTACCGCTATGCCAGCGAACATCGGCCAGAATCAGATCATAACGAGAGAAATCGATCGCTTCTAACCATTCGGCATCAGTACCGAGATCAGGACTTGGATAATTAACGATAATCCGTTCGCCATGCTGATCAACGAGGATCGCTGATTGCGACGAACGGGCGTTAGGATATCGGCGGCAAAATGCGGTATTGACGCCCCAACCCTCAAGTTCTGCAAGTAAGGTATTTCCACAACTGTCATCGCCGACGCGACCGATGAAATCAACCTCCACGCCAAGCTTTGCGATTGCAACAGCGGCTGTTGCTGCCGGGCCGCCACCAATCTCAAGATAATGATTTGCCTGATATTTCCCGCCACCCTCCGGCAGAGTGGGCAAAGAATAAATTCTGTCCTGAACTGTGATACCCACGCATGCAATTCTGGTCATATTTGTCTTGTCCTGTTTAATTTTGTCGTCTTTGGTCAATTTAAATGACACAAATGATCAAATTAGTGATGCGTGTCGTGTTTTTGAACATAAATTACAAATATGCTCAAAAACAGACGAAAACGAATTTTCAATTGTCATTATTTTGTCAATGTCAGACAGGAGAGTATTCATGGCAACCATTGCATTTCTCGGGCTGGGGCAGATGGGTAGCCCAATGGCTAACAATCTATTGCAAAAAGGGCATTCATTACAGGTATTTGATGTCAATACACAGGCCGTCGATGCGCTAGTTACGCAGGGGGCCACTGCGGCACAAACCCCAGCGGAAGCGGCAGCAAGCGCTGAATTTATCATCACTATGCTTCCCAATGGGGACATTGTTCGACAGGTGCTGTTGGGGGAAAAAGGCGTCTGTGAAACTGTTTCATCTGACGCGTTAGTGATTGATATGTCGACTATTCATCCCTTACAGACCGATGCATTAATACGGGAATTACAAGAAAAAGGCATCAATATGATGGACGCCCCCGTGGGCAGAACGTCAGTGAATGCGATTGATGGCACATTGCTGATTTTAGCGGGCGGCACTGATGAGCAGATTGCGCGTGCACGCCCGATTCTCATGTGCATGGGTAATGAGCTGGTCGAGGCTGGTGGCCCAGGAATGGGGATCCGCGTGAAGCTAATTAACAACTATATGAGCATTGCGCTTAATGCGCTGTCCTCCGAAGCCGCTGTGTTATGTGAGTCACTGGGATTAAATCTTGATGTCGCAATTAAGGTGATGAGTGGTACGGCAGCAGGGAAAGGACATTTTACGACCACCTGGCCTGGCAAAGTGCTGAAAGGCGATCTTTCTCCCGCCTTCATGGTGGACCTGGCATTGAAAGATCTGCGTATTGCAGTTGACGTCGCTCGGAAAACGGGGGCGCCGCTCAATATGGGGATTGCAGCAGAAAGTTATTACGCCGCAGCAAGTCAAGACGGCAAAGGGCGGCAGGACTGGAGCGCCCTGCTAAATCAGGTTCGCCAGCAGGCTGGTCTTTAATTTTATCTATTAACAGGAGTTTCTATGTCATCCCACTTCACCCCATTTACGCTGAAAGATATCTCCCGCCCAGGTGGTGGATTCGCCATGTTAGCTGTCGATCAGCGTGAGGCCATGCGCCTGATGTTTGCGGCAGCAGGGCAGCCAAAACCCATCGCCGACAGTGTACTCACCGATTTTAAAGTTGCCGCGACCCGAATCCTTTCTCCTTATGCTTCTGCCGTTCTGGCGGATAAACAATTTTGTCTTGAACAAATAGTCGAGCAGGGCGCTGTGGCTAATTCTTGCGGCCTGATTGTCGCTGCCGATCTTTTTATCCCAGGTAATGGCATCCCGGTTGATAGCGTTGAAATAGATATGTCCGTCGACCCGCATAAAGCCCGTGAAATGGGGGCTAAGGCAATGAAATTACTTGTACTCTGGCGTGAAGATGAACCCGCAGAGGAACGTCTGGCAATGGTTGATAAATTTGTTCGTCGCTGCCGTAGTGCCGGGCTGGTTAGCATTATTGAACCTGTGGTGCGTCCACCTCGTCGCGGTTGGGACTTTGATCGTGAAAGCGCCATTGTTGCCGCCGCCGCAGAGCTTGGTGGAACAGAGGCTGATCTTTACAAAGCCGAGATGCCATTAGGGGGCAAAGGCGATGAAAAAACCTTACTTGCTGCCTGTCAGCAACTTAACGATCAGATGAAGATGCCGTGGGTAATTCTTTCTTCTGGCGTTGATGCCGATATTTTTGGCCGTGCAGTAAGTATTGCCATGAAAGGTGGTGCGTCGGGCTTCCTGGCTGGACGAGCGGTTTGGGCGTCGGTTGTTGGTGCACAAGATCCACAAACCATGCTGCGCGATGTCTCCGTTCCACGCTTGCAACGGCTGGCTGAAATTGTCGATGAAGGTATCGCGCAACGCTAATCCCCTATGGATATCGATTCTGGAGAATAACAATGGATAAAATTACCCAGGTTTTATTTTCAGATATTGGGAAAGTCACCACTCAATATGTTGAAGTACCACACCAGCAACTTAAACCGCACGAAGTACGGATTGCGCCCGTGTTCTACGGGATATGCGGTTCGGATCTGCATGTTCTGAAAGGCGGTCATCCGTTTGCCAAACCGCCTGTCGTCCCCGGTCATGAAATTGCAGCGCGCGTTACGGAAGTGGGCAGCGACGTTAAAAATGTACAGCCGGGCGATCATGTTGTGGTCGATCCCATCATGGCTTGCATGGAATGCCGAGCCTGCAAAGCAGGACGTTTTAATCTTTGTGAACCACCGCAGGTTGCTGGTTTTCGCGCACCGGGCTTTGCTCGCTCACAACACATTGTTCCTGCGCGTAATTGCCATGTCGCACCAGCCTCTTTACCGCTAAAAGTGTTGGCCTTTGCCGAACCGGCGGCTTGTGCTCGTCACTGCGTTAACCGAATGCCGAAAGCTTCTCTGGAAAGCGTACTGGTGATTGGTGCCGGAACGATAGGCTTATCCATCGTGCAGGCACTGCGCATTATGGGGGCAGGTAAGATTACCGTGATTGAACCTGACGCTGCCAAACGCGCGCTGGCGTTAAAACTGGGCGCAGCAGAAGTTTGGGCACCAGGTGAGCTGGCCGCAGATGTGCGATTTACGGGGGCGATTGATGTCGTTGCAGCGCAGGCCACGCTTAACGATGCATGTACCCGTGTATATGCCGGAGGCACCGTCGTGTGCATGGGCGTACCAAGTGGGCCGCGTGAAATACCATTACCGATGATGCAACGTTTCGAGCGTGACTTGCTCAACTCTGGCATGTACATCCCTGAAGATTTCGATGCTGTTATCGAATGGCTGGCGGATGGGCGGTTTGATACCAGTGAACTGGTTACCGATTTATTTGCCATTGAGGATGCAGCGGCGGCATTCGAACGCGCGCAGCAAAATGACTCCATAAAGGTCATGCTGCAATTTGCGCCGGAATGATTTTCTAAATCTCTGTCTGGCGCTGCGTCACGTCAGCGCCACCCTACAACAATTAAAAAGGACACTGCGATGAGTCAAATCACCAGTCCTGCAACTTATTCAATTAGTCGGCCACAGGACGTAATTGATATTGTTAATAAGAACTCTGCAATCAACACCAGTATCGGCGTTATTTTTATTGCTTTGGGCGGCATATTGATTGATGCCTACCAGGCGGCGATGGTGGGGTTTGGTAATAAATACATTGCCGCTCAATTCGGCATTTCGCCGGGTCTTGCTGCAACCGTCAATGCATCAGTATTAATCGCCGCGTTAATTGGCGGTTTATTAGCGAACCGAGTAATAAACCGCTTTGGGCAAAAGCGGGCATTTATTATTGGCATGGGGCTGTGCACCATCGGTGCTGCAGCGGTAGCTATTGCTCCCAGTATCTGGTGGGTGCTGGTGTGCCGCGTCATCATGGGCTTTGGTTTAGGCATCGACTTCCCTTTGGCAACCAATGCCGTGGCAGAGCTTCGTGGTTCAACGTCGAAGAAAACCGGAACGTCGGTCAACCTCTGGCAAATGGCCTGGTATGTTTCGACAACCGTTGTTTATTTGGTGCTTTTGCCGCTGCTTCTGTCGGGTATCGCTGAAGAACAATTGTGGCGTTACGGAATATTCATCGGAGCTATTTTTGCAGTCATCTTCATGATTTTGCGTTACTTCTTTATTGGTGAATCCGCAATGTGGGCCGCACGCGTCGGGCGTTACCAGGAAGCGTGCGACATTCTGGGAAAACGTTATGGTGTTCAGGCTCGCGTTGCGGCATCGGGTACAACAGAAGCGAAATTCTCGGAAAAAGCAGAGAATAAATACAGTGGTGGATATGGCATCTTATTTAATGATCGTTACCGCAAACGCACCATTCTTGGCTGTGTCGTGGCAACCATGCAGGCGTGGCAATATAACGCCGTAGGTGTTTATCTTCCTCTTACGTTGGCGGGAATAATAAGTGGCGGGCTTACTGGCGCGTTGACCGGTTCTGCCGTCGTGAATGCCCTTTGTGGGGTGACAGGCGGGATGATCGGCTCGTTTATTCTCCAACGACTGGGTACTCGCCGACAGTCGATGTATGGATTTGCTGTTGTGACCTTAGCATTGCTGTCGTTAGGCGCACTGGCAACGACTAATCCCTGGCTGTCTTTAGGGTTATTGGGATCAATTATTTTCTTCCATTCAGCGGGTCCTGGTGGGCTGGGCATGACCATTGCCACACTCTCTTATCCTCCCGCTATTCGCCCTACTGGGGTCGGATTTGCCCGCGCTATTATGCGCACAGGGGCAATTGCAGGACTCATTTTCTGGCCGATGCTGTGGGGTGCGTTGAAAACCGAAGCGTTTTACTGGTTGGCAATCGTGCCATTCCTGGGATTCCTGACCTGTGTATTGATTAATTGGGAACCACTGGGTGCAAATGTTGATGCTGAGGACGCAGAGGTTCTGGCTGAATTGAAGAAATAATTTAATGCGCATCGGTTTAAGCCGATGCGCATTAATTCAAACTGCCCACGTTTAGTGGTTCGTATCCCAGATTTCTCGCCTACCAGGAGAGGAAAATTATGTCTGAAAAGTTACCCGCACCGCGTGAAGGGCTTTCCGGTAAAGCCATGAGACGTGTCGTTATGGGCAGTTTCGCAGGCGCGTTAATGGAATGGTATGACTTCTTTATTTTTGGCACGGCAGCAGGACTGGTATTTGCACCGCTGTTTTATCCAGACAGCGATCCTTTTATAGGTCTTATAGCTTCCTTTGCGACCTTTGGTGTCGGTTTTCTGACTCGTCCTTTAGGTGGCATCGTCTTTGGTCATTTTGGCGATAAAATAGGGCGAAAAATAACGCTTATCTGGACGTTGGCTATTGTCGGTTGCTCCACATTTTTGATTGGTTTTATTCCGACGTATCAGGAAATTGGGATCTGGGCACCGCTCATATTAATGGTGCTACGTTTAATTCAGGGCTTTGGTCTTGGTGGCGAGTACGGCGGAGCGGCATTGATGACCATAGAATCAGCGCCCGAATCCCGACGCGGATTTTTAGGTTCACTCCCGCAAACGGCTGCGTCTGTGGGTATTATGCTGGCAACCGGTATTTTTGCTCTCTGTAACCATTTTCTTACTTCGGAGCAGTTTCTCTCCTGGGGATGGCGCATTCCGTTTTGGCTTTCTGCGGTGATGTTGATCGTTGGGCTGTTTATCCGCCTGCATACCGAAGAAACGCTGGATTTTCAAAAGCAAAAAACGACGAATAATAAAGAAAAGTCCGTTCCTCCGTTGATTGAATTATTCAAAAAACATCCACGAAATATTTTATTGGCACTGGGTGCGAGGCTGGCGGAAAGTGTCTCCTCTAATATTATTAACGCCTTTGGTATTGTCTATATTTCCAGCCAATTAGCATTGTCGCGAGATATTCCCCTGACGGGTATGTTGATTGCCTCGGCGATCGGTATTTTCAGTTGTCCATTGGTTGGATGGTTATCAGATCGTATAGGTCAAAAAAGTCTGTATTTGTCGGGAGCAGGGTTTTGTGTCCTGTTCGCGTTTCCTTTCTTCTTATTACTGGATAGCAAAAGTACGCTCATCATCTGGTGCAGTATGATCCTTGGCTACAACTTAGGTCCGACGATGATGTTTGCCGTGCAGCCAACACTTTTCACCCGCATGTTCGGTACCAAAGTACGATATACCGGCCTTTCTTTTGCTTATCAATTTTCCGCGATTCTTGGCGGACTAAGCCCCCTTATCGCCTCAAGTTTGCTGGCGCTAGGGGGAGGAAAACCGTGGTATGTCGCTCTGTTTTTATTTGCTGTCTCAGTTCTTTCCTTTGTTTGCGTCTGGCTGATTGAGCCAACCGATGAACAAGAAACCGCTTCTTACCGCTACATCAGGGAACAATCTCATGAAAACTGAACGAAAAAACGAGCATTACCTGGCGCTACAACAGGCGTTTGACGCGCCATGGCCTGGGCCTGTAGGAGAGTTAGTGACGCTGGAAAAAGGCAATATTCACCTGCAGATTTATCCGCATGATGGTGCCAGGATAACCTCGTTAAAGGCATTTGGTTCTGAAGTATTACGCCAATGGCAGCCGCAGCGCAGAGCTTTTCAGTATGGCTGTTTCCCAATGGTGCCGTGGGCAGGGCGACTGGGGAATGCGACGCTGAATGCTGGTGGGCAATGTTATTCTTTACCCGCCAATAAACCACCACATGCGTTGCATGGTATGGCTTGTTACTCAACGTGGGAAATCATCGACAAAACAGCAGATTCCCTGACTTTACGTATGCCCCTGACTTCACCGTGGCCCTGGCAAGGGGAAGTGATTCAGACTTTTTTGCTGGAGAACGATGCGCTGGTTTTGCAACTGGAAGTCCATTCATATGCCGATACATTCCCGGCCTCCGCAGGCTGGCATCCGTGGTTTGCGAAAAAGCTGACTCCGCAAAATACAGAATCGTTGCAGGTGCTTTTTGATGCGGACTGGCAAGAAGAAGCGGGTAGTGATGAACTGCCAACTGGAAATCGTATCTCTCCTCAAGTTGGTCCCTGGGATGACTGTTTTGGTTTTTATGACGGGGTGAAGGTTAAGTTACTGTGGCCTGGTAAACTCGCGATGACCATGACCTCTTCTGCAAACAGTCTGGTGGTATTTGATAAACAGCCCGATGCCACCTGTATTAACCCGCTGACTCAGGCACCTAACGCAATAAATCTAACGCCGGAATTTGTGACACCAGATAAGCCGCTGGTCATCGAAACTCGTTGGCAATTTACACCTGAATCTTAACCATTCATCTATTGCGAAAAAGCCAGTGAAATTACTCTGCTTTTTCGCAATCAGCATCACAAGATTACCCTTATTGCCACATAGCCAAACCCATCCTTTCCCGCTACAGTTAATTTCTTGTGGCGCGAAAGGAGGCAAAAATGCTCTATATCTTTGATTTAGGTAATGTGATTGTCGATATCGACTTTAACCGTGTGCTGGGGGCCTGGAGCGATTTAACGCGTGTTCCACTGGCTACGCTTAAGAAGAGTTTCCACATGGGCGAGGCGTTTCATCAGCATGAGCGTGGGGAAATTAGCGACGAAGCGTTCGCAGAGGCACTGTGTCATGAGATGGCCCTGCCGCTAAGCTATGAGCAGTTCTCCCACGGTTGGCAGGCGGTATTTGTTGCGCTACGACCGGAAGTGATCGCCATCATGCATAAACTGCGTGAGCAGGGGCATCGCGTGGTGGTGCTTTCCAATACTAACCGCCTGCATACTACCTTCTGGCCGGAGGAATACCCGGAAATCCGTGATGCTGCTGACCATATCTATCTGTCGCAAGACTTGGGTATGCGCAAACCTGAAGCACGAATTTATCAGCATGTTTTGCGGGCAGAAGGTTTTTCACCAGACGATACGGTCTTTTTCGACGATAACGCCGATAATATAGAAGGAGCTAATCGGCTAGGCATTACTAGTATTCTGGTGAAAGATAAAACCACCATCCCGGACTATTTCGCGAAGGTGTTATGCTAAAAACCATTCAGGACAAAGCCAGGCATCGTACCCGTCCACTATGGGCCTGGCTAAAACTACTCTGGCAACGCATTGATGAGGACAACATGACAACCCTGGCAGGTAACCTTGCCTATGTGTCGTTGCTCTCATTAGTGCCGCTGGTTGCCGTTGTTTTTGCGCTTTTCGCCGCTTTTCCCATGTTTTCCGACGTCAGCATTCAGTTGCGTCACTTTATTTTTGCCAACTTTCTGCCTGCTACTGGCGATGTTATCCAGCGATATATCGAACAGTTTGTCGCCAATTCCAACAAAATGACCGCCGTCGGGGCGTGCGGGCTGATCGTCACGGCGTTATTGTTGATGTACTCCATCGATAGCGCGTTGAATACCATCTGGCGCAGTAAACGAGCGCGACCCAAAATTTACTCGTTTGCCGTGTACTGGATGATTTTAACGCTGGGGCCGCTGCTGGCAGGGGCCAGTCTGGCGATCAGCTCCTATCTGCTTTCCCTGCGCTGGGCGAGCGATCTCAATACTGTCATCGACAACGTGCTGCGTATTTTTCCGCTGCTGTTATCGTGGATCTCCTTTTGGTTGCTGTACAGCATCGTTCCTACCATTCGCGTACCTAACCGCGACGCGATTGTCGGCGCGTTTGTCGCCGCGCTCCTGTTCGAAGCAGGAAAGAAAGGTTTCGCGCTTTATATCACCATGTTCCCGTCATATCAGCTCATTTACGGCGTGCTGGCGGTGATCCCCATTCTCTTTGTTTGGGTCTACTGGACATGGTGTATCGTCTTGCTTGGCGCGGAAATTACTGTCACTCTCGGGGAATACCGCAAATTAAAACAAGCTGCTGAACAAGAAGAAGACGACGAACCATGATTGCATTAATTCAACGCGTAACCCGTGCCAGCGTCACCGTGGAGGGAGAAGTGACGGGTGAAATTGGCGCGGGACTTTTGGTGTTATTGGGTGTCGAAAAGGATGACGACGAACAGAAAGCAAACCGTCTGTGCGAGCGTGTACTCGGCTACCGCATCTTTAGCGATGCCGAAGGCAAGATGAATCTCAACGTGCAACAGGCGGGCGGCAGTGTACTGGTGGTTTCCCAGTTTACCCTTGCCGCAGATACCGAACGGGGGATGCGCCCAAGTTTCTCCAAAGGCGCATCACCGGATCGCGCAGAGGCGTTATATGACTATTTCGTCGAACGCTGCCGTCAGCAAGATATGAACACGCAAACAGGACGCTTCGCTGCGGATATGCAGGTATCGCTGGTCAATGATGGCCCCGTGACATTCTGGTTGCAGGTATGAGCCAGCTTCCAGGGTTGTCACGGGAAACAAGAGAGAGTATCGCTATGTATCACCTTCGGGTTCCACAAACAGAAGAAGAATTAGAGCGTTACTATCAGTTTCGCTGGGAAATGTTGCGTAAGCCCCTGCATCAACCAAAAGGTTCGGAACGCGACGCGTGGGATGCGATGGCGCATCACCAGATGGTCGTCGACGAGCAGGGTAATCTGGTAGCGGTAGGCCGACTGTATATTAATGCCGACAATGAAGCGTCCATTCGCTTTATGGCCGTTCATCCCGACGTGCAGGACAAAGGGTTAGGCACGCTGATGGCGATGACCCTGGAGTCGGTGGCACGTCAGGAAGGCGTTAAGCGCGTGACCTGTAGCGCCCGTGAAGACGCGGTGGAGTTTTTCGCCAAGCTGGGGTTTGTTAATCAGGGTGAAATCACCACGCCAACCACCACGCCGATTCGCCATTTTCTGATGATTAAACCCGTCGCCACTCTGGATGATATTCTTCATCGCGGCGACTGGTGCGCCCAGCTCCAGCAAGCGTGGTATGAACATATCCCGTTAAGCGAAAAAATGGGTGTGCGCATTCAGCAATATACCGGGCAAAAATTTATCACCACCATGCCGGAAACCGGCAATCAGAATCCGCATCACACGCTGTTTGCCGGGAGTTTATTCTCGCTGGCTACGCTCACCGGTTGGGGGCTTATCTGGCTGATGCTGCGCGAACGCCACCTCGGCGGAACGATTATTCTGGCGGATGCGCATATCCGCTACAGCAAGCCGATTAGCGGAAAACCCCATGCGGTAGCCGACCTTGGTGCCTTAAGTGGCGATCTCGACCGTCTGGCGCGCGGACGAAAAGCACGGGTGCAGATGCAAGTAGAAATCTTTGGCGACGAGACGCCGGGTGCAGTGTTTGAAGGCACGTATATCGTTCTGCCCGCGAAGCCATTTGGCCCGTATGAAGAGGGCGGGAACGAAGAAGAGTAGGGGCGTTTTACTTGACTGAAAAGGTTTTCAATCTGAAAACCTTTTCTGGGCCCTGGTCCGGAGTTACCTTCCCGCTCTCCAGGCAACATCCCGTAACGCCGATCGCGCAGCCTCACTGATACCACCTAACTGAAAAAATCCGTGGATAACGCCAAGGTAGCGTTGGCAGGTGCATTGCACTCCTTGCCCTGTCATGCGGTGATACAACGCTTCACCTTCATCGCAAAGTGGGTCGTATTCAGCGGTAATGATATGTACAGGTGGCAAGCCATTGAAATCATTGCGCCAAATAGGGCTGGCTTCAGGATGCCTGCGTTCAATGCCTGGCAGGTACATCTCAAAGCCGCTCAGTAAAGTGTCGCGTGTGATGATGTAATCGTGACCATTGCGTATGTAGCTTTCGAAATGCGCAGTCGCATCAAGCATAGGATAAATTAAGATGAGTTGTGCTGGTTGCCACTCGCCAGCACGCTTCAATCGCAAAGCAGTTACCAGCGCCAGATGCCCTCCCGCACTGTCACCGGCAAGAGTTATTCGTTGTTTATCAACGCCGAGTCGTTCGGCGTGTTGCCGGACTAATTCTGCACCTCGTTGTGCATCATCATGGGCGGCGGGGAAAGTATGTTCCGGTGCCAGCCGATACTGGACGGCAATAACCCGACATTGCCCGTAATAGGCTAACTGGCGCAGCTGGTTGTCGTGAGTTGCGAACCCGCCGCTAACAAAACAGCCACCGTAGTAATAAATTATCGTCGGGAGTAATGTCGGGGCATTCAGCGGTGACACTATTCGTAAGGTCATCCCTTCAAGTTCGATAGTCTGAATATCTACCCGCGTTTCTGTCTCACCCGCAAGGACAGCGCTGGCGATATAGCCCTCTCTGCGCTGCGTAATACTTTGTTGGCGCGATGAGGGGCGACCCGCAGCGATAAACTCTTCGACTAACTCTGCAATTCCTTTTTCCAGTGCCATAGTAGAACTCATTTTGCTGTATGAATGTACAGTTTTATACACCCGTTTTTGCTGGATGGATACAGGGAAATTCACGGGCGTGAAAAATCTGGAAAGCGCCTCGCAAATGTAAAGACAAACCCGGCAGAGACGTGGTTTTGCTGGAGCACTATCAGTAAGCTAGTGGTTTCAATGGTACGTCAATGACGTACAAAAAGGATTGTTGCTCTAAGCCAATGGCGTATAATTATGCTCTTCATCGAAACGGAAATTTTTACTGAAGATGTTCAAAAACTGCTGAACGACGATGAATTCAGTCGTTTTCAGTTTTTCCTGGCCTTGAATCCTGACTATGGTGAGGTAATACCTGAAACTGGTGGGTTAAGAAAGGTTCGATGGGTCTCAGGAGGAAAGGGGAAACGTGCTGGTGTCAGGGTTATTTACTTTCATCAGGTTAAACATTATGAGATCAGATTACTGCTTATTTATCGTAAGGGTATTAAAGATGATCTGTCTCCCCAGGAAAAAGCAATGCTCCGGTTGTTAAATACGAGGTGGTAAATGGATAAGGCACTTTTTGAGCGGTTGACTCACAGCATGGCCCAGATGAATGAAATTATTGAAGGAACGCGACAGCCTTCACGGACTTTTGAAGTTGATGCTATGAAAATCAAAGAAATACGCCGCGCTTCAGGGTTGTCACAATCTAAATTTGCCGATCTTATTTCCGTAAGCGTAGACACGTTGCGTAACTGGGAGCAGGGGCGACGTTCACCGACCGGGCCTGCAAAGGCTTTGCTGCGAGCGATTGCCAATGATCCGCAACATGTGCTGCAAGCACTTAACCGTTAGAGGCATGGTTATGCCATACAGAAAGCACCAGCATTCAGAACTCCTATGAAAGCGGCATAGTGCCGCCTGTTCAGGAGTTTTGCTATGACCCGTAATCGTGCTGAACGTCGCCATCATATGGTGCGATTAAAAAAAATCCGCTGTCGTTATCGCACTGCAGGCGATGGAAGCAAAAAAGCATCAGGTATTTGCTTTCGTACTCCCTGTATTTGTTCTTGTTGGATGTGTGGGCATCGACGCTATCATAATGGTCCCCGCGTATCGGAAATTCGTGCAAAAGCACGCTATGCGAATTAAGGGAAAATGATGAACTATTTTAAGGAAGCACATTTTTAGAACTCTTAACAGGAGACTAAAAATGTCCACGTTTAATACGCGTAAAGATAGGGATCGTAATGGTAAAGCGAAGCCGCATAAGCATTCAGGGATCCCAACACTTACAGGTAAATGGCGTCACCCTTCAATGGATTGTTGGGTAAACTACAGTACACCGGGCGATCATGAATGGAAGCGGCTCTATACTACGCTTCGCCGTCGCGCAGATGATCGACGCCAATGTCATCGGGTAATGCAGGGGGATGATCCGGAAGGAATCGTCTGGTTCCCGGACTGTTATCCACAAATTTACTACTACTAACAATTAAAGACCGGTTGGTGCGGCACTGACCGGTCGTTATGAATGGTAGATTTCACCTTAACCCCTGGTGCGGTAAAGCTGCTGACTTTTTCGGGTACACCATCCTGATGAAGCAAATGAAGACCCAATCAAAAAAATATTCTTGAATATAAAATATTTATAGCATCCATAATTCATCCTTATTATTTGTTGTTTCTTTTCTGTAGATGTGCCCCCGCTTAATTAAAAGTAATAAACCATTTTTGAGTAACAATTGAAATAACTGCAACTGTTACATTATCTTTGGATGCAGTCTCGCAAAAACAAAACGACATGCAAAAATCCGCTTTTTTTAAATGATTTTTCGGCGTAATTTTCGCACATACATTAATGAGTAATATATGTAAGGTGGTGGCAATGGCGATGAATACGGTTTTTCTTCATTTATCAGAAGAGGCAATTAAACGGCTGAACAAGCTTCGGGGCTGGCGTAAGGTTTCGCGCTCTGCAATTTTACGCGAAGCGGTAGAGCAATATCTGGAGCGTCAGCAATTTCCGGTGCGTAAGGCAAAAAGTGACAGGCAAAGGGGTGAGGTAGTTGGTGTTGAAGAACAGGGTAAGTGGCATGAGGAATGACAAAAAGAGTCGTGCTTATTAACAGCAATGTTTTGTCATTCTGGAACATAAAATCAACATGCCAGATGCCTTTATTCTGGCATCAATCAGATTGAATTTGTGCTCACTAACAGGAAAAATTGATCACAGGGAATGCATAAACTTTATAGATATCGCTCCTGATATCATCCAGGATAATAAACTATCAAAAGCTGTATCTGGACCGGTTTTTACGGAAATCATAAGTGGTAAATTTTTCGTTACATAATATTCTGCTATCGTATTCACTTTTATCGTCATGAGATTTTAGGTAAACATCCTTATGCAACCCATGATTTTTCACAAATAAAACCAGATTAAGATTCGGCTGGTAGTGATTATGTGCTTCATCATAACCAAATAAAAGCTCTTCCCGGCGGCAGAGAAAACAAGCTGTTTTTCCTGGTGCGATTTTTAATTTGATGTGGGGACGTGGGAAATTAGTCCAAAGATTGCCATCGTCATCACACTGGTTAATGTTAAAGCCATAGGGTGCGAAAGAAGCAACTGACGCAGGGTGTACACTAGTTTTAAGCTGGTTTTTGCGGCGAATCCATTCATTAGCAGACAGAAATTCCCCCGCCATGATGACAGCGGTATGAATATTATCCTTCATCCATTTATCCGCTAATTCTCTGGAATTAAATGTGGGTCGGTTAGCGGTAAATGTAAGCGGAAGCGAGGGTAGAGGAAACGGTACAATATCACCTATATCATCATGCCATATATAGTTTGGCCATTGGTTTCCTGGTTGTAGGTGATAACGCAGGGCTTTTGACCCACCGGTATAAAAATGGGCATCTGCTGGTAATGTAGAACGAACAATTCCCTTACCCTTAAAGGCAACTTCTCGCACAAAAAATTCTAAAAATAATACCGGCCAAGGAAGAGTAAGTTTGTTAATCATAGTCGAAATCCTTCATTATTATGCTTATTCAGACAGTATCTTTGAGCTTCTGGAACGTTTATCCATTTCTTTTGGCCATTTAAATAGCCAATTGTTTCTTAAAAAAATAAATGGTTGTGGTTTGTTCTTTGCACCAGACACAGTTTTATAAGCCATATAATTATGGCAATAAAGCCATATTTGGGGGATATAGTTCTTTTGTCTTGCCATTTCTTGTGCACTCCACGGTGCACGGGTTGTATAAACGCGTGTCTGTCGCAGTGCATTTATATCATTTTCTCTATTAACTACCAGATGTAATCCATTGTAAGGCATACTTTTACTGAAATGTCTACTCACCTCCCAACCTTCAACATCTTTCCAGTCATATTCATGAAAAGTGAGTTTTATTTTTCCAAAGAAGATATTGCCTTCAATAATTAAATCTGAAACATAAATTTTTTGTGTTTTTCTGTTAAATCTTATAGGAAGATAATGTGGCGTGAAAAAAGCAATTTTTGCAGCGCCAGGTAATATAAAACAGCCAAGCACAAATGCAAGTAGATACAGAAATAACAAGTCACTATTAAAGCCCATCTCATAAAATGAGAATGCAACAATAGATAATATCGAGATGGAAAGTAGTGAAAGCATAAATCCCAGGAATACATAACCGGCAACCATCCAGAATGGTGAGCGTCTGAACTCCATATAGATATCATTAACTTCGGTATACCACGGCATTTCTGGCGCAGAAAGGTTTTCCCTGGCGTGAATGGGTAGCAGACTTAACTCTAAATTCTTAGAAGTGATGGGCCTACCGCCTACTTCCTTAATTTCTCTGGCAAAAAATTTTTGCATTTCGGTGTAAGAAATTGATTCGTTTTTATTCATTATATCTGTTCCGTTCCCTGACGACTTATCGTTTTTTCTTGGTAGATGACATTAAGCTATTGGATGTGAGAAAGGCAACTTTATAGAGTAAATTCAGAAAGAGTAGAAATTTTCACACGACTGTTTTCACTTCCATTTTTTACTGGTTTTCGTAATAACTGCAACTGTTACATCGTATCTGGAAAACGCCTCGCAAAAATAAAAAGTGATGCGTAAATGCGCTTTCTTTAAAGATTCGACAAGGGTACTTTTCTCTCCATAGATTCAAAATGATATTGGCGAGATATTTATGAACCCTCTGGCAGGTATGGATATGAGCAGAATTTTACTCGATTTATCGAATGAGGTGATTAAGCAACTTGATGATCTTGAGGTGCAGCGTAATCTTCCGCGTGCAGACCTATTACGGGAAGCGGTAGATCAATACCTGGTAAATCAATCGCAAACAGCAAGAACCAGTGTTCCTGGCATCTGGCAAGGGTGTGAGGAAGATGGTGTCGAATACCTGCGTAAGCTGCGCGAGAAATGGTAATGGCAAAAAGATTTGGCTATTTGATATCGATATCCTTATCGATTTTCTCAGCGTGAAAATTGAGGCCAAACAGGCACTGGCGGCATAGCTTGAGGAGGTAACGCGGAATACGAGAGATAGTGTCGTCACACCCTATGAACTGTAATCCGGGCGACCTGCGCCACCCGGAAAACGTCAGAGATTACTCCCCTTCACCCGGAAACAGGAACGGGTTGATGGAACTACGGGCATAGCCTTCTTGCTCCATTCGCGCGTCCAGTACCAGAGAGGCGAGGTCATCTGCCACGGCTTCAACTTTCGGTTCTTTTTCCTGATAAAGAATCTTCAGGTAAGTGCCGCAGTCATCGCAGCTTTCGGCTTTAATCGCGGCCTGTTCGTCATCCAGCGACCAGTAATGCAGTTTGCCGCTCTGTTCACAGTTGCTGCATTTTACGCGCACTACGTGCCATTCAGTTTCACACAGGTTGCAGTGCAGGTAACGCAGACCCTGAGTGGTGCCAATTTGCACCATGCTGGACACCGGCATAGAGCCACATACCGGGCAATATTGACGTTGTTCGCCGTATTCAGCGCGGGCTTTGCCGGGGATCAGATTAGCCATCTGCGCCCAGTAGAGCGACAGCGCAGCCCAGATAAACGGCGCTTTATCGCTGCTGACGGACGAGAAATCAGAGGCAAACAGTGCGCTGGCCATATCTTCCAGCTCCTGAGTCGATGCCTTCTCCAGATTCTCAATCACTGCCAGCGCCGGGCCGCTCATTTCAGGTTTCAGCTCAGCAATCAGCGCCATCAGCAGCTTTTGCCAGTGCTTATCACGCGGCAGAACGTGAATATCCAGCGGGGGCTTGCCTTGTGCGCTGGCTTCTTTAATGCGCGTGGTCAGATCCATCTCCAGCGGATGGTCGTACAGCACCACTTCCTGGGCGTGGGCGATAAGCGCAGCAAAGCGCAGGTAATCACCCAGCGGATTATGTTCTGCCAGCTCGCGCAGACGCTCGGCGCGGCGGTTGTATAAATTCTTGAGCCGAGGGAACAATAACGGCGGAATCATATCCGCCGTACGTTTCTCGCTCGAACCCAGCTCATCTTGCGGGATTATGCGAATACTCATTCAGCTTTCTTTTCCGTTGTCTTGCGGACCTCACGGTACCAGCGCGGGTGATGTTTCTTTGCCCATGCGCTGGTCACCCATCCTTCCACCATGGCGGTAATCGTGCCTTTCACCCAAAGGGCGGCGTAGATATGCACCATGATAACCACAATTAACGCCACTGCGGCAAATGAATGCAGCATTAACGCGAATCGGATCACCGGGATTGAGAAAGCAGGCGCAAAATAAGGACGCCAGATAATCACGCCGCTCACCAGCAACAGGACCAGGAAAATAATCGCCGCCCAGAAAACGCATTTCTGACCGAAGTTATAACGCCCGGTGTCACCTACTTCCTCGTTGACGACGATCTTACGAATATTCTTCGCCCAAAAGATATCATCCCGATTGATTAGGTTGTGATGCCAGTAACGGAAAAACATGATGATGAACGAGGCAAACATAACCACGCCGACAAACGGATGCAGAATTCGTGCCAGCTGCGGTGTGCCCATGATTTGCATCAACCAGTTGAAGGACGGGAACAAAAAGCCCAGCCCGCTCACCGCCGCCAGGATGAAGCAGAAGGCGGTGATCCAGTGGTTGATACGTTCCGGCGCGGTGTAGCGCACGATGGTGTCACGTCGTTTCATTTGCGCTCCTCGTCTTTCTCTTCGTGCAGATTATTCTCTTCCTCATCCGCACGGTTCGGACCGACACCCACGTAGTGGAAGATACTGGCTGCGAAGGTAGCCGCAAAGCCAACAGCTGCGAGTGGTTTCCAGATGCCTTTCCAGAATTTCACGGTTTCGCTGATTTCCGGGTTCTCCGGCAAGCCATGATACAGATTTGGCTTGTCAGCATGGTGCAGTACGTACATAACGTGTGTACCACCGACGCCTGCCGGATCGTACAGACCCGCATTGTCGTAACCGCGGGTTTTCAGCTCCGCCACGCGCTCGCTCGCCAGCGTTTTCATCGACTCTTTCGTACCGAAGTGAATCGCGCCCGTTGGGCAGGTCTTCACGCAGGCCGGTTCTTGCCCAACCACCACGCGGTCAACGCACAACGTACATTTGTAGACGCGGTTGTCTTCCGGGTTGAGGCGTGGCACGTTGAACGGGCACCCTGCGATGCAATAACCGCAGCCGATGCACTGCTCGGACTGGAAGTCGACGATACCATTGGCATACTGAATAATTGCCCCTTCCGCCGGGCATGCTTTCAGGCAGCCTGGATCGGAACAGTGCATACAGCCGTCTTTGCGGATCAGCCATTCCAGTTTGTCGTTCTGCTCCACTTCCGAGAATCGCATCACCGTCCACGATTTGGCACTTAAATCATTGGGGTTGTCGTACACCCCAATGTTATTGCCGACGGTATCGCGAATGTCGTTCCACTCTGAACACGCCACCTGACAGGCTTTACAGCCGATACAGGTGGTAACGTCGATGAGTTTCGCCACTTCTTCCTGGAAGTCCCGCGCCTGAGGCGCGGGGGTCAGACCGTTAGTCGCGGAACGACGAATGATATCTTGCGATTGATAAGCCATATGTCGTCTCCGTTACACCTTTTCCACATTCACAAGGAAGGACTTAAACTCCGGCGTCTGCGTGTTCGCATCACCGACGAATGGCGTCAACGTATTGGCAATAAAGCCTTTTTTCGCAACACCTTCATAGCCCCAGTGAATCGGAATACCGATGGTATCGATATCTTTGCCGTTTGCTTTCAGCGTGCGAATACGTTTGGTCACTACCGCTTTGGCTTTGATATAGCCACGGTTGGAGGAGACTTTCACAGTATCGCCCTGGGCAATGCCAAGTTTATTCGCCAGCGACTCCCCGATTTCCACAAACTGCTCTGGTTGCAAAATCGCGTTCAACAGCGCGTGTTTGGTCCAGTAGTGGAAGTGCTCGGTCAGACGATAGGTGGTTCCGACATACGGGAACTTATCGGCTTTCCCCAATGCTTCGGCATCGTCTTTAAAGATACGCGCCGCCGGATTCGAGATAACGTTTGGATGCAGCGGGTTAGTTCCCAGCGGCGTTTCAAACGGCTCGTAGTGTTCCGGGAACGGACCTTCCGCCATCTTATCGAGGGCAAACAGACGCCCCATGCCTTCCTGCTGCATGATAAACGGCCCGACGCCACTGCCCGGAGGCGCTGCGCTGTAGTCCGGAATATCCCAGCCGGTCCACTTAGTGCCGTCCCATTTCAGCAACTGACGCTTCGGATCCCACGGGTTACCCTGCGGATCTGCGGAGGCGCGGTTATACAGAATGCGGCGGTTAAGCGGCCATGCCCATGCCCAGCCCAGCGTGTTACCGAGGCCAGACGGATCGGCGTTATCACGACGCGCCATCTGGTTGCCTTCTGGCGTCCAGCTACCGGCGAAAATCCAGCAGCCACAGGAGGTTGTACCGTCATCGCGCAGTTGAGCGAACGAGCTAAGTTGTTGGCCTTTCTTGACAATAACCGCACCGGTTGCCGGATCGGTAATATCGGCCAGCGCCTTACCGTTGCTCTCCATCGCCACTTCTTCCGACTTCGGCTCATGCGGGATGGCGTAGTTCCAGGTCATGTTCAGCACCTGGTCCGGGTTCGCGCCACCCTGTTCGGCATACATCTTGCGCAAGCGCAGGAAGATACCGGAGAGGATCTCGCCATCAGTCAGCGCAATCCCCGGGGCGTCCGCACCTTTCCAGTGCCACTGCAACCAGCGACCAGAGTTAACGATTGAACCGTTCTCTTCCGCGAAGCAGGTCGATGGCAGACGGAACACTTCGGTCTGGATCTTCGACGAGTCAACTTCGTTCAGTTCACCGTGGTTCTGCCAGAAGTTAGAGGTTTCAGTGTTCAGCGGGTCGATAGTCACGAGGAATTTCAGCTTCGACAGACAGCCGATCACTTTGTTTTTGTTCGGGAATGAGGCAACAGGGTTAAAGCCCTGGCAGATATAGCCATTGACCTTGCCCTCTTTCATCATCTCGAAGTATTGCAGGACGTCGTAGCCTTTATCCCACTTCGGCAACCAGTCAAAGCCCCAGCTATTTTCCGCCGTCGCTTTATCACCAAAGAAGGCCTTCATCATAGAGACGAAGAATTTCGGGTAGTTGCCCCAGTAGTTAACCTGGCCTTCCAGCAGTGGTTTCGGCGTGTTGGCGGTAAGGTAAGTTTGCAGATCGGTCTGCTTCTCGCTTGGCAGCGTCATGTAACCTGGCAGACTCTGCGACAGCAGCCCCAGGTCCGTCAGCCCCTGAATATTGGAGTGACCGCGCAGGGCGTTAACGCCGCCGCCAGCCATCCCCATATTGCCGAGCAGCAACTGGATCATCGCCATCGTACGGATGTTCTGCGCACCGATGGAGTGTTGCGTCCAGCCGAGGGCGTAAAGGAACGAGGCAGTTTTATCGTGAGCACTGGTCTCTGCGATGTATTCGCAGACTTTCAGGAATGCGTCTTTTGGCGTACCGCAGATGTTTTCAACCACATCTGGCGTGTAGCGGGAAACGTGCTGTTTCAGCAAGTTCCACACGCAACGTGGATGTTGCAGGGTAGTATCGCGTTTGGCGAAGCCGTTTTCGTCCAGTTCGTAAGTCCAGGTGGACTTATCGTACTTGCGTTTTTCCGCGTCGTAGCCGGTGAACAGGCCATCTTCAAAGCCGTAATCCTCACGCACGATCAGGCTAGCGTTGGTATAGGCTTCGGTGTATTCGCGGTTGAATTTTTCATTGTTCAGCAGGTACAGCAATACGCCTGACAGGAAAGCAATGTCAGTACCGGAACGGATAGGGGCATAGTAGTCAGCCACCGCCGCTGTACGCGTAAAGCGAGGATCGATCACAATCAGCTTCGCGCCGTTGTGAATTTTGGCTTCCATCGCCCAGCGGAACCCGACCGGGTGAGCTTCAGCGGCGTTACCGCCCATCACCACGACGAGGTTGGCATTCTTGATGTCGACCCAGTGGTTGGTCATCGCACCGCGACCAAATGTTGGAGCAAGACTTGCTACCGTTGGTCCGTGTCAGACACGCGCCTGGTTGTCGACCGCGAGCATACCCAGCGCGCGGGAGAATTTTTGCGTTAAATAGCCGGTTTCGTTGCTCGACGCGGAAGCACACAGCATCCCGGTGGAGAGCCAGCGGTTAACAGTCACGCCTTCGGCGTTTTGCGCAATGTAGTTTGCATCGCGGTCTTCTTTCATCAGTTTGGCGATGCGATCAAACGCCTCTTCCCAACTGATTTGCTGCCATTTATCAGAACCTGGCGCACGGTATTCCGGAAACTTCAGACGGCTTTCGGAGTGGATGAAATCCACCAGGCCAGCGCCTTTCGGACAAAGTGCTCCGCGGTTGACCGGGTGATCCGGGTCACCTTCGATATGGAAGATAGATGCTTTGGCGTTTTTTGCTCCGTCACCGAGGCTGTACATCAACAGCCCACAGCCTACGGAACAATAGGTGCAGGTATTACGGGTTTCGCGGGTGCGCAGCAGTTTATACTGCCGGGTTTCCGCGAGTGCTACGCTGGGTGCAAAACCCAGTGCCGCTGCCGTGGTGCCTGCCATACCGCCAGCGCAGATCTTAAAGAACTGCCTTCTGCTGACCTGCATGGATTGCTCCTTGTTTCGACATTGTCACGTCCCATTTACATTCGCTTGCTGCGTGTGCAGGGAGTGGGAGTTATTTTTCTTTGCGGAAGGGGCCGCAAAGGTCCAGAATTGGCTCAATTTCCCTCCATCCAGGAAGGGTTTGTAACAGAATACCATAATGTTGGTGTGTGTGTTCTTATCTGGTTAATAGAAAGTGAAAAAAACACAGCAAAAAGAAATCGAGAATGTGACAAATATCACAGGTGTTCGTCAAATTGAGTTATGGCGGCGTGATGATTTACAACACCCACGGTTAGATGAGGTGGCGGAAGAAGTTCCCGTTGCGCTGGTCTACAACGGCATTTCGCACGTGGTGATGATGGCGTCGCCCAAAGACCTTGAGTACTTTGCGCTCGGTTTTTCGCTTTCCGAAGGAATTATCGAAAGCCCGCGCGATATCTTCGGCATGGATGTCGTTCCTTCCTGTAATGGCCTGGAAGTACAAATTGAGCTTTCCAGCCGCCGCTTTATGGGGTTGAAGGAACGTCGCCGGGCGCTGGCGGGACGTACGGGCTGTGGCGTATGCGGTGTAGAACAGCTTAACGATATCGGTAAACCGGTGCAGCCGCTGCCGTTCACCCAGACGTTTGATCTCAACAAACTGGATGATGCATTACGTCATCTCAATGATTTCCAGCCAGTGGGGCAACTGACTGGTTGTACTCACGCCGCTGCATGGATGTTGCCATCTGGCGAACTGGTCGGCGGGCATGAAGACGTGGGTCGCCATGTGGCGCTGGACAAACTGTTAGGCCGCCGATCACAAGAAGGGGAAAGCTGGCAGCAAGGTGCGGTGCTGGTTTCCAGCCGTGCCAGTTATGAAATGGTGCAAAAGTCGGCGATGTGCGGCGTAGAGATTTTGTTTGCGGTGTCTGCCGCGACCACACTTGCTGTAGAAGTGGCTGAGCGCTGTAATCTGACGCTGGTGGGCTTTTGTAAACCGGGTCGGGCGACGGTTTATACCCATCCGCAGCGTTTGAGCAATTAATTAAAATAAGTCCTGCGATATATATTAAATTACAGGACTTATTCATTTCGTGAATTTTGTTATTTTTTTATAAACAAAACGCGTGTAGTGGCGTTAATGCCTGCGCTGCAACCTATTGATGGCGTGGCGGTGAGTTATATTGATGCTGCCGTAGCGTTGGGTAATACCATTAACGAAATGGATAAATATTACACCCAGGAAAATTATAAAGACGATGCGTTTGCGAAAGGGAAAACATTCCACTACTACTCTCTGGCAGTCATGATTTCAGCGAAACAAATTAATAACCTGATATCGCAAGATAAGTTTGATGCAGAAGCGGCAATGAAGAAAGTGTCTGAACTGGAAACGCTGGTGGCGCAAGCCAAAGAAGCGGATAAAAGCGGCATGAATTTCTCGTTTATTAATTCGGCAGGCCAGTATCAACTCGAGGCTAAAAAATACGTTCGCCGCATCAGAGATAAAGTCCCGTACTCTGACTGGGATAAAGAGCAACTTCAGGACGCAAACTCAAGCTGGATGGCCGAAGACTCATTTCCACGAGCGTTATGCGATTACAACGAAATGGTCGATGAAATATTTCAGTTAATTGTAATCGCGGGGCGGGTTTGTGATGAGCACGGATATGTCACGAAGTCGTAACAATATAAAGCAGAGTGAAGGATAAATTTTGTGAATAAAGTATCATTATTTAATGATTTTGTGAATGTTAAAATATCTCAGATAATTTGTTTAAGCGTTATTTATATTTGTGGCTTATGAGTCAGCGTGAATCATATCTAATATTTTTTACGATATTTAGTTAAAAACGGCACTATTGTTATATTCCTCACGTTCCAGGAAATCAGCGGATTTACTCATATTATATGGCGGGATACTATCCATCGGCCTGCTGAAGTTGGATTAAAAATTCGAAAGTGCACACCTTATATTTCTCTATATACGTATTCCTTTTGGAAAGCGTAGGGTCTCCTTTATTTCAGGGAACGTAAATAATGAAAAAATCGACATTATCTTTAGCCATCGGTTTATTATTGGCATGTAGTACCGGTATGGCAAAAACACAGCATTTAACGCTGGAACAACGCATGGCATTGCTGGAAGAACGCCTGGAAGCGGCAGAAATGCGGGCAGCAAAAGCAGAGGGGCAGGTTAAACAGCTTCAGACACAACAAGCCGCCGAGATCCGCGAAATTAAAACCGCACAGGGCAACACGCCGGTAAACGGTCAATCAACGACGGAGTCAGAGAAGAAAAACGCCACCCCGCCTAATCTCCTGCTTTCAGGGTATGGCGATTTAAAAATCTACGGTGACGTAGAATTTAATATGGATGCGGAAAGTAATCATGGCCTGCTGGCAATGACCAACGCTGATGTGAATAGCGATCCCACTAATGAACAGTGGAATCTCAATGGTCGTATTCTGTTAGGTTTTGATGGTATGCGAAAACTGGATAATGGCTATTTCGCTGGGTTCTCCGCACAACCGCTGGGGGATATGCACGGTTCAGTAAATATCGATGATGCGGTTTTCTTCTTTGGCAAAGAAAACGACTGGAAGGTCAAAGTAGGCCGTTTTGAAGCCTACGATATGTTCCCGCTGAATCAGGATACCTTTGTTGAACATTCCGGTAATACTGCGAACGATCTTTATGACGATGGCAGCGGTTATATCTATATGATGAAAGAGGGCCGCGGGCGTTCTAACGCTGGCGGTAATTTCCTCGTCAGCAAACAACTCGATAACTGGTATTTTGAATTAAACACGTTACTGGAAGACGGAACATCTTTATATAACGACGGTAATTATCATGGACGCGATATGGAACAGCAGAAAAATGTTGCTTATCTGCGTCCGGTAATTGCCTGGTCGCCGACGGAAGAATTCACCGTTTCCGCAGCGATGGAAGCGAACGTGGTAAATAATGCTTATGGTTATACCGATAGCAAGGGTAATTTTGTCGATCAGTCCGATCGTACCGGTTATGGCATGAGCATGACCTGGAATGGCCTGAAAACCGATCCGGAAAATGGCATCGTGGTTAATCTTAATACCGCCTATTTAGATGCTAATAATGAGAAAGATTTCACCGCTGGGATTAACGCGCTGTGGAAACGTTTCGAGCTGGGTTATATCTACGCACATAATAAGATTGATGAATTTAGTGGCGTGGTTTGTGATAACGATTGCTGGATTGATGATGAAGGAACATACAACATTCACACCATTCATGCGTCTTATCAGTTCGCTAATGTGATGGATATGGAGAACTTTAATATTTACCTCGGCACGTATTACTCCATTCTGGATAGCGACGGCGATAAGATACACGGCGACGATAGTGATGACCGTTACGGCGCACGCGTTCGCTTTAAATACTTCTTCTGATGAAAGGGCGGTGCTGGATATTTTCCGGCACCGCAACTCATTAAGGCAGGTAAAACACTTCTTGCAGTTCGCTACTGACTGGGCTGTTATCCGCATTAGCGGGCATAACGTCGGTCATATATTTCCACCAACGTTGGCAAACATCTGTACTGGCAACCGCATTCCACCGCTCTTCAGATTCAATCTCTATCGTGGCAAATAGCAGATTACGCGCTTTGTCGAGATAGATGGCGTAGTTATGCGCACCGTGAGATTTCAGCACTGCTTCCAGTTCCGGCCAGATGGGATTATGCCGACGCTGATACTCTTCGTGGGCGTCGGGGTTTACCTGCATGACAAAGGCTTTGCGGATCATGTTTGCTCCTTACAGCGCCAGCGCACTGGCGAGTGGTGTAACGCCGAAACGCTGGCCGAGCGCTATCAACTCTTCACGGCTGATGGTCTGTTTCATGCCGCCCATCGAATAAACCTTCACTAATACTTGTGCTGATTTTTCTGCGGTGTCGATTAAACCGAAGGTTTCATCCAGCGTCGGCCCGCTGCCGAACACACCGTGGAAGGGCCACAACACCAGCGAATGTTTTTGCATCTCTTGTGCAGTTGCCTGGCCGATTTCGTCCGTGCCGGGCACCATCCACGGCAGAATGCCAACGCCATCCGGGAATACCACCAGACACTCGGTGCTGCCTTCCCACAGTTGGCGAGTGAAGACCGCGGTGTCGTTTTCAAGTACATAGGTGAGGGCGATCAGGTTGGTGGCGTGGCAGTGCATGATCACCCGATCTTTACCGTTGGTGGCTTTAATGCGCTCGCAGTGGGAGAGAAAGTGAGCCGGAAGTTCAGAAGTGGGAACGGCTTCGTTGGTTAACCCCCAAAGAATGTGGTAGCCCGCGCCGTCGCTGTCGACTTTTACGATGCCTAAGTTAGCCGCAGGATCAAGCTGGACGTTACGGAAGAATTTGCCGGAGCCGGTGACAATAAACGGTGTATTTGCCAGTAAAGGCATGGGCTGGCTGAGCGGGATATAGCGCGGTTGTTGGTGAAAATTGTCGTGATATGGTGCGATATCGGCGTCATCCAGGCGCAGCGTCAGGTTGCCGCCGTTGCGCTCGTCCCAGCCTTTCAGCCAGGCATCGGTGGTGGCTTTGATCATTCCCTGGACAAACCAGGACTGGGTTATGTTTTGCATGTTCTGTGTTCCTGTTAATTCGGTGTTGTCGGATGCACGACCTGTAGGCCGGATAAGGCACTCGCGCCACATCCGGCAATCAATGCCTGATGCGACGCTGTCGCGTCTTATCAGGCCTACAACTGTTGCTGACCCGTAGGCCGGATAAGGCACTCGTGCCGCATCCGGCAATCAATGCCTGATGCGACGCTGTCGCGTCTTATCAGGCCTACAACTATTGCCGACCCGTAGGCCGGATAAGGCACTTGTGCCGCATCCGGCAGTGTTTACCCGCGGCGACTCAAAATTTTTTTCTCATAAGTCCGCACGTTCTCCAGCCATTCGCTACCCGCTGGCGTATCGTGACGCTGACAATACATTTCCCATACCGCCTGCCACGGCAACGATTTCTGCTCTTCCAGTAGCGCCAGACGCGCAGTGTAATCGCCCGCCGCTTCCAGCTTGCGTAGCTCAGCGGTAGGTTCCAGCAACGCACGCAGCAGGGCTTTTTTCATATTGCGTGTACCAATGACCCACGCGGCAATGCGGTTGATAGAGGCATCGAAGAAGTCGAGGCCGATATGCACCCGGTCGAGCAGATCGTGACGAACAATCTCACTGGCAATCGCCTGGGTTTCATCATCCAGCAGCACTACGTGATCGCTGTCCCAGCGAACCGGACGGCTGACGTGCAGCAGCAACTGCGGCACATACAGCATGGCGGCGGAAATCTTGTCGGAAATCACTTCAGTCGGGTGGAAATGCCCGGCGTCCAGGCACAGCGCCGTCTGGCGGCTGGTGGCATACCCCAGGTAAAACTCATTGGAGCCAACCGTGTAGCTCTCCGCGCCAATGCCAAACAATTTGCTCTCAACGGCGTCGATATGGTGCGCAGGGTTTAGCTTCTCGCTGATCACTTCATCCAGTGCTGCCAGCAAACGCTGACGCGGGGCGAGACGGTCAACGGTGATATCTTTCATGCCATCCGGGATCCAGATGTTCATCACCGACGGTGTGCCGAGTTGCTCACCAAAATAGGCTGAAACACGGCGGCTGGCTTTACAGTGGTCAATCCAGAACTGGCGAATGCGGTCGTCGGCATGGGAAAGTGTAAAGCCATCGGCGCTTAGCGGATGTGAAAAACAGGAGGGGTTAAAATCCAGACCGAGCTGATTGGCTTTCGCCCATTCAACCCAGTTTTTGAAGTGCTCTGGTTTGATTTGGTCACGTGAGACTGGCGTGTCTGACTCCAGATAAATGGCATGCAAATTAAGCCGTTTTGGCCCCGGAATCAGCCGCATAGCCTGTTCCAGATCGGCACGCAGCTCGCTGGCATTACGCGCTTTGCCCGGATAATTACCAGTAGCCTGAATACCACCGGTCAGCGAACCTTCCGGGTTTTCAAAACCGGAAACATCATCGCCCTGCCAGCAGTGCATTGAAACGGGTAAACGATCAAGTTGGCGCAGTGCCTCCTCGACATCAATCCCTACTGCCGCGAAACGCTGTTTCGCAAGCTCCCAGGCCTGTTCCAGTTGAGTGGTCATGCGCAAAGCTCCTTTGTCTGTCGTGTAGAGTGAATCTGCGCCACATAGTGGGCAATTTCACTGTCAGGATTAGGGGTAAAGGTGGTCAGATTCGCGGTAGTGCTGACGACCTGACGGAAATCATCCACATTGTTGAGTTCATCCAGCGTCATTAACTGGATGCCGATATTGCCGAGCGTCGAGGCTTCAACAGGCCCGGCGATCACCCGAATACCGCAGGCATCGGCACACAGCTGGTTGAGCAGCGTGTTCTGGCAGCCGCCGCCGACAATATGCAGTTGCGAGAAATCTTCACCACGCAGCTGCGCCAGCTCATGCAACACATCGGCATACAGCAGCGCCAGACTGTCGAAAATACAGCGCGCCAGTTCAGCATCACTTTCCGGGATCGGTTGCGCCGTTTCCCGACACGCAGCCTGAATTTCGCTGCACATCTCGTCAGGATTAATAAAGCGATCGTCATTGGGATTGATGATGAAGCGGCAGGCCGGAAGTGCCTGTGTTGCGGCGATAAGCGCCGGAAGATCGTTGATTTGCCGCTCCTGAAGCACTCGCTGAAGCAGCCATAAGCCCATAATATTTTTCAGCACCCGATAGCGACCTTCCGCCCCGCCTTCGTTGGTGATATTGGCTGCCAGCGCCGTGTCATTGGTAAATGGCGTCTGGCTTTCGAAGCCCATCAATGACCAGGTGCCAGAAGAGAGATAAGCGGCGCGTGAACCGTTTAACGGCGAGGCGATAACCGCGCTGGCGGTATCATGGCTGGCAACGGCGACCACCGGAATCTCATTACCCTGCGGGCAAATCCAGTGACCTATGACATTACCCGGATGCGTCGGGCGACCAAACCAGGCTTTGTTGGCACCGCTCCACGCCAGTAGCGACTCGTCCCAGTCGTCGCTATTGATATTGACCAGTTGCGTGGTCGTGGCGTTGGTATATTCCCAGTTCATCTTGCCGGTCAGGCGATAACTAAAGTAATCCGGTATCAGCAAAGCGTGAGCAATGTGTGGAATAAGTTCTGGTTGCTGCTCTGTCAGTGCACGTAGCTGATAGATCGTATTGAAGGGCAAAAACTGGATGCCGCTACGTTGATAAATATCGCGTTTGCCGAGTTGCTGTTGTGCCTGCGCCATTAGGCCATTGGTGCGGCTATCGCGGTAAGCAACGGGCAGACCCACGCGCTGACCGTGCTGGTCGAGCAGCACAAAGTCCACGCCCCAGGTATCAATCCCAATGCTATCGATACGAATCCCTTCCTCGCACACCTTGTTTAATCCAAGGCGAATGGCACTTTCCAGGCTATCCACATTCCAGGTGACATAACCGTTCTGGCTATGCAGGCCATTGTTAAAACGATGGATTTCGCGCAGCGTCAGGCTGCGGCATTCACGCTCGTAACGCGCCAGCATCACGCGCCCACTGGATGCGCCGAGATCGACGGCGACACAATTGCGAAAGGTCATAATGTGATCCTGCTGAATTTCATTACGACCAGTCTAAAAAGCGCCTGAATTCGTGACCTTCTCGTTACTGACAGGAAAATGGGCCATTGGCAACCAGGGAAAGATGAACGTGATGATGTTCACAATTTGCTTCATTGTGGTGATGTGATGCTCACCGCATTTCCTGAAAATTCACGCTGTATCTTGAAAAATCGACGTTTTTTACGTGGTTTTCCGTCGAAAATTTAAGGTAAGAACCTGACCTCGTGATTACTATTTCGCCGTGTTGACGACATCAGGAGGCCAGTATGACCGTATTACATAGTGTGGATTTTTTTCCGTCTGGTAACGCGTCCGTGGCGATAGAACCCCGGCTCCCGCAGGCGGATTTTCCTGAACATCATCATGATTTTCATGAAATTGTGATTGTCGAACATGGCACGGGTATTCATGTATTTAATGGGCAGCCCTATACCATCACCGGTGGGACGGTTTGTTTCGTACGCGATCATGATCGGCATCTGTATGAACATACCGATAATCTGTGTCTGACCAATGTGCTGTATCGCTCGCCGGATCGATTTCAGTTTCTCGCCGGGCTGAATCAGTTGCTGCCACAAGAGCAGGATGGGCAGTATCCGTCTCACTGGCGCGTTAACCATTGCGTATTACAGCAGGTGCGCCAACTGGTTGCACAGTTGGAACAACAAGAAGAGGGAAATGATTTACCCTCGACCGCCAGTCGTGAAATTCTGTTTATGCAATTACTGCTCTTACTGCGTAAAAGCAGTTTGCAGGAGAGCGTGGAAAACAGCGCATCACGTCTCAACTTGCTTCTGGCCTGGCTGGAGGACCATTTTGCCGATGAGGTGAATTGGGATGCAGTGGCGGCTCAATTTTCTCTTTCATTGCGTACGCTACATCGGCAGCTTAAGCAGCAAACGGGACTGACGCCTCAGCGTTACCTGAACCGCCTGCGACTGATGAAAGCCCGACATCTGCTACGCCACAGCGAGGCCAGCGTTACTGACATCGCCTATCGCTGCGGATTCAGCGACAGTAACCACTTTTCGACGCTTTTTCGCCGAGAGTTTAACTGGTCACCGCGTGATATTCGTCAGGGACGGGATGGTTTTCTGCAATAACGCGAATCTTCTCAACGTATTTGTACGCCATATTGCGAATAATCAACTTCGTTCTCTGGCCGAGGTAGCCACGGTGGCGCATCAGTTAAAACTTCTCAAAGATGATTTTTTTGCCAGCGACCAGCAGGCAGTCGCTGTGGCTGACCGTTATCCGCAAGATGTCTTTGCCGAACATACACATGATTTTTGTGAGCTGGTGATTGTCTGGCGCGGTAATGGTCTGCATGTACTCAACGATCGCCCTTATCGCATTACCCGTGGCGATCTCTTTTATATTCATGCTGACGATAAACACTCCTACGCTTCCGTTAACGATCTGGTTTTGCAGAATATTATTTATTGCCCGGAGCGGCTGAAGCTGAATCTTGACTGGCAGGGCGCGATTCCGGGATTTAGCGCCAGCGCAGGGCAACCACACTGGCGCTTAGGTAGCGTGGGGATGGCGCAGGCGCGGCAGGTTATCGGTCAGCTTGAGCATGAAAGTAGTCAGCATGTGTCGTTTGCTAACGAAATGGCTGAGTTGCTGTTCGGGCAGTTGGTGATGTTGCTGAATCGCCATCGTTACACCAGTGATTCGTTGCCGCCAACATCCAGCGAAACATTGCTGGATAAGCTGATTACCCGGCTGGCGGCTAGCCTGAAAAGTCCCTTTGCGCTGGATAAATTTTGTGATGAGGCATCATGCAGTGAGCGTGTTTTGCGTCAGCAATTTCGCCAGCAGACTGGAATGACCATCAATCAATATCTGCGGCAGGTCAGAGTGTGTCATGCGCAATATCTTCTCCAGCATAGCCGCCTGTTAATCAGTGATATTTCGACCGAATGTGGCTTTGAAGATAGTAACTATTTTTCGGTGGTGTTTACCCGGGAAACCGGGATGACGCCCAGCCAGTGGCGTCATCTCAATTCGCAGAAAGATTAATTCGCCATGCCGATGCCGACGATGTTAGCGGCGACAATAATCACCACACAACCGAGGCTCAACACCGTTACCGGACGGCGTCCTGCATTGTTCCACTCTTTCAGCACCAGCCCGACGATACCGCCGCACAATACATAGAAGCTCATATGCAGCATCCAGCTGATGTAGTCATACTGCGCCGGAATGCGGGCGTGGCCCCAGGCATAGAAAAAGAATTGCAGATACCACATCAACCCGCCCAGTGCTGAGAGTAACACATTGTGAATGATCAGCGGTTTTGCCAGCGAGAAGTCGGCTTTTAGCGACAAATCTTTCACTTTGGCCAGACGAATGAAGCAGAAGCCGAGGTTGATGATTGCGCCGCCGCCCATGATGACAACATAGCTTGGCAAAGCGACATACAGGGGATCGACGCCCAGCGCGGCAGCGGCTTCATGCATCGGTTTTGCGGCGTTCATCGCAAAGGACATCCCGGCAGAGAAAATGCCGCACATCACCGCCAGCACCAGCCCTTTTTTCAGATTGAACTCTTCGGCTTTAATGCCCATCTTGCGCTCTTTCAACTGCCCGGCGCGAGTTACAATCCCTACGCCAATCAGCGCCACCAGAACGCCGAGCAACGTCATGCGTCCGCCTTCGGTATTAATCAGCACATCGAAATTGCCGTTGATAATTGGCGTCATCAGCGTACCGACAATCAACGTAATGCCAATGGCGATGCCAATTCCCATCGACATGCCGAGATAACGCATGGTCAGGCCGTAGTTGATATTACCGATCCCCCACATAGCGCCGAACAGAAAAACAGGCAGCAGCGTAGAGAGACTAAATGAGCTGTAATACGCCCAGAAATTCGGTAGTAACAGGGCGCTGATGGCCCACGGCAGGATAATCCACGAAACAATCCCACCGACTGACCACATGGTTTCCCATGACCACTTTTTTACTTTTTTGAACGGCGCGTAAAAACAGGCTGCACTGGCCGCGCCGATCAAATGCCAAAATATCCCCATCGTAATCGCGTTACTCATCTTCTTATCCTCATCATTTTTCGTCGCGTCACATCTCCGACGAGATGAGTGTAAAAATTGAGCTGTCGATTAACCTTTCGCCTGTTGCCGCCGCTGCCGATTTACTGGCAATCACGGCATTAAGTGGGTGATTTGCTTCACATCTTGGGCATTTTCCTGCAAAACCATACCCTTATGAAAAGTACGGCATTGATAATCATTTTCAATATCATTTAATTAACTATAATGAACCAACTGCTTACGCGGCATTAACAATCGGCCGCCCGACCACACTGGAGATGAATATGAGTTATACCCTGCCATCCCTGCCGTATGCTTACGATGCCCTGGAACCGCACTTCGATAAGCAGACCATGGAAATCCACCACACCAAACACCATCAGGCCTACGTTAACAACGCCAATGCGGCGCTGGAAAGCCTGCCAGAATTCGCTAACCTGCCGGTTGAAGAGCTGATCACCAAACTGGACCAGCTGCCAGCAGACAAGAAAACCGTACTGCGCAATAACGCTGGCGGTCACGCTAACCACAGTCTGTTCTGGAAAGGTCTGAAAAAAGGCACCACCCTGCAGGGCGACCTGAAAGCGGCTATCGAACGTGATTTCGGTTCCGTTGATAATTTCAAAGCAGAATTTGAAAAAGCGGCAGCTTCCCGCTTTGGTTCCGGCTGGGCATGGCTGGTGCAAAAAGGCGATAAACTGGCGGTGGTTTCTACTGCTAACCAGGACTCTCCGCTGATGGGCGAAGCCATTTCTGGCGCTTCCGGCTTCCCGATTGTGGGCCTGGATGTGTGGGAACATGCTTACTACCTGAAATTCCAGAACCGCCGTCCGGACTACATTAAAGAGTTCTGGAACGTGGTGAACTGGGACGAAGCAGCGGCACGTTTCGCGGCGAAAAAATAATCATTTGACGCCTGCTGCAATGAGGCGTTTACGCCGCATTGCAGCTTAAAAAATGAACCATCGCCAACGGCGGTGGTTTTTTTGTGATCACTTTCAAAATAAAAACAACGATCCGATAAAAATAAAACATCGTTTCAATTGATGTGGTTTTGATCACTTTTATTGATCAAATGAATGTTTATCTTCGTTTCCATCAACACTGATGCTCCGTTGAGGAATGACGCATCAGCCCTTAAAAATATGCCGACAGGTGATGGAAATGCAGATAAAACGCTCGATTGAGAAAATCCCGGGGGGGATGATGCTCGTCCCGCTATTCCTTGGCGCACTGTGCCACACCTTCTCGCCGGGGGCGGGGAAATATTTTGGATCATTCACCAACGGGATGATTACCGGTACGGTGCCCATTCTGGCGGTGTGGTTTTTTTGCATGGGGGCGTCAATAAAATTAAGCGCGACGGGAACGGTACTGCGTAAATCCGGTACGCTGGTGGTAACTAAAATTGCCGTCGCGTGGGTGGTTGCGGCAATTGCCTCGCGCATTATTCCGGAACATGGTGTTGAAGTTGGATTTTTTGCCGGACTTTCAACGTTGGCGCTGGTGGCGGCGATGGATATGACCAACGGCGGACTTTACGCTTCCATCATGCAGCAGTACGGCACAAAAGAAGAAGCTGGGGCATTTGTGTTGATGTCGTTGGAGTCCGGGCCGCTCATGACGATGATTATTCTGGGCACTGCCGGGATTGCCTCGTTTGAACCGCATGTTTTCGTCGGCGCAGTATTGCCGTTCCTGGTGGGCTTTGCCCTGGGGAACCTTGACCCTGAGTTACGAGAATTTTTCAGCAAAGCGGTGCAGACGCTGATTCCATTCTTTGCCTTCGCACTGGGCAATACCATTGATTTGACTGTAATTGCCCAGACAGGTTTGCTGGGGATCCTGTTGGGTGTGGCAGTAATTATCGTGACCGGTATTCCGTTGATTATCGCCGATAAATTGATTGGCGGTGGCGATGGCACTGCCGGAATTGCCGCTTCCAGTTCCGCTGGGGCCGCGGTAGCGACACCTGTGCTGATTGCAGAAATGGTGCCTGCGTTTAAACCTATGGCTCCGGCAGCAACTTCGCTGGTAGCGACGGCGGTCATTGTGACTTCGATTCTGGTGCCAATTCTTACCTCTATCTGGTCACGTAAAGTCAAAGCCAGAGCGGCGAAAATCGAAATTTTAGGTACGGTGAAATAAACCAGCTTCCTTAATCCCCACAGCCGGATGAACTAACGTTCGTCCGGTTTTCAATTGCGTTTCTGCCTGGATACTTACCGCGAAAACAGCACGCCTGACATAAAATAAATATGGTCTAATGGGGAAATTTCTCGTGGAGAGGGAACAGATGCGATATCCGGTTGATGTATACACAGGCAAGATTCAGGCTTATCCCGAAGGCAAACCCAGCGCAATTGCCAAAATCCAGGTTGATGGTGAGTTGATGCTGACGGACCTGGGGCTGGAAGGTGACGAACAGGCGGAGAAAAAGATCCACGGCGGGCCAGACAGAGCGCTGTGTCATTATCCTCGTGAGCATTATCTCTACTGGGCGCGGGAATTTCCGGAACAGGCGGAGCTGTTTGTTGCGCCTGCGTTTGGCGAAAATCTCTCAACCGACGGTCTGACGGAAAGTAATGTTTATATTGGTGATATTTTCCGCTGGGGAGAGGCATTAATTCAGGTCAGCCAGCCACGCTCACCTTGCTATAAACTCAATTACCATTTTGATATCAGCGATATAGCGCAGTTGATGCAAAACACGGGTAAAGTGGGGTGGTTGTATAGCGTAATTGCACCAGGGTTGGTATCTGCTGATGCGCCACTGGAGTTGGTTTCCCGTGTCAGCGATGTGACCGTGCAGGAGGCTGCCGCCATCGCATGGCATATGCCGTTTGATGACGATCAGTATCACCGTTTACTCTCCGTTGCAGGGTTATCGAAAAGCTGGACGCGAACGATGCAAAAGCGCCGACTGAGCGGCAAGATCGAAGATTTTTCCCGCCGTTTGTGGGGAAAATAACCCCGGAGTGTAGGCCTGATAAGACGCTATCAGCGTCGCATCAGGCATCCTGCTCAAATGCCGGATGCGGCGTAAACGCCTTATCCAGCCTACAAAACCCATAAATTCAACAGGTTTTGTAGGCCTGATAAGCGTAGTGCATCAGGCATTTTTTTACCTGAAGGTTGACGTTATGACCGCTTATACAGCGGCAACCAAATCACCAGCCGTAAACCGCCCAGCGGGCTGTCTTCTGCCTTCACCCAGCCACGATGCTGCTGAATGGCGGTTTCAACAATCGCCAGCCCCAAACCTGTACCGCCAGATTCACGATCGCGTGCTTCATCGGTCCGATAGAACGGACGGAAAATCTGTTCGCGATCTTCCGGGCTAACGCCAGGACCATCGTCGTCCACCGTAATGGTGATACCGTCTTTATCTACCGCAAAGCCCACTTCAATCTTCGTATGGGAATAACGCAGAGCATTACGAACAATGTTTTCCAGCGCACTTTCCAGGGCGTTCGGGTTGCCGTACAGCGGCCACGGCCCAGGTGGGAAGTTAACCGTCAACGACTTGCCCATTTGCTCGGCTTCGAACGCCGCGTTATCCAGCACTTCACTCCACAACTGGTTGGCTTTGATGGTCTCGCTAACCAGCGCATTTTTCTGCTGATTACGTGACATCACCAACAGATCGTTGATCATGCTGTCCAGACGTTGCGCTTCGGTTTCAATACGCTCCAGTTCCTTGCTTTCACCGCTACGACGGCGCAGTAACGCCGTACCCAGTTGCAGACGCGTCAGCGGGGTGCGCAGTTCGTGAGAGATATCAGAAAGTAGACGCTGCTGAGAGGTCATCATGCGCTCCAGCGCGGTGACCATCTGGTTAAAACTGGCACCGGCGGCAAGGAATTCCTGTGGCCCCGCTTCCAGTTCCGGGTGCTGGCGTAAGTTTCCCTGGGCAACTTCATCGGCAGCGTTTTTCAGCTTACGCGCCGGTTTTGCCAGACTCCAGGCCAACCACAACAGCAGCGGCGTACTGACCAGCATGGTGACAATCAGCAGTAATAGCGGGCGGTCAAACAGTAAGTTTATGAAATCGGATTGAGAACTGCTGGCCGGACGAATCAGATAAAGTTGGTAATTATCTTCGCCATCACGCACGGAGAACGGACCGACCAGTTCCACGCGGCCATACTTTTTCTTCTGCGGATGATCGGCGTTATCGGCCTGACCAATAAAGTTACGAATGATCTGCATTTCGCTGCGTTCAGCGCCGATCACGCGGCCTTCGGTGGTCACCAGTAACAAACGCTGTCCTGGCGGTGCCCACTTATCAATCGCCCGGAACAGACGCCGCCACCACATTAAATCGTTGGGCGGATCGTTCGCCAGCTCCGCTTCGACATGCTGCTCAATCATCAGACCCTGACGCTGTTCGCTATCCAGAAGCTCGGTCATCTGGCGTGAATCGAGCTTGGGTAACATCAAAACCAACATCAACACCAGCGCCAGCGTCAGCCAGAAGATGGCGAAGATGCGCGCGGTTAAGCTGCCTATCATGAAGCAGAAACCATCAGATAGCCGCGACCACGCAAGGTTTTAAACCACGGGTGACCATCTTTACGATCCGGCAGTTTACGACGCAGGTTGGAAATGTGCATATCGATAGCGCGGTCGAAAGGCGTCAGGCGCTTGCCCAGCACTTCCTGGCTTAAATGCTCACGGGAAACCACCTGACCCAGATGCTGTGCCAGCAAATAGAGCAGGGTAAACTCCGTACCGGTTAACTCCAGCGTTTGCCCGTCGAAGGTGGCTTCCTGGCGACCAGGATTGAGACTTAAGGCATCAACTTCCAGTGTCGGTGAACCGTTGTCGTTGTTTTGCTGTTGTTCGCTCCAGTGCGAACGGCGCAGGATCGCGCGAATACGTGCCACCAGCTCACGATCATTAAACGGTTTCGGGAGATAGTCATCTGCGCCCAGCTCAAGGCCGAGAACGCGATCAAGTTCACTGCCGCGCGCCGTCAACATAATGACAGGCGTCTGGTGTGTCTGGCGAAGTGCTTTTAATGTGTCGATACCATTTTTCTTCGGCATCATTACATCAAGCAAAAGTAAATCAATGCTGTCGTCCAGAAGATCAAGCGCCTGTTCCCCATCGTGGGCAACAATCACGTTGAAGCCTTCCATCTCGAGCAGCTCCTTTAATAGGGAAGTCAGCTCTCGGTCATCATCAACTAACAGGATTTTATTCATTGTTTAAATACCTCCGAGGCAGAAATTACGTCATCAGACGTCGCTAATCCATGACTTTACGTTGTTTTACACCCCCTGACGCATGTTTGCAGCCTGAATCGTAAACTCTCTATCGTTGAATCGCGACAGAAAGATTTTGGGAGCAAATGATGCGCATAGTTACCGCTGCCGTCATGGCCTCAACGCTGGCAGTCAGTTCATTAAGCCACGCTGCTGAAGTCGGTTCAGGCGATAACTGGCATCCGGGTGAAGAACTTACGCAGCGCAGTACGCAGAGCCATATGTTCGACGGCATAAGTTTAACCGAACATCAGCGTCAGCAGATGCGAGATCTTATGCAACAGGCCCGGCACGAACAGCCTCCTGTTAATGTTAGCGAACTGGAGACAATGCATCGCCTTGTCACCGCAGAAAATTTTGATGAAAACGCTGTGCGCGCACAGGCAGAAAAAATGGCGAATGAGCAAATTGCTCGTCAGGTTGAGATGGCAAAAGTCCGCAACCAAATGTATCGCCTGTTAACGCCGGAGCAGCAAGCGGTTTTAAACGAGAAACATCAACAACGAATGGAGCAGTTGCGCGACGTGACGCAATGGCAAAAAAGTTCATCGTTGAAGCTATTGAGTAGTAGCAACTCACGTTCCCAGTAGTAAACCCTGTTTTCCTTGCCATAGACACCATCCCTGTCTTCCCCCACATGATGTGGGGGTTTTTTTTATCCTCAATTTGCCTGCTGCTTAATGCATTGCAGATGATTTGCTTCCGTTATACTACCGTCAGTTGATAGCGGGAGTATTTATGAATCAATCTTATGGACGGCTGGTCAGTCGGGCGGCGATTGCTGCGACGGCGATGGCTTCGCTGCTATTGCTGATTAAAATTTTTGCATGGTGGTATACCGGGTCGGTGAGTATTCTCGCCGCGCTGGTGGATTCGCTGGTGGATATCGGTGCGTCGTTGACGAATTTACTGGTGGTGCGATATTCCCTGCAACCTGCCGACGATAATCACTCGTTTGGTCACGGTAAAGCTGAGTCCCTCGCGGCGCTGGCGCAAAGTATGTTTATCTCCGGTTCGGCACTATTCCTGTTTTTGACGGGTATTCAACATCTGGTATCTCCAACACCGATGACAGATCCAGGCGTCGGGGTTATCGTGACAATTGTGGCGCTAATTTGTACGATTATCCTTGTCTCGTTTCAGCGTTGGGTGGTGCGCCGGACGCAAAGCCAGGCGGTGCGGGCTGATATGCTACATTACCAGTCTGATGTTATGATGAACGGCGCAATTCTGCTGGCGCTGGGGTTGTCCTGGTACGGCTGGCATCGCGCCGATGCTCTGTTTGCATTGGGGATCGGCATCTATATTTTATATAGCGCGTTACGCATGGGATATGAGGCGGTACAGTCATTACTGGATCGCGCATTGCCTGATGAGGAACGGCAAGAAATTATTGATATCGTGACTTCCTGGCCGGGTGTTAGCGGCGCTCACGATCTTCGCACGCGGCAGTCAGGGCCGACCCGCTTTATTCAGATTCATTTGGAAATGGAAGACTCTCTGCCTTTGGTTCAGGCACATATGGTGGCGGATCAGGTAGAGCAGGCTATTTTACGGCGTTTTCCGGGATCGGATGTGATTATCCATCAGGACCCCTGTTCCGTCGTACCCAGGGAGGGTAAACGGTCTATGCTTTCATAATCAGTATAAAAGAGAGCCAGACCCGCATTTTGTGTATAAAATACCGCCATTTGGCCTGACCTGAATCAATTCAGCAGGAAGTGATTGTTATACTATTTGCACATTCGTTGGATCACTTCGATGTGCAAGAAGACTTCCGGCAACAGATTTCATTTTGCATTCCAAAGTTCAGAGGTAGTCATGATTAAGAAAATCGGTGTGTTGACAAGCGGCGGTGATGCGCCAGGCATGAACGCCGCAATTCGCGGGGTTGTTCGTTCTGCGCTGACAGAAGGTCTGGAAGTAATGGGCATTTATGACGGCTATCTGGGTCTGTATGAAGACCGTATGGTACAGCTAGACCGTTACAGCGTTTCTGACATGATCAACCGTGGCGGTACGTTCCTCGGTTCTGCGCGTTTCCCGGAATTCCGCGACGAGAACATCCGCGCCGTGGCTATCGAAAACCTGAAAAAACGTGGGATCGACGCGCTGGTGGTTATCGGCGGTGACGGTTCCTACATGGGTGCAATGCGTCTGACCGAAATGGGCTTCCCGTGCATCGGCCTGCCGGGCACTATCGACAACGACATCAAAGGCACTGACTACACTATCGGTTTCTTCACTGCGCTGAGCACCGTTGTAGAAGCGATCGACCGTCTGCGTGACACCTCTTCTTCTCACCAGCGTATTTCCGTGGTGGAAGTGATGGGCCGTTATTGTGGCGATCTGACGTTGGCTGCGGCCATTGCCGGTGGCTGTGAATTCGTTGTGGTTCCGGAAGTTGAATTCAGCCGTGAAGACCTGGTAAACGAAATCAAAGCGGGTATCGCGAAAGGTAAAAAACACGCGATCGTGGCGATTACCGAACATATGTGTGATGTTGACGAACTGGCGCATTTCATCGAGAAAGAAACCGGTCGTGAAACCCGCGCAACTGTGCTGGGCCACATCCAGCGCGGTGGTTCTCCGGTGCCTTACGACCGTATTCTGGCTTCCCGTATGGGCGCTTACGCTATCGATCTGCTGCTGGCAGGTTACGGTGGTCGTTGCGTAGGTATCCAGAACGAACAGCTGGTTCACCACGACATCATCGACGCTATCGAAAACATGAAGCGTCCGTTCAAAGGCGACTGGCTGGACTGCGCGAAAAAACTGTATTAATGATTTCGGAAAAAGGCAGATTCCTTTAGCCTGAAACCGATGACAGAAGCAAAAAGGCCTGATGCGCTTCGCTTATCAGGCCTACATGAATTCTGTAATCTATTGAATTTGCAAACTTTTGTAGGCCGGATAAGGCGTTTGTGCCGCATCCGGCATGGACAAAGCGCACTTTGTCAGCAATATGAGGCGGATTTCTTCCGCCTTTTTAATCCCCCAACATATACTCGCAAGTTATAGCCAATCTTTTTTTATTCTTTAATGTTTGGTCAACCTTCTGGCACGCTTTGCTCATCACAACACAACATAAGAGAGTCGGGCGATGAAAAAGTGGGGCGTAGGGTTAACATTTTTGCTGGTGGCAACCAGCGTTATGGCAAAGGATATTCAGCTTCTTAACGTTTCATATGATCCAACGCGCGAATTGTACGAACAGTACAACAAGGCATTCAGCGCCCACTGGAAACAGCAAACTGGCGATAACGTGGTGATTCGTCAGTCACACGGTGGTTCAGGCAAACAAGCGACGTCGGTAATCAACGGTATTGAAGCTGATGTTGTCACGCTGGCTCTGGCCTATGACGTGGACGCAATTGCGGAACGCGGGCGGATTGATAAAGAGTGGATCAAACGTCTGCCGGATAACTCCGCACCGTACACTTCCACCATTGTTTTCTTGGTACGTAAGGGTAATCCGAAGCAGATCCATGACTGGAACGATCTGATTAAACCGGGTGTTTCGGTGATCACGCCTAATCCGAAAAGCTCTGGTGGCGCGCGCTGGAATTACCTGGCAGCCTGGGGCTACGCGCTTCATCACAACAACAACGATCAGGCAAAAGCACAGGATTTTGTTCGGGCACTGTATAAAAACGTCGAAGTTCTGGATTCTGGCGCGCGTGGATCCACTAACACTTTTGTCGAGCGCGGAATTGGCGATGTACTGATTGCCTGGGAAAACGAAGCTCTGCTGGCAGCGAATGAACTGGGGAAAGATAAATTCGAAATCGTCACGCCGAGTGAGTCTATCCTCGCAGAGCCAACCGTGTCGGTGGTCGATAAAGTGGTCGAGAAAAAAGGCACCAAAGAGGTGGCGGAAGCCTACCTGAAATATCTCTACTCGCCAGAAGGTCAGGAAATTGCAGCGAAAAACTACTACCGTCCGCGCGACGCTGAGGTAGCGAAAAAGTACGAAAATGCGTTTCCAAAATTGAAGTTATTCACCATTGATGAAGAGTTCGGCGGCTGGACGAAAGCGCAAAAAGAGCATTTTGCTAACGGCGGTACGTTCGATCAGATCAGCAAACGCTGATTTCCCCAGGATAATTATCAAGCCCGGTGGTTTCTCGCCACTGGGTTTTTTATTTGTCACGATTTTGCGTTACCCTTGCATCTCTTTGAGGTACAGGGAAAAAAAGATGAAAAAAGCGGGTCTTCTTTTTTTGGTGATGATAGTTATCGCCGTTGTGACTGCCGGTATTGGTTACTGGAAATTAACCGGTGAAGAGTCAGACACGTTACGTAAGATAGTTCTTGAGCAATGTTTGCCCAACCAGCAGGAAAACCAAAACCCGTCGCCATGTGCGGAAGTCAAACCCAACGCCGGATACGTGGTTTTAAAAGATCGTCATGGCCCACTGCAATATCTGTTAATGCCAACGTACCGTATTAACGGTACTGAAAGCCCATTGTTGACCGATCCGTCAACGCCTAATTTTTTCTGGTTAGCCTGGCAGGCGCGTGATTTTATGAGCCAAAAATACGGCCAGCCTGTTCCCGATCGCGCGGTATCTCTGGCGATCAACTCCCGCACCGGGCGTACGCAAAACCATTTTCATATTCATATTTCTTGTATTCGTCCTGATGTGCGCGAACAGCTGGATAACAATCTGGCGAACATCAGTAGCCGCTGGTTGCCACTGCCAGGTGGTTTGCGTGGGCATGAGTACCTGGCGCGTCGGGTAACGGAAAGCGAACTGGTACAACGCAGCCCATTTATGATGCTGGCGGAAGAAGTGCCTGAGGCGCGGGAACATATGGGAAGCTACGGGCTGGCGATGGTACGGCAGAGTGATAACTCATTTGTATTGCTGGCGACACAACGAAATCTACTGACGCTGAACCGTGCTTCAGCCGAAGAAATCCAGGATCATCAGTGTGAGATTTTGCGTTAAGGCGAGGAGTTTAGGAAAGTAAGTGCCGGATATGAAATCCGGCACCTGTCAGACTTAAGCCTGTTTAGCCGCTTCTGCAGCTTTAACGATCACGGCGAAAGCGTCAGCTTTCAGAGAAGCACCGCCAACCAGCGCGCCGTCGATGTCTGGCTGAGCAAACAGTTCTGCAGCGTTAGACGCGTTTACAGAGCCGCCGTACTGAATGATCACTTGTTCAGCGATGTTAGCGTCAACTTTAGCAATGTGGTCACGGATGAATTTGTGAACAGCCTGTGCCTGAGCCGGAGTTGCAGATTTGCCAGTACCGATTGCCCATACAGGTTCGTAAGCGATAACCGCACCTTCGAATGCCGCAGCACCCTGGGTTTTCAGTACCGCGTCGATCTGACGTGCACAAACTTCTTCAGTTTTGCCCGCTTCGTTTTCCGCTTCGGTTTCACCGATGCACAGAACCGGAGTTAGACCCTGCTCTTTCAGCACCGCGAATTTTTTCGCGATCAGTTCGTCAGATTCTTTGTGGTAAGTACGACGTTCAGAGTGGCCGATGATGATGTACTGTGCGCCGATGTCTTTCAGCATAGCAGCAGAGGTTTCACCGGTGAATGCGCCGGACAGGTTCAGGTCCACGTTTTGCGCACCCAGCATGATGTGGCTGCCTTCAGCTTCACGCTTCGCCATATCGATGTACATTTCCGGTGGTGCGATTGCAACCGCACAGCCAGCAACACCTGCCAGCTCTTTACGCAGGTTAGAAACCAGCTCGTGAACCATGTGGCGGCTGCCGTTCAGTTTCCAGTTACCCATCACTAAAGGATGTCGCATTTTAATTCTCCACGCTTATAAGCGAATAAAGGAAGATGGCCGCCCCGCAGGGCAGCAGGTCTGTGAAACAGTATAGAGATTCATCGGCACAAAGGCTTTGCTTTTTGTCATTTATTCAAACCTTCAAGCGATTCAGATAGCGCCAGCTTAATCGGTTCAACAGCGAAGGTCAGCCCCTTTTCGCCGTTGTCCGCGACAACATAACGCAGTGCACCTTCTGTCTCGGTGTAATAACGTTTGTTTTTCCCCGCCGTTAGTAGCGACTGCAGTTTTTTCTGGCTTTGAGTTTTGGTCATTAATGGGGTGAGTGTGCGGATCACCGCTGCCATGTATGCCTGAGCTTTCGCTTTCGCGGCTTTTTGCTCTGGCCCCTGGATGGGTAGCCAGGTTATTTGAATGCTTTTGATTTTTAAGGTACCGCGCTCCAGCGCAGTAGAAGCATACAAGTTCTCGTTAATTTTACTTGCTGCACGAGTGAGATTGGCTTTGTCGGGACTGCTGTCGATGGCACGAAATTCGTTCAGTGGCAGGCTGGGATTCTGGCTGTTAAAGTCTTCTCGAAACTGGCTGATGGAGAGATCGAAAGTAGGGGCTCCAGCCAGCAGATAAGGCGCGGTCGTTGCCGTATCTGGTGTTTGTGCATGCGCCGTTGTTGTAACGGTTAATGCAGAACATAAGAGAATAAACAGCGTACACCCTGGCTTCATTGACAGTACCTTTTGTTATGACTGGCTCCGATTAAAACGATATCTGTCGCCCTTGTCAAAAGGGTAGAATCCTGGAAAAGACAACCATCAAGGAACTTACATGACCATACAGCAATGGTTATTCTCATTTAAAGGGCGTATTGGACGCCGTGATTTCTGGATTTGGATAGGCCTGTGGTTCGCAGGCATGCTGGTGCTTTTCTCACTGGCGGGTAAAAATTTACTCGATATTCAGACCGCGGCGTTTTGCCTTGTGTGCTTGCTTTGGCCAACAGCGGCAGTAACCGTTAAGCGCTTGCATGATCGCGGGCGTTCCGGCGCATGGGCATTTCTGATGATTGTGGCGTGGATGCTGCTGGCGGGTAACTGGGCAATTTTGCCGGGGGTATGGCAATGGGCGGTGGGGCGTTTTATCCCAACACTGATTCTGGTGATGATGCTTATCGATCTTGGTGCGTTTGTTGGCACACAAGGCGAAAATAAATATGGTAAAGATACCCAGGATGTGAAGTATAAAGCCGACAATAAATCAAGTAATTAACCTTTAATATATCTCTTATCGCTATTTTTTTCCGGGATTGTTATTTCCACGATGCAAGTGACAATGCCCGGAAAATCCTTCTGAACTCTTCACCTTAAGCAATATCAAAAAAAATGGTAATCCATAAGATCATTACTTGTTTGTTCTTCCTTTAACGGCGCATTATTCTTAAGTCGTAATCGACAGAGAGGCGAATATACAGAGGTGCCCTATGAAAGATGTCGTAGATAAATGCAGTACTAAAGGATGTGCGATTGATATCGGTACGGTGATTGATAACGACAACTGTACCAGTAAGTTTTCGCGCTTTTTTGCCACCCGCGAAGAAGCAGAGTCCTTTATGACCAAACTGAAAGAGCTTGCCGCCGCTGCATCCTCTGCAGATGAAGGGGCCAGCGTGGCCTATAAGATTAAAGATCTGGAAGGGCAAGTTGAGCTTGATGCGGCCTTCACCTTCTCATGCCAGGCCGAGATGATTATTTTTGAGTTATCACTGCGTTCGTTAGCTTGATGGAGTTGCTTTAGAAGGAGTTAAACATGGCTTATAAACACATTGGCGTGGCAATTTCCGGGAATGAAGAAGATGCCTTACTGGTGAATAAAGCCCTGGAGCTCGCCAGACATAATGACGCTCACCTGACGTTAATTCATATTGATGATGGCTTAAGCGAGTTGTATCCGGGTATCTACTTCCCTGCAACAGAAGATATTCTTCAATTGTTGAAGAATAAGTCGGATAACAAGCTGTATAAACTGACGAAAAATATTCAATGGCCGAAGACAAAACTGCGTATTGAACGCGGAGAAATGCCGGAAACACTGCTGGAAATTATGCAAAAAGAGCAGTGCGACCTCCTTGTCTGTGGTCATCACCACTCATTTATCAACCGTTTGATGCCGGCATATCGCGGGATGATCAATAAGTTGAGTGCGGATCTCTTGATCGTGCCGTTTATCGACAAGTAACCGCTTACCAGTAATGCTCCGCTGTCATATGGCCCGGTCGGCGACGTAAATGTTTCGTCATCTGCCGGGTCTCTTTCAGCAACTGTTGTGTATCGCGCACCATCTGTGGATTGCCGCACAGCATCACATGGCTGGTTTCTTTATTCATCGGCAGGCCAACCGCGCTTTCCAGTTCACCACTTTCAATTAACGCCGGTATCCGCCCAGTGAGCGAACCCGCAGCCGTTTCCCGACTGACCACCGTCTGAATGCGCAGTTTCCCCTCGTAGCGTTTTTCCAGTTCCTGCATCAGAGGTAGATAGCTTAAGTCGGCGGCATATCGTGCGGCGTGAACCAGCACCATGTTTTTGAAGCGTTCTAAATCTTTGCCCAATTGCAGAATCGATAAATAAGGGCCAATCGCCGTACCAGTCGCCAGCATCCACAGTGTTTCGCAGTCAGGGACTTCATCCAGCACAAAGAAGCCTGCCGCCTCACTAACCACTTGCACTTCATCACCCGGTTTTAGCGCCGCCAGTCGCGGGCTTAATTTGCCATCGGGGACGGTGACCAGGTAAAACTCCAGATCGGGATTGTCGGGCGAGTTAACGTAAGAGTAGGCACGCTGAACGCGTTCGCCTTCAATTTCAAGGCCAAGTTTGGTGAATTGCCCGGCGGTAAACGGAAGCACGGGAGCGTGAACGGTGAGACTAAACAGGGCGTCGGTCCAGTTCTGCACTTTAGTGACTTTGCCTGTTACCCAATCAGCCATGTTTTTCTCCTGTTTTGATTGACTTGCCTTATCTTCGTTCTCCGAACAAAAAAATTCCAGTCCCGAAGGACTGGAAGGCTCAATCGATCAAATCACTCAGAGAATGTGCACCTGCATTTCCGGGTCTTTACGATCCAGATAGTGGATGGACTGAATGCGACGAATGGTGCGTGATTTACCACGGATCAGCAGCGTTTCGGTGGTGGCGATATTGCCTTTGCGGCTAATGCCTTCCAGCAGATCGCCTTTGGTAATACCGGTGGCAGAGAAGATGACGTTGTCGCTGCGCGCCATATCGCCCAAACGCAATACTTTACCGGCTTCGATGCCCATCGCTTTGCAGCGTGCCAGCTCCTGCTCGCCAATGCGACGATTCTCTTCGTTGTCGCCTTTGACGTCATGACGTGCCAGCAGACGACCATTCATGTCGCCATCTAATGCGCGGATCACCGCCGCAGAAACCACGCCTTCCGGCGCGCCGCCAATGCCGTACAGCACATCGACTTCACTGTCCGGCATACAGGTGAGAATTGAGGCTGCAACGTCGCCGTCCGGAATAGCAAATACGCGTACGCCGAGTTGTTGCATTTCAGCGATAACGGCATCGTGGCGCGGTTTTGCCAGAATCGTTACCGTCAGTTCGCTCAACGGTTTGCCGAGCGCCGCCGCAACATTGCGCAGGTTATCCGCCAGCGGCAGGTTCAGATCAATGGTGCCTTTGGCTCCCGGTCCGACGATCAGCTTCTCCATATACATATCTGGCGCGTTGAGGAAACAGCCTTTATCGCCTACTGCCAGCACCGCCAGCGCGTTAGCCTGGCCCATCGCCGTCATGCGCGTGCCTTCAATCGGATCAACAGCAATATCTACCGCGTCGCCGCGACCAGTACCGACTTTTTCACCAATGTAGAGCATCGGTGCTTCGTCGATTTCACCTTCACCAATGACGATGGTGCCGTCAATGTTGACCTGGTTGAGCATAATACGCATGGCGTTTACCGCCGCGCCGTCCGCGGTGTTTTTATCGCCGCGTCCTAACCATTTGTAGCCAGCCAGCGCCGCTGATTCGGTGACGCGGGAAAATTCGATGGCAAGTTCTCGTCTCATAGCAAACTCTAAGCAGTAAGGAATGGCGCGAAGTGTAGCACAGGGGAAGGGCGGGATTATTGATGTGTGCGGGGTTGCCCCCGCACGGTTTCAGAGTCTGCGTGATGCCGGATGTGTATCCGACTCGTAGGCCTGATAAGACGCGCAAGCGTCGCATCAGGCAATCATTATTACTCGTCGTGTTCTTCCCATGCCATCGCGCGTTTGACCGCTTTTTTCCAGCCTGCGTAACGGTAATTACGCTCAGTGGTTTCGATGCCTGGACGGAACTCGCGTTCAATCACCGCTTTCTCTTGCAGCTCGTCAAGATTCTGCCAGAAGCCAACCGCCAGACCAGCAAGATAGGCCGCACCCAAAGCGGTGACTTCGCGCACTTCCGGGCGCTCAACGCGCGTACCGAGAATATCGGACTGGAACTGCATCAGGAAATTGTTCGCCACCGCACCGCCGTCCACGCGCAGCGCGTGCAGACGAATACCGGAGTCGGCCTGCATTGCTTCCAGCACGTCACGCGTCTGATAAGCAATAGACTCCAGCGTCGCGCGTATAATGTGGTTAGCGTTCACCCCACGAGTCAGACCGAAAATCGCCCCGCGTGCATACGGATCCCAGTATGGCGCACCCAGCCCGGTAAAGGCCGGAACCACATACACACCATTGGTGTTTTGCACTTTGGTGGCAAAATATTCGGAATCGTAGGCGTCGTTAATCAACTTCATCTCATCGCGCAGCCACTGAATGGACGCGCCCGCCATAAACACCGCACCTTCCAGCGCATAGTTTACTTCGCCAGTCGGGCCGCAGGCGATGGTGGTCAGCAGGCCGTTTTCTGATTTCACCGCTTTCTCGCCAGTGTTCATCAGCATAAAGCAGCCGGTACCGTAGGTGTTCTTCGCCATTCCTTCTTTCACGCACAACTGACCAAACAGCGCCGCCTGCTGGTCACCGGCGATCCCGGAGATTGGAATACGCGTGCCGCCTTTGCCGCCAATGTTAGTCTGACCGTATACTTCGGAAGAACGACGCACTTCTGGCAGCATCTCGCGTGGAATATCCAGCACCTCCAGCATTTTGTCGTCCCAGTCCAGAGTATGGATGTTAAACAACATGGTACGAGAGGCGTTGGTGTAATCGGTCACATGGACACGGCCCTGAGTCATTTTCCAGATAAGCCACGTATCAACCGTACCAAACAGCAATTCACCACGACGCGCACGCTCGCGAGAGCCTTCCACATGGTCGAGGATCCACTTCACTTTGGTGCCAGAGAAGTACGGGTCAATCACCAGACCGGTGTTGTTACGAATGTACTCTTCCATGCCATCGCGTTTGAGATGTTCGCAGATCTCGGCGGTACGACGGCACTGCCAGACAATGGCGTTATAGATAGGTTTGCCGGTTTCTTTTTCCCAGACAATAGTGGTTTCACGCTGGTTCGTAATACCGATAGCTGCAATTTGATCGGAACTGATATCAGCTTTCGCCAGCACTTCTACCAGCGTGGAGCTTTGGGTGGCCCAGATTTCCATTGGGTCGTGTTCTACCCAGCCTGGTTTTGGGTAGATTTGCTCAAATTCGCGCTGCGACACGCTAATGATATTGGCATCGTGATCCATTACGACCGCGCGGGAGCTGGTGGTGCCCTGGTCGAGCGCAACGATATATTTTTTTTCAGTCATGTTTAATTGTCCCGTAGTCATATTACAGCGAAGCTTTTTGTTCTGAAGGAGTTGTGGTCTCCTTTTCTTCCACAACACAGATATCGCAAGGCAAATGGCGACCAATCAGTTTGCGGTAGGCAAATGCACCTACAATCGCGCCAACGATAGGGCCAAAAAGCGGCACCAGGAAGTAAGGAATGTCTCTGCCGCCGGTAAAGGCGACATTGCCCCAGCCCGCCAGCCAGGCAAAGACTTTCGGACCGAAGTCACGCGCTGGGTTCATGGCAAAGCCCGTCAATGGGCCCATAGATGCGCCAATGACCGCAATCAGTAGACCAATCAGCAAGGGAGCCAAAGGGCCGCGTGGTACACCGTTGCCATCGTCCGTTAACGCCAGGATCAGCCCCATCAGAATAGCGGTAATCACCATCTCAACTGCGAAAGCCTGCACAAAATTGATATGAGGATTAGGGTAAGTAGAGAAAGTGCCAGCCAGATCAACACTTTCAACGCTGCCGCGAACAATGTGATGAGTCTGCTCGAAGTCGAAAAATAAATTGTAGTAAAGCCCGTAAACTAAAGCCGCAGCACAGAAAGCGCCGGCAACTTGTGAAACGATAAAAGGAATAACTTTGCGCTTGTCGAAACAGGCAAACAGCCACAATGCAATGGTAACAGCGGGATTAAGATGCGCACCGGAAACCCCTGCGGTCAGGTAGATGGCCATTGCCACCCCCAGTCCCCAAATGACACTGATTTCCCACTGACCAAAAGACGCACCAGCGACTTTTAGTGCTGCAACGCAACCCACACCGAAAAAAATCAACAACCCGGTACCGAGGAATTCAGCAATGCACTGGCCTTTCAAGGTTGATGTTTGACTCATAATCGGATCCTGAAGAGTTAATGTTTGTTGTATGCGTGAAAGTCACGGACCTCCACGATGCTTGTAGGCATGCTGTAAACTTATCGTTAACGAGCAAAAACGAGAAATATCGAACTTAAAATGTGTGTGCTCCGTCATAAAATGAGCGTTATCGCGCCATTTATTCCATCTGATTGTACATGATGCATGTTTGTTAGATCATTCGCGCAACAAATTTATTAACATTTTCGATTGATGTGGATTATGTCACCAGGAGAAGGATGAAAAGTGTGGCAAACCGTAATCTGCAAGGCGTGCCGCTGGACAGCGATGGCGCGGCTTCATACAATCGGAGCTAACTAAAGTGCGCTCGTATTTATTAAGGCGTCACCGGTAATCGGGACGAGGATTTTTATCCATCAACGCCTTGCAATTCAGGAGAGGTATGACAATGTCATTAGAAGTGTTTGAGAAACTGGAAGCAAAAGTACAGCAGGCGATTGATACCATCACTCTGTTGCAGATGGAAATCGAAGAGCTGAAAGAAAAAAACAACTCACTGTCGCAGGAAGTTCAAAATGCCCAGCATCAGCGCGAAGAGCTGGAGCGTGAGAACAACCATCTGAAAGAACAGCAGAACGGCTGGCAGGAACGTCTGCAGGCCCTGCTGGGTCGCATGGAAGAGGTCTGATTACACTTCATCTTTCGCGTAATTTCTTTACTGTGTAGGCCAACAGGTAACGCAGAAAAAAGGCACCTTGCGGTGCCTTTTTTATCATTCAATATCCAGCGGATCTTCTGAAAGAATAATCCCGGTATTGTCGGCATAAAGATGGTCGCCGGAGAAGAAGGTGACACCGCCAAAATTGACGCGGACATCGCTTTCGCCAATGCCTTCGCCAGCGGCACCAACCGGAATTGCCGCCATCGCCTGGATGCCGATATCCAACTCTTCCAGGTCATCTACCTGACGCACCGCGCCGTAAATGACCAGGCCTTCCCATTCATTTTGTACTGCCAGACGCGCCAGTTCAGCATCGACCAGTGCGCGGCGAACAGAACCTCCGCCATCGACGACAAGAACACGACCACGGCCATTCTGTTCGAGCAGATCGTACAGCAACCCGTTGTCCTCGAAACATTTTACCGTGATTATTTGTCCGCCAAACGACGCCCGTCCGCCAAAGTTGGAGAACAGCGGTTCCACGACGTTAACATCTTCTTGATAGATGTCACAAAGCTCGGAAGTATCGTATTTCATAGGCTTAACATTCAGTTGCTGCGAGAATTTTCAGTATATCGCGCTATGTGGGCTGTTGGCAAAATCATCAATTGTTAATTGATATTTGTCAGTTATGCTGCCCACTGGCTTAGGAATATCCCTAAAACAAACAGCAGGTTAGTCAGTAACGCTCCTTTGACAGTGCGTTCCAGCATTGGTCGCATCGCCACCGGGTCCATTTCGCGCATCACATAACGAGCTTGCTTCACCAGCAACGGTGCCGCCAGCAGGAACAGCCAGCCCCACAGGCTATGCAGCGAAAAGAGATTAAACAGCGCTAGACACACCAGTGAGCCCATCAGCAGGCAGGCATGATAACGACGCGCGTTTACTGCACCTAAGCGCACCACCAGCGTGTTTTTGCCGTTTTCGCGGTCGCTATTGATATCACGCAGGTTATTAATGTTCAGTACTGCTGTTGCCAGCAGGCCGCATGCGGTTGCCGGAAGGATCAGTGCCGGAATCAATGTATGAGCCTGTAAATACCAGCTCCCCATGACGCTCAACCAGCCAAAGAAAACCAGTACGGAAATATCACCCAAACCGATATAACCATAAGGACGATTGCCCACGGTGTAGGTGATAGCGGCAATGATCGACAACCCGCCAAGAATCAGGAAACCGACAAAATCGGCCAGCGTATGGCACGCCACTGCAACCAGTGCCAGCCCGGAGAGACAGATGAGCACGACGGTAATAATGAGCGCCCGTTTCATCTCTTGCTGGGTAATGACCCCTTTTTGCATGCCGCGTAGCGGCCCAATGCGGTCAGGTTTATCGCTGCCTTTTACCGCATCGCCGTAATCATTGGCGAGGTTAGAAAGGATCTGTAATAGCCCGGCGGTAATCAATGCCAGCAGGGCGACCAGTGGATCGAAGTGACCTTGCCACCATGCCAGCGCCGTCCCGACGATAATTGCAGCAAAGGCGAGGGGGAGGGTTTTAGGTCGTAAACTTTCCAGCCACGCCTGAGTTCGGCTAATTTGTTGTTCAGTCATAATACGCGCCAATAAAAATGGGGCCTTTCAGCCCCATCAAACAATGATGAAAATGATTGAACGCGATTATAGGATAAAACGGCTCAGATCTTCATCTGCCACCAACGCATCCAGATGTTTGCTCACATAATCTGCGTCAATAGTGATAGTTTGACCGCTTAAATCGCTGGCGTCGTAGGAAATCTCTTCCATTAAACGCTCCAGAACGGTATGTAAACGACGAGCACCGATGTTTTCGGTAGATTCGTTCACCTGCCATGCCGCTTCCGCGATGCGCTTAATACCGGAGTCGGTAAACTCGATATTTACGCCCTCAGTTGCCATCAGTGCTTTGTACTGCACGGTGATAGAGGCATTCGGCTCGGTCAAAATACGCTCAAAGTCGCTGGTGGTCAGTGCCTGCAGCTCAACGCGGATTGGCAGACGACCTTGCAGTTCCGGGATCAGGTCAGACGGTTTCGCAATCTGGAACGCGCCAGAAGCGATAAACAGAATGTGGTCAGTTTTGACCATCCCGTGTTTGGTGGAAACAGTGCAACCTTCTACCAGCGGCAGCAGGTCACGCTGAACGCCTTCACGAGAAACATCCGGACCGGAAGACTCGCCGCGCTTACAGATTTTGTCGATTTCGTCGATAAACACGATCCCGTGCTGCTCAACAGCGTCGATAGCATCTTGCTTCAGCTCTTCCGGGTTCACCAGTTTCGCCGCTTCTTCTTCAATCAGCAGCTTCATGGCGTCTTTGATTTTCAGCTTACGCGCCTTTTGCTTCTGACCGCCCAGGTTCTGGAACATGGACTGCAGCTGGCTGGTCATCTCTTCCATGCCCGGAGGAGCCATAATTTCAACGCCCATCGGTGCTGCGGCAAGATCGATCTCAATTTCTTTGTCATCAAGCTGGCCTTCACGCAGTTTTTTGCGGAATGCCTGACGAGCAGCGGACGGCTCCTGCTGCTGTTCGGTCTGTCCCCAGTTATTTTTAGCCGGTGGGATCAGTACGTCGAGAATACGTTCTTCTGCCAGTTCTTCAGCGCGATAACGGTTTTTCTCGATAGCCTGGACGCGTACCATTTTCACGGCGGCATCGGTCAGATCGCGAATAATAGAATCCACTTCCTTACCGACATAGCCCACTTCGGTGAATTTGGTCGCTTCAACTTTGATGAACGGCGCATTCGCCAGCTTAGCCAGACGACGGGCGATTTCAGTTTTACCGACACCGGTCGGGCCGATCATCAGGATATTTTTCGGGGTCACTTCATGGCGCAGCTCTTCGTTGAGCTGCATGCGACGCCAGCGGTTACGCAGAGCAATCGCCACGGAACGCTTGGCGTTGTCCTGGCCGATGATGTGCTTATCCAGTTCGCTGACGATTTCGCGTGGGGTCATTTCAGACATGGGAGATCCTTACGCTTTGTAGCTTAATTCTTCGATGGTGTGGAAATGGTTGGTATAGATGCAAATGTCGCCTGCAATATCCAACGCCTTTTCAGCAATTTCACGGGCGCTAAGTTCAGTGTTTTCTAACAGCGCGCGCGCCGCAGCCTGGGCGTAAGGGCCGCCGGAGCCGATAGCAATAAGATCGTTTTCTGGCTGCACCACGTCACCGTTACCGGTGATGATAAGCGATGCAGTTTCATCCGCGACTGCCAGCAGTGCTTCAAGTTTGCGCAGCATGCGATCGGTACGCCAGTCTTTCGCCAGCTCAACGGCGGCTTTGACCAGATGGCCCTGATGCATTTCCAGTTTACGTTCAAACAGTTCGAACAGCGTAAAAGCATCCGCAGTACCGCCCGCAAAGCCCGCGATGACTTTGTCGTTGTACAGACGGCGGACCTTTTTCACGTTGCCTTTCATTACGGTATTGCCCAACGTGGCCTGACCATCACCAGCGATGACCACATGGCCGTTACGGCGTACGCTTACTATAGTTGTCACGAGCTGACCCCTTGGTTACGAATACAGAGTACAAACCCCGTACAAAAGTACGGGGCATAATGCAATTATAGATGGGGGGGATTTTGAGGGTTTCAACCCCCGGCGGCGAGCCGAATGCAGTTTGTATGACCCGCCATCTTCAAGCGATTGAGGGTGCTGTCTGCGTTCTCTTTGCCTTTCACCGGGCCAATCACCACACGATTCCAGCCATTGTTGGTGGTAATTTTTGAGTCAAAGCCTTCGAACGCCAGCTGAGCACGTACCGTCTCTGCCTGTTCCGCGCCTCTGAACGAACCGCACTGCACCATCCAGCGGCGTTCGTCTTTTTTCTCCGCCGTCGGTTTTGGCGCGTCAGCGGCACGAGCAACCGGCGCAGCTTGCTGCGGCTTCGACTGCGCGGTCGTGTGCGCAGGGGTTTGCAGCAGATCCTGGTACGGCTGCTGAGTAGAAGCCGGTTTAGACTGGCGCGGTTGCGCCTGTACCGGCGCGGCTTGCGACGTACGCGTCTGCTGCTGCCAGCTTTGTTCAGTCGTACGCGACTGCTGAGCCAGGCGTTGCTGCTCCGCTAATTGCTGCGCCTGACGCTGGCGCTGTAGCGTTTGCTGACGCTGTTCCGGCGTCTGCTCATTCCACGGAACTTCAACCAGCTGCGTTGGCTGCTGGCGCATATCGGCCTGCATTTGTTCAAGAAGCTGGCGTTGTTCTGGTGTCAGTTGCTCCGGCGTTTTCACTTCACCACCGGCAGAAGGTTCTGTGGGCGCACGCACACCCGGCTGGCGACTTTCCAGCTCTTTAATGTAGCGCCAGCGTTCTTCTGGTTTTGGTGGTAGTCCGTTTCCGGTCACTTTCTGGCTTTGCAGCGTCTCGGACTCTTCTTTCTTGTGATGCGTAATGAAGTACAGACCACCGATAAAGGTCACAAGAACGGCGGCAGCAATAGCGACCATAGCGGGAGAAACCGCAGGCAGATTTCGTTGCTTTTTCCGTGAGGTGCTCTTTTTTCGCCGCGAAGGTGCCGGTTGGCTGCGGCGTACATAATCTCGTTGTGCCACTATCGTTTCGCTGTATTTATTCGTTCGTCAGCCCGCCATGTTACTTAAGCGGCGGGCCTTTGACCAGTCACGGCAGTCTTAAAGGTTTACTTTAAGGTAACGCGCGTGTTGATCCCCGGATGATAAGTTCGCAGTCCATTAAACGAGAGCCACTGCCAACGTGTTGCCCCTGCATTTGATCAAGCAATAACAGCATAGCTTCCCGACCGATTTCGTAACGCGGCTGCGCGATGGTTGTCAGCGGCGGATCACAAAATTGCGTCAGGTCGATGTTATCAAAACCGATTATGGAAAGGTCTTCCGGGACTTTCAGCCCCTGACGTTTTGCCTGAGAAAGTGCGCCGAGCGCCATCACATCGCTATGGCAGAAGACAGCAGTAGGCGGTTGTGGAAGATCAAGCAGCTGTTGCATTGCTCTGCTTCCGGCTTCGAAGGTGAAGTCGCCACGGGCGATGTATTGCGGATCAACCATAATGCCGCAGCGACGCAGCGCCTGAACATAGCCTTGCAGGCGGTAGTGACACAGCGGCATCTCTTCGGGACCGGCTATACAGCCAATCCGTTTATGCCCTTGCTCATATAAATAATTTACTGCATCAAATGCGGCGGTCAGATTGTCGATATGAACGGTAGGCAGCTCCAGTTCCGGTGCAAATTCGTTCGCCATCACCATCGGCGGCAGATTACGCTGTTCCTCAATGCTGGCATCAAACGGCAGCCTTGAACCCAGCAACAACATGCCATCAATTTGCTTGGTGATGATCAAATCGATAAAGGTTTTTTCCTGCTGATTTTGATGCGCACAGTCGCCAATCAGCACCAGATATCCGTGATTTGCCGCCGTAACTTCGATACCGCGAATAATTTCGCTAAAGAAAGGGTCGCAGATATCCGGGACAATCACCAGAATGGTGCGGGATTCATTACGCTTGACGTTGCGCCCCATAGGCTGCGGTAAATAACCCACTTCCCGGGCCGCTTTTTCAACCCGATTACGGGTGGCCTGGGAGACTTTATCGGGATTCATTAATGCTCGGGAGACAGTCGCTGTAGAGACTTTTGCCTTGAGGGCAACGTCTTTCATGGTCGCGGCAGTTTCCTGCTTCTTCGCTTTCACACTCACTCCTCGCCTGGCACGTCAGGCGTACTACATCCATGTTTACTTCACATCGGCAACATTTTTAGCAGATAGCGCGTGAAAACGGTTACAGAATTTTCATGAAAAGTGTGATGAATATTGAATTTTTCGATCCGCCTCGCATCGTGAGCGGTTTAGCCCTCGATGGGATCGACATCCAGCACCCATTTCACTTTACGGGAATCCGGTATTGTATTAATAAGCGCCAGCGTACCATTGATGATGTGCTGTAATCGCACGCGGGAAGGGTGCTGCAACAAAATTTGCCAGCGCCAGCGGCCACCACGCTTAGGGGCCAGTGCCGGAACCGGACCGAGAACCCACAGTTTGTCGTCTGCAAGCGGGCTGGCGAGGATCAGATTACGCAACTGTTGCAGGAACAGCGGCGCGTGCTGATTGTTATGATCTTCCGCACGCACAATCACATGGCTGGTCCATGGCGGCAGCTGCATCATCCGTCGCTCAGCCAGCGCCTGTTCGGCAAAGTCGTCGTAGCCTTTATAGAGCAACGTTTGCAACAGAGGATGTTCCGGATGGTGCGTTTGCAGCACCACTTCGCCCTGTTTACCCGCACGCCCGGCACGACCAGCGACCTGGGTGTAAAGCTGAGCGAAACGCTCTGCCGAGCGAAAATCGGCAGAAAACAGCGCGCCGTCCACATCCAGTAACGCTACCAGCGTCACATCCGGAAAGTGGTGACCTTTCGCCAGCATTTGCGTGCCAATCAAGATCCTCGCGCCGCCGCGATGCACTTCCGCCAGTTGCTGTTCCAGCGCCCCTTTGCGGCTGGTGGTATCGCGGTCGATACGAGAAATGGGCACGCCGGGGAACAGCGGCGCGAGCGTCTGTTCAAGCTGTTCGGTGCCCAGCCCCACGGGTACCAGGTGTGTGGAACCGCAGGAAGGGCACTGGCGCGGCACCGGGCGTTGGCTGTCACAGTGGTGACAGCGCAAATGCTGTTGTGCCTGATGCAGCGTGTAGTAGTGATCGCAACGCGGGCATTCGGCAATCCAGCCACAGTCGTGGCACAGTAGCGCAGGCGCAAAACCCCGGCGGTTAAGAAAGAGGATAACCTGGTTGTCGGCCTGTAAATGCTGGCGCATACGGGTGATCAACGCCGGAGCCAGACCTGCCTGCACCTTCTGACCTTTTAAATCCAGCACATGTTGAATTGCCGGGCGCGCATTGCCCGCCCGACGGGTCAGGCGCAGCAGGCGGTATTTTTTCTGCTGCACGTTGCATAACGTTTCCAGTGCGGGCGTTGCGGAGCCAAGAATAATTGGGATTTGCTCGCTATGCGCGCGATACACCGCCAGGTCGCGGGCATGATAGCGCCAGCCTTCCTGCTGTTTGTAGGAACTGTCGTGCTCTTCATCAATAACAATCACGCCGAGATTTTTAAACGGCGTAAACAGCGCGGAGCGGGTGCCGATGACAATCGCCGCCTCGCCATTTTTCGCTTTCAACCACGCCGAAAGACGCTCGCTGTCGTTCAGGCCGGAATGCAGAACTTCCACCGGGGCATTAAAACGTTCACGAAAACGGGCGATAGTTTGCGGTGTCAGGCCGATTTCCGGCACCATCACCAGCGCCTGTTTGCCCTGAGCGAGCACGTTTTCCAGTACACTGAGATAAACCTCCGTTTTACCGGAACCGGTAACGCCCGCCAGCAGCCAGGCAGAAAAAGTATCTGCCGCGCTATGAATTGCGCCAACGGCGGTGGCCTGTTCGGTATTCAACCGCAACCGCTCACCAGAAACGGCATAGTTCGTTCGCCAGTCGCTAAACTCTGGTGTTTCACTTGCTAAATCACACAGACCTTTTTTGCGCAGTGCCTGCAACGCGGCATCATTAAATTCGAGCGTGGCAACCTGATCGCGCCAGATTTTGCCTTGCCGTAACGCTGCCAGCGCCTGTTGTTGCTTTGGCGAACGTTTCAGGCTGTTCAGATCCACCGCCTGACCTTGTTCAGTGGCAAACCAGTACCACATAGGCGCGTTTGCCGCAGGCCGCCCCTGGCGCAGTAAAATCGGCAAGGCATGAAACAGCACATCGCCAATCGGATGATGATAGTAATCTGCCGCCCAGAGCAGTAATCGCCAGACGGAGTGAGTAAATACCGGCTCAACGTCCAGCACTTCAACTACCGCTTTCAGCTCGTTAAGCGGCAGCTCACTGACATCGCTCACTGACACCACAACCCCGATGCGCTCCTGTTGTTTGCCAAACGGCACGCGCACGCGACTCCCGGCTTTAACCGTCATGCCTTCTGGCAGCAGATAGTCAAAGGTACGAGGAAGCGGAACGGGCAAGGCAACGTGGGCAACGGGCATAGCATCATCCTGACTTGAAATTCGGTGGGTTAGTATACACATTGCCGTAGAAGAGTGCGGATCAGTTTGCATACGCTGGTTAATTTCTGTATGATTTCGCGCCTTCGTACGAAATGATCGTATTGAAGCTATACTTTTAACATCGCGTGGTGTCTGGCGTTAGGGCTGGAAGAGCGACGCGGCCTTAAACCGAGGTTTTCCCATGAAAAAAGATATTCACCCGAAATACGAAGAAATTACTGCTAGCTGCTCTTGCGGTAACGTAATGAAAATCCGCTCCACCGTTGGTCATGACCTGAACCTCGACGTGTGCAGCAAGTGCCACCCGTTCTTCACTGGCAAACAGCGTGATGTTGCTACCGGTGGCCGTGTTGACCGCTTCAACAAGCGTTTCAACATCCCGGGCAGCAAATAAGACCGGATTTCCGAAAAAAGCGCCGCACGGCGCTTTTTTTGTGCCTGAATTTTGGTCGTATTACCAGGAAAACAGCGGCCATTCTTTGGCGACCGTGGTGAGTTGTGGCGCGTCGAAAACGGCTTGTGGTGAAACTACCGTTTCCTCAAGCGGAATATTTTTGCCGTAGCGTTCTTTGAGCTTTGCCTGAACTAGCGGGTTACTAAGATCGAACTCTTTCAGCTTCTGCTGCTCGCCCACACGCATTCCCAGCGCATTCTGGTAGACCTTCCACACCACTTCCGAACAGTACTGGCGATCGTCGCTCCACGAGAAGCTGGAGTCATACGGTTTACCGAGATAACGTTTTGCCGTTTGCGCCAGTTTTTGCTGTTGTTCGGCATTTAGCTCGCCTTTAACGCGACGCACGATGTACTTGCTATCTTCACCGTGGGCGATCCACTGTTTCAGCGGGGTATATTTTACCGGGCCGACGGCTTCAAAGACGTAGGGCTTTTTGTTGCGTATCACCAGCATACCGGTGTGGCTGTAATCGGAATGGGTCGCCAGTTGGATCGCTTTACTTTGCGATGAGCGAGAGATCTGAAAGATGATGTCGCCGGTTTGTGGTTGCCAGGCAAATGCAGGCACAGAAACCAGCAGGCCGGGGATCAGTAGCCTGATTTTCATCGTTAAACGTCCATGTATGAAAAAAGCGGCTGGTTAACTCCGCGCCGCTCTTTTCCGCTTTAGTATTCCCACGTCTCCGGGTTAATCCCCATCTCACGCATGATCTCTTTTGCCGCCTCCGGAATTTCGTCGCTGCGCTCTTTACGCAGATCGGCATCATCCGGCAAAGGTTGCCCGGTAAAGGCATGCAGAAACGCTTCGCACAGCAGCTCGCTGTTGGTAGCGTGACGCAGGTTGTTCACCTGACGACGCGTGCGTTCATCGGTGAGGATTTTTAACACCTTAAGAGGAATGGAAACCGTAATCTTTTTGACTTGTTCACTCTTCTTGCCGTGCTCAGCGTATGGGCTGATATATTCGCCGCTCCATTCAGCCATGAGATACTTAATCCTCTTCGTCAATAAATTGAGACCAGACCACACAGTTAATGTGGGTACTGACCGTAAACCCGCATAGTTTACCGTACAGGCGTTACCGTGACATCGTGTAATGCACCTGTCGGCGTGATAATGCATATAATTTTAACGGCTATTTGGGATTTGCTCAATCTATACGCAAAGAAGTTTAGATGTCCAGATGTATTGACGTCCATTAACACAATGTTTACTCTGGTGCCTGACATTTCACCGACAAAGCCCAGGGAACTTCATCACATGACGCGTAAACAGGCCACCATCGCAGTGCGTAGCGGGTTAAATGACGACGAACAGTATGGTTGCGTTGTCCCTCCCATCCATCTTTCCAGTACCTATAACTTTACCGGATTTAATGAACCACGTGCGCATGATTACTCGCGTCGCGGCAACCCAACGCGCGATGTGGTTCAGCGTGCGCTGGCAGAACTGGAAGGCGGTGCCGGTGCCGTACTTACTAATACCGGCATGTCCGCGATTCACCTGGTAACGACCGTCTTTTTGAAACCTGGCGATCTGCTGGTTGCGCCGCACGACTGCTACGGCGGTAGCTATCGCCTGTTCGACAGCCTGGCGAAACGCGGTTGCTATCGCGTGTTGTTTGTTGATCAAAGCGATGAACAGGCATTACGGGCAGCGCTGGCAGAAAAACCCAAACTGGTACTGGTAGAAAGCCCAAGTAATCCATTGTTACGCGTCGTGGATATTGCGAAAATTTGCCATCTGGCAAGGGAAGTCGGGGCGGTGAGCGTGGTGGATAACACCTTCTTAAGCCCGGCATTACAAAATCCACTGGCATTAGGTGCCGATCTGGTGTTGCATTCATGCACGAAATATCTGAACGGTCACTCTGACGTGGTGGCAGGCGTAGTGATTGCTAAAGACCCGGACGTTGTCACTGAACTTGCCTGGTGGGCAAACAATATTGGCGTGACGGGCGGCGCGTTTGACAGCTATCTGCTGCTGCGCGGGTTGCGAACGCTGGTGCCGCGTATGGAGCTGGCGCAGCGCAACGCGCAGGCGATTGTGAAATATCTGCAAACCCAGCCGTTGGTGAAGAAACTGTATCACCCGTCGCTGCCGGAAAATCAGGGGCATGAAATTGCCGCGCGCCAGCAAAAAGGCTTTGGCGCAATGTTGAGTTTTGAACTGGATGGCGATGAGCAGACGCTGCGTCGTTTCCTGGGCGGGCTGTCGTTGTTTACGCTGGCGGAATCATTAGGGGGAGTGGAAAGTTTAATCTCTCACGCCGCAACCATGACACATGCAGGCATGGCACCAGAAGCGCGTGCTGCCGCCGGGATCTCCGAGACGCTGCTGCGTATCTCCACCGGTATTGAAGATGGCGAAGATTTAATTGCCGACCTGGAAAATGGCTTCCGGGCTGCAAACAAGGGGTAAAAATGAGTGTGATTGCGCAGGCAGGGGCGAAAGGTCGTCAACTGCATAAATTTGGTGGCAGTAGTCTGGCTGATGTGAAGTGTTATTTGCGTGTCGCGGGCATTATGGCGGAGTACTCTCAGCCTGACGATATGATGGTGGTTTCCGCCGCCGGTAGCACCACTAACCAGTTGATTAACTGGTTGAAACTAAGCCAGACCGATCGTCTCTCTGCGCATCAGGTTCAACAAACATTACGTCGTTATCAGTGCGATCTGATTAGCGGCCTGCTACCCGCCGAAGAAGCCGATAACCTCATTAGCGCTTTTGTCAGCGATCTTGAGCGCCTGGCGGCGTTGCTCGACAGCGGTATTAACGATGCGGTGTATGCGGAAGTGGTGGGCCACGGTGAAGTGTGGTCGGCGCGCCTGATGTCTGCGGTGCTTAATCAACAAGGGCTGCCATCGGCCTGGCTTGATGCCCGCGAGTTTTTACGCGCTGAACGCGCTGCGCAACCGCAGGTTGATGAAGGGCTTTCTTACCCGTTGCTGCAACAGCTACTGGTACAACATCCGGGCAAACGTCTGGTGGTGACCGGGTTTATCAGCCGTAACAACGCCGGTGAAACGGTGCTGCTGGGGCGTAACGGTTCCGACTATTCCGCGACACAAATCGGTGCGCTGGCGGGTGTTTCTCGCGTAACCATCTGGAGCGACGTCGCCGGGGTATATAGCGCCGACCCGCGTAAAGTGAAAGATGCCTGCCTGCTGCCGTTGCTGCGTCTGGATGAAGCCAGCGAACTGGCGCGTCTGGCGGCTCCCGTTCTTCATGCCCGTACTTTACAGCCCGTTTCTGGCAGCGAAATCGACCTGCAACTGCGCTGTAGCTACACGCCGGATCAAGGTTCCACGCGCATTGAACGCGTGCTGGCCTCCGGTACTGGTGCGCGTATTGTCACCAGCCATGATGATGTCTGCTTGATTGAGTTTCAGGTGCCCGCCAGCCAGGATTTCAAACTGGCGCATAAAGAGATCGACCAGATCCTGAAACGTGCTCAGGTACGTCCACTGGCGGTTGGCGTGCATAACGATCGCCAGTTGCTGCAATTTTGCTACACCTCAGAAGTGGCCGACAGTGCGCTGAAAATCCTCGACGAAGCGGGATTACCTGGCGAACTGCGCCTGCGTCAGGGGCTGGCGCTGGTGGCGATGGTTGGGGCGGGCGTCACCCGTAACCCGCTGCATTGCCACCGCTTCTGGCAGCAACTGAAAGGCCAGCCGGTCGAATTTACCTGGCAGTCCGATGACGGCATCAGCCTGGTGGCAGTACTGCGCACCGGCCCGACCGAAAGCCTGATTCAGGGGCTGCATCAGTCCGTCTTCCGCGCGGAAAAACGCATCGGCCTGGTATTGTTCGGCAAGGGCAATATCGGTTCCCGCTGGCTGGAACTGTTCGCCCGTGAGCAGAGTACGCTTTCGGCACGTACCGGCTTTGAATTTGTGCTGGCAGGCGTGGTGGACAGCCGCCGTAGCCTGTTGAGCTATGACGGTCTGGACGCCAGCCGCGCGTTAGCCTTCTTCAACGATGAAGCGGTCGAGCAGGATGAAGAGTCGCTGTTCCTGTGGATGCGCGCCCATCCGTATGATGATTTAGTGGTGCTGGACGTTACCGCCAGCCAGCAGCTCGCTGACCAGTATCTTGATTTCGCCAGCCACGGTTTCCACGTCATCAGTGCCAACAAACTGGCAGGAGCAAGCGACAGCAATAAATATCGCCAGATCCACGACGCCTTCGAAAAAACCGGGCGTCACTGGCTGTACAACGCCACCGTCGGTGCGGGTTTGCCGATCAACCATACCGTGCGCGATCTGATCGACAGCGGCGATACCATTTTGTCGATCAGTGGGATCTTCTCCGGCACGCTCTCCTGGCTGTTCCTGCAATTCGACGGTAGCGTGCCGTTTACCGAACTGGTGGATCAGGCGTGGCAGCAAGGCTTAACCGAACCTGACCCGCGTGATGACCTTTCCGGCAAAGACGTAATGCGCAAGCTGGTGATTCTGGCGCGTGAAGCGGGTTACAACATTGAACCGGACCAGGTACGTGTTGAATCACTGGTGCCTGCCCATTGCGAAGGCGGCAGCATCGACCATTTCTTTGAAAATGGCGATGAACTTAACGAGCAGATGGTGCAACGACTGGAAGCGGCCCGCGAAATGGGGCTGGTGCTGCGCTACGTGGCGCGTTTCGATGCCAATGGCAAAGCGCGTGTGGGCGTGGAAGCGGTGCGTGAAGACCATCCGCTGGCATCACTACTGCCATGCGATAACGTCTTTGCCATCGAAAGCCGCTGGTATCGCGACAACCCGCTGGTGATCCGCGGGCCAGGTGCAGGGCGCGACGTCACCGCCGGGGCGATTCAGTCGGATATTAACCGACTGGCGCAGTTGTTGTAATCCTGAGCCAGAGAAAGCAGTATTTGCGTAACGCGCCCTGCGGAAAGCGGGGCGCTGTGAGTAAATACTGCTTGTTTATGTAGCCAGTCGATAAAATGTCTGCTGGTTGCTAAAGAGAGCATTTCTGCTTTGCTACTCTTTCCGCCCGTTAATGCACATACCATTTTACGATTTTTTCCCTGAACCCAGAGTTGCCACTGATTTTTCCACCAGCCGTGATAAGTTTTTCCCTGAAAACGCCAGGGCATATTATCGGTATCGTCAGCTATTTCCTCTTCAATAAACCAAATTTCACCTTGCTGTTGGCGAAACAGATCAGCCCAGGCCGTAATAATGGCACCTCTTAAAAAACACTCGTGTGAAATTACATGTGTTTTTACTGTAGGGAATAAAATATTCAGTACTCTGAAATGCCCGTGTGCAGTGATAACCGGACGCAGAATAGCGCCTTTGGCATTGCGCTTGAGCGCTGCGCTGCCATACTGAATTTCATCAAACTGACTGCGGCGTAGAAATTGTGCTTCGCGCATATCAACGCGTTGTACAATATTATTGTCGTGTAACTCTGGTTCTGCATTTCCTCTGTATCGATAATGCAGACTTTCTCCAGCCTGATGCTGCGTGTAATTAGTAGAAAGATGAAGAATATTACCGCGAAGAGCATCAAAACTGATTAAAACATACAGTTTCTGCCCGCTGCTGACTCCCTGAAATGGCACGAGCAAAGCAACCGTTTCGATTATTTCGGGAGTCGTTATTTCTTTCTGATATTGTTTGGGTGTCCATACTTTTTTGCAGTTACGGCATTGAATGCGTTGCGAACCCTGTGGATTGTGACCATAACAAATCGTCTCTGTGCCATAACATACCGGGCAAAAATGGCCTTTCTCTGTTGCAAAAGTAGATAAGTGAACTGTCAACCAGTCACGAAATTGTTGCTCGTCAAACAACGGCGGGTAACTGCCACATGCCCGACAGTGCAGTGCCGGATAACCCAGTCGATAGTCGGGCCAGCTATAATCTGTCGATGTTGGCTGCCCTAAATTACGGCAACCAAACGACTTACAGGCATTAATCGTAAACAGAGTCGACATATATCACCAACGATTTCACAAGGTCGTTGATTTTGTCCGGCAACTATCCCCTGCGGATGTGATTACTCTCACATAAATAAGTCTTTCAGAACGTAATGTAGCAATCCTTTATCTCACTGAAAGGGACTGTTTATGAAAATTAAAATACTTGCTGCGGGTATCGCATTAACACTGCCATTCTGGGCTTGCGCTAAAGATGTCACCATCATTTATACCAACGACCTCCATGCACATGTCGAGCCTTATAAAGTGCCGTGGATCGCTGACGGTAAACGGGATATTGGCGGCTGGGCAAATATCACTACGCTGGTTAAGCAAGAAAAAGCAAAAAATAAAGCGACATGGTTTTTTGATGCGGGCGACTATTTTACCGGGCCATATATCAGCAGCCTGACCAAAGGTAAGGCTATTATCGATATTATGAATACTATGCCGTTTGATGCCGTCACAATAGGCAACCATGAATTTGACCACGGCTGGGACAACACATTATTACAGTTGAGCCAGGCAAAATTCCCTATTGTGCAGGGCAATATTTTTTATCAGAACAGCAGTAAATCATTCTGGGATAAGCCCTATACCATCATCGAAAAAGACGGTGTGAAAATAGGCGTTATTGGTTTGCACGGAGTATTTGCCTTTAATGATACGGTATCTGCTGCCACGCGCGTGGGTATTGAAGCGCGCGATGAAATTAAATGGCTACAACGTTATATCGATGAACTCAAAGGCAAGGTTGATTTGACCGTCGCCCTGATCCACGAAGGTGTTCCAGCCCGCCAGTCCAGTATGGGAGGCACAGATGTGCGTCGCGCGTTGGATAAAGATATTCAGACGGCAAGTCAGGTGAAAGGGCTGGATATTTTGATCACCGGACATGCACATGTGGGTACGCCGGAACCGATTAAAGTCGGCAATACGCTCATCCTCTCCACTGACAGCGGCGGGATTGATGTGGGCAAACTGGTTCTCGACTACAAAGAGAAGCCGCATAATTTTACGGTGAAAAACTTCGAGCTTAAAACCATTTACGCTGACGAGTGGAAGCCCGATCCGCAAACGAAACAGGTGATCGACGGCTGGAATAAAAAGCTTGATGAAGTGGTGCAACAAACGGTGGCGCAATCGCCGGTTGAATTAAAACGTGCCTATGGTGAATCGGCTTCCCTCGGGAACCTGGCGGCTGACGCTTTATTGGTAGCGGCGGGTAAAAACACCCAACTGGCGTTAACAAACTCTGGTGGTATCCGCAATGAGATCCCCGCAGGGGCGATCACGATGGGCGGCGTCATCAGTACGTTTCCGTTCCCCAACGAACTGGTGACGATGGAACTCATGGGTAAACAATTACGCAGTCTGATGGAACACGGCGCAAGTTTAAGCAATGGCGTTTTACAGGTATCGAAAGGCCTGGAAATGAAGTACGACAGCAACAGGCCGGTTGGTCAGCGGGTAATCACACTGACTTTGAATGGCAAACCCATTGAAGATGCGACGGTTTATCACATTGCTACTCAGAGTTTCCTTGCTGATGGTGGAGATGGTTTTACCGCCTTTACCGAAGGGAAAGCGCGTAACACAACGGGCGGTTATTACGTTTATCACGCGGTGGTTGATTACTTCAAAGCGGGCAACACCATTACGGATGAACAGCTCAACGGTATGCGCGTGAAGGATATCAAATAAAAGTGCGCACTGAATTGACTCAACTGTTTGTTACCCGTTGATTGCGCAGATCCTGTATTCGGCCTACGCGAGGGCGCAGGCCGAATCAGATGCCTTAACATCACCATCCGGTGGCAGGACGTTGTTTTTCGAATTAGCCCAGGTGTCGCTGTGTTGTCAGAATATGAGTCAAAACGTGCGAGGTGGATTGCGCTATAGAGAAATCTTTTATCGCCTCTAATTAAGATGAGTTTTTTTCATCTTCCCTGATTTTTCCTCACCATCATTGGTTATTTTTCGGTTGACGCCCTTCGGCTTTTCCTTCATCTTTACATCTGGACGTCTAAACGGATAGATGTGCACAACACAACATATAACGATAAGCGATTGATGAGGTAAGGTATGAGCTTTTTTCACGCCAGCCAGCGGGATGCCCTGAATCAGAGTCTGGCAGAAGTCCAGGGGCAGATTAACGTTTCGTTCGAATTTTTCCCGCCGCGTACCAGTGAAATGGAGCAGACCCTGTGGAACTCCATCGATCGCCTTAGCAGCCTGAAACCGAAGTTTGTATCGGTGACCTATGGCGCAAACTCCGGCGAGCGCGACCGTACGCACAGCATTATTAAAGGCATTAAAGATCGCACCGGCCTGGAAGCGGCACCGCATCTTACCTGCATTGATGCGACGCCTGCCGAGCTGCGGATCATTGCACGCGACTACTGGAATAACGGTATTCGCCATATCGTGGCGCTGCGTGGCGACCTGCCGCCGGGAAGTGGTAAGCCAGAAATGTATGCTTCTGACCTGGTGACGCTGTTAAAAGAAGTGGCAGATTTCGATATCTCCGTGGCGGCGTATCCGGAAGTACATCCAGAAGCGAAAAGTGCCCAGGCCGATTTACTCAACCTGAGACGAAAAGTGGATGCCGGAGCCAACCGCGCCATTACTCAGTTCTTCTTCGATGTCGAAAGCTACCTGCGTTTTCGCGATCGCTGCGTCTCGGCAGGCATTGATGTGGAAATCATTCCGGGAATTTTGCCGGTTTCGAACTTTAAACAGGCGAAGAAATTTGCCGACATGACCAACGTGCGTATTCCGGCGTGGATGGCACAAATGTTCGACGGCCTGGATGACGATGCTGAAACCCGCAAGCTGGTGGGCGCGAATATCGCCATGGATATGGTGAAGATTTTAAGCCGTGAAGGAGTGAAAGATTTCCACTTCTATACGCTTAACCGCGCTGAAATGAGTTATGCGATTTGCCATACACTGGGAGTTCGACCTGGTTTATAAGTATTGTGCCTTTTGTGAAAATCACACAGTGTTCACAAATTTTAAACAGAGCACAAAATGCTGCCTCGAAATGAGGGCGGGAAAATAAGGTTATCAGCCTTGTTTTCTCCCTCATTACTTGAAGGATACAAATCTAAAACCCTTTTTTATAAAGCATTTGTCCTAAATCGGACATAATCAAAAAGTCTTAATTACGATCAATTTGATCTACATCTCTTTAACCAACAATATGTAAGATCTCAACTATCGCATCCGTGGATTAATTCAATTATAACTTCTCTCTAACGCTGTGTATCGTAACGGTAACACTGTAGAGGGGAGCACATTGATGAGCACGTCAGACGATATCCATAACACGACAGCCACCGGCAAATGCCCGTTCCATCAGGGCGGTCACGACCAGAGCGCAGGTGGGGGCACAACCACGCGCGACTGGTGGCCAAATCAACTCCGTGTTGACCTGTTAAACCAACATTCTAATCGTTCTAACCCGCTGGGTGAGGACTTTGACTACCGCAAAGAATTCAGCAAATTAGATTACTACGGCCTGAAAAAAGATCTGAAAGCCCTGCTGACAGAATCTCAGCCGTGGTGGCCTGCCGACTGGGGCAGCTACGCTGGTCTGTTTATTCGTATGGCCTGGCACGGCGCGGGTACTTACCGTTCAATCGACGGTCGCGGCGGCGCGGGTCGTGGTCAGCAACGCTTTGCACCGCTGAACTCCTGGCCGGATAACGTAAGCCTCGATAAAGCGCGTCGCCTGTTGTGGCCAATCAAACAGAAATATGGTCAGAAAATCTCCTGGGCCGACCTGTTTATCCTCGCGGGTAACGTGGCGCTGGAAAACTCCGGCTTCCGTACCTTCGGTTTTGGTGCCGGTCGTGAAGACGTCTGGGAACCGGATCTGGATGTTAACTGGGGTGATGAAAAAGCCTGGCTGACTCACCGTCATCCGGAAGCGCTGGCGAAAGCACCGCTGGGTGCAACCGAGATGGGCCTGATTTACGTTAACCCGGAAGGCCCGGATCACAGCGGCGAACCACTTTCGGCAGCAGCAGCTATCCGCGCGACCTTCGGCAACATGGGCATGAATGACGAAGAAACCGTGGCGCTGATTGCGGGTGGTCATACGCTGGGTAAAACCCACGGTGCCGGTCCGACATCAAATGTAGGTCCTGATCCAGAAGCTGCACCGATTGAAGAACAAGGTTTAGGCTGGGCGAGCACTTACGGCAGCGGCGTTGGCGCAGATGCCATTACCTCTGGTCTGGAAGTGGTCTGGACCCAGACGCCGACCCAGTGGAGCAACTATTTCTTCGAGAACCTGTTCAAGTATGAGTGGGTACAGACCCGCAGCCCGGCTGGCGCAATCCAGTTTGAAGCGGTAGACGCACCGGAAATTATCCCGGATCCGTTTGATCCGTCGAAGAAACGTAAACCGACGATGCTGGTGACCGACCTGACGCTGCGTTTTGATCCTGAGTTCGAGAAGATCTCTCGTCGTTTCCTCAACGATCCGCAGGCGTTCAACGAAGCCTTTGCTCGTGCCTGGTTCAAACTGACGCACAGGGATATGGGGCCGAAATCTCGTTACATCGGGCCGGAAGTACCGAAAGAAGATCTGATCTGGCAAGATCCGCTGCCGCAGCCGATCTACAACCCGACCGAGCAGGACATTATCGATCTGAAATTCGCGATTGCGGATTCTGGTCTGTCTGTTAGTGAGCTGGTATCGGTGGCCTGGGCGTCTGCTTCTACCTTCCGTGGTGGCGACAAACGTGGTGGTGCCAACGGTGCGCGTCTGGCATTAATGCCGCAGCGTGACTGGGATGTGAACGCCGCAGCCGTTCGTGCTCTGCCAGTTCTGGAGAAAATTCAGAAAGAGTCTGGCAAAGCTTCGCTGGCGGATATCATCGTGCTGGCAGGTGTGGTTGGCGTTGAGAAAGCCGCAAGCGCCGCAGGTTTGAGCATTCATGTACCGTTTGCGCCGGGTCGCGTTGATGCGCGTCAGGATCAGACTGACATTGAGATGTTCGAACTGCTGGAACCAATTGCTGACGGTTTCCGTAACTATCGCGCTCGTCTGGACGTTTCCACCACCGAGTCACTGTTGATTGATAAAGCACAGCAACTGACGCTGACCGCGCCGGAAATGACTGCGCTGGTGGGCGGGATGCGCGTACTGGGTGCCAACTTCGATGGCAGCAAAAACGGCGTCTTCACTGACCGCGTTGGTGTATTGAGCAATGACTTCTTCGTGAACTTGCTGGATATGCGTTACGAGTGGAAAGCGACCGACGAATCGAAAGAACTGTTCGAAGGCCGTGACCGCGAAACTGGCGAAGTGAAATACACAGCCAGCCGTGCGGATCTGGTCTTTGGTTCTAACTCTGTCCTGCGTGCGGTGGCGGAAGTCTACGCCAGCAGCGATGCCCACGAGAAGTTTGTTAAAGACTTCGTGGCAGCGTGGGTGAAAGTGATGAACCTCGACCGTTTCGACCTGCTGTAATCTGACCTTCTTCAGCGACTGCCTTTCATGCAGTCGCTGAAGTTTCTTTACCGGCGTATAGTGTCCACAGGAAAACTACACACTGGATCTCTCATGTCTGCCGCAGGAAAGAGCAACCCACTGGCAATCAGTGGCCTGGTTGTGCTCACACTTATCTGGAGTTATAGCTGGATTTTCATGAAGCAAGTCACCAGCTACATCGGTGCCTTCGACTTCACCGCCTTACGCTGCATTTTCGGCGCTCTCGTTTTATTCATCGTTCTTTTATTACGTGGTCGCGGAATGCGCCCGACGCCGTTTAAATACACCTTAGCCATTGCCCTGTTACAAACCTGCGGGATGGTTGGCCTGGCACAGTGGGCGCTGGTCAGCGGCGGAGCGGGGAAGGTGGCAATCCTGAGCTATACCATGCCGTTCTGGGTGGTGATTTTCGCCGCGTTGTTTCTCGGTGAACGCCTGCGACGTGGGCAATATTTCGCGATACTGATTGCCGCTTTCGGCTTATTTTTGGTGTTGCAGCCGTGGCAACTCGATTTCTCTTCGATGAAAAGTGCCATGCTGGCAATCCTCTCCGGTGTGAGTTGGGGGGCGAGCGCGATTGTTGCTAAACGTCTGTATGCCCGCCATCCGCGCGTGGATTTATTGTCGCTAACATCCTGGCAGATGCTGTATGCGGCGCTGGTGATGAGCGTGGTCGCTTTACTGGTGCCGCAACGTGAAATTGACTGGCAACCCACCGTGTTCTGGGCGCTGGCCTACAGTGCGATTCTGGCGACAGCGCTGGCGTGGAGCTTATGGTTGTTTGTATTGAAAAACTTGCCTGCCAGTATTGCCAGCTTAAGCACACTGGCCGTTCCCGTTTGCGGCGTACTCTTTTCCTGGTGGCTGCTCGGTGAGAATCCGGGGGCAGTTGAAGGTAGCGGTATTGTGCTGATTGTACTGGCACTGGCGCTGGTGAGCCGTAAGAAAAAAGAAGCCGTCAGTGTAAAAAGGATCTGAATTTTTTCTTCATGTGGGGAGATCTCTTATTTAGCAAAATACCGATAGTGCCCCACCATCCGCCAGCTAAACAGTACATCTTCTTCCTGCGCGCCTGCGCCAATGTTATGTATCACCAGCGGCGTACCGTCGCGGGCGAAGCCATCTGACACCACCCCAATATGTGCCAGCCCGTTATCTAATCGCCAGGAGACAATATCGCCCGCTTGATAGTCACTGGGGTTCTTGCTGGTGGGGCGTGTTTTATCGTGGCGGGTAAACCAGGTTTCCAGATTAGGCACCCGACGGTGATCGATGTTGCTGTCCGGGCGCTTTAACTGCCATTTTTGCGGGTACGCAGCAAAATTCTTCGCCATATCTTCGTGCACCAGTTTCTGCAAATCGACCTTCTGGCTGCGCAATGCACGGATCACCACATCGGAACATACGCCGCGTTCTTGCGGGACATCACCGCCAGGATAGGTAAGCTGCACATACGCCGGATCGTAAAATAGCGTGCTGCCGATTTGCTGTCTGGCGCCGTCTGCGATGGCAAGATTGGTGTTGGCCTGGATTTGTACCACGGTTGGTGGAACGGCGGGAGATTTTAAGGAGTAACTGGTAAATACCGTCAGAAGACTGAATAACGCCAGTGAAGCTTTCATCTGTTTCGTCCGTGAAAATAAGAGTCACAGATTCGACCTTCCGGGCTAACGATTGTTCTGTGGAGAAAATGTCCAGAAGCGGATAAAAAAACACCCGAACAACGTGGAAGTTTCAGATTACTGGCACAGCGTGCCGGATGCGGCGTGAACGCCTTATCCGGTCTACAAAAGTACGTAAATTTACTATATTGCAGAGATTGCGTAGGCCTGATAAGCGTAGCGCATCAGGCAATTTTGCGTTCAAACTCCCGGACAAGCCGGGAGTTTGGAGTAGATTATTCCCACTCTTGCAGGAAACGCTGACCATACTGGTCGGCTACCAGCAGTGCGGCGTAAACCTGATCTGGCGTCGCGCCGCCAGGCATGTTGTGGATGGTTTCACCTTCTGCACATGCCGCTTCTGCCACAATTCGCATTTTTGCCGGGACATCTTCTTTAATATCCAGTTGAGCGAGAGTTATTGGCAAACCTACCGCATGGCTAAGCGCAGCTACGGTTTCGATTTCCTCCACCGGCGCGTTTTCCAGAACCAGCTGCGTCAGCGTACCGAATGCCACTTTTTCACCATGATAATAGTGATGCGCGTCCGGGATAGCGGTCAGGCCGTTATGTACCGCGTGTGCCGCCGCCAGCCCGCCGCTTTCAAAACCAACGCCACTCAAATAGGTGTTCGCTTCAATCACGCGCTCCAGCGCCGGAGTCACTACATGCTGTTCGGCGGCAAGCATCGCTTTTTCGCCTTCTTCCAGCAGGGTGTTGTAGCACAGTTCAGCCAGTGCCAGCGCTGCCTGAGTGCACTTGCCACCCGCCATGGTGGTCGCGCCGCTACGGGAACAGGCACGCGCTTCAAACCAGGTTGCCAGCGCATCGCCAATACCCGCCGCTAACAGACGCGCGGGCGCGCCAGCGACGATTTTGGTGTCGACAATGACCATATTCGGGTTATTTGGCAACAGCAGATAGCGGTCAAACTCACCCTCATCGGTGTAGATAACAGACAATGCGCTGCACGGTGCGTCGGTAGAAGCGATAGTCGGTGCGATCGCTACCGGAACACCCATGAAATGTGCCAGTGCTTTGGCAGTATCGAGGGTTTTTCCGCCACCAATACCGAGAATTGCGCCACACTGCGCAGTCTCCGCGATGCCACGCAGACGGTCGATCTCATTTTGCGAACATTCACCGCCAAACGGCGCAATTTCTACTACCAGTCCAGCATCTTTAAAGCTTTTCTCGACAGTGGATTGAGCAAAACCTAAAACAAATTTGTCACCCACCACTAACCAGCGTTCCGCCAGTGGCTTCAGGTACTCGCCCAGACGATTAATTACATCTGCGCCCTGGATGTATTTACCTGGTGATTGAATAATGCGGTCCATAATTACTCCTTTAGAGATGAGTAGTGCCAAATGCGGCATTCCAGTCGTGCTCGAACTTCTCTATAGCTGACTCTACCGCAGGGGTGTTAAGCATTTGTTGCGCTACATCTAAGGGCAGTGTGATGGATTCACATCCTGCCAGCAAACAATCCAGCGCCTGACGTGGTGTTTTAAAGCTGGCAGCCAGCACCATGCTTTCTGGCGCATGCATTTCCAGTAACGCTTGCAACTCCTGTACAGTACGAATGCCGTCACCGCCCTGGGCATCTACGCGGTTAACGTATGGAGCAACGTATTTGGCTCCAGCCAGCGCCGCCAGTAATCCTTGCGCGGCGCTGTACACTGCGGTTCCCAGCGTAGTAATGCCTTCTTTCTTCAGCATTTTAATTGCTGCCAGACCTTCAGAGGTTACCGGAATTTTCACCACAATGCCCGGAATAGCGTCGCGCAGGCGTTTCGCTTCTTTCACCATACCCTGCGCGTCGCGGCTCATGGTCTGAGCAAACAGAATGCCCTCATCACCGATCGCTTTTTGCAGGCGCGGCAGCACTTCCCAGATGGACTCCTTGCTGGCAGCGATAATGCTCGGGTTAGTTGTCACCCCGGCAATCGGGAATATGCGTGCCAGACGTTCGACTTCTGCGACGTTAGCGGTGTCCAGATACAGTTCCATGATGTTTCCTTTTACAGTTCCAGTTCATGTTGCAGCAGGCTGGCGATAGCGTCGGCAGAGGCGGCGTTAACCAGCGCATTACGGAATTCTTCGTGCATGATGCGACGAGCGAGGCGCGAGAAAATGCGCATATGTTGATCGCCCGCGGCGTGTTTGTTCAGGGTTAACATAATGATGAATTGCGCTTCATCATCGCCCCAGCGCACTGGCGCTTGCAGACGCGCTACGCTGATGGTGGATTGCTCAATGTGTTCCGATTTACTGTGGGGAATGGCGAAACTAAAGCCCAGTCCGGTAGAGAAAACGGCCTCGCGCGCCCACAAGTCGGCTTCCAGTTTACGCGGATAGCGGCAGCGGCCCGCCAGCAGCAGGTTATCGGTCATGCCTTTGAGCACTTCTTCTTTGCTGCGCCAGTCGCTTTCCAGTGTGATGCACTCGGCGGTGACCAGCGGTGCGTCCTGTTGGGTCATGCGGAATTGCGCCAGCAGGTGTTCCACTTCCAGCGAAGTACGGCAGGCCATTGCCTGGTTGAGCAACTGGCGGCACTCACGGCTATCAAGTTGCGCCATCCGCGCTTTCGCCGCCGGAATTGATGGTGCGCTCATGCTGAGTTCATCCAGCCCTAAACCGACCAGCAACGGCAGCACGGAACCTTTCGCTCCCAGTTCACCGCACAGACCAATCCATTTGCCCTGGCGATGCACCGCCTGCACGGCGTAATCGAGCGCCCGCAAGAAGGCCGGATTCAGGCTGTTGTAGTGACGAGTCACCTTAGCGTTATCGCGATCCACTGCCAGTAGATATTGCGTCAGGTCATTACTACCAATACTAAAGAAATCAATCTCTTCGCAGCATTGATCGATGATGAACATCACCGACGGCACTTCCAGCATGATGCCGAGCTGGATCTTCTCATCAAACGGAATGTGTTCGTTACGCAGTTGCTGTTTGGCTTCCGCCAGTTTTTCTTTCACCCATAAGATCTCTTCCATTGAGGAGATCATCGGGATCATGATTTTCAGGCTGCCGTGAGCAGAGGCGCGCAGGATCGATCGTAGTTGTGTGGTAAACAACGACGCGTATTCTTCATAAATACGCACCGCGCGATAACCGAGGAACGGGTTAGCTTCTGCGGGAATGTTCAGATAATCAACGGGTTTGTCACCACCAATGTCCATAGTGCGCACAATAATGCTGCGTCCGTTGGCAGACTCCAGCGCCTGACAAAAGATGTTGTACAGCTCGCTTTCACCCGGTGCACTGGTGCGATCCATATAGAGCATTTCAGTGCGGAACAAACCAACGCCTTCCGCACCATTGCCGAATGCGGCCTGCGCTTCCACGGAGTGAGCGATGTTAGCGGCAATTTCAATGCGGATACCGTCAGCGGTACGCGCTTGCTGGGTCAGCCAGACACGCTGTTGCTCACGCAGAGCGTCCTGTACGCGGGCTTCTTGCTGATAATAACGGGCCACGGATTCCCCTGGCTCAACCACAATCGCCCCTGCGTTGCCGTCGATATAAATCGTCTGATGCTGCCACGGAGTAAGGGCATCAATATCCACACCTACCAGCGTCGGAATGTTGAACGAACGGGCAAGGATCACCGTATGTGATGTGGTGCCGCCACTTTTCAGTAACAGACCTTTGAGATGATTTTTATCCAGTTCGAGGAACTGGCTGGGGGTCAGTTCATCAGCCATACAAATGGCGGGCTGCGTCAGTTTGCCCGGTGCCGGGAAGCGTTGCTCACCGTAGATTTGCTGGAGTAACTGGAAGCAGACGTCGCGTACGTCCAGGGCACGTTCTTGCAGGTAACTGCTGCTGGAACGGGCGAACTCTTCGCAAAAGTGATTCGCACTGGCAACAATCGCTTCGGCGCAGCTTAATCCGGCGCTGACACCTGCCAGTAAATGTTCGCGCAGGGAAGTATCGCCAGCCAGGGATCGGTGCGCTTCCAGAATCGCGCTGGTAGCACCGTCGCTATCCAGCAGACGAAACTCTATGTTTTTCAGTACCAGCGTCAGACCGTTTTCCAGTGCGGATTGTTCGGCGTCAACGCCTTTGGCTGCGGGAAGATTACCCAGCGCATTGAGATCTAAAGAAGAGATCGGCGTCAGAATGCCGCCTGCGCTACCGCTGCACACGGTGCGAGCGCGGATAATTTGCGGATTCAGATTGGTCAGTGAAACCGGCAGTGGTTCCAGTTCGTCAGATTTTACTTCCGCCAGCGGTGCGTCGCAGTGGGGGAATTCATCGCGCAGCCATTGGCTTAAACGCTGGTGCGCTTCCTGTTCGTCGGCCCCGGAAATCAGTAACTGGCAGTTATCGCCCACCAGCGTATCGGTGCCAATCAGCGCAAGGGCGCTTTTGGCGTTGCCCTTGCGGTCAGTGCGCAGGTTATGCCACTCAATTTGTGATGAAAAAGTATTACACAGCGTTTCAACGTGGCTTGCCGGACGCGCATGGACGCCGTTAGGTAGCTCACAAATAAATTCCACAATCAGGGCCATTGCCTTTCTCCCGGTACGGTTTTCTGTTTACAGGATAAGAGCGCACGGCAACGGCCTGCCATGTGACAAATCTGCCAAAAGCTGGACAAATGTAATGTAACCGTCAATTTGCGACGCGTCTCACAAGACGCCGTTTTGCGGCGTACTTCCGGATTATCGCAAGTTATGAGGCGGATCGCATTTTTGTACTGATATTACAAAAGTCCAGTAAATGGCCTTTTTATCCACTGTTTGCTCCGCCTGCGATTGCCTATTGTTTCTTCCATCAAAAATATGGACATGGGCTTTCGCAAGCCCGGGAGCAGCTTATGAATGAGTTGGTGCAGATCCTGAAAAATACCCGTCAGCATTTAATGACGGGCGTTTCACACATGATTCCCTTCGTGGTATCGGGCGGTATTTTGCTGGCGGTTTCCGTCATGTTGTATGGCAAAGGCGCAGTGCCGGATGCCGTAGCCGATCCGAATCTGAAAAAACTGTTTGATATCGGCGTTGCAGGTTTGACGCTGATGGTGCCTTTCCTCGCCGCTTACATCGGTTATTCCATTGCAGAACGTTCTGCGCTGGCTCCATGCGCTATCGGTGCCTGGGTTGGTAACAGCTTTGGCGCGGGCTTCTTTGGTGCGCTGATCGCCGGGATTATCGGCGGCATCGTGGTGCATTACCTGAAGAAAATTCCAGTGCATAAAGTTCTGCGCTCGGTAATGCCAATCTTCATCATTCCAATCGTCGGCACACTGATTACCGCTGGCGTCATGATGTGGGGGCTGGGCGAGCCGGTGGGGGCGTTGACCAACAGCCTGACCCAGTGGCTTCAGGGGATGCAGCAGGGCAGCATTGTTATGCTGGCGGTGATCATGGGTCTGATGCTGGCGTTCGATATGGGCGGCCCGGTTAACAAAGTGGCCTATGCCTTCATGCTGATTTGCGTTGCTCAGGGTGTTTATACCGTGGTGGCTATTGCCGCTGTTGGGATTTGTGTTCCACCGCTGGGGATGGGGCTGGCGACGCTGATTGGTCGTAAAAATTTCTCCGCAGAAGAGCGCGAAACCGGCAAGGCGGCACTGGTGATGGGCTGTGTTGGCGTTACTGAAGGGGCGATTCCTTTCGCCGCTGCCGATCCGCTGCGTGTCATTCCTTCCATCATGGTCGGTTCAGTTTGTGGTGCGGTAACTGCGGCGCTGGTCGGTGCGCAGTGCTATGCAGGCTGGGGTGGTCTGATTGTGCTGCCGGTGGTTGAAGGTAAGTTGGGTTACATCGCGGCAGTGGCTGTCGGGGCGGTTGTGACGGCAGTCTGCGTGAACGTGCTGAAAAGTCTGGCGCGTAAAAATGGGTCTTCAACTGAAGAGAAGGAAGACGACCTGGATCTGGATTTTGAAATTAATTAATTGAGGAACGAGCCATGACGAAAATTATCGCAGTAACCGCATGTCCTTCAGGTGTTGCCCATACTTATATGGCGGCAGAGGCGCTGGAAAGCGCCGCGAAAGCGAAAGGCTGGGAAGTAAAAGTAGAAACCCAGGGGTCGATTGGTCTGGAAAATGAACTGACTGCGGAAGACGTGGCAAGCGCCGATATGGTGATTTTGACCAAAGATATCGGCATCAAATTTGAAGAGCGTTTTGCTGGCAAGACTATCGTGCGTGTCAACATCAGCGACGCGGTAAAGCGTGCTGACGCCATTATGAGCAAAATTGAAGCTCACCTGGCACAAACCGCTTAAGTTCTTATCCCGCCCGCAAGGGCGGGTTCGCTTTCCCACAGGAGTTCCTCATGACGAATCGTATCTCTCGCCTCAAAACTGCACTGTTTGCCAATACCCGTGAAATCTCGCTGGAGCGGGCGTTGCTTTATACCGCCAGCCATCGGCAAACCGAAGGGGAGCCGGTGATAATGCGTCGGGCGAAAGCAACAGCGTATATCCTTGAACACGTTGAAATTTCGATTCGTGATGAAGAACTGATTGCCGGTAACCGCACCGTAAAACCACGCGCCGGGATTATGTCGCCGGAAATGGACCCTTACTGGCTGCTGAAAGAACTGGATCAATTCCCGACGCGTCCGCAGGACCGCTTTGCTATCAGCGAAGAAGATAAACGTATCTACCGCGAAGAGTTGTTCCCGTACTGGGAAAAACGTTCGATGAAAGATTTCATCAACGGGCAGATGACGGATGAAGTAAAAGCCGCGACCAGCACGCAGATTTTCAGCATCAACCAGACGGATAAAGGCCAGGGGCACATTATTATTGATTACCCGCGCCTGCTGAATCACGGGCTGGGGGAGCTGGTGGCACAGATGCAGCAACATTGTCAGCAACAGCCGGAGAATCACTTTTATCAGGCAGCGCTGTTACTGCTGGAAGCCTCGCAGAAACATATTTTGCGTTACGCCGAACTGGCGGAAACGATGGCGGCAAGCTGCACTGATGGCCCGCGTCGCGAAGAATTGCTGACTATTGCGGAGATCTCCCGCCATAACGCCGAACATAAGCCGCAGACGTTCTGGCAGGCGTGCCAGTTATTCTGGTACATGAACATCATTCTGCAATACGAATCCAACGCCAGTTCGCTATCGTTGGGGCGCTTCGACCAGTATATGTTGCCGTTCTATCAGACATCATTAACCCAGGGCGAAGATCCGGCATTCCTGAAAGAACTGCTCGAATCTTTATGGGTGAAATGCAACGACATCGTGCTGTTGCGCTCCACCAGTAGCGCGCGTTATTTCGCCGGTTTCCCTACCGGCTATACCGCACTGCTCGGCGGGTTAACCGAGAACGGACGTAGCGCGGTGAACGTGCTTTCGTTCCTTTGCCTTGACGCTTATCAAAGCGTGCAATTACCGCAACCGAACCTCGGCGTGCGCACTAACGCCTTGATCGACACGCCGTTCCTGATGAAAACCGCAGAAACCATTCGCCTCGGCACCGGTATTCCGCAAATCTTTAACGATGAAGTGGTAGTGCCAGCGTTCCTCAACCGTGGCGTTTTGCTGGAAGATGCGCGCGACTATTCCGTAGTGGGCTGTGTGGAATTATCTATTCCCGGCAGAACCTACGGCTTGCATGACATCGCGATGTTTAACCTGCTGAAAGTGATGGAAATCTGCCTGCATGAAAATGAAGGCAACGCTGCGCTGACTTATGAAGGTTTACTGGAACAGATCCGCGCCAAGATCAGCCACTACATCACCCTGATGGTTGAGGGCAGCAATATTTGTGATATCGGCCATCGCGACTGGGCACCTGTACCGCTACTCTCGTCTTTTATCAGCGATTGTCTGGAAAAAGGTCGCGATATTACCGATGGCGGCGCGCGTTATAACTTCTCCGGCGTACAGGGGATCGGTATCGCCAACCTGAGCGATTCTCTCCATGCGTTGAAAGGGATGATTTTTGATCAACAGCGTTTAAGTTTTGACGAATTGCTGTCGGTATTAAAAGCCAACTTCGCCACGCCAGAAGGCGAAAAAGTCCGCGCTCGCTTAATTAACCGCTTCGAGAAATACGGTAACGATATCGACGAGGTGGATAACATTAGCGCCGAACTGTTACGCCACTACTGCAAAGAAGTGGAAAAATACCAGAACCCGCGCGGCGGCTACTTCACGCCGGGATCGTATACCGTTTCTGCTCATGTCCCGTTGGGAGCGGTGGTTGGCGCGACGCCAGACGGTCGCTTTGCCGGAGAGCAACTGGCAGACGGTGGCTTGTCACCCATGCTGGGTCAGGACGCACAAGGACCAACGGCGGTACTGAAATCAGTCAGTAAGCTCGATAACACACTGCTTTCTAACGGTACATTGCTGAACGTGAAATTCACTCCGGCGACCCTCGAAGGTGAAGCGGGATTACGCAAACTGGCCGACTTCTTACGGGCGTTTACCCAGCTTAAGTTGCAGCATATTCAGTTTAACGTGGTGAACGCCGACACGTTACGGGAAGCGCAACAGCGCCCACAAGATTATGCCGGGCTGGTGGTGCGCGTTGCCGGATACAGCGCCTTCTTTGTCGAACTGTCGAAGGAGATCCAGGATGACATCATCCGCCGGACAGCGCATCAGCTGTAACGTTGTGGAAACGCGCCGCGATGATGTGGCGCGCATTTTCAACATTCAGCGTTATTCACTGAATGACGGCGAGGGCATTCGTACGGTGGTCTTTTTTAAAGGCTGTCCGCATCTTTGCCCATGGTGTGCTAATCCGGAGTCGATCTCCGGCAAAATCCAGACGGTGCGCAGAGAGGCGAAATGTCTGCACTGCGCGAAATGTTTGCGTGATGCGGATGAATGCCCCTCCGGGGCATTTGAACGGATTGGCCGCGATATCAGCCTTGACGCGCTGGAACGGGAAGTGATGAAAGATGACATTTTCTTTCGCACGTCCGGCGGCGGCGTCACGCTTTCTGGCGGCGAAGTGTTAATGCAGGCGGAGTTTGCGACCCGTTTTTTACAGCGACTGCGGCTATGGGGTGTGTCATGCGCCATCGAAACTGCCGGAGACGCGCCAGCCAGCAAGCTGTTACCGCTGGCGAAATTGTGCGATGAAGTGTTGTTCGATTTAAAAATTATGGATGCGGCTCAGGCGCGGGATGTGGTGAAGATGAACCTGCAACGCGTGCTGGAGAATCTGCGTTTGCTGGTGAGTGAGGGTGTCAACGTGATCCCGCGTTTACCGCTGATCCCTGGTTTCACGCTCAGCCGGGAGAATATGCAGCAGGCGCTGGACGTGCTGATCCCGCTGAATATCAAGCAGATCCATCTGTTACCGTTTCATCAGTACGGCGAGCCGAAATACCGCCTGCTGGGGAAAACATGGTCGATGAAAGAGGTTGCTGCGCCGTCGTCAGCCGATGTGGCAACGATGCGTGAAATGGCAGAACGGGCCGGATTTCAGGTTACCGTGGGAGGTTAAAATGGCATATCTGGTGGCAGTAACCGCCTGCGTAAGCGGCGTGGCGCATACTTATATGGCGGCGGAACGGCTGGAAAAGTTGTGCCAGTTAGAGAAGTGGGGCGTCAGCATTGAAACTCAGGGCGCGTTGGGAACGGAGAATCGTTTAGCGGACGAGGATATCCGCCGGGCGGATGTTGCGCTGTTAATTACGGATATCGAGCTTGCCGGTGCTGAGCGATTTGAACATTGTCGCTACGTGCAATGCAGCATCTACGCTTTCCTGCGTGAGCCGCAGAGGGTGATGAGCGCAGTGCGCAAAGTGCTTTCTGCGCCGCAGCAAACCCATCTTATTCTGGAGTAGTCGGTTTTTCTGTCAGTTGGCTGTGGTACTGCCGACGATATTCCGACGGCGAGCGTTCGGTATTTTTACGAAACAGACGGCAGAAGTAGTTGCTGTCGACAAAGCCGCAGGCGTGCGCCACTTCTTTTACCTTCAGGTCATAGCCTTTCAATAATGTCTTAGCGTGCTCCAGTCGCGTGTGATTCAGGTATTCGTTAAAACCAATGGCCCCCGTTTTTTGAAACAGGTGCGAGAGGTAATTTGGCGAAATATAGAACGCCTGTGCGACAGATTCGCGGGTAAGTGCGGAGGCATAGCGTTCGTCGATATAATCACGAATAGCTTCGAATAGAGCCTGGCTGCGTGAGGCGGTCTGTATTTGGCTGCCGAGCAAATCGCGGCAGTGGCTAAGCAGGCTGGCGACGATAAGTCTGGCCGTTTGCTGCTCCTGCGACTGCATTTGCATTTCATTGAGCGTTTGTAGCAGAAAAGAACCAATGCGTGGGCCGCGTCGGGCGACGTGTTGCTTCGCCAGATTTTGATATTGTTTGCCATCCCATTGCACGACGCTGAAGCCGAGTTGCTGTTTGCCAAATAGCACGCTAAAGGTCGTGGCGGGGGCTTGCCATTGTGGAAAATTCCAGCCACCAGCAGGGACGTACAGCACATCGCCGGGAACTAACGCTGCTCCAGCGCCGGTATCAATAAACTCACCTTCCAGCACAATTTCCAGACGTGGAAAATCGACCTGATACGCAAGATCGGGCACCGGGCCGTTGCTGCTGGCAAAGTAAATCTGGCGCAGGGACAGCGGGCCGTTGATCAGGCGGGAGAGCAGATAGCTGACGTCGTGATACATGTTATTCCCTTAGGTATGTAGACGGGAAAACAGTAACTGGCATTATGAAAAAAGGCCACCTGAAAAGTGTGGCCTGATGGGAGTGAGATGTAAACATTGCGGCAGTTTCAGTCGACTTGTATTGCCGGATGCGGCGTAAACGCCTTATCCGGCCTACCGCCGCGATCTGTAGGCCGGATAAGACGCGTCAAGCGTCGCATCCGGCAAATAACATCTGGCTGATAATTACTGATTACCCACCTGATCGCCATACGGCAGAGTGTCGTAATCGATCAGTGCGTTTTTCTTATACGGGTTACCAATCCAGCGGGTAGTTTCTTTGAACTGCGGATTCACCACTGAACGGGTTGGATCGTAACCGTCGTAAGATAAGCCCGCCAAATCTGACCAGGTGTGGATCAGTTCCGCCAGGCTGTATTTACGATCAACATCCTGTGAGAAATCACGCGGATGAGTCGCTTGCCATTTTTCTGACGTCCACAGCAGGAACGGAATGGTGTACATATGACGCGTCGGATTGTCTTCATTACGCCCCTGAGTTTTGTGCGGCGGCGTGTCGTAAACCTCTTCACCGTGGTCAGAGAAATAAACCAGGAAACCGTTCGGATCGGTCGCTTTAAAGTCTTTAATCAGGCTGGCAACCACGTGATCGTTGTACAGGTTAGCATTGTCATAATCATTATATGACTCCAGCTCTTCTGCGTTTAATCCCGGTGGAACATGCTCTGTATTACCGTCAAATTTGCCCTGATCTTCCGGATAACGGTACTTGTACTTGATATGCGTACCCAGCAGATGAACGATGATCAGTTTCTTCGGCGCAGGGTCCTTCAGCACTTCCTGGAACGGCTTCAGCACGTTGGTGTCGTATTCACGCGCACTCTGCGTACGTTGCTGGTTCATGTAGTACTGCTTGTCGGTCTGGCGCGAAAATACCGTCAGCATCGTATTGCGGGCGGTCATTGTCTGCTGGTTGGTGATCCAGAAGGTTTTATAACCCGCCTGTTTCATCATGTTCATCAGCGACGGCTGCGTCAGATACAGATCCGGGTTCTTTTCATTGGCAAAGGTCAGCGCCTGTTGCAGGATTTCAATGGTGTACGGACGAGACGTAACCACGTTATTAAACACGGTCAGATTCGGATCGGTTTTATGCAGCGCATCCAGCTCCGGCGTGGTTTCACGCGGATAACCGTACAGGCTCATGCGTCCACGCTGGGTCGATTCGCCAATTACCAGCACTAAGGTGCGCGGTTCGTTACCCGATTCATCTTTGAAATTAGCCAGCGGCGGCAATGCATTATTTTCATTCAGTAGCTTTGTTAGCGAGTTTAGTTGCTGACGATACTGATAATAGCCGGTCAGGAATTGCCACGGTGCGGCAGGCTCCATACGCGATGCCAGGTTATCCAACGTTTTCTCAAACGGCTTGTTTTTGATAAACGTATTCATGGCGATCGGATGCAGAATCAAGCCATAAAGTAGGGCAAAAGAGACAACATAACGCCACGGCTTTGGAATATAGACCGGGCGCAGGCGTGTCCACAGCAGAACTGCCACCGCCGTATAGGCCAGCGCGATAAGCACAATTTTCAGGCTGAAATACTGGCTTAAATACTCGCTGGCTTCGTTGGTGTTGGTTTCGAACATCACAAACAGAACGCTCTGCGAGAACTCCTGACCGTAGATGACGTAATAGCACAGCGCCGCCAGAGAGGCCGCCCATAGCACCACGCCGATCACTGCGGCAATAATTTTAATCCGCTTCGGAAAGAGGAATACCGGGATCAACCACAGCGAACTGAATAACAGCGAGTCGCGAATGCCGTTAGTGCCACTATAACCACTGATGTAAATAATGGCCTGTAGCAGAGTAGAGAAAAACCAAAAGTAGAGCAGTGCCCAACCCAGGGCTTTCCAGCTAAAAAGGGGTTTAGCCTGGACTTCTGTGGAATGCATAGTAAGAACCTGTCTTGAAAAAAATATCGCCGAATGTAACGACAATTCCTTAAGGATATCTGAAGGGATATCCAGATTTTGAATAAAATGCAGACAGAAATATATTGAAAACGAGGGTGTTAGAACAGCAGTATTTCAGAAAACCCTCGCGCAAAAGCACGAGGGTTTGCAGGAGAGGAAGATTAGCCGGTATTACGCATACCTGCCGCAATCCCGGCAATAGTGACCATTAACGCCTGCTCGACGCGAGGATCCGGTTCATGGCCTTCTTTTTCTGCCTGGCGGGAGCGGTGCAGCAACTCGGCCTGCAATACGTTCAGCGGGTCGGTGTAAATATTCCGTAGCTGAATAGACTCTGCAATCCACGGCAGATCGGCCATCAGGTGAGAATCGTTGGCAATCGCCAGCACCACTTTGATGTCTTCTTCTTGCAGATTGCGTAACTCTTTACCTAACGGCCACAGTGCTTTGTCGACCAGGCGTTGGTCATAGTATTCTGCCAGCCACAGGTCTGCTTTGGCGAAGACCATCTCCAGCATGCCGAGACGCGTCGAGAAGAATGGCCAATCGCGGCACATGGCTTCCAGCTCGCTCTGTTTGCCATCTTCGACCACTTTTTGCAGCGCCGTACCTGCACCCAGCCAGGCGGGGAGCATCAGGCGGTTTTGCGTCCAGGCAAAAATCCACGGAATGGCGCGCAGCGACTCGACGCCGCCGGTCGGGCGACGTTTCGCCGGACGTGAACCCAACGGCAGTTTACCCAATTCTTGTTCCGGCGTAGCGGAGCGGAAGTAAGGCACAAAATCTTTGTTTTCACGTACGTAGCCACGGTAGAGATCGCAGGAGATGACTGACAGTTCATCCATAATGCGACGCCAGCTCTCTTTCGGCTCAGGCGGTGGCAGCAGGTTGGCTTCCAGAATCGCCCCGGTGTACAGCGACAGGCTGCTGACGGTGATTTCTGGCAGACCATATTTAAAGCGGATCATCTCGCCCTGTTCGGTCACGCGCAGGCCACCTTTCAGGCTTCCTGGCGGTTGTGACAGCAGCGCCGCATGGGCAGGTGCGCCGCCGCGACCAATGGAACCGCCGCGACCGTGGAACAACGTCAGCTCAATACCCGCTTTTTCGCAGGTTTTGATTAATGCATCCTGTGCCTGATATTGCGCCCAGGAAGCTGCCATCACGCCCGCATCTTTTGCTGAGTCGGAATAGCCAATCATCACCATCTGTTTGCCCTGAATCAGGCCGCGATACCAGTCGATATTCAGCAGCTGGGTCATGACATCGTTGGCGTTGTTCAGGTCATCGAGGGTTTCAAACAGCGGAGCAACCGGCATCGCAAACCCGATACCCGCTTCTTTCAGCAGCAGGTGGACAGCCAGCACGTCGGACGGCGTTTTCGCCATCGAGATCACGTAGGCGGCAATGGAGCCTTGCGGCGCTTCGGCAATCACCTGGCAGGTATCGAGCACTTCGCGCGTTTCGGCGCTTGGTTGCCAGTTGCGCGGTAGAAGCGGACGTTTGGAGTTCAGTTCGCGGATCAGGAACGCCTGTTTGTCGGCTTCTGACCAGCTCTCGTAGTCGCCGATACCGAGGTAGCGGGTCAGCTCGCCCAGCGCTTCGGTATGGCGGGTGCTCTCCTGACGGATATCAATACGCACCAGCGGTACGCCGAAACATTTCACGCGGCGCAGGGTGTCGAGCAGATCGCCATTGGCGATAATACCCATGCCACACGCCTGAAGTGACTGGTAGCAAGCGTAGAGCGGTTCCCACAGTTCTTCGTTTTGTGTCAGCAGACCTTCTGGTTTTGGCAGTTCTTCGCCTTTCAGGCGCGCTTCCAGCCATGCCTGTGTCGCCATCAGGCGAGAACGCAGGTTTTTCATCAGATAGCGATACGGTTCTGCGGCACCCTCTTCGCCAACCAGTGCCAGCAGTTCAGGGGTGGCTTCAACCATCGACAGTTCAGAAACCAGAACCTGAATATCTTTCAGGAACAAATCGGTGGCTTTCCAGCGGCTGAGTAGCAGGACGTGGCGGGTGATATCGGCAGTGACGTTCGGATTGCCGTCGCGGTCACCGCCCATCCACGAGGTAAAACGTACCGGAACAAATTCGACGGGCAGTTTGTAGCCGAGGTTCTCTTCCAGTTGTTCGTTCAGTTCGCGCAGGTAATTCGGTACGCCTTGCCACAGGCTGTTTTCTACTACGGCAAAGCCCCATTTGGCTTCATCTACCGGGCTTGGGCGCAGTTTACGGATTTCATCGGTATGCCATGACTGGGCGATCAACTGGCGCAGGCGGCGCATCAGCTGGTTGTGTTCGTAGTCGGCGATATCTTTGTTATCGAGCTGTTTTAAACAGGCGTTCACTTCCACCATTTTGTGGATCAGTGTACGACGGGTAATTTCGGTTGGGTGAGCCGTGAGGACCAGTTCCAGCGACAGCGATTCCACTGCTTTTTTGATGGTGTCTTCGCTCAGTTCCGGCTGGTTTTTCAGTTTACGCAGGGTGCGGGCGATCACTTCCGGGTTGCTGGCAGCTTCGCCTTTCGGCGAAATGCTGTGGTATTGCTCAGCGGTGTTGGCCAGGTTCAGAAACTGACTAAACGCACGCGCAACGGGCAGCAGCTCGTCGTTCGACAAATTTTGTAAGGTGGTGAGCAACTCCTGGCGGTTAGCATCATTGCCAGCGCGTGAAGATTTGGACAACTTACGGATAGTTTCTACGCGTTCAAGAATGTGTTCTCCCAACGCATCCTTGATGGTTTCTCCCAGCACTTTGCCGAGCATACTGACATTACTACGCAATGCGGAATATTGTTCGTTCATATTACCCCAGACACCCCATCTTATCGTTTGATAGCCCTGTATCCTTCACGTCGCATTGGCGCGAATATGCTCGGGCTTTGCTTTTCGTCGTCTTTTATAAAGCCACGTAAAAGCGGTGACGTCAAATGCTGCGAAATCGCTTCAGCAAACGAATAAATAGCAGGAATTTACGCCATTAAATTCACGACGCTTTAAATAAGCGTAACTTATGGGAATGTTAAAAAATCGCCTCGAGTAACACCAAAGGTGTAGGTCGGATAAGATGCGCAAGCATCGCATCCGACATTGTTTGGCCTACGTTTTAATGCCAGCAAAAATGGTGAATCACCTGGGTGATCAGTTCGCGGGTGGGCTTGATAAACCTCGTCTCCAGATATTCATCAGGCTGATGAGCCTGATTAATTGAGCCAGGCCCCAGAACCAGCGTCGGGCATAACGTTTGAATAAACGGCGCTTCGGTACAGTAATTCACCACTTCGGTCTTTGCTCCGAGCAATTTCTCAACCACTTCAACCAGTTTATGATTCGGTGGGCATTCATAGCCAGGGATCGGCGGGTGCAGCTCGTCGACCGTCAGACGACCCGGCCAGCGTTCGCTCACTGGAGCCAATGCATCGTTGAGCAAACCATTAAGTTCATTGAGTGTCATGCCTGGCAGCGGACGAATATCCATATGCAACTCACAACAAGCGCAAATACGGTTAGAGGCGTCGCCGCCGTGAATATGCCCGAGGTTGAGTGTGGGGTATGGCACGGTAAACGCTTCATAGTGATAGCGTTCTTTCAGGTTATCGCGCAATTGCAAAATATGGCCGATGGCGTCGTGCATCAGTTCGATAGCGTTAACCCCGCGCGACGGATCGCTGGAGTGGCCCGACTGACCCATAATTCGAATGGCATTTGAGATGTGGCCTTTATGTGCGCGTACCGGTTGCAGCGACGTTGGCTCGCCAATGATGGCGCAATCCGGGCGCAGGGCGGTAGTTTCGGCAAAATAACGCGCTCCGGCCATACTGGTTTCTTCATCGGCAGTCGCCAGAATGTAGAGCGGTTTTGCAAGCTTCGTGACGTCGACATCGCGTAGCGCATCAAGGATAAACGCAAAAAAGCCTTTCATGTCGGCGGTGCCTAAGCCGTAAAGCTTGCCGTCATGCTCCGTCAACGTAAATGGATCGCGCGTCCAGCGTCCGTCATCAAATGGCACCGTATCGGTATGCCCCGCCAGCAACAAACCGCCAGCCCCCTGTCCGCAACTGGCCAGCATATTAAATTTGTTGCGAGTTCCTGGCACAGACTGCACTTCCACATTGAAGCCTAAATCCTTAAACCAGTCCGCCAGCAGAGTGATTAAATCTGCATTGCTTTGATCGAGTGCCTCTTCCGTGGCGCTTATTGAAGGTGTGGCAATCAGAGCACGGTAAATCTCGATAAATGGCGGTAATTTGTTTTTCATTGTTGACACACCTCTGGTCATGATAGTATCAATATTCATGCAGTATTTATGAATAAAAATACACTAACGTTGAGCGTAATAAAACCCACCAGCCGTAAGGTGAATGTTTTACGTTTAACCTGGCAACCAGACATAAGAAGGTGAATAGCCCCGATGTTGAATACGCTGATTGTGGGTGCCAGTGGCTACGCTGGCGCAGAGCTAGTGACCTATGTAAATCGCCATCCGCATATGAACATAACCGCTTTGACTGTTTCAGCGCAAAGCAATGATGCGGGAAAGTTAATCTCCGATTTGCATCCGCAGCTAAAAGGCATCGTTGATCTGCCGTTGCAGCCGATGTCGGATATCGGCGAGTTTAGCCCAGGGGTGGACGTGGTGTTTCTCGCCACCGCCCATGAAGTCAGCCACGATTTAGCGCCGCAATTTCTTGAAGCAGGCTGTGTGGTGTTCGACCTTTCCGGCGCGTTTCGTGTTAACGATGTCGCCTTCTATGAAAAATATTACGGCTTTACCCATCAATACCCGGAACTGCTGGAACAGGCAGCCTACGGTCTGGCGGAGTGGTGCGGTAATAAATTAAAAGAAGCGAACTTGATTGCCGTGCCAGGCTGTTATCCGACGGCAGCACAGCTGGCGCTGAAACCGTTGATTGATGCCGATCTTCTTGACCTCAATCAGTGGCCGGTGATCAACGCCACCAGCGGCGTGAGCGGTGCAGGACGTAAGGCAGCGATTTCAAATAGTTTTTGTGAAGTTAGCCTGCAACCGTATGGCGTCTTTACCCATCGCCATCAACCAGAGATCGCCACACACCTCGGTGCTGACGTTATCTTCACCCCGCATCTGGGCAATTTCCCGCGCGGCATTCTCGAAACCATTACCTGCCGCCTGAAACCGGGTGTGAGCCAGGTGCAAGTGGCGCAAGCGTTACAGCAGGCGTATGCCCATAAACCACTGGTGCGGCTGTATGACAAAGGCGTTCCGGCGCTGAAAAATGTCGTTGGACTGCCATTCTGCGATATCGGTTTTGCCGTTCAGGGCGAGCATCTGATTATTGTGGCGACCGAAGACAACTTACTGAAAGGCGCGGCGGCACAAGCGGTGCAGTGCGCCAATATTCGTTTCGGCTATGCGGAAACGCAGTCTCTTATTTAAGGGTGCAATGATGAATCCATTAATTATCAAACTGGGTGGCGTACTGCTGGATAGTGAAGAGGCGCTGGAACGTCTGTTTAGCGCACTGGTGAATTATCGCGAGTCACATCAGCGTCCGCTGGTGATTGTGCACGGCGGCGGTTGTGTGGTGGATGAGCTGATGAAAGGGCTGAATCTGCCGGTGAAAAAGAAAAATGGCCTGCGGGTGACGCCTGCGGATCAGATAGACATTATCACCGGAGCACTGGCGGGAACGGCAAATAAAACCCTGCTGGCATGGGCGAAGAAACATCAGATTGCGGCCGTAGGTTTGTTTCTCGGTGACGGCGACAGCATCAAAGTGACCCAGCTTGATGAAGAGTTAGGCCATGTTGGACTGGCGCAGCCAGGTTCGCCTAAGCTTATCAACAGTTTGCTGGAGAACGGTTATCTGCCGGTGGTCAGCTCCATTGGCGTAACAGACGAAGGGCAACTGATGAACGTCAATGCCGACCAGGCGGCGACGGCGCTGGCGGCAACGCTGGGCGCGGATCTGATTTTGCTCTCTGACGTCAGCGGCATTCTCGACGGCAAAGGGCAACGTATTGCCGAAATGACCGCCGCGAAAGCAGAACAACTGATTGAGCAGGGCATTATTACTGACGGCATGATTGTGAAAGTGAACGCGGCGCTGGATGCTGCGCGCACGTTGGGCCGTCCGGTAGATATCGCCTCCTGGCGTCATGCGGAACAGCTTCCGGCACTGTTTAACGGTATGCCGATGGGGACGCGGATTTTAGCTTAAGTTTTGTTGGCCGGAGGCGCAGCTTTCCGGCATTGAATTTCAAAATAAGGAAACAGAGTTATGGCACTTTGGGGCGGGCGTTTTACCCAGGCAGCAGATCAACGGTTCAAACAATTCAACGACTCACTGCGCTTTGATTACCGTCTGGCGGAGCAGGATATTGTTGGCTCTGTGGCCTGGTCCAAAGCCCTGGTAACGGTCGGCGTGTTAACCGCAGAAGAGCAGGCGCAACTGGAAGAGGCGCTGAACGTGCTGCTGGAAGATGTTCGCGCCAGGCCACAACAAATCCTTGAAAGCGACGCCGAAGATATCCATAGCTGGGTGGAAGGCAAACTGATCGACAAAGTGGGTCAGTTAGGCAAAAAATTGCATACCGGGCGTAGCCGTAATGATCAGGTAGCAACTGACCTGAAACTGTGGTGCAAAGATACCGTTAGCGAGTTGCTGACGGCTAACCGGCAGTTACAATCCGCTCTGGTCGAGACCGCGCAGAACAATCAGGACGCGGTGATGCCGGGTTACACCCACCTGCAACGCGCCCAGCCGGTGACGTTCGCGCACTGGTGCCTGGCCTACGTTGAGATGCTGGCGCGTGATGAAAGCCGTTTGCAGGATGCGCTTAAGCGTCTGGATGTCAGCCCGCTAGGCTGTGGCGCACTGGCAGGAACGGCCTATGAAATCGACCGTGAACAGTTAGCAGGTTGGCTGGGCTTTGCTTCGGCGACCCGTAACAGTCTCGACAGCGTTTCTGACCGTGACCATGTGTTGGAACTGCTTTCTGCTGCCGCTATCGGCATGGTGCATCTGTCGCGTTTTGCTGAAGATCTGATTTTCTTTAACACCGGCGAAGCGGGGTTTGTGGAGCTTTCTGACCGTGTGACTTCCGGTTCATCATTAATGCCGCAGAAGAAAAACCCGGATGCGCTGGAGCTGATTCGCGGTAAATGCGGTCGGGTGCAGGGGGCGTTAACCGGCATGATGATGACGCTGAAAGGTTTGCCGCTGGCTTACAACAAAGATATGCAGGAAGACAAAGAAGGTCTGTTCGACGCGCTCGATACCTGGCTGGACTGCCTGCATATGGCGGCGCTGGTGCTGGACGGCATTCAGGTGAAACGTCCGCGTTGCCAGGAAGCGGCGCAGCAGGGTTACTCCAACGCTACTGAACTGGCGGATTATCTGGTGGCGAAAGGCGTACCGTTCCGCGAGGCGCACCATATTGTGGGTGAAGCGGTGGTGGAAGCCATTCGTCAGGGCAAACCGCTGGAAGATCTGCCACTCAGTGAGTTGCAGAAATTCAGCCTGGTGATTGGCGAAGATGTCTATCCGATTCTGTCGCTGCAATCGTGCCTCGACAAGCGTGCGGCAAAAGGCGGTGTCTCACCGCAACAGGTGGCGCAGGCGATTGCTTTTGCGCAGGCGCGGTTGGGGTAAGAACATTTATATGTATAAATTTGAGCCTGGCTTATCGCTGGGCTTTTTTATGGCAAAAAAAAGCGGATCCTGGAGATCCGCAAAAGTTCACGTTGGCTTTAGTTATTCGAGCTGAGAAACTCTCGAAACGGGCTGTGACTTCAAGGGTTAAAAGAGGTGCCGCTCCGTTTCTGTGAGCAATTATCAGTCAGAATGCTTGATAGGGATAATCGTTCATTGCTATTCTACCTATCGCCATGAACTATCGTGGCGATGGAGGATGGATAATGAATATTCGTGATCTTGAGTACCTGGTGGCATTGGCTGAACACCGCCATTTTCGGCGTGCGGCAGATTCCTGCCACGTTAGCCAGCCGACGCTTAGCGGGCAAATTCGTAAGCTGGAAGATGAGCTGGGCGTGATGTTGCTGGAGCGGACCAGCCGTAAAGTGTTATTCACCCAGGCGGGAATGCTGCTGGTGGATCAGGCGCGTACCGTGCTGCGTGAGGTGAAAGTCCTTAAAGAGATGGCAAGCCAGCAGGGCGAGACGATGTCCGGACCGCTGCATATTGGTTTGATTCCCACGGTTGGACCGTACCTGCTACCGCATATTATCCCGATGCTGCACCAGACCTTTCCAAAGCTGGAAATGTATCTGCATGAAGCACAGACCCACCAGTTACTGGCGCAACTGGACAGCGGCAAACTCGATTGCGTGATCCTCGCGCTGGTGAAAGAGAGCGAAGCATTCATTGAAGTGCCGTTGTTTGATGAGCCAATGTTGCTGGCTATCTATGAAGACCACCCGTGGGCGAACCGCGAATGCGTACCGATGGCCGATCTGGCAGGGGAAAAACTGCTGATGCTGGAAGATGGTCACTGTTTGCGCGATCAGGCAATGGGTTTCTGTTTTGAAGCCGGGGCGGATGAAGATACACACTTCCGCGCGACCAGCCTGGAAACTCTGCGCAACATGGTGGCGGCAGGTAGCGGGATCACTTTACTGCCTGCGCTGGCTGTGCCGCCGGAACGCAAACGCGATGGGGTTGTTTATCTGCCGTGCATTAAGCCGGAACCACGCCGCACTATTGGCCTGGTTTATCGTCCTGGCTCACCGCTGCGCAGCCGCTATGAGCAGCTGGCAGAGGCCATCCGCGCAAGAATGGATGGCCATTTCGATAAAGTGTTAAAACAGGCGGTTTAAGCCATTTAGCGCAGCTACCCGATAGGCTTCCGCCATCGTCGGGTAGTTAAAGGTGGTGTTGACGAAGTACTCAATAGTGTTGCCGCCACCTTTCTGTTCCATAATCGCCTGACCGATATGAATAATTTCGGCAGCGCGCTCGCCAAAGCAGTGAATACCCAGAATCTCTTTTGTTTCCCGATGGAACAAAATTTTCAGCGTGCCCACGTTCATGCCGACGATTTGTGCACGTGCCAGATGTTTAAACTGGGCGCGGCCTACTTCATATGGCACTTTCATCGCGGTCAGCTGCTGTTCGGTTTTGCCTACAGAGCTGATTTCCGGGATGGTGTAAATGCCGGTAGGGATATCTTCAATCAGATGTGCGGTGGCTTCACCTTTCACCAGCGCCTGCGCGGCAATGCGCCCCTGGTCATAGGCTGCCGACGCCAGGCTCGGATAACCAATCACGTCGCCCACCGCGTAAACGTGCGGCTGTGCGGTCTGATACATGCTGTTGACCTTCAGCTGTCCGCGACTGTCAGTTTCCAGCCCAATGTTCTGTAACGCCAGCGAATCGGTATTACCGGTGCGACCGTTGGCATAGAGCAGACAGTCAGCTTTCAGTTTTTTACCCGACTTCAGATGCATGATCACACCGTCATCACAGCCTTCGATCTTCTCGTACTCTTCGTTGTGACGAATCACTACGCCACTGTTCCAGAAGTGATAGGAGAGAGAATCTGACATCTCTTGATCGAGAAATGCCAGCAGGCGATCGCGGGTGTTGATCAGATCCACTTTTACATCCATACCGCGGAAGATCGACGCATATTCACAGCCGATCACTCCAGCACCGTAAATAAGTACATGGCGCGGTTCGTGGTGCATGCTAAGAATTGAGTCGCTGTCATAAATGCGTGGATGGGTGAAATCAACATCTGTTGGATGATATGGACGAGAACCGCAGGCAATAACAAATTTTTCAGCAGTTAGTGTTTCGACGCTGCCGTCCGGGCAATCCAGCGCCAACGTATGCTCATCAACAAAGCGAGCGTTCCCCTGCAATATTTCACAGTGATTACGTTCGTAAAATCCCTGACGCATGCGCGTTTGTTGATTAATCACGTTATCGGCATGGTTAAGGATATCGGCAAAAGAAGAGCGGAGCAGTCGGGAATGGTCGCTGTATAGTGGGTTTTGATTGAATTCTATAATGCGGCTGACGGCGTGACGGAGAGCTTTCGACGGGATGGTGCCCCAGTGGGTGCAACCGCCGCCAACATTTTGATAACGCTCGATAACTGCGACGCGCGCACCTTGCTTAACCAGGCCCATCGCAGCGCCTTCGCCGCCGGGGCCGGAACCTATTACTATGGCATCGTAATCGTAGGAATGTGGCATGGTAGGGCTTACCTGTTCTTATACATAAAAGCAACAGAATGGTAACATTTTATCGCGGGTAAGCCAATTGATCCCCGTCATTTATCTGGCTATATCGTGAGCGGCCTTTGCTTTGTCTTCCTCCTTCTTATTTTATTTATTCACTATTAATCGCTTTTTCTTATGGCTGATAGTTTTATCTTGCCGAAGCGTGCTTTTTTGTTATTGTCTTTATGAAATCTTCTTATAAAACAAATGTATAAATATTTTATATTGATGGGTTATTTGTATTTATACCATCAATAAAATCCGTTAATTAGCCTGTTTATAAGTGAATAAAGGAATAGCCGATGATCGAACACTATATTCGTGGGTTTGAGGAAGAACTTCGCGAGATCCGCCATCAGATCCACGAAAACCCGGAGCTGGGATTACAAGAATTTAAAACCAGTGCTTTGGTTGCGGAAAAGCTGCGCCAGTGGGGCTATGAGGTTGAGCAAGGGCTGGCGACAACCGGCGTGGTAGCCACGTTAAAAGTGGGCGACGGAGAGAAAAGTATTGGCCTGCGGGCGGATATGGATGCGTTGCCGATTTATGAAAATAGTGGCAAGCCCTGGGCCAGTAAACATCCTGGTTTAATGCACGCCTGCGGGCATGACGGGCATACCACCATACTGCTGGGGGCCGCGCGTTATTTTGCCGAAACCCGCCGTTTTAACGGCACGTTACGCCTTATCTTCCAGCCAGCGGAAGAGATGATTAACGGCGGTGAGATCATGGTTAAAGAGGGGCTTTTTGATCGTTTCCCCTGCGATGTCATTTTCGGGATGCACAACATGCCGGGTTTGCCGGTCGGCAAGTTTTTCTTCCAGCCTGGGGCGCTGATGGCGTCAATGGATCAGTTCCATATTACGGTTCGTGGTTGTGGCGGACACGGTGCGATCCCGCACAAAGCCATCGATCCAGTGCTGGTTGCCGCACATATCACCACCGCATTACAAAGCATTGTGTCGCGCAATGTCGATCCGCTGGAAGCGGCGGTAATTACCGTCGGCAGCATTGTTGCGGGTGAGGCGGCTAACGTCATTCCTGACAGTGCTGAGATGAAAATCAGTGTCCGCTCTCTTAGCCGCGATACCCGACAACTTCTTCTGACCCGTATTCCTGCTCTTGCACAAACCCAGGCTGCCAGCTTTGGCGCTACGGCTGAGGTTACGCATGTTAACGGTACACCGGTATTAGTAAATGACGAGGAGATGGCGCGCTTCGCCTGGCAGGTGGCGTGCAAAACATTTGGTGAAGATCGGGCTGAGTTTGGCATCAAACCCCTGATGGGCAGTGAAGATTTCTCTTTCATGCTGGAGGCCCAACCCAAAGGCGGTTTCCTGTTATTCGGTAATGGCGATGTCGGGGAAGGTTCCTGCATGGTGCATAACCCCGGTTACGACTTTAACGATGCAAGCCTGGTCCCGGCAAGCAGCTACTGGGGCGCACTGGTTGAAGCCTGGCTGCAATAAATAAAACAACACACAACAACACTTTTTGGCAAGGAACATGGAATGACGGCGATCGTAAATGAAACCGTGAGTGTGAAGAAAAAGCCCAGCGGCAGGCGGGTGATCTTTGCCTCGGCGTTTGGCAATGCGCTCGAATTTTTTGATTTTGGCGTTTACAACTTTTTTGTGGTCTATATCAGTACGCTTTTCTTCCCACCCAGTGCCGATCATAACGTCGCGCTGTTACTGGCATTTGCAACGTTTGGTGTGAGCTTTTTTATGCGTCCGCTCGGTGGGATTATCGTTGGTGCCTGGGCCGATCGCTTCGGGCGTAAACCGGCGATGGTGTTCACTATTGCTCTGATGAGCCTCGGTACGCTGATGATCGGCATCGCACCGACGTATGAAACGGCGGGCTATTGGGGAACCGCAACGCTGGTGCTGGCGCGTTTGATTCAGGGCGTTGCGGCAGGTGGTGAAGTCGGGGCTTCAATGTCGCTACTGGTGGAGTCAGCTCCGGCAAATCGTCGTGGCTTTTACAGCAGTTGGTCACTGGCGACTCAAGGCCTGGCAACAACTTTTGGCGGTGTTGTCGCTTTAGGTTTAAGCGCATGGCTACCGTTCGCCACAGGTTCAGAAACCGTAATGGCAGAATGGGGCTGGCGTGTGCCGTTTTTTATTGGTGTGTTATTAGCACCTATCGGTTGCTGGTTGCGTCTGAGCCTGGAAAATGACGTACCTGAGCCTGTGCGCAATAAAAAAGCTGCTACCAGCGAAAGCGCGTTTTCTCTGCTCCTGCAACATAAGGCGACTATCGTTAATGGCGTTTTACTCGCTATTGGTAGCACGGTCGCAACCTATATCTCCCTCTTTTATTACGGCACCTGGGCGGCGAAGTATCTGGCGATGCCTCAACATTATTCTCATGCAGCGATGTTACTGGCGGGCGTTGTTACGTTTGTGGGTGCGCTGCTTGTGGGGATGTTGTGCGATTCGGTCGGGCGTAAAAAGCTGATTTTAATCTCCCGTGTGATGGTGCTTCTCTGTAGCTGGTCGTCATTCTGGCTGTTGGTGAATTACCCAAGCCCTGGCATGTTGCTGACGGTGGTTTTCGTGATGGTCAGCTTTACCACGCTTGGCGGTGTGCCAGTGATGTTGTTGATCTCTGAACTGTTGCCGAAACGGATTCGGGCATTGGGTTTTGCGCTGGTTTATAGCATTGGTGTGGCAATCTTTGGCGGTTTTGCTCAATATTTCGCTACGCAATCCATCGTGTTGCTGGATAGTCTGACGGCTCCGGCGTGGTATCTGGGTGGAGGCACGTTGCTGTCGATGCTGGCGTTGTTGTACGTAAAAGAACCGGCCAAAGAATTGCAGTAAATATGTTTTATTGCGTTACCGTTCATTCACAACACTGGAGCAATCCAGTATGTTCATTCTCTGGTATAGTGCCAGCAGTACTTTTGGCAAGGATTCAGACATCGTGATGGGCGTAAGAGCGCAACAAAAAGAAAAAACCCGCCGTTCGCTGGTGGAAGCCGCATTTAGCCAATTAAGTGCTGAACGCAGCTTCGCCAGCCTGAGTTTGCGTGAAGTGGCACGAGAAGCAGGCATTGCTCCCACCTCTTTTTATCGGCATTTCCGCGACGTAGACGAACTGGGTCTGACCATGGTTGATGAGAGCGGTTTAATGCTACGCCAACTCATGCGTCAGGCGCGTCAGCGTATCGCCAAAGGCGGGAGTGTGATCCGCACCTCGGTCTCCACATTTATGGAGTTCATCGGTAATAATCCTAACGCCTTCCGGTTATTATTGCGGGAACGCTCCGGCACCTCCGCTGCGTTTCGTGCCGCCGTTGCGCGTGAAATTCAGCACTTCATTGCGGAACTTGCGGACTATCTGGAACTCGAAAACCATATGCCGCGTGCGTTTACTGAAGCGCAAGCCGAAGCAATGGTGACGATTGTCTTCAGTGCGGGGGCCGAGGCGTTGGATGTCGGCGTCGAGCAACGTCGGCAATTAGAAGAGCGACTGGTACTGCAGCTGCGAATGATTTCGAAAGGGGCTTATTACTGGTATCGCCGTGAACAAGAGAAAACCGCAATTATTCCGGGAAATGTGAAGGACGAGTAATGAAACAAGCAAATCAAGATAGAGGTACGCTGCTGCTGGCGCTAGTGGCTGGCTTATCGATTAATGGTACTTTCGCAGCGCTGTTTAGCTCCATTGTACCATTTTCTGTATTCCCGATTATTTCCCTGGTGTTGACAGTTTACTGCCTGCATCAACGTTATCTTAATCGCACTATGCCGGTAGGCTTGCCGGGTCTGGCAGCTGCTTGTTTTATTCTCGGCGTACTGCTGTACAGCACGGTAGTTCGTGCGGAATATCCGGATATCGGTTCCAACTTCTTCCCGGCAGTACTGTCCGTCATTATGGTGTTCTGGATTGGCGCGAAGATGCGTAACCGTAAGCAGGACGTTGCTGAGTAATCAGCATCATGCCGGATGCAGGCGCATCCGACATGGGTTTTACTTCGCGGTCAGTAATACGCCGCACTCCATATGGTGCGTGTAGGGGAACTGATCAAATAGAGCCAGACGTTCGACCTTGTGCGTCTGGCTTAATGTTTCCAGATTCTTGCATAACGTTTCCGGATTGCAGGAGATATACAGAATACGTGGATACGCCTGCACCATTTTCTCGGTTTCACTGTCCAGACCGCTGCGCGGTGGGTCGACAAAAATGGTTTCGCACTGATAACTCTTTAAGTCGATTCCTTGCAGGCGGTTAAACTCGCGCACACCATTCATCGCCTGAGTAAATTCTTCTGCCGCCATACGAATAATTTGTACGTTATCAATATGGTTAGCGGCAATGTTGTATTGCGCGGCGGCGACTGACGGCTTGGCGATTTCGGTGGCTAATACCCGATCAAAATTGCGTGCCAGCGCTAATGAAAAGTTACCGTTGCCGCAGTATAGCTCCAGTAAATCGCCTTTTGAGCCTTTGGTTACGTCCAGCGCCCATTCCAGCATCTGAATATTCATCGCCGCGTTCGGTTGGGTAAAGCTGTTTTCTACCTGACGGTAGATCATCTCTTTCCCCGCGATCGGCAGACGTTCGTCGATGTAATCCTGATCCAGCGCGATTTTGGTTTTCGTTGCCCGACCAATCAGATGCACATTCAGATTCTGCGCGCGCAGTGCATCGCGCAGGGCTTCCGCCTGCTGACACCACTCATCATCCAGCTTTTTATGGTACAGCAAGGAAACAACCGCTTGATTGCTTAGCGTAGTGAGGTAATCAATCTGGAACAACTTGTGGCGCAGAATGGGATTATTACGCACACCCGCAATCATCGCCGTCATCAACTGGTTGATAAGTTCACTGGCGGCGGGGAAGCTATCCACACGGATACGACTTTTGGTTTGTTGATCGAAAATGATGTGGTACAGGTCATCGCCATCGTGCCAGATGCGGAACTCCGCACGCATCCGATAATGACTGACCGGCGAGCGAAACACTTCCGGAACCAGGTCAGAAAACGGTGCCATCATACTTTGCAAACGTACCACTTTTTCGGCTAACTGCGCTTCATACTGTTCTGTTGGAAGGTGTTCGGGGGTCATGATGTATCCTGAAAAATTAAAGTACGCGGCGATTGTAGGGATTGCTCATCAGATGTCCAGATCTTGATGAATTCCTATTTGTGAGCTACGTCTGGACAGTAACTTGTTACAACCTGTAGCATCCACTTGCCGGTCCTGTGAGTTAATAGGGAATCCAGTGCGAATCTGGAGCTGACGCGCAGCGGTAAGGAAAGGTGCGATGATTGCGTTATGCGGACACTGCCATCCGGTGGGAAGTCATCATCTCTTAGTATCTTAGATACCCCTCCAAGCCCGAAGACCTGCCGGCCAACGTCGCATCTGGTTCTCATCATCGCGTAATATTGATGAAACCTGCGGCATCCTTCTTCTATTGTGGATGCTTTACAATGATTAAAAAAGCTTCGCTGCTGACGGCGTGTTCCGTCACGGCATTTTCCGCTTGGGCACAGGATACCAGCCCGGATACTCTCGTCGTTACTGCTAACCGTTTTGAACAACCGCGCAGCACTGTGCTTGCGCCAACTACTGTTGTGACGCGTCAGGATATCGACCGCTGGCAGTCGACCTCGGTCAATGATGTGCTGCGCCGTCTTCCGGGCGTGGATATCACCCAAAACGGCGGTTCAGGTCAGCTCTCATCTATTTTTATTCGCGGTACAAATGCCAGTCATGTGTTGGTGTTAATTGATGGCGTCCGCCTGAATTTGGCGGGGGTGAGTGGTTCTGCTGATCTTAGTCAGTTCCCTATTGCGCTTGTCCAGCGTGTTGAATATATCCGTGGGCCGCGCTCCGCTGTTTATGGTTCAGATGCAATAGGCGGGGTCGTGAATATCATCACGACGCGCGATCACCCCGGAACGGAAATTTCAGCAGGGTGGGGAAGCAATAGTTATCAGAACTATGATGTCTCTACACAGCAACAACTGGGGGATAAGACACGGGTAACGCTGTTGGGCGATTATGCCCATACTCATGGTTATGATGTTGTCGCCTATGGTAATACCGGAACGCAAGCGCAGCCAGATAACGATGGTTTTTTAAGTAAAACGCTTTATGGCGCGCTGGAGCATAATTTTACTGATGTCTGGAGCGGCTTTGTGCGCGGCTATGGCTATGATAATCGTACCAATTATGACGCATATTATTCTCCCGGCTCGCCACTGGTCGATACCCGTAAACTCTATAGCCAAAGTTGGGATGCCGGACTGCGCTATAACGGTGAACTGATTAAATCACAACTGATTACCAGCTACAGCCATAGCAAAGATTACAACTACGATCCGCATTATGGTCGTTATGATTCATCCGCGACGCTCGATGAGATGAAACAGTACACCGTCCAGTGGGCAAACAACATCATCATTGGCCACGGTAATATTGGTGCGGGTGTTGACTGGCAGAAGCAGAGCACGGCACCGGGCACAGCTTATGTTGAGGATGGATATGATCAACGTAATACCGGCATCTATCTGACCGGGCTGCAACAAGTTGGCGATTTTACCTTTGAAGGCGCAGCACGTAGCGACGATAACTCACAGTTTGGTCGTCATGGCACCTGGCAAACCAGCGCCGGTTGGGAATTTATCGAAGGTTATCGCTTTATTGCTTCCTACGGGACATCTTATAAGGCACCAAATCTTGGACAACTGTATGGTTTCTACGGAAATCCGAATCTCGACCCTGAGAAAAGCAAACAGTGGGAAGGCGCGTTTGAAGGCTTAACTGCTGGGGTGAACTGGCGTATTTCCGGATATCGTAACGATGTCAGTGACTTGATCGATTATGATGATCACACCCTGAAATATTACAACGAAGGGAAAGCGCGGATTAAGGGTGTCGAGGCGACCGCCAATTTTGATACCGGACCACTGACGCATACTGTGAGTTATGATTATGTTGATGCGCGCAATGCGATTACTGACACGCCGTTGTTACGCCGTGCTAAACAGCAGGTGAAATACCAGCTCGACTGGCAGTTGTATGACTTCGACTGGGGGATTACTTATCAGTACTTAGGTTCTCGTTATGATAAGGATTACTCCTCTTATCCGTATCAAACAGTGAAAATGGGCGGGGTGAGCTTGTGGGATCTTGCTGTTGCATATCCGGTCACCTCTCACCTGACAGTTCGTGGTAAAATAGCCAACCTGTTCGACAAAGATTACGAGACAGTCTATGGCTACCAAACTGCAGGACGGGAATACACCTTGTCTGGCAGCTACACCTTCTGAACCACGTCCCACCGTGCTGGTGTTTGACTCCGGCGTCGGTGGGTTGTCGGTCTATGACGAGATCCGGCATCTCTTGCCGGATCTCCATTACATTTATGCTTTCGATAACGTCGCTTTCCCGTATGGCGAAAAAAGCGAAGTGTTTATTGTTGAGCGAGTGGTGGAAATTGTCACCGCAGTGCAAGAACGTTATCCCCTTGCGCTGGCTGTGGTCGCTTGCAACACCGCCAGTACCGTTTCACTTCCTGCATTACGCGAAAAGTTCGACTTCCCGGTTGTTGGTGTCGTGCCGGCGATTAAACCTGCTGCACGTCTGACGGCAAATGGCATTGTCGGATTACTGGCAACCCGCGGAACTGTTAAACGTTCTTATACTCATGAGCTGATCGCGCGTTTCGCTAATGAATGCCAGATAGAAATGCTGGGCTCGGCAGAGATGGTTGAGTTGGCTGAAGCGAAGCTGCATGGCGAAGATGTTTCTCTGGATGCGCTAAAACGTATCCTACGCCCGTGGTTAAGAATGAAAGAGCCGCCAGATACAGTTGTATTGGGTTGCACCCATTTCCCTCTACTACAAGAAGAACTATTACAAGTGCTGCCAGAGGGAACCCGGCTGGTGGATTCTGGCGCAGCGATTGCTCGCCGAACGGCCTGGTTGTTAGAGCATGAAGCCCCGGATGCAAAATCTGCCGATGCGAATATTGCATTTTGTATGGCAATGACGCCAGAAGCTGAACAATTATTGCCCGTTTTACAGCGTTACGGCTTCGAAACGCTCGAAAAACTGGCAGTTTTAGATTGATTTGGTTGAATGTTGCGCGGTCAGAAAATTATTTTAAATTTCCTCTTGTCAGGCCGGAATAACTCCCTATAATGCGCCACCACTGACACGGAACAACGGCAAACACGCCGCCGGGTCAGCGGGGTTCTCCTGAGAATCTCAACAGAGGAAAGCAAAAAAAATGCTTGACTCTGTAGCGGGAAAGCGTATTATGTATACCCCGCGCCGCTGAGAAAAGCGAAGCGGCACTGCTCTTTAACAATTTATCAGACAATCTGTGTGGGCACTCGAAGATACGGATTCTTGACGTCGCAAGACGAAAAATGAATACCAAGTCTCTGAGTGAACACGTAATTCATTACGAAGTTTAATTCACGAGCATCAAACTTTTAAATTGAAGAGTTTGATCATGGCTCAGATTGAACGCTGGCGGCAGGCCTAA
>NZ_JBJQKD010000018.1:0-109209 GCF_046487065.1 Escherichia sp. WS2035
GTCATAAAACCGGTGGTTGTAAAAGAATTCGGTGGAGCGGTAGTTCAGTCGGTTAGAATACCTGCCTGTCACGCAGGGGGTCGCGGGTTCGAGTCCCGTCCGTTCCGCCACCCTAATTAGGGGCGTAGTTCAATTGGTAGAGCACCGGTCTCCAAAACCGGGTGTTGGGAGTTCGAGTCTCTCCGCCCCTGCCAGAAATCATCCTTAGCGAAAGCTAAGGATTTTTTTTATCTGAAATAACCCTCTCCGAAGTAAATCCTTCTACCGGCATCCTTGCCAGCCATTCAGATTAATACACTTCATCCAGCACGTTAATTTTCAATAGATCGCGAATCAACGCATTTTTATCGCTATTTTGTAGCCATATGGCATAAAGCGGCCGTGAAAGTGTTGTGCTATCGACAACGGTATGCAGGCCGCCTTTTTTACGTGCCCAACTGACGGGTAGCCAGGTGCAACCATTAAGCATCGCAATCTGTTGCTGTGCCAGTTCAGCAGAACTGGTTGTCAGAATGGGAACTTCGTCAGCACCGATCAAACCTGCCTCATGCTGTTGAAAGTCTGGCCCCCACTCTAGTCGCAGATAGTTAAGATCTCCCTTTAGTTTAGAAGGGGCACTGGTATAAAGCGCTAAAGTGAAATACCCCAGCAACTGACTACAAAATTCGTCCATTTTGGGGGCTTCAGTTGTAATAAGAAGATCAAGCTGGCGTTCATGCAACTGTTTTACCAGAGACTGCCGTTGGGCAATTCGCGCTTCGAACTGTAAGCCTGTATGGACATCCTGATTTTGATACAAGCGTCCCAGCCACTGATTAAGCATACACTCCCACAGCGAGGCGCTGGCACCGATAGAAAACTCATTATGTCGTGAGGTATGCGCCACCTCCTTGCGGGCGGCCTGCCAGGTGCTCATGAGCGTTTCTGCATAAGGCAGAAGCTTTTCTCCGGCAGCGGTTAAACGGATATTGTTTCTGTGGCGGGTGAAAAGATTCACACCCAGTTGATTTTCCAGTTGTCTGATTCGAAAGCTCACGGCTGATTGGGTCAGATAGAGCGATTCAGCCGCTCGACCAAAGTGACGCGTTCGGCTAACTTCCAGGAAAGTTTTTAACAATTCCGTATCCACAGTGCTCTCCGCAAAATTATTTGTCGTTATGATTTAAATGTTTTGTTTTACACTCTGTCAAGCGTAACTAATACTCCGCGCCATAACTAGCTCGGTCAAAGAATTAGGAGCGTGCAGGATGGCGGAAAGCTTTACGACGACTAATCGATATTTCGACAATAAACATTATCCACGTGGATTCTCTCGTCATGGTGACTTCACCATCAAAGAGGCACAACTGCTTGAGCGTCATGGTTATGCCTTCAATGAGTTGGATCTTGGCAAACGCGAGCCGGTTACCGAGGAAGAGAAACTCTTCGTAGCAGTATGCCGTGGCGAACGTGAACCAGTGACAGAAGCAGAACGCGTGTGGTCCAAGTATATGACGCGTATCAAGCGTCCAAAACGTTTTCACACCCTTTCCGGCGGTAAACCGCAGGTTGAAGGTGCTGAAGACTACACCGATTCTGACGATTAATAAAAAGGGCGAAATGCCCTTTTTTTATGTCAGTAGTTTTTGCAGATGGATGAGCAAACGGTCAATCGCACGATAGCTAACTGCCTCCTGCAAATGCTGACGTGTGATAATGTCAGACTGATCAATATCAGCAATGGTTCGTGCAACTTTCAATAACCGCTGCCAGGCACGAATCGATAACCCCAGATGGATCAGCGTTTCTTCCAGCCACTGCGCATCTTCGCTCTCAAGCTTGCAGAATTGGCGTATTTTCGGATTATCCAGCCAGGCGTTCAGTTTATTCTGCCGCTTAAATTGGCGCTCTCTGGCGGCCATTACACGTTGTTTAACGGTGGTGCTGTTTTCTCCCGGCACTACCGTTTTACTCAAAATGCCGGGAGGCGGTAATGGGATCTCCAGTGAGAGATCGAAGCGGTCGAGAAAGGGCCCCGAGAGCCGGTTGAGATAACGTAATGTCTGTTCTGGTGTGCAGCGGTTATGGTTTCCCTGATAATGTCCGGTAGGGCTGGGATTCATCGCCGCGACAAGCTGGAAACGGGCTGGATAGGTTATTTTTGCTCGTGTGCGTGAAAGATGGATCTGCCCGGATTCAATCGGCTCTCGCAAGGCATCCAGTGTACGCCGTTCAAATTCAGGTAGCTCATCAAGAAAAAGCACGCCGTTATGCGCCAGCGAAATTTCACCTGGCCCTGGAATTGCACCACCGCCCACCATCGCAGTTAACGACGCACTGTGATGAGGTGAGCGGAACGGGCGTTGCCGCCATTGTTTTTGTACTGATTCAGCATTTACCAGACTTAATATCGCAGCGCTCTCCAGTGCCTCTTCATTGCTTAAATCTGGCAAAAGGCCATTAATACGGCTGGCGAGCATTGTTTTACCTGTTCCCGGCGGTCCAATCAGTAAAAGGTTGTGCCCGCCAGCGGCGGTAATTTCCAGTCCTCGCTTTCCTTGCTCCTGACCGACAACATCACTGAGATCATGTTGTAGCGCCCGGGATACTGCATTAGTTGGTTTCGGGTGTTCGAGAGCGTGCTTACCTTCCAGAAACGCGCAGACAGCCTGCAGATGATCGGCTATCAGGCATCCTTCACCGTTAATTAGCCCCACTTCATCTTCGTTATCTTTCGCGACGATAATTTTTCTGCCCGACTTAATAGCTTCAGTTGCACTGGAGATTGCGCCGGGAACGCCACGCAGAGCGCCTGTAAGCGCCAGTTCTCCGACTAATTCATATTCATCTAACTTATTGGCTGTAAGCTGTTCTGAGGCCGCCAGCAACGCAATAGCGATAGGCAAATCATATCGTCCCCCTTCTTTTGGCAGATCGGCTGGAGCAAGGTTGATGGTGATTTTTTTCGCCGGATATTCATATCCGCTATTGATAATGGCGCTGCGCACGCGATCGCGAGCTTCTTTTACCGTTGTTTCTGGTAAGCCCACCATCGTTAAGCCTGGTAGACCTTTACTGATATGTACCTCAACAGTGATTGGGGGCGCATTTACTCCCAGGGCTGCGCGGGTATGAACAATTGACAGTGACATAAGCCCTCCTTGAGTCACCATTATGTGCATAAGATATCGCTGCTGTAGCCCGCAAATTCGTGAATTTTAGTGGCTGATTCCTGTTTATTTGTGCAAGTGAAGTTGAGTTGTTCTGGCGGTGGAATGATGCTCGCAAAAATGCAGCGGGCAAAGGATGAACTACGAGGAAGGGAACAACATTCATACTGAAATTGAATTTTTTTCACTCACTATTTTCTTTTTAAAAAACAACAATTTCTCTTGAGATTATTAAAGACATCATAAAAATCGGCCAAAAAATATCTTGTGCTATTCGCAAAATCTATGGTAACTCTTTAGGCATTCCTTCGAACAAGATGCAAGAAAAGACAAAATGACAGCCCTTCTACGAGTGATTAGCCTGGTCGTGATTAGCGTGGTGGTGATTATTATCCCACCGTGCGGGGCTGCACTTGGACGAGGAAAGGCTTAGAGATCAAGCCTTAACGAACTAAGACCCCCGCACCGAAAGGTCCGGGGGTTTTTTTTGACCTTAAAAACATAACTGAGGAGCAGACAATGAATAACAGCACAAAATTCTGTTTCTCAAGATTCAGGACGGGGAACTAACTATGAATGGTGCACAGTGGGTGGTACATGCGTTGCGGGCACAGGGTGTAAACACCGTTTTCGGTTATCCGGGTGGCGCAATTATGCCGGTTTACGATGCATTGTATGACGGTGGCGTGGAACACTTGCTGTGCCGACACGAGCAAGGTGCAGCAATGGCGGCTATCGGTTATGCCCGTGCTACCGGCAAAACTGGCGTTTGCATCGCCACGTCTGGCCCAGGTGCAACCAACCTGATAACCGGGCTTGCGGACGCGCTGTTAGATTCCATCCCCGTTGTTGCTATCACCGGTCAGGTATCCGCACCGTTTATCGGCACTGACGCATTTCAGGAGGTGGATATTCTGGGGTTGTCGTTAGCCTGCACCAAGCACAGTTTCCTGGTGCAATCACTGGAAGAGTTACCGCGTATCATGGCCGAAGCGTTTGACGTCGCCAGCTCTGGTCGTCCTGGTCCGGTTTTGGTCGATATTCCAAAAGATATCCAGTTAGCCAGCGGCGATCTGGAACCGTGGTTCACCACTGTTGAAAACGAAGTGACTTTCCCACATGCCGAAGTCGAGCAAGCGCGTCAGATGCTGGCAAAAGCGCAAAAACCGATGCTGTACGTTGGCGGTGGCGTGGGCATGGCGCAGGCAGTTTCGGCTTTGCGTGAATTTCTCGCTGCCACAAAAATGCCTGCCACCTGTACGTTGAAAGGGCTGGGCGCAGTAGAAGCAGATTATCCGTACTATCTGGGCATGCTGGGGATGCACGGCACCAAAGCGGCGAACTTCGCAGTGCAGGAGTGCGATCTACTGATAGCCGTGGGCGCACGTTTTGATGACCGGGTGACCGGCAAACTGAACACCTTCGCACCACACGCCAGCGTTATCCATATGGATATCGATCCGGCAGAAATGAACAAGCTGCGTCAGGCACATGTGGCATTACAGGGTGATTTAAATGCTCTGTTACCAGCATTACAGCAGCCGTTAAATATCGATGACTGGCAGCAACACTGCGCGCAACTGCGTGATGAACATGCCTGGCGTTACGACCATCCTGGTGACGCTATCTACGCGCCGTTGTTGTTAAAACAACTGTCGGATCGTAAACCTGCGGATTGCATCGTGACCACAGATGTGGGGCAGCACCAGATGTGGGCTGCCCAGCACATCGTCCACACTCGCCCGGAAAACTTCATCACCTCCAGCGGCTTAGGCACCATGGGTTTCGGTTTACCGGCGGCGGTTGGCGCACAAGTCGCGCGACCGAACGATACTGTCGTCTGTATCTCCGGTGACGGCTCTTTTATGATGAATGTGCAAGAGCTGGGCACCGTAAAACGCAAGCAGTTACCGTTGAAAATCGTCTTACTCGATAACCAACGGTTAGGGATGGTTCGACAATGGCAGCAACTGTTTTTCCAGGAACGATACAGCGAAACCACCCTTACCGATAACCCCGATTTCCTCATGTTAGCCAGCGCCTTCGGCATCCCTGGCCAACACATCACCCATAAAGACCAGGTTGAAGCGGCACTCGACACCATGCTGAACAGTGATGGGCCATACCTGCTTCATGTCTCAATCGACGAACTTGAGAACGTCTGGCCGCTGGTGCCGCCTGGTGCCAGTAATTCTGAAATGTTGGAGAAATTATCATGATGCAACATCAGGTCAATGTATCGGCTCGCTTCAATCCGGAAACCTTAGAACGTGTTTTACGCGTGGTGCGTCATCGTGGTTTCCACGTCTGCTCAATGAATATGGCTGCCGCCAGCGATGCACAAAATATAAATATCGAATTGACCGTTGCCAGCCCACGGTCGGTCGACTTACTGTTTAGTCAGTTAAATAAACTGGTGGACGTCGCACACGTTGCTATCTGCCAGAGCACAACCACATCACAACAAATCCGCGCCTGAGCGCAAAAGGAATATAAAAATGACCACGAAGAAAGCTGATTACATTTGGTTCAATGGGGAGATGGTTCGCTGGGAAGACGCGAAGGTGCATGTGATGTCGCACGCGCTGCACTATGGCACCTCGGTTTTTGAAGGCATCCGTTGCTACGACTCGCACAAAGGACCGGTTGTATTCCGCCATCGTGAGCATATGCAGCGTCTGCATGACTCCGCCAAAATCTATCGTTTCCCGGTTTCGCAGAGCATTGATGAGCTGATGGAAGCTTGTCGCGACGTGATCCGCAAAAACAATCTCACCAGCGCCTATATCCGTCCGCTGATTTTCGTCGGTGATGTTGGCATGGGCGTAAACCCGCCAGCGGGATACTCAACCGATGTGATTATCGCCGCTTTCCCGTGGGGGGCGTATCTGGGCGCAGAAGCGCTGGAGCAGGGGATCGATGCGATGGTTTCCTCCTGGAACCGTGCTGCACCAAACACCATCCCAACCGCAGCGAAAGCTGGTGGTAACTACCTCTCTTCCCTGTTGGTGGGTAGCGAAGCGCGCCGCCACGGTTATCAGGAAGGTATCGCGTTGGATGTGAATGGTTATATCTCTGAAGGCGCAGGCGAAAACCTGTTTGAAGTGAAAGACGGTGTGCTGTTTACTCCACCGTTCACCTCCTCCGCGCTGCCGGGTATTACCCGTGATGCCATCATCAAACTGGCGAAAGAGCTGGGAATTGAAGTGCGTGAGCAGGTGCTGTCGCGCGAATCCCTGTACCTGGCGGATGAAGTCTTTATGTCCGGTACGGCGGCAGAAATCACGCCAGTGCGCAGTGTAGATGGTATTCAGGTTGGTGAAGGCCGTTGCGGCCCGGTTACCAAACGCATTCAGCAAGCCTTCTTCGGCCTCTTCACTGGCGAGACCGAAGATAAATGGGGCTGGTTAGATCAAGTTAATCAATAAATACAAAAAATGGGACGGCACGCACCGTCCCATTTACGAGACAGACACTGGGAGTAAATAAAGTATGCCTAAGTACCGTTCCGCCACCACCACTCATGGTCGTAATATGGCGGGTGCTCGTGCGCTGTGGCGCGCCACCGGAATGACCGACGCCGATTTCGGTAAGCCGATTATCGCGGTTGTGAACTCGTTCACCCAATTTGTACCGGGTCACGTTCATCTGCGCGATCTCGGTAAACTGGTCGCCGAACAAATTGAAGCGGCGGGCGGCGTTGCCAAAGAGTTCAACACCATTGCGGTGGATGATGGGATCGCTATGGGCCACGGGGGCATGCTTTATTCACTGCCATCTCGCGAACTGATCGCTGATTCCGTTGAATATATGGTCAACGCCCACTGCGCCGACGCCATGGTCTGCATCTCTAACTGCGACAAAATCACCCCGGGGATGCTGATGGCTTCCCTGCGCCTGAATATTCCGGTGATCTTTGTTTCCGGCGGCCCGATGGAGGCCGGGAAAACCAAACTGTCCGATCAGATCATTAAGCTCGATCTGGTTGATGCGATGATCCAGGGCGCAGACCCGAAAGTTTCTGACTCCCAGAGCGATCAGGTTGAACGATCCGCCTGCCCAACCTGCGGTTCCTGCTCCGGGATGTTTACTGCTAACTCAATGAACTGCCTGACCGAAGCGCTGGGCCTGTCGCAGCCGGGCAACGGCTCGCTGCTGGCAACCCACGCTGATCGCAAGCAACTGTTCCTCAATGCTGGTAAACGCATTGTTGAATTGACCAAACGTTACTACGAACAGGATGATGAAAGCGCACTGCCGCGTAACATCGCCAGTAAGGCGGCGTTTGAAAACGCCATGACGCTGGATATCGCGATGGGCGGCTCTACCAACACCGTTCTTCACCTGCTGGCGGCGGCGCAGGAAGCGGAAATCGACTTCACCATGAGTGATATCGATAAGCTCTCCCGCAAAGTACCGCAGCTGTGTAAAGTCGCGCCGAGCACCCAAAAATACCATATGGAAGATGTTCACCGTGCTGGTGGTGTTATCGGTATTCTCGGCGAGCTGGATCGTGCGGGGTTACTGAACCGTGATGTGAAAAATGTACTTGGCCTGACGTTGCCGCAAACGCTGGAACAATACGACATCATTGTGACCCAGGATGATGCGGTAAAAAATATGTTCCGCGCTGGCCCGGCGGGCATTCGTACTACACAGGCATTCTCGCAGGATTGCCGCTGGGATACGCTGGACGACGATCGCTCCAATGGCTGTATCCGCTCGCTGGAACACGCTTACAGCAAAGACGGCGGCCTGGCGGTACTCTACGGTAATTTCGCAGAAAACGGCTGCATCGTTAAAACCGCAGGCGTCGATGACAGCATCCTCAAATTCACTGGCCCGGCGAAAGTCTACGAAAGCCAGGACGACGCGGTAGAAGCGATTCTCGGCGGTAAAGTTGTCGCCGGAGATGTGGTAGTAATTCGCTATGAAGGCCCGAAAGGCGGTCCGGGGATGCAGGAAATGCTCTACCCAACCAGTTTCCTGAAATCAATGGGTCTCGGTAAAGCCTGTGCGCTGATCACCGACGGTCGTTTCTCTGGCGGCACCTCTGGTCTTTCCATCGGCCACGTCTCACCGGAAGCGGCAAGTGGCGGCAGCATTGGCCTGATTGAAGATGGTGACTTGATCGCTATCGACATTCCGAACCGTGGCATTCAGTTACAGGTAAGCGATGCCGAACTGGCGGCGCGTCGTGAAGCGCAGGAAGCTCGTGGCAACAAAGCCTGGACACCGAAAAATCGTGAACGTCAGGTTTCCTTTGCGCTGCGTGCCTACGCCAGCCTGGCAACCAGCGCCGACAAAGGCGCGGTGCGTGATAAATCGAAACTGGGGGGTTAATGATGGCAGACTCACAACCTCTCTCCGGCGCCCCGGAAGGCGCCGAATATTTAAGAGCGGTGCTGCGCGCGCCGGTCTACGAAGCGGCGCAGGTCACGCCGCTACAAAAAATGGAAAAACTCTCGTCGCGTCTCGATAACGTGATTCTGGTGAAACGCGAAGACCGTCAGCCAGTTCATAGCTTTAAGCTGCGCGGCGCATACGCCATGATGGCGGGCCTGACGGAAGAACAGAAAGCGCACGGCGTGATCACCGCTTCTGCGGGTAACCACGCGCAGGGCGTCGCGTTTTCTTCCGCACGGTTAGGCGTGAAGGCACTGATCGTCATGCCAACCGCCACCGCCGATATCAAAGTCGACGCGGTGCGCGGCTTCGGCGGCGAAGTGCTTCTTCACGGCGCGAACTTTGATGAAGCAAAAGCGAAAGCGATCGAACTGTCACAGCAGCAGGGCTTCACCTGGGTGCCGCCGTTCGACCATCCGATGGTGATCGCCGGGCAAGGCACGCTGGCGCTGGAACTGCTCCAGCAGGACGCCCATCTCGACCGCGTATTTGTGCCAGTCGGCGGCGGCGGTCTGGCGGCGGGCGTGGCGGTACTGATCAAACAACTGATGCCGCAAATCAAAGTGATTGCCGTGGAAGCGGAAGACTCCGCCTGCCTGAAAGCGGCGCTGGATGCAGGTCATCCGGTTGATCTGCCACGCGTGGGGCTGTTTGCCGAAGGTGTTGCGGTGAAACGCATCGGCGACGAAACCTTCCGTTTATGCCAGGAGTATCTCGACGACATCATCACCGTCGATAGCGATGCCATATGTGCGGCGATGAAAGACCTGTTCGAAGATGTGCGCGCGGTAGCGGAACCCTCTGGCGCGCTGGCACTGGCGGGAATGAAAAAATATATCGCCCAGCACAACATTCGCGGTGAGCGGCTGGCGCATATTCTTTCTGGTGCTAACGTGAACTTTCACGGCCTGCGCTACGTCTCGGAACGTTGCGAACTGGGCGAACAGCGTGAAGCGTTGCTGGCGGTAACCATCCCGGAAGAGAAGGGCAGCTTCCTGAAGTTCTGCCAGCTGCTTGGCGGGCGCTCGGTCACCGAGTTCAACTACCGTTTTGCCGATGCCAAAAACGCCTGCATCTTTGTCGGTGTGCGCCTGAGCCGTGGCCTCGAAGAGCGCAAAGAAATTTTGCAGATGCTCAACGATGGCGGCTACAGCGTAGTGGATCTCTCCGACGACGAAATGGCGAAGCTGCATGTGCGCTATATGGTCGGCGGGCGTCCGTCGCATCCGTTGCAGGAACGCCTCTACAGCTTCGAATTCCCGGAATCGCCGGGCGCGCTGTTGCGCTTCCTCAACACGCTGGGTACGCACTGGAACATTTCTTTGTTCCACTATCGCAGCCATGGCACCGACTACGGGCGCGTACTGGCGGCGTTCGAACTTGGCGACCATGAACCGGATTTCGAAACCCGGTTGAATGAGTTGGGTTACGATTGCCACGACGAAACCAATAACCCGGCGTTCAGGTTCTTTTTGGCGGGTTAATGGTTCGGCAAAATCTTCCAGAATGCCTCAATCAGCGGCTCATGTAGCCGCTTTTTCTGCACACACACGCCCAGTTCAAACGGCGTTTTCTCATCACTGCGCTCTAAAATCATCACGCGGTTACGCACCGGTTCCGGGCTGTTTTCCAGCACCACTTCCGGCAACAAGGCTACGCCACAGCCGAGCGCCACCATCGACACCATCGCTTCATGCCCGCCGACCGTGGCGTAAATCATCGGGTTGCTGATTTTGTTGCGTCGAAACCACAACTCAATGCGCCGGCGTACTGGTCCCTGATCGGCCATGATAAACGGCACTGTAGACCAGTCCGGCTTATCTGCCGAAACTTGGTTACGCACCGGGCAGGGTAGCGCGGGGGCAATCAGCACTACTGCCAGATTCTCCAGCATCGAAAACGCCACTGCGCCGGGCAGAGTCTCCGGTTTCCCGGCAATCGCCAGATCCGCTTCGCCAGTGACGACCTTTTCCATCGCATCTGCCGCATCACCAGTCGTGAGTTTAATCTCCACCGACGGGTGTTCCGCGCGGAAGCGATCGAGAATCGGCGGCAGATGGCTGTAGGCAGCGGTCACCGAGCAGAAGATATGTAATTCGCCAGAGAGCGACGGTCCTTGCTGATCGATGGTGTGGCGCAGCTGTTGATACTGCAACAGCGTTTGCTGGGCGAAAACGCGCAGTTCTTCGCCTGCTTCGGTTAGCGTTACCGTGCGGTTATCGCGCACAAACAGCGGCTGACCGAGATCGTCTTCCAGGCGCTGAATCTGCCGAGAGAGCGTGGACGGGCTAACGTGCATTGCCCGCGCGCTGCGGCCAAAATGGCGGCTTTCCGCCAGATGCAGGAAGGTTTTCAGATCGCGTAAATCCAATGGCGCAGCCCTTAATGTTGACGTTGCAGAAATTGCAATGTGACGTTGTGAATATATCAATTTCCGCAATAAATTTCCTGTCATATAGTGAATTCAATCTCGCAAACGCGAACCGAACAATAAGAAGCACAACATCACGAGGAATCACCATGGCTAACTACTTCAATACACTGAATCTGCGCCAGCAGCTGGCACAGCTGGGCAAATGTCGCTTTATGGGGCGCGATGAATTCGCCGATGGCGCGAGCTATCTTCAGGGTAAAAAAGTAGTCATCGTCGGCTGTGGTGCACAGGGTCTGAACCAGGGCCTGAACATGCGTGATTCTGGTCTCGATATCTCCTACGCTCTGCGTAAAGAAGCGATTGCCGAGAAGCGCGCATCCTGGCGTAAAGCAACCGAAAACGGCTTCAAAGTTGGCACTTACGAAGAACTGATCCCGCAGGCGGATCTGGTGGTTAACCTGACGCCAGACAAGCAGCACTCTGACGTAGTGCGTTCCGTTCAGCCGCTGATGAAAGACGGCGCGGCGCTGGGCTACTCTCATGGTTTCAATATCGTAGAAGTGGGTGAGCAGATCCGTAAAGACATCACCGTCGTAATGGTTGCGCCGAAATGCCCTGGCACCGAAGTACGTGAAGAGTACAAACGTGGATTCGGCGTACCGACGCTGATTGCCGTTCACCCGGAAAACGATCCGAAAGGCGAAGGCATGGCGATCGCTAAAGCCTGGGCGGCTGCAACCGGCGGTCACCGTGCGGGCGTTCTGGAATCCTCTTTCGTTGCGGAAGTGAAATCTGACCTGATGGGCGAGCAAACCATCCTGTGCGGTATGTTGCAGGCTGGCTCTCTGCTGTGCTTCGACAAGCTGGTGGAAGAAGGCACCGATCCGGCATACGCAGAAAAACTGATTCAGTTCGGTTGGGAAACCATCACCGAAGCGCTGAAACAGGGCGGCATCACCCTGATGATGGACCGTCTTTCTAACCCGGCGAAACTGCGTGCTTACGCGCTCTCTGAGCAACTGAAAGAGATCATGGCGCCGCTGTTCCAGAAACATATGGACGACATCATCTCCGGCGAATTCTCCTCCGGCATGATGGCTGACTGGGCCAACGACGATAAGAAACTGCTGACCTGGCGTGAAGAGACTGGCAAAACCGCATTCGAAACCGCGCCGCAGTATGAAGGCAAAATCGGCGAACAGGAGTACTTCGATAAAGGCGTACTGATGATCGCGATGGTAAAAGCAGGCGTTGAACTGGCGTTTGAAACCATGGTTGATTCTGGCATCATCGAAGAATCTGCTTACTATGAATCACTGCACGAACTGCCGCTGATTGCCAACACCATCGCCCGTAAGCGTCTGTACGAAATGAACGTGGTTATCTCCGATACTGCCGAGTACGGTAACTATCTGTTCTCTTACGCTTGTGTGCCACTGCTGAAACCGTTTATGGCAGAGCTGCAACCGGGCGACCTGGGTAAAGCTATTCCGGAAGGTGCGGTAGATAACGCGCAGCTGCGTGATGTAAATGAAGCGATTCGCAGCCATGCGATTGAGCAGGTAGGTAAGAAACTGCGCGGCTATATGACAGATATGAAACGCATTGCTGTTGCGGGTTAATAGCGATTCAGAGTTCAAGGCCTTCTCCCGGAGAAGGCCTTGCTGTTAATTACGGTATAGCACCTTAATGATGTGGTAACCGAACTGGGTATGCAGCGGTCCGGTTGGTTCCAGCACCGGGCAAGAAAACACCACTTTATCGAACGCCGGAACCATCTGACCCTGGCGGAATTCACCTAAATCACCGCCGCGTTTGCCTGACGGGCAAATGGAGTGTTTCTTCGCCAGCTTGCCGAAATCGGCACCATTCTTGATCTGCTCGAGAAGATCCAGAGCCAGTTTCTCTTCTTTTACAAGGATATGCAGTGCTGCTGCTGTTTTTGCCATGATCGTGCCTTGAGTGGTAAGGATGAGGCTGGCTATACTACCACGCTGTTATTTTCCCCTCCCGACTTTCATTGAGCGATTTTCCTATGCGTCTAAACCCCGGCCAACAACAAGCTGTCGAATTCGTTACCGGCCCCTGCCTGGTGCTGGCGGGCGCGGGTTCCGGTAAAACTCGTGTTATCACCAATAAAATCGCCCATCTGATCCGCGGTTGCGGTTATCAGGCGCGACATATCGCGGCTGTGACCTTTACCAATAAGGCGGCACGCGAGATGAAAGAGCGTGTCGGGCAGACGCTGGGGCGCAAAGAGGCGCGTGGGCTGATGATTTCCACCTTCCACACGCTGGGGCTGGATATCATCAAACGCGAGTATGCGGCGCTGGGGATGAAGGCTAACTTTTCGCTGTTTGACGATACCGATCAGCTTGCTTTGCTTAAAGAGTTGACCGAGGGGCTGATTGAAGATGACAAAGTTCTCCTGCAACAGCTAATTTCGACCATCTCCAACTGGAAGAACGATCTCAAAACACCGGCGCAGGCGGCGGCAGAGGCAAAGGGCGAGCGGGACCGTATTTTTGCCCATTGTTATGGGCTGTATGATGCACACCTGAAAGCCTGTAACGTTCTCGACTTCGATGATCTGATTTTATTGCCGACGTTGCTGCTGCAACGCAATGAAGAAGTCCGCGAGCGCTGGCAGAACAAAATTCGCTACCTGCTGGTGGATGAGTATCAGGACACCAACACCAGCCAGTATGAACTGGTGAAACTGCTGGTGGGCAGCCGCGCGCGCTTTACCGTGGTGGGTGACGATGACCAGTCGATCTACTCCTGGCGCGGCGCACGTCCGCAGAATCTGGTGCTGCTGAGCCAGGATTTTCCGGCGCTGAAGGTGATTAAGCTTGAGCAGAACTACCGCTCTTCCGGACGTATTTTGAAAGCGGCGAACATCCTGATCGCCAATAACCCGCACGTCTTTGAAAAGCGTCTGTTCTCCGAACTGGGTTACGGCACAGAGCTAAAAGTTTTAAGCGCGAATAACGAGGAACATGAAGCCGAGCGCGTCACCGGCGAGCTGATCGCCCATCACTTCGTCAATAAAACGCAGTACAAAGATTACGCCATTCTTTATCGCGGCAACCATCAGTCGCGGGTATTTGAAAAATTCCTGATGCAAAACCGCATCCCGTACAAAATATCTGGCGGTACGTCGTTTTTCTCTCGTCCTGAAATCAAGGACTTGCTGGCTTATCTGCGCGTGCTGACTAACCCGGACGATGACAGCGCATTTCTGCGTATCGTTAACACGCCGAAGCGAGAGATTGGCCCGGCGACGCTGAAAAAGCTAGGTGAATGGGCGATGACGCGCAATAAAAGCATGTTTACCGCCAGCTTTGATATGGGCCTGAGTCAGACGCTTAGCGGACGTGGTTATGAAGCATTGACCCGCTTCACTCACTGGCTGGCAGAAATCCAGCGTCTGGCGGAGCGGGAGCCGATTGCCGCGGTGCGCGATCTGATCCACGGCATGGATTATGAATCCTGGCTGTACGAAACATCGCCCAGCCCGAAAGCTGCCGAAATGCGCATGAAGAACGTCAACCAACTGTTTAGCTGGATGACGGAGATGCTGGAAGGCAGCGAACTGGATGAGCCGATGACGCTCACCCAGGTGGTGACGCGCTTTACTCTGCGCGACATGATGGAGCGCGGCGAGAGCGAGGAAGAACTGGATCAGGTGCAACTGATGACTCTGCACGCGTCGAAAGGGCTGGAGTTTCCCTATGTCTACATGGTTGGTATGGAAGAAGGGTTTTTGCCCCACCAGAGCAGCATCGATGAAGACAATATTGATGAGGAGCGGCGGCTGGCCTATGTCGGCATTACCCGCGCCCAGAAGGAATTGACCTTTACGCTGTGTAAAGAACGCCGTCAGTACGGCGAACTGGTGCGCCCGGAGCCGAGCCGCTTCCTGCTGGAGCTGCCGCAGGATGATTTGATTTGGGAACAGGAGCGCAAAGTGGTCAGCGCCGAAGAACGGATGCAGAAAGGGCAAAGCCATCTGGCGAATCTGAAAGCGATGATGGCGGCAAAACGAGGGAAATAATCAAGGCCGGAAAAAATGTGTCAGCATCGGATCCGGCACTTACTCATTAATGCACTTCCAGCGGCCAGTGGACATAGCTCTGCCACTGGCTTTCCTGATCAATAATCTCTTTACCCAGCGGATGTTGGGTTAGCCAACCTTGCGGAAGCGTCAAGGTCAACAGTTCATGGTTAGCCTGTAATGTCATCTCTGGCACGAGATCGTCACGGCGACGGTTGGCAAAAATGATAGCCAGGCGGAGTAAACGGCAGAGTTGTTCTGCGACGCGCGGTGGTACGGCATTTTGCTGATGCAGCGATGAGAGATCGACCGGATTAGTCTGGTTGAGCAGTAGCGTCGCCAGCAGTTTTTTCTGTGCGGGGGTAAAACCGGGAAGATCCAGGTTACGCACCAGATAAGCAGCGTGTTGCGGCGCTTGTTTGAAGTCAACGCTCAGGCCGATTTCATGAAGCTGACAGGCGCTGATGAGCAAATCGCGGCTTATTGCTTCAAGATGCCATTCATTTTCCACCTGTTCGAAGAAGTTAGCCGCAACTTTGGCTACGCGCTGTGCCTGATCAATATCGATCATAAAGCGGCGCTGAATATTACGCAGCGTACGGCTGCGAATATCCTGCTCGACGGTAAGATGCAACATACCGTAGACCAGGCCTTCACGCAGCGCACCGCCCGCCAGGGTCATACACTGAATATTCAGTTCGGTAAAAATGGCTATCAGGATCGCCAGACCACTCGGGAACACTAACGCACGTTCCAGCGTCAGCCCGTCAATCTCTAGCTCTTCCAGCCGACCGCAATGAATGGCGCGTTGTTTCAGTTGCTGCAACTTTTCCAGGGTAATGCGTTCATCCATCCCCTGTGCCATCATGATTTCCTGTAACGCCTGCACGGTGCCGGAAGCGCCAACGCACACTTTCCAGCCGTGATACCGTAATTCATCGGCAACCGGACGTAACACTTCGCGTGCCGCTTTTTCTGCAGCATCAAAATTTTCCTGCCCCAGATTACGATCGGCAAAATAGCGTTCCAGCCAGGTAACGCAGCCCATCGACAGGCTGAACAAAGAGGTGGTTTGTGCACCCGTGCCGGTTACCAGTTCAGTACTGGCTCCGCCGATATCCACCACCAGGCGCTGATCGGCACCGCCAGTGGTGTGAGCAACGCCCTGATAAATCAGACGCGCTTCCTCTTCACCGCTGATCACCTGTACCGGACAACCGAGGATTTCCTGCGCTTTGGCAATAAAATCACCCGCATTGACGGCAAGGCGTAATGTCGCCGTAGCGACAACGCGAATTTGCGGGGGAGGGATATCTTGCAGACGTTCAGCAAACAGGCGCAGACATTGCCAACCGCGCTCCATTGCTTCATTAGACAGGGCATTTTCGCTATTCAGGCCAGCAGCCAGACGCACTTTGCGTTTTATTCGCGTCAGCGTCTGGATGCTTCCAGCCACCTCGCGCACAACCAGCATATGAAAACTATTCGAACCGAGATCAATGGCTGCATACAGCGACGAGGTGGAACCCATACTCTTCATCCTTCAATCTGTCTCTGTGTTGGCTGCATTCTTTCACCTGAATCACTTACGACAGTAAACTCATCGGGATTCATTCTCTTGCCATCTTGATACAGCTTGAATGATTTGGAGTATGACATTTTTTCTTTAACCTGAACGACGACGATTACGCGGAGCGCCAGTACGACGCGGACCATTGCCTGTGCGCGGGCGCGTGAGGCGCAGCGGTTTTGGCAGATCGGTCATCAATGCGTCCGGATTGTATTTACTTACCGGAATTGAGTGACCAATATAGGTCTCAATAGCAGGCAAATTCAATGCATACTCTTCACACGCCAGGCTGATGGAATGACCGCTTGCGCCAGCGCGACCTGTACGACCAATACGGTGAACGTAATCTTCACAGTCATCGGGTAAATCGTAGTTAAAGACGTGTGTCACAGCAGGAATATGCAAACCACGCGCGGCAACGTCGGTGGCAACCAGAATATCCAGATCGCCACGGGTAAATTCATCAAGAATACGCAGACGTTTTTTCTGCGCGACATCGCCTGTCAATAAACCGACACGATGACCATCTGCCGCCAGGTGGCCCCAGATCTCTTCACAACGGTGTTTGGTGTTGGCGAAAATAATCGCTCTGTCTGGCCACTCTTCTTCGATCAGCGTTTGCAGCAAACGCATTTTTTCTTCGTTAGAAGGGTAGAAAAGCTCTTCTTTAATACGGTGGCCCGTTTTCTGTTCCGGTTCCACTTCAATATATTCGGCATTGTTCATCTGCTCGAACGCCAGTTCACGTACCCGGTACGAAAGCGTGGCGGAGAACAGCATGTTGAGGCGCTGGTTTGCAGGCGGCATACGGCGGAACAGCCAGCGGATATCTTTAATAAAGCCCAGATCGTACATGCGATCGGCTTCGTCCAGCACCACCACCTGAATGGCACCGAGGTTAATGTGGTTCTGCTTGGCGTAGTCAATTAAACGACCCGTGGTGCCAATCAGAATGTCAACGCCGCTTTCCAGCACTTTCAGCTGTTTGTCGTAGCCATCACCACCGTAAGCCAGACCCAGCTTCAGGCCGGTAGCTTCCGCCAGCGGTTCCGCGTCGGCGTGGATCTGCACGGCAAGTTCACGCGTCGGTGCCATAATTAAGGCACGCGGCTGATTCACCTTGCGATCAGCAATCGCGGGATGAGAGAGAAGATAATGAAACGTTGACGTAAGAAACGCCATCGTTTTCCCGGTACCGGTTTGCGCCTGCCCGGCTACGTCACGACCCGCCAGCGTCAGCGGAAGGGCCAGTGCCTGAATGGGCGTACAGTTATGAAACCCTTTTTTTTCAAGGGCTTCTACAACCTTCGGATGCAGGGCGAAGTCGGAAAACTTCTGTTCTGTTAAATGTGTTTTGCTCATAGTGTGGTAGAATATCAGCTTACTATTGCTTTACGAAAGCGTATCCGGTGAAATAAAGTCAACCTTTAGTTGGTTAATGTTACACCAACAACGAAACCAACACGCCAGGCTTATTCCTGTGGAGTTATATATGAGCGATAAAATTATTCACCTGACTGACGACAGTTTTGACACGGATGTACTCAAAGCGGACGGGGCGATCCTCGTCGATTTCTGGGCAGAGTGGTGCGGTCCGTGCAAAATGATCGCCCCGATTCTGGATGAAATCGCTGACGAATATCAGGGCAAACTGACCGTTGCAAAACTGAACATCGATCAAAACCCTGGCACTGCGCCGAAATATGGCATCCGTGGTATCCCGACTCTGCTGCTGTTCAAAAACGGTGAAGTGGCGGCAACCAAAGTGGGCGCACTGTCTAAAGGTCAGTTGAAAGAGTTCCTCGACGCTAACCTGGCGTAAGGGAATTTCATGTTCGGGTGCCCCGTCGCTAAAAACTGGACGCCCGGCGTGAGTCATGCTAACTTAGTGTTGACTTCGTATTAAACATACCTTATTAAGTTTGAATCTTGTAATTTCCAACGCTTCCCGTTTTATCTTAAATGCGAAGTGAACAGATTTCTGGCTCGTCACTCAATCCGTCTTGTCGTTTCAGTTCTGCGTACTCTCCTGTGACCAGGCAGCGAAAAGACATGAGTCGATGACCGTAAACAGGCATGGATGATCCTGCCATACCATTCACAACATTAAGTTCGAGATTTACCCCAAGTTTAAGAACTCACACCACTATGAATCTTACCGAATTAAAGAATACGCCGGTTTCTGAGCTGATCACTCTCGGCGAAAATATGGGGCTGGAAAACCTGGCTCGTATGCGTAAGCAGGACATTATTTTTGCCATCCTGAAGCAGCACGCAAAGAGTGGCGAAGATATCTTTGGTGATGGCGTACTGGAGATATTGCAGGATGGATTTGGTTTCCTCCGTTCCGCAGACAGCTCCTACCTCGCCGGTCCTGATGACATCTACGTTTCCCCTAGCCAAATCCGCCGTTTCAACCTCCGCACTGGTGATACCATCTCTGGTAAGATTCGCCCGCCGAAAGAAGGTGAACGCTATTTTGCGCTGCTGAAAGTTAACGAAGTTAACTTCGACAAACCTGAAAACGCCCGCAACAAAATCCTCTTTGAGAACTTAACCCCGCTGCACGCAAACTCTCGTCTGCGTATGGAACGTGGTAACGGTTCTACGGAAGATTTAACCGCTCGCGTACTGGATCTGGCATCACCTATCGGTCGTGGTCAGCGTGGTCTGATTGTGGCACCGCCGAAAGCCGGTAAAACCATGCTGCTGCAGAACATTGCTCAGAGCATTGCTTACAACCACCCGGATTGTGTGCTGATGGTTCTGCTGATCGACGAACGTCCGGAAGAAGTAACCGAGATGCAGCGACTGGTAAAAGGTGAAGTTGTTGCTTCTACCTTTGACGAACCCGCATCTCGCCACGTTCAGGTTGCGGAAATGGTGATCGAGAAGGCGAAACGCCTGGTTGAGCACAAGAAAGACGTTATCATTCTGCTCGACTCCATCACTCGTCTGGCGCGCGCTTACAACACCGTTGTTCCGGCGTCAGGTAAAGTGTTGACCGGTGGTGTGGACGCCAACGCCCTGCATCGTCCGAAACGCTTCTTCGGTGCGGCGCGTAACGTGGAAGAGGGCGGCAGCCTGACCATTATCGCGACGGCGCTTATCGATACCGGTTCTAAAATGGACGAAGTTATCTACGAAGAGTTTAAAGGTACAGGCAACATGGAACTGCACCTCTCTCGTAAGATCGCTGAAAAACGCGTCTTCCCGGCTATCGACTACAACCGTTCCGGTACCCGTAAAGAAGAGCTGCTCACGACTCAGGAAGAACTGCAGAAAATGTGGATCCTGCGCAAAATCATTCACCCGATGGGCGAAATCGATGCAATGGAATTCCTCATTAATAAACTGGCAATGACCAAGACCAATGACGATTTCTTCGAAATGATGAAACGCTCATAAATTTGTCTTATGCCAAAAACGCCACGTGTTTACGTGGCGTTTTGCTTTTATATCTGTAATCTTAATGCCGCGCTGGCGATGTTAGGAAAATTCCTGGAATTTGCTGGTGTGTTATGCAATTTGCATATCAAGTGGTTAATTTTCGCATAGTGCTGGTAGGTTCGGAACGGACTTTCCTTTCTGAATAAAGGTCTTCGTGGTTATACTTCTGCTAATAATTTTCTCTGAGAGCATGCATTGTGAATTTACTGACAGTGAGTACTGATCTCATCAGTATTTTTTTATTCACGACACTGTTTCTGTTTTTTGCCCGTAAGGTGGCAAAAAAAGTCGGTTTAGTGGATAAACCAAACTTCCGCAAACGTCACCAGGGATTGATACCTCTCGTTGGGGGGATTTCGGTTTACGCAGGGATTTGCTTCACGTTCGGAATTGTCGACTACTATATTCCGCATGCATCTCTCTATCTCGCTTGTGCTGGTGTGCTTGTTTTCATTGGCGCGCTGGATGACCGTTTTGATATCAGCGTAAAAATCCGAGCCACCATACAGGCCGCTGTTGGCATTGTTATGATGGTGTTCGGCAAACTTTATCTCAGTAGCCTGGGTTATATCTTTGGCTCCTGGGAGATGGTGCTCGGACCGTTTGGTTACTTCCTGACGCTATTTGCCGTCTGGGCGGCCATTAATGCGTTCAACATGGTTGATGGCATTGATGGCTTGCTGGGCGGGTTGTCCTGCGTCTCGTTTGCAGCAATCGGTATGATTTTGTGGTTCGACGGGCAAACCAGTCTCGCAATCTGGTGCTTTGCGATGATCGCCGCCATCCTGCCATACATCATGCTTAACCTTGGTATCCTGGGTCGCCGCTACAAAGTCTTTATGGGGGATGCGGGCAGTACGCTGATTGGTTTTACCGTTATCTGGATCCTGCTCGAAACGACCCAGGGCAAAACTCATCCCATCAGCCCGGTTACCGCTTTGTGGATTATCGCCATTCCGCTAATGGATATGGTGGCGATTATGTACCGTCGCCTGCGTAAAGGCATGAGCCCATTCTCTCCAGACCGTCAGCATATTCACCATTTGATCATGCGTGCCGGGTTTACTTCCCGCCAGGCGTTTGTGCTGATTACCCTTGCCGCAGCATTGCTCGCTTCCATTGGCGTGCTGGCAGAATATTCTCATTTTGTCCCGGAGTGGGTCATGCTGGTGCTCTTTTTGCTAGCATTCTTCCTCTATGGATATTGCATCAAGCGTGCCTGGAAAGTTGCTCGCTTTATTAAGCGCGTAAAACGCAGACTGCGTAGAAATCGTGGTGGCAGCCCCAATTTAACCAAATAAATGAGGATGTGATGACACAACCAATGCCTGGGAAACCGGCCGAAGACGCTGAAAATGAACTGGATATTCGTGGGTTGTTTCGTACCTTGTGGGCTGGGAAGCTATGGATTATTGGCATGGGGCTGGCGTTTGCGTTAATCGCGCTGGCGTATACTTTTTTTGCTCGTCAGGAGTGGAGCGCGACGGCGATTACCGATCGTCCAACGGTGAATATGCTGGGCGGGTACTACTCACAGCAGCAATTTTTGCGTAACCTGGATGTCCGTTCAAACATGGCTTCTGCCGACCAACCATCGGTCATGGACGAAGCTTATAAAGAGTTTGTTATGCAACTGGCCTCGTGGGATACCCGCAGAGAGTTCTGGCTGCAAACCGACTATTACAAACAGCGGATGGTGGGCAACAGCAAAGCCGATGCGGCGTTGCTGGATGAAATGATTAACAACATCGTGTTTATTCCCGGTGACTTTACCCGCGCGGTCAATGACAGCGTGAAGCTTATTGCCGAAACCGCGCCTGACGCTAATAACCTGTTACGTCAGTATGTTGCTTTTGCCAGCCAGCGTGCAGCCAGCCATCTGAATGATGAGCTGAAAGGCGCATGGGCGGCACGCACTATCCAGATGAAAGCTCAGGTGAAGCGTCAGGAAGAGGTGGCGAAAGCCATCTATGACCGCCGGATGAACAGTATTGAACAGGCGCTGAAAATTGCTGAGCAGCATAATATTTCGCGCAGTGCGACAGATGTGCCTGCCGAGGAATTACCTGATTCAGAAATGTTCCTGCTTGGGCGTCCAATGCTCCAGGCTCGACTGGAAAATTTACAGGCCGTCGGTCCGGCCTTTGATCTCGACTATGATCAAAATCGGGCCATGTTAAACACCCTGAATGTTGGTCCAACCCTGGATCCGCGTTTTCAGACCTATCGCTATTTGCGTACGCCGGAAGAACCGGTAAAACGCGATAGCCCACGTCGTGCCTTCCTGATGATTATGTGGGGCATTGTCGGGGGACTGATCGGGGCTGGTGTCGCATTAACCCGCCGTTGCTCGAAATAGCAACACTGCTGCGGTGAGCGCAAAGGCGCTCGCCGCTTATTCGAAGAGAATCGATGTGAAAGTACTGACTGTATTTGGTACGCGCCCGGAAGCCATCAAGATGGCACCGTTGGTGCATGCGTTGGCAAAAGATCCTTTTTTTGAGGCTAAAGTTTGCGTCACTGCGCAGCATCGGGAGATGCTCGATCAGGTGCTGAAACTCTTTTCCATTGTACCTGACTACGATCTCAACATAATGCAGCCAGGACAAGGCCTTACAGAGATAACCTGTCGGATTCTGGAAGGGCTAAAACCTATTCTTGCCGAGTTCAAACCAGATGTCGTGCTGGTTCACGGCGATACTACGACGACGCTGGCAACCAGCCTGGCGGCGTTTTATCAGCGTATTCCTGTTGGTCACGTTGAGGCTGGTCTGCGCACGGGCGATCTCTATTCGCCGTGGCCGGAAGAGGCTAACCGTACATTGACCGGGCATCTGGCGATGTATCATTTTTCTCCAACCGAAACTTCCCGGCAAAACTTGCTGCGTGAAAACGTTGCGGATAGCCGAATCTTCATTACTGGTAATACAGTCATTGATGCACTGTTATGGGTGCGTGACCAGGTGATGAGCAGCGATACGCTGCGTTCAGAACTGGCGGCAAATTACCCGTTTATCGACCCCGATAAAAAGATGATTCTGGTGACCGGTCACAGGCGTGAGAGCTTCGGTCGTGGCTTTGAAGAAATCTGCCATGCGCTGGCAGACATCGCCACCACGCACCAGGACATCCAGATTGTCTATCCGGTGCATCTCAACCCGAACGTCAGAGAGCCGGTCAATCGCATTCTGGGGCATGTGAAAAATGTCATTCTGATCGATCCCCAGGAGTATTTACCGTTTGTCTGGCTGATGAACCACGCCTGGCTGATTTTGACCGACTCAGGCGGCATTCAGGAAGAAGCGCCTTCGCTGGGGAAACCGGTGCTGGTGATGCGCGATACCACTGAGCGTCCGGAAGCGGTGACGGCGGGTACGGTGCGTCTGGTCGGCACGGATAAGCAGCGAATTGTCGAGGAAGTGACGCGTCTTTTAAAAGACGAAAACGAATATCAAGCTATGAGCCGCGCCCATAACCCGTATGGTGATGGTCAGGCATGCTCTCGCATTCTGGAAGCGTTAAAAAATAATCGGATATCACTATGAGTTTTGCGACCATTTCTGTTATCGGACTGGGTTACATCGGGCTGCCTACAGCAGCTGCGTTTGCCTCAAGGCAAAAACAGGTGATTGGTGTCGATATCAACCAACACGCGGTTGATACCATCAATCGTGGCGAAATCCATATCGTCGAGCCTGATTTGGCGAGCGTAGTAAAAACTGCCGTAGAAGGCGGTTTTTTACGAGCGAGCACGACGCCAGTTGAAGCGGATGCCTGGTTGATTGCTGTACCCACACCGTTTAAAGGCGATCATGAGCCAGATATGACCTACGTTGAATCGGCTGCTCGCTCCATTGCGCCAGTGCTGAAAAAAGGCGCGTTAGTGATCCTTGAATCCACCTCGCCGGTGGGGTCAACCGAGAAGATGGCAGAATGGTTAGCAGAGATGCGTCCAGATCTCACTTTCCCACAGCAGGTGGGCGAGTTGGCGGACGTCAACATTGCTTACTGCCCGGAACGCGTATTACCGGGCCAGGTTATGGTCGAGCTGATTAAAAACGATCGCGTGATTGGTGGTATGACGCCGGTTTGTTCGGCCCGCGCCAGCGAACTGTACAAAATTTTCCTCGAAGGTGAGTGTGTCGTCACTAACTCGCGGACGGCGGAAATGTGTAAGCTCACCGAAAACAGCTTCCGCGATGTGAATATCGCTTTTGCTAATGAATTGTCGCTGATTTGTGCCGATCAGGGGATTAACGTCTGGGAACTGATTCGCCTGGCGAATCGTCACCCTCGCGTCAATATTCTTCAGCCAGGCCCTGGCGTGGGCGGTCACTGCATCGCTGTTGATCCGTGGTTTATCGTGGCACAGAACCCCCAGCAGGCGCGGCTTATCCGTACCGCGCGCGAAGTGAACGATCACAAACCGTTCTGGGTTATCGATCAGGTGAAAGCGGCGGTGGCTGATTGTCTGGCTGCTACCGATAAACGCGCCAATGAACTGAAAATCGCCTGCTTTGGTCTGGCGTTTAAACCGAATATTGATGACCTGCGCGAAAGTCCGGCAATGGAAATCGCTGAACTGATCGCCCAGTGGCACAGCGGCGAAACGCTGGTTGTTGAGCCTAACATCCACCAGTTGCCGAAGAAACTGACCGGGCTTTGTACTCTGGCGCAGCTTGACGAGGCGCTGGCAACGGCAGATGTGCTGGTGATGCTGGTCGATCATAGTCAGTTCAAAGTTATCAATGGCGACAACGTCCATCAGCAGTATGTCGTCGATGCCAAAGGAGTCTGGCGCTGATGAGAAAGATTCTGATAACAGGTGGTGCCGGGTTTATTGGCTCGGCGCTGGTGCGTTATATCATCAACGAAACGAGCGACGCGGTGGTGGTGGTCGATACGCTGACCTACGCCGGAAACCTGATGTCGCTGGCACCGGTCGCGCAAAGCGAGCGCTTTGCCTTTGAGAAAGTTGATATCTGCGATCGGGCAGAACTGGCGCGCGTATTCACTGAGTATCAGCCAGACTGTGTCATGCATCTGGCAGCCGAAAGCCATGTTGACCGTTCTATTGACGGCCCGGCAGCGTTTATTGAAACCAACATTGTCGGGACTTATACACTGCTTGAAGCGGCGCGGGCTTACTGGACTGCGCTGACGGAAGATAAAAAATCAGCGTTCCGTTTTCATCATATCTCCACCGACGAAGTATATGGTGACCTGCACTCGACGGATGATTTCTTCACCGAAACCACGCCGTATGCGCCGAGCAGCCCTTATTCCGCGTCAAAAGCCAGCAGCGACCATCTGGTGCGCGCCTGGCTGCGGACCTATGGTCTGCCGACGCTTATCACCAACTGCTCGAATAACTACGGTCCTTACCACTTTCCGGAAAAACTGATCCCGCTGATGATCCTCAACGCGCTGGCGGGTAAACCGCTGCCGGTATATGGCAACGGGCAGCAAATCCGTGACTGGCTGTATGTTGAAGATCACGCCCGCGCGCTGTATTGCGTGGCGACCACCGGGAAAGTCGGTGAAACCTATAATATTGGTGGTCACAACGAGCGTAAGAATCTCGATGTTGTGGAAACCATTTGCGAGCTGCTGGAAGAACTGGCTCCGAATAAGCCGCACGGCGTGGCGCACTATCGTGACCTGATCACCTTTGTCGCTGACCGTCCGGGGCATGATCTGCGTTATGCCATTGATGCTTCGAAAATTGCCCGTGAACTTGGCTGGCTGCCGCAGGAAACCTTTGAAAGTGGAATGCGTAAAACGGTGCAGTGGTATCTGGCTAATGAAAGCTGGTGGAAGCAGGTGCAGGACGGCAGCTATCAGGGCGAGCGTTTAGGTCTGAAAGGCTAATTTTCAGCGGAGGCAAACATGAAAGGTATTATCCTGGCGGGCGGTTCCGGCACCCGATTGCATCCGATTACGCGCGGCGTATCTAAGCAACTGTTGCCGATTTACGATAAGCCAATGATTTACTATCCGCTGTCGGTGCTGATGCTGGCCGGTATCCGCGAAATTCTCATCATCACTACGCCGGAAGATAAAGGTTATTTCCAGCGCCTGCTGGGTGACGGCAGTGAGTTCGGTATCCAGCTGGAATATGCCGAACAGCCCAGTCCGGACGGCCTGGCGCAGGCCTTTATCATCGGTGAAACCTTCCTCAACGGTGAACCTTCTTGTCTGGTGCTGGGCGATAACATCTTCTTCGGACAGGGCTTCAGTCCGAAACTGCGTCATGTTGCGGCGCGCACGGAAGGGGCGACGGTATTTGGCTATCAGGTGATGGACCCGGAACGCTTTGGCGTGGTGGAGTTTGACGACAATTTCCGCGCTATCTCGCTGGAAGAAAAACCAAAACAGCCGAAATCAAACTGGGCGGTGACCGGGCTTTATTTCTACGACAGTAAAGTCGTGGAGTACGCAAAGCAGGTGAAGCCGTCGGAGCGTGGTGAACTGGAGATTACCTCCATCAACCAGATGTACCTCGAGGCGGGCAACCTGACCGTTGAACTGCTCGGGCGCGGATTTGCCTGGCTGGATACCGGCACTCACGACAGCCTGATTGAGGCCAGCACTTTTGTGCAGACAGTAGAAAAACGCCAGGGCTTTAAGATTGCCTGCCTGGAAGAGATTGCCTGGCGTAACGGCTGGCTCGATGACGAGGGTGTGAAGCGTGCTGCCAGTTCATTAGCGAAAACTGGCTACGGCCAATATCTGCTGGAGTTACTTCGTGCCCGTCCGCGCCAGTATTGAGCCACTAACCTGGGAAAACGCCTTCTTTGGTGTTAACAGCGCCATTGTGCGTATTAGCCCTGACGCGGCACTCCTGACGCCAGACGCCTTAGCGCCGTGGTCACGGGTGCAGGCCAAAATTGCGGCATCAAATACGGGTGAACTGGATGCTCTGCAACAGCTGGGATTCTCCCTGATAGAAGGTGAAGTTGATTTGGCACTACCCGTGAACAATGTCAGTGATAGCGGTGCAGTAGTGGCACAAGAGACCGATATTCCCGCATTACGTCAGTTAGCCAGCGCCGCATTTGCGCAAAGCCGTTTTCGTGCGCCGTGGTATGCGCCTGACGCCAGCGGTCGCTTTTATGCACAGTGGATTGAAAATGCCGTGCGCGGCACCTTTGATCATCAATGTCTGATTTTACGTGCGGCGTCCGGCGATATTCGCGGTTATGTCTCTTTACGGGAACTCAATGCGACAGATGCGCGAATTGGCCTGCTGGCTGGACGCGGTGCAGGTGCTGAGCTAATGCAAACGGCGCTAAACTGGGCGTATGCTCGCGGTAAAACAACTTTGCGGGTGGCGACCCAGATGGGCAACACCGCCGCGCTTAAACGATACATACAAAGTGGTGCGAATGTAGAAAGCACCGCGTACTGGTTATACAGGTGATCACATGATTCCATTTAACGCACCGCCGGTGGTGGGAACCGAACTCGACTATATGCAGTCGGCAATGGGTAGCGGCAAACTGTGCGGCGATGGTGGTTTTACCCGTCGCTGCCAGCAGTGGCTGGAGCAACGTTTTGGCAGCGCCAAAGTGTTACTGACGCCGTCCTGCACCGCTTCGCTGGAGATGGCGGCGCTGCTGCTCGATATCCAGCCTGGCGATGAAGTGATCATGCCGAGCTACACCTTTGTCTCCACCGCCAATGCCTTTGTGCTGCGTGGCGCGAAAATCGTCTTTGTGGATGTTCGCCCGGACACCATGAACATCAACGAAACGCTGATTGAAGCGGCGATCACCGACAAAACGCGCGTTATCGTGCCGGTCCATTACGCGGGTGTGGCCTGCGAAATGGACACTATTATGGCGTTGGCGAAGAAGCATAATCTATTTGTGGTGGAAGATGCCGCTCAGGGCGTGATGTCCACTTACAAAGGGCGTGCGCTGGGAACCATTGGTCATATTGGCTGCTTTAGCTTCCATGAAACCAAAAACTACACGGCGGGTGGTGAAGGCGGCGCGACGCTGATTAACGATAAAGCGTTGATCGAACGAGCCGAGATCATCCGTGAAAAAGGCACAAACCGCAGCCAGTTCTTCCGTGGTCAGGTCGATAAATATACCTGGCGCGATATTGGCTCCAGCTATTTGATGTCCGATCTGCAAGCAGCGTACCTGTGGGCGCAACTGGAAGCAGCGGATCGTATCAATCAGCAGCGTCTGGCGCTGTGGCAAAACTACTACGATGCACTGGCGCCTCTGGCAAAAAATGGGCGTATCGAGCTGCCGTCGATTCCCGATGGCTGCGTGCAGAACGCGCATATGTTCTACATTAAACTGCGGGATATTGATGACCGGAGCGCGTTGATTAACTTTCTGAAAGAAGCGGAAATCATGGCGGTGTTTCATTACATTCCGCTGCACGGTTGCCCTGCGGGGGAACACTTTGGTGAGTTCCACGGTGAAGATCGCTACACCACCAAAGAGAGCGAGCGCCTGCTGCGCCTGCCGCTGTTCTACAACCTGTCGCCCGTCAATCAGCGTACGGTAATTGCGACTTTGTTGAACTACTTCTCCTGATATGTCGTTGGCAAAAGCGTCCTTGTGGACGGCGGCCAGTACACTGGTCAAGATTGGTGCCGGGTTACTAGTCGGTAAGTTGCTGGCGGTGTCATTTGGTCCGGCGGGGCTTGGGCTGGCGGCAAATTTCCGCCAGTTGATTACCGTGCTCGGCGTGCTTGCCGGGGCTGGCATCTTTAACGGTGTAACCAAATACGTTGCCCAGTACCATGATAATCCGCAACAGCTGCGCCGCGTGGTCGGCACTTCATCAGCGATGGTACTTGGTTTCTCTACGCTGATGGCGCTGGTTTTTGTGCTGGCAGCTGCGCCAATCAGCCAGGGATTGTTTGGTAATACCGACTATCAGGGGCTGGTGCGTTTAGTGGCGCTGGTGCAAATGGGGATCGCCTGGGGCAACCTGTTACTGGCGCTGATGAAAGGCTTTCGCGATGCCGCAGGTAATGCGTTATCTCTGATTGTTGGCAGCTTGATTGGCGTTCTCGCGTACTACGTCAGTTACCGTTTGGGCGGTTATGAAGGGGCGTTGCTGGGTCTGGCGCTGATTCCCGCGCTGGTGGTAATTCCTGCCGCCATCATGTTGATCAAACGTGGTGTCATCCCGTTAAGCTATCTGAAACCCAGCTGGGATAACGGTCTGGCAGGGCAGTTGAGCAAATTTACGCTCATGGCGTTGATTACGTCGGTGACCTTGCCTGTTGCTTACATCATGATGCGTAAACTGCTGGCGGCGCAGTATAGCTGGGATGAGGTGGGGATCTGGCAAGGGGTGAGCAGTATTTCCGATGCCTACCTGCAATTTATTACGGCATCGTTCAGCGTATATTTGCTGCCCACGTTGTCGCGGCTAACGGAAAAGCGCGATATCACCCGGGAAGTGGTTAAATCGCTTAAATTCGTCTTGCCGGCAGTGGCGGCGGCGAGTTTTACCGTCTGGTTGCTGCGTGATTTTGCTATCTGGCTGCTGTTGTCGAATAAATTTACCGCTATGCGCGATCTCTTTGCCTGGCAGTTGGTGGGTGATGTGTTAAAAGTGGGCGCTTATGTCTTTGGTTATCTGGTGATCGCCAAAGCGTCACTGCGGTTTTATATTCTGGCGGAAGTCAGCCAGTTCACTTTATTGATGGTATTTGCCCACTGGCTAATCCCTGCGCATGGTGCACTGGGCGCGGCGCAGGCCTATATGGCAACCTATATCGTCTATTTTTCTCTTTGTTGTGGCGTGTTTTTACTCTGGCGTAGGCGGGCATGACTGTACTGATTCACGTACTGGGATCGGATATCCCTCACCATAACCGAACCGTTTTGCGGTTTTTCAATGACGCGCTGGCCGCGACGAGCGAGCACGCGCGCGAGTTTATGGTTGTTGGCAAGGACGACGGCTTAAGTGATAGCTGTCCGGCGCTTTCTGTGCAATTTTTCCCTGGGAAAAAATCGCTGGCGGAAGCGGTCATCGCGAAAGCAAAAGCTAACCGTCAGCAGCGTTTTTTCTTCCACGGTCAGTTCAATCCCACACTGTGGCTGGCTCTGCTGAGTGGTGGCATTAAGCCCAGCCAGTTTTACTGGCATATCTGGGGGGCAGACCTGTACGAGCTTTCCAGTGGCTTGAGATATAAGCTTTTTTACCCGCTACGTCGCCTGGCGCAAAAGAGAGTCGGCTGTGTATTTGCCACCCGCGGTGATTTGAGCTTTTTTGCCAAAACGCATCCAAAGGTGCGGGGAGAACTGCTGTACTTCCCGACGCGGATGGACCCTTCACTCAATATGATGGCGAATGATCGGCAACGTGAAGGGAAAATGACCATTCTGGTGGGGAACTCCGGTGACCGCAGCAATGAACATATTGCTGCCTTGCGCGCCGTTTATCAGCAATTTGGCGATACGGTAAAAGTGGTGGTGCCGATGGGATATCCGCCTAATAACGAAGCGTACATCGAGGAAGTTCGTCAGGCGGGGCTGGAGTTATTCAGCGAAGAAAATCTACAAACTCTGAGCGAAAAACTGGAATTTGACGCCTATCTGGCGCTACTTCGTCAGTGCGATCTTGGTTACTTTATTTTTGCCCGCCAGCAGGGCATTGGTACGCTGTGCTTACTGATTCAGGCGGGCATTCCTTGTGTGCTTAACCGGGAAAATCCGTTCTGGCAGGATATGACGGAACAGCATTTGCCGGTGCTGTTTACTACCGACGATCTCAACGAGGATATTGTGCGTGAAGCGCAGCGCCAGTTGGTGTCGGTGGATAAAAACACCATTGCCTTCTTTAGCCCGAACTATCTGCAAGGCTGGCAGCGGGCGTTGGCGATTGCCGCCGGGGAGGTCGCATGAGTCTGCTGCAATTCAGTGGCCTGTTTGTTGTCTGGCTGCTCTGCACGCTGTTTATTGCCACGCTGACCTGGTTTGAGTTTCGCCGTGTGCGCTTTAACTTCAATGTCTTCTTTTCATTGCTGTTTTTGCTCACCTTTTTCTTCGGCTTCCCGCTGACCAGCGTGCTGGTTTTTCGCTTTGATGTTGGTGCCGCGCCGCCAGAAATCTTGTTGCAGGCGTTGCTTTCTGCGGGCTGCTTCTACGCGGTTTACTACGTCACCTACAAAACCCGCCTACGCAAACGCGTTGCTGATGTACCGCGCCGTCCGCTGTTTACCATGAACCGCGTGGAAACCAATCTCACGTGGGTGATCCTGATGGGCATCGCGCTGGTAAGCGTCGGCATCTTCTTCATGCACAACGGCTTTTTGCTGTTCCGGCTTAACTCCTACAGTCAGATCTTCTCCAGTGAAGTCTCCGGCGTGGCGTTAAAACGCTTCTTTTACTTTTTCATCCCGGCGATGCTGGTGGTCTACTTTCTGCGCCAGGACAGCAAAGCGTGGCTGTTTTTCCTCGTCAGCACGGTCGCTTTTGGCTTGCTGACTTATATGATTGTCGGCGGCACTCGCGCCAATATCATCATCGCATTCGCTATCTTCCTGTTTATTGGCATTATTCGCGGCTGGATTTCGTTGTGGATGCTGGCGGCGGCGGGCGTGCTGGGGATTGTGGGCATGTTCTGGCTGGCGTTAAAACGCTATGGAATGAATGTGAGCGGCGATGAAGCGTTCTATACGTTTCTCTATCTCACTCGCGACACCTTTTCACCGTGGGAGAATCTGGCGTTGCTGTTGCAGAACTACGACAACATCGACTTCCAGGGCCTGGCTCCAATTGTCCGCGATTTCTATGTCTTTATCCCTTCCTGGCTGTGGCCGGGTCGCCCGAGTATGGTGCTGAACTCCGCCAACTACTTTACCTGGGAAGTGCTGAATAACCACTCCGGACTGGCGATCTCGCCTACGCTTATAGGCTCACTGGTGGTGATGGGCGGCGCGTTGTTCATCCCGCTCGGGGCGATTGTTGTTGGACTGATCATCAAATGGTTCGACTGGCTGTATGAGCTGGGCAACCGCGAGACTAATCGCTATAAGGCTGCGATATTGCACAGTTTCTGCTTCGGGGCGATCTTCAATATGATCGTGCTGGCGCGTGAAGGGCTGGATTCGTTTGTCTCACGCGTGGTCTTTTTTATCGTGGTCTTCGGCGCATGTCTGATGATCGCAAAACTGTTGTACTGGCTTTTTGAAAGCGCCGGACTCATTCATAAACGAACAAAATCATCGCTCCGGACGCAGGTTGAAGGATAATAATGAATAACAACACCACGGCACCGACCTATACGCTGCGTGGCTTACAGTTGATTGGTTGGCGTGATATGCAGCACGCCCTCGATTATCTGTTCGCTGACGGGCAGCTTAAGCAAGGAACGCTGGTTGCCATTAATGCCGAAAAAATGCTGACCATTGAAGATAACGCCGAGGTCCGGGAGCTAATTAACGCTGCCGAATTTAAATATGCGGATGGCATAAGCGTTGTACGTTCAGTACGTAAAAAGTACCCGCAGGCGCAGGTTTCCCGCGTTGCTGGGGCCGATCTCTGGGAAGAGCTGATGGCGCGCGCAGGCAAAGAAGGGACACCGGTATTTCTTGTGGGCGGTAAACCTGAAGTGCTGGCGCAAACTGAAGCTAAACTGCGCAACCAGTGGAATGTGAATATCGTTGGCAGCCAGGATGGTTATTTTAAACCCGAGCAGCGTCAGGCGCTGTTTGAACGCATTCATGCCAGCGGAGCGCAAATCGTCACCGTTGCGATGGGATCGCCAAAGCAGGAGATCTTCATGCGCGACTGCCGTCTGGTGCATCCAGATGCGCTGTATATGGGCGTTGGCGGGACCTACGATGTTTTCACCGGTCACGTAAAACGCGCACCGAAAATCTGGCAAACGCTGGGGCTGGAGTGGCTCTACCGCCTGCTTTCGCAGCCGAGCCGCATTAAGCGTCAGCTTCGTTTGCTGCGTTATTTACGCTGGCACTATACCGGCAACCTCTGATTTTCCTCTCTTTGTAAAGCGACGAAGTGGTCACTCCGTCGCCTGTCTGCTTTTTTATTACACAAAGCATTCAAATTTTTAATGCTTTATTTGCCATTTCTCCTGAATTACGAAAACATTCGCAACACTCGATGTACCCATAACGATAACCGGTAACACCGGAAAGCATGCAAACACAACACGAGGATTTATGGCAGATAACAAACCAGAGCTACAGCGTGGGCTGGAAGCTCGACATATCGAACTCATCGCCCTGGGGGGCACCATTGGCGTCGGCCTGTTTATGGGGGCCGCCAGTACCCTGAAATGGGCCGGGCCATCCGTATTGTTGGCCTATATCATCGCCGGGCTGTTCGTCTTTTTCATCATGCGTTCAATGGGCGAAATGTTGTTCCTCGAACCGGTTACCGGTTCGTTCGCCGTTTACGCGCATCGTTATATGAGCCCGTTCTTTGGCTATCTCACCGCCTGGTCTTACTGGTTTATGTGGATGGCGGTGGGGATCTCAGAAATCACCGCCATTGGCGTTTATGTCCAGTTCTGGTTCCCGGAGATGGCGCAGTGGATACCCGCATTGATCGCGGTGGCGCTGGTGGCGTTGGCGAATCTGGCTGCGGTGAGGTTGTACGGCGAAATCGAGTTCTGGTTCGCGATGATCAAAGTCACCACGATTATCGTGATGATTGTCATTGGCCTGGGCGTGATTTTCTTTGGCTTTGGCAATGGCGGGCAGTCGATTGGTTTTAGCAATCTCACAGAGCATGGCGGTTTCTTTGCGGGTGGCTGGAAAGGGTTCCTGACCGCATTGTGTATTGTGGTGGCGTCCTACCAGGGCGTGGAGCTGATTGGCATTACTGCCGGTGAAGCGAAGAATCCGCAGGTGACGCTGCGTAGCGCTGTAGGCAAGGTGCTGTGGCGAATCCTGATTTTCTACGTAGGCGCGATTTTCGTTATCGTTACCATCTTCCCGTGGAATGAAATAGGCAGCAACGGCAGCCCGTTCGTACTGACTTTCGCCAAAATCGGCATTACCGCTGCGGCGGGCATTATTAACTTTGTGGTGCTGACGGCAGCGCTTTCTGGCTGTAACAGTGGCATGTACAGTTGCGGACGTATGCTCTATGCACTGGCGAAAAACCGTCAGTTACCGGCGGCGATGGCGAAAGTTTCCCGTCACGGCGTACCGGTTGCGGGTGTGGCGGTATCTATTGCTATTCTGCTAATTGGCTCATGCCTGAACTACATCATTCCCAATCCGCAGCGTGTGTTTGTCTATGTCTACAGTGCCAGCGTGCTTCCGGGGATGGTGCCATGGTTTGTGATATTGATTAGCCAGCTGCGTTTTCGTCGTGCGCATAAAGCGGCAATTGCCAGCCATCCGTTCCGCTCAATCCTGTTCCCTTGGGCCAACTACGTAACAATGGCATTCCTGATTTGCGTTTTGATCGGCATGTACTTTAATGAAGATACGCGTATGTCGCTGTTTGTCGGCATCATCTTTATGCTGACGGTGACGGCGATTTATAAAGTTTTTGGGCTTAATCGCCACGGTAAAGCGCATAAACTGGAGGAATAAGCAGCAAAACGCACAAACCGTAACCAAACGCGCAATTTATTTAAAAAGGGACTAGACAGAGGGGTGGGAAGTCCGTATTATCCACCCCCGCAACGGCGCTAAGCGCCCGTAGCTCAGCTGGATAGAGCGCTGCCCTCCGGAGGCAGAGGTCTCAGGTTCGAATCCTGTCGGGCGCGCCATTTAGTCCCGGCGCTTGAGCTGCGGTGGTAGTAATACCGCGTAACAAGATTTGTAGTGGTGGCTATAGCTCAGTTGGTAGAGCCCTGGATTGTGATTCCAGTTGTCGTGGGTTCGAATCCCATTAGCCACCCCATTATTAGAAGTTGTGACAATGCGAAGGTGGCGGAATTGGTAGACGCGCTAGCTTCAGGTGTTAGTGTCCTTACGGACGTGGGGGTTCAAGTCCCCCCCCTCGCACCACGACTTTAAAGAATTGAACTAAAAATTCAAAAAGCAGTATTTCGGCGAGTAGCGCAGCTTGGTAGCGCAACTGGTTTGGGACCAGTGGGTCGGAGGTTCGAATCCTCTCTCGCCGACCAATTTTGAACCCCGCTTCGGCGGGGTTTTTTGTTTTCTGTGCATTTCGTCACTTTCCCTTCGCAATAAACGCCCGTAATAACGCATTGCGCCACGGTATGATTTCGCCCTTAACTTATTGAAGGATGACTTCAGGCAAGGAGCGACCATGCAGCAACAGGTTCCAACGCGTGCTTTTCATGTGATGGCGAAACCGAGCGGTTCTGATTGTAATCTGAACTGTGACTACTGTTTTTATCTCGAAAAACAATCCCTTTACCACGAAAAGCCAGTCACGCATATGGACGATGACACGCTGGAAGCGTATGTCCGTCACTATATCGCTGCCAGCGAAACCCAAAACGAAGTGGCTTTTACCTGGCAGGGCGGCGAACCAACGTTACTCGGGCTGGAGTTTTACCGCCGTGCCGTGGCGCTACAGGCGAAATATGGTGCTGGCAGGAAGATAAGTAATAGCTTCCAGACTAACGGCGTGCTGCTCGATGACGAATGGTGTGGATTTCTGGCAGAAAATCATTTTCTTGTAGGGTTATCGCTGGATGGTCCGGCTGAGATCCACAATCAATATCGCGTGACCAAAGGTGGCAGACCCACGCATAAGCTGGTGATGCGTGCCCTGACGCTCCTGCAAAAACATCATGTCGACTATAACGTGCTGGTCTGCGTCAATCGCACCAGTGCGTTACAACCTTTGCAAGTCTATGATTTTCTGTGTGATGCAGGTGTTGAGTTCATCCAGTTTATTCCGGTGGTCGAGCGCCTGGCTAATGAAACGGCTGCTCATGCTGGACTTAAGCTACATGCTCCCGGCGATATTCAGGGCGAACTGACGGAATGGTCGGTGTGCCCGCAAGAGTTCGGTGAGTTTCTGGTGGCGATTTTCGACCACTGGATTAAGCGCGACGTCGGCAAGATTTTCGTAATGAATATCGAATGGGCGTTCGCCAATTTTGTCGGCGCACCGGGCGCGGTTTGCCATCATCAGCCAACCTGTGGGCGCTCGGTGATTGTTGAGCACAACGGTGACGTTTATGCCTGCGATCACTATGTTTATCCGCAGTATCGACTAGGGAATATGCTTCAGCAGATGATTGCAGAAATGATTGATTCCCCGCAACAGCAGGCATTTGGTGAAGATAAATTCAAGCAGTTACCGGCACAGTGTCGCAGTTGCAACGTGTTAAAAGCGTGCTGGGGAGGCTGCCCGAAACACCGCTTTATGCTCGATGCCAGCGGCAAACCCGAGCTGAATTATTTGTGTGCCGGGTATCAGCGTTATTTCCGCCATCTACCGCCATATCTTAAAGCAATGGTTGATTTGCTGGCGCACGGTCGTCCGGCCAGCGACATTATGCAGGCGCATTTGCTGGTGGTGAATAAGTAAAAAAGCAGCCATTTTGTGGCCGCCTGCGGTTGATTGTCGGATGCGTCAGCATCGCATCCGGCAAAGGTAGATCTCAGCGATAGCGCCGGCTTAATCAGATTTAATCTGCGCGCGTGGTGGATATTTTTTCAGGATCTCCATATACGCATGCATTTCGGTCTGTAGCGGTACACCCATTGGGATATGGCGCACGCCGATAGAGTCGCTTTCCTGCGGATCGGTGTACAGGTTAAACACCGACGATCCCGCCGTTTGCATTACTGTGCCGGTGAATCCACCCTGATATCCGCTCTGGGTATAAGCGTAAGGTTGCTGAATCAGGACGTGATACTTGAACTCATCCATACGCACAGCAGAAAGTTTACCGTTGAGGAAGTAATGCTCGGCCTTACGGTTAGACTGACCATTTGTTCCCAGGAAGAAAGATGTCTGGTCCACACCATCGATAAAGGTGGTTTTCGGTACTAAATTCGCTACTTTCGCCCCAGGATGCCCCGCCAGATCCAGCGCCGTAGGGAAGAGATCCGCCAGATCGACAATGCCGTCAGATTTACGCGGTTGGATCATGCCTTTCCAGTAAACGAAGGTTGGCACACGAACGCCGCCTTCCCATGTAGAACCTTTCGCACCGCGGAACGGCGTGCGACCGTGCGGCGGAACTTCGGCTTCCGGACCGTTATCAGAGGTGAACACAATCAGCGTGTTATCAAGCTGACCGTTTTTCTCCAGTGCTTTATACAGATTGGCGAAGATATCGTTCATCTCCACCATGCAGTCGCCGTAAGAGGTGCGCGCCGGAGAGCTACCCGCATATTTGGCGTTCGGGTAGTTATCGAAGTGACAGCCGCGAGTGCCGTAATAGAGGAAGAAAGGCTTATCACTCTTCGCCATCTTGTCGAGGAACTTAACGCCATATTCCATCCAGCGTTGATCCAGATCTTCCATATATTTCGGCGTAATGTCGGCAATGGCTTCCTGTTCACCGCCGCGCACGGCATGAACGTCATCTTTGCTAAACGGCAGTTTTTGGATGTATTCAGAACGATCCGGGCTCAGGGCGACTTCCGGGTTGACATGAACATCACGCCATTCGGTATACATATCAGATACCGAGTTAAAGCCGCGGAAATCATCAAAGCCAACGTTCTGCGGCTGCGACTCTTTGTTTTCCCCCATATGCCATTTCCCGATAGCCTGGGTGACGTAGCCCTGATCGTGCAGCAACTGTGGCAGCGTGGTTAACCCTTGCAGACCGCCCGGTTGCCCGTACATTGGCGGCATCAGAATGCCGTGGTGGATGGAGTATTGTCCGGTGAGAATCGTGGCGCGGGTTGGGGAAGAACTCGGTTGAGAATACGCCGAAGTTAAAATCAGCCCCTGGCTGGCAACGGCGTCGATATCTGGTGTAGGGTTACCCACCGCCACGCCGCCGCCGTTAAAGCCAACGTCCATCCAGCCCACATCATCCAGCAAGAAAACAACCACGTTCGGTTTCTTACCGGTTTTTTTCTCAAGTTCCGCCAGTTTCTGCTGGGTTTCTTTGTCTTGTGCAGGATGCTGCATCACCGGCATCATGTTGTCGGCAATAGTGGTCGCCGGTTTAACCAGATACTGGTTTGGGTGATCGTATCCGGCAAAGCCTTTGCGTGCGGTGGCGGTTGACGGGGTATCTGCTGCGCTGGCTATGAGAGGAAGAGCTGCGGCGACAGCAACAACAAGAAGTTTGGGTGAAAACGAAAATTCCATGCAAAATGCTCCGGTTTCATGTCGTCAAAATGATGACGTAATTAAGCATTGATAATTGAGATCCCTCTCCCTGACAGGATGATTGCATAAATAATGGTGATAAAAATAAATTATTTATTTATCCAGAAAATGAATTGGAAAATCAGGAGAGCGTTTTCAATCCTACCTCTGGCGCAGGTGATATGTAAGGCGGTGATGTTATATCGCGTTGATTATTGATGCTGTTTTTAGTTTTATCTGCAATTAATATATATGTTATTAATTGAATGACTTTTATTATTCATTATATATATGTGTAGAATTGTGCGCAGGAGAAATATTCACTCAGGAAGTTATTACTCAGGAAGCAAAGAGGATTACAGAATTATCTCATAACAAGTGTTAAGGGATGTTATTTCCCGGTTCTCTGTGGCATAATAAACGAGTAGATGCTCATTCCATCTCTTATGTTCGCCTTAGTGCCTCATAAACTCCGGAATGACGCAGAGCCGTTTACGGTGCTTATCGTCCACTGACAGATGTCGCTTCTGCCTCATCAGACACCATGGACACAACGTTGAGTGAAGCACCCACTTGTTGTCATACAGACCTGTTTTAACGCCTGCTCCGTAATAAGAGCAGGCGTTTTTTTATGACCGAGTAAACAACAGGCTACGTCGCTCTTGGGTCATCGGTTGTGCGTTTAATACACTTACAAGAGAACCTACCGTGGTGATGGGAAGAAACGGATTATCTTCTATTCCGCGTAGATCGCGCCCACAACGAGCGGCAATATCTTCGACCAGCTCTTCTAACTCGTCTGCATCGTTTACTAAATCCAGATCATCGTCCAGTTTATCACTGGCTTTCAGTGGTAATGGATAATCGATATAGCCGTTTCCTTGTAAGGTATTCCACACAGCCCGAATCACCCATGTATCTACGGTGTGGGGGGAAAATTGGCGTGCGAACTGACAAATGGAAAGTCCCTGACGTTTATCAGCCATAATCTGGCGCTTCTCGATGAGCTTGATTTTTTCCTGCTTCGCAATGGCTATCAGATACCCAATAAAAAGTGTTAACCAGAAGATGAATGTATTGCCTGTACGTACGAAGGACAGAATCAGCCAACTTACGCCAGCCAGAACGGCACATATCAACAAAATCAGCAAGAGCGTTGCCCGAAAAGGATTAATTTCATGTGATGGTAAGCGGAAAATATAGCGGGACGGTGTGCGCATGTTTGACATCCTTGTAAAAAAATATCGCCCCTGAACGAGGCGATATAGATTACTGCGGTGGGTTGTTTTGCAACGTTAGCATCAAACCGTCGCGACGCATCGCTGCGGCTTCTTCCGGCTTGTGCAGTCTGTCCAGCGCGTCGGCAAGCCATGCGTAATCGTAGGCGTCCGGACGTTGTTTCAGCGCTGCGCGGAAGGCGAGCGATGCTTCCTGCCATTCTCCGTGTTTCATCAGCGACTGACCCAGTGTGCTCCACAACAGCGGGCGATCGCCCACGTTTTTGATCTGTTGGCGCAGCACTTTTTCCAGCTGTTCCGGATTATTGGTTTTCAGACGCGGGATCGGCAGCAGCAGGCGATCGTCATACTGGCGTTTCAGGCCGTCGATGATAATTTGCTGGGCAGTATCATGATCGTCACACTCAATAAGATGTTCCGCCATTGCCACCTGCAAGGCCACCTGATGACGCGTTTTCCGGCTTTGGTTTTTCCACCAGTTACGCAAACCTTCGCTACCGTTATCGGCACGCGCCTGATCCATCAGGCCAATCCATGCCTGTTGTTCCAGCATTGCACGATGTTCTTCATCACCAACATGGGCTTTCGCCATTGATGGGATGATATCCAGCAGCGAACTCCATGCCCCTGTGCGGATATACGCCTGTTCCGCCAGACGTAATACTTCCGGATGGCGTGGCGTAACTTCCAGCAGCTTATCAACGCCGTGACGTGCTGCATGGTTTTCATTACGGGCCAGTTGCAGACGTACACGGGTGATTTCTACCGGAATGGTGTCATTGCCGGCCAGCTCCGCTGCGCGTTCCAGATGTTGGTTGGCGCGTGCTTCATCACCACGTTGTTGCGCGGCTTCGGCTGCCAGTAGATAGTTCACCACCGGTTGTTCAGCGTGATCGGCATTTTTCGCCATCAGCTTTTCAACTTGCTGATAATCGCCTTCCGCCAGTTTCAGCAGCGCCTGTTCGGTCTGCTTACGTGCACGGCGACGCTTACGTCCGACAAACCACCCACGGGTGTGCGCGCCTGTGCGGAAGATTCGCCGCAGTAGCCACTCAATGGCAAACAGCACTACCATCGCCAGAATCAAAATAATCGCGAGGCCCGTGACGCTAGTTTCAATATTGTAGTTGTCGGTCTGGATCAGCACGTAACCCTGATGGCCGGCAATCATCGGGCCAACCACGATCCCCGCAATCAGCAACACAAAGAGCAATAACACTTTTAGCATGGTTATTCTCCTTGCGGCGCGGCTGCCGGAGCATCAGCTTGCGGTGCAGGTGCAGGTGCAGGTGCAGGTGCAGGTGCAGGTTTAGCTTCCGTTGTCCCTGCTGCCGGTTGTGCCAGCAGGTTACGCACGCGGGTCTGCATCAATTTTTCCAGCATCGCCTGGCTTTGCAGGGTTTCCGGAAGATCCATCGAGATATTTTGCTGGCTTAACTGGTCCACCTCGTCGAGGAACGCTTTGGTGGTGGCATCATCAGTATCGTAGTAAGCACGTACCCAGGTGGAGACGTTCTCCAGCGCCTGGCGATAAGTCTCTTCCTGGTGACGCGGTACAGCTTGTGCTGCGACCAGCAGGCGAGAGCGGATATTTTCGCGCAGATAGATATCCTGATTTGGCGCTAACAGCGGTACGGCAGTGTCATCACGACGGCGAATCGTAATGAAGTTGTCCATAAAATTCTGCCAGCTTTTTTGCAGATTGATACGCCATTCGCTGATGGAACTGGAAAGCTCTTCACCGTCGGAATCCATCGGCGAACCATCGCTGTCATTATCGGCCAGACGCAGATTATCTACCTGATTTGAAAGCTGATTAAGCTTAAGGATGATACCGTCATAATCCACCTGCGATACCGCAGAAAGGCTGGCGATATCATCGGTAATTGCCCGGCGAACGGTAATCAGACTCGGGTCATTCATATCCGCCAGGCTGGCGTCTGCACTTTTCAGCAACGCTGCAGCGGTCGTGACGTCCTGATCGCTCCACAGCTTCCGTCCGGCGAGTTTCACCAGAAAATCGGCCTGGGCCAGCAGCCAGGTTTTAGCATCGCTGCCGGAAATGGTGGCGACCTTTTGTTGGACTTCATCCAGCTGTTTTGCCAGCGTTTCTTGCTGACGATTCGCCTGCTCAAGCTGTACAGCTTGTTGCTTGATAATGCCTTCCAGCTCGGCTTTTTGGCTCTCCTGGGCTTTTTGCAGTGCCGTAAGTTGGTTAGCCAGGGCATCGCTGGTGGCAGTCTGATTGACGGCCTGTTGTTTACCCCAGCCATACAAACCGACGCCCGCCGCCAGAGCAATAGCGATAGCCACCGCGCTGAGAATCAATGCGGTATTGTTCTTACTCTTTTTTTCTGTTGCGACAGGTTGTGACGTGGTGTCCACGGCCTCCCTGGTCTCTTCAACCACGGCGGAGGTTTTTTCTTGTTCCGTCATTATGGCTTCCTGTTATGAGAGTTATTGTAATGCCCGTAAAAGCGCATCGTTGTCAGCGTTATCGGCGACCTTAATGTCTTGCCAGCCCAGTTCCCGGGCGAGTTTCGCCAAACGCTCACTGACGACCAATAGTCGACAGCGTAGTAACCAGTGCTCACGATACCATTGTGGGATCAGCGACCAGAGTTGCTGCAACATTTCACCGCTGGTAACAACGACCGTCGTCACCTCGCGGGATTGCCAGCGCATCGCTTCTTCTGCACCATCGTAATGGATTGCGCATCGTTGATAACATTCACAAAAAGTGACCTCAGCACCGCGCGCCGTCAGGGAATCCCCAATTAGCTCACGACCGCCATTGCCACGTAATATCAGCGCACATTTGCCCGCAATATTTTGTAATTCAGGTAATTGTAGCAAGACTTCGCTGATTTCCCGATCCTGTGGGTAGAGAATCTTCTGTCCGCTTACGGTATGTAGTGCCAGCGCGGTGGTGCGTCCAATGGCGAAATAAGTAGGTAGTCGGGGCCATTTACGATCTTGCTGATGCAGCTGTGATTGGGCAAAAGCAACCGCGTGTTGCGAGAGGGCAAACAACAGATCGCTCTCTCCCAGCGCTGCCAGTTGATCAGCAAGTTGCGGTAATTGTCGACCCGGAGAAAACTCAATCAGCGGAAAATGCCAGGCCACCTGCCCCAGTGTGCGCAGACGGCTCACTAACTCTTCTCCTGCGGGAGACGGGCGGGTGACCAGGATACTCATGCCGGGGCGTCTCCGTTATAGACTTCAGCGAGGATCTCGCGCGCGCCGTTATTCAGTAGCTCTTCTGCCAGCGAAATCCCCATTTGTTCGGCATCTTGCGGCGCACCGCGGCGTTCACCGCGAATAATCAGCGAACCGTCCGGCGCGCCGACCAACGCACGCAGCCAGATTTCGCCATCAATAAGCTCGGCGTAGCTACCAATTGGCACCTGACATCCGCCTTCGAGACGGGTATTCATGGCGCGTTCGGCGGTAACACGCAGTGCAGTTTCGTGGTGATTCAGCGCGGCGAGCAGCTCGCGAGTGCGTGCATCATCAAGGCGGCATTCAATGCCCACCGCACCTTGCCCTACCGCCGGAAGAGAAATCTCGGGTGGCAACGCGGCGCGAATGCGGGACTCCAGACCTAAACGTTTTAGTCCGGCTACGGCAAGAATGATGGCATCGTATTCACCGTTATCCAGTTTGCTCAGGCGAGTGCCGACGTTGCCGCGCAGGGAGCGGATAATCAGATCCGGGCGGCGTTCAGCCAGTTGGCACTGGCGACGTAAACTGGACGTCCCGACGATACTGCCTGCCGGTAACGCATCCAGACTGTCATAGTTATTGGACACAAATGCATCGCGAGGATCTTCACGCTCGCAAATAGTGACCAGCCCCAGACCTTGCGGGAATTCAACCGGCACATCTTTCATCGAATGTACGGCGATATCGGCGCGATTTTCGAGGAGCGCGACTTCCAGCTCTTTAACAAATAAGCCTTTTCCGCCTACTTTCGCCAGCGGCGTATCAAGAATCACATCGCCGCGCGTCACCATCGGTACCAGTTCAACGACCAGGCCCGGATGGCTCGCCATCAACTTGTCTTTGACATAGTGTGCCTGCCAGAGTGCAAGTGGGCTTTGGCGTGTGGCAATTCTTAAAACATTGTCTAACATGCTTGTTACCGTCATTATCATCCGTGGTCCATCCTAACATCCTTGCCAGAGCGATGTCAGTGTTGTGGTGAAACGTAGACGCCTGCGCAAACCGTAAAATGAGGTCGGGCAGTGGATCCTGACAGGCGCTTTGAGCCTTCGTAATAAGGAATTTACAGAGAATAAACGGTGCTACACTTGTATGTAGCGCATCTTTCTTTACGGTCAATCAGCAAGGTGTTAAATTGATCACGTTTTAGACCATTTTTTCGTCGTGAAACTAAAAAAACCAGGCGCGAAAAGTGGTAACGGTTACCTTTGACATACGAAATATCCCGAATGCCGCGTGTTACCGTTGATGTTGGCGGAATCACAGTCATGACGGGTAGCAAATCAGGCGATACGTCTTGTACCTCTATATTGAGACTCTGAAACAGAGACTGGATGCCATAAATCAATTGCGTGTGGATCGCGCGCTTGCTGCTATGGGGCCTGCATTCCAACAGGTCTACAGTCTACTGCCGACATTGTTGCACTATCACCATCCGCTAATGCCGGGTTACCTTGATGGTAACGTTCCCAAAGGCATTTGCCTTTACACGCCTGATGAAACTCAACGCCACTACCTGAACGAGCTTGAACTGTATCGTGGAATGTCAGTACAGGACCCACCGAAAGGTGAGCTTCCAATTACTGGTGTATACACCATGGGCAGCACCTCGTCCGTAGGGCAAAGTTGTTCCTCTGACCTGGATATCTGGGTCTGTCATCAATCCTGGCTCGATAGCGAAGAGCGCCAGTTGCTACAACGTAAATGTAGTCTGCTGGAAAGCTGGGCCGCCTCGCTGGGTGTGGAAGTCAGCTTCTTCCTGATTGATGAAAACCGCTTCCGTCATAATGAAAGCGGCAGCCTGGGGGGCGAAGATTGTGGCTCCACCCAGCATATACTGCTGCTTGACGAATTTTATCGTACCGCCGTGCGTCTCGCCGGTAAGCGTATTCTGTGGAATATGGTGCCGTGCGACGAAGAAGAGCATTACGACGACTATGTGATGACGCTTTACGCGCAGGGCGTGCTGACGCCAAATGAATGGCTGGATCTTGGTGGCTTAAGCTCGCTTTCTGCTGAAGAGTACTTTGGTGCCAGCCTTTGGCAGCTCTACAAGAGTATCGATTCCCCATACAAAGCGGTGCTGAAAACACTGCTGCTGGAAGCCTATTCCTGGGAATACCCGAACCCACGTCTGCTGGCGAAAGATATCAAACAGCGTTTGCACGACGGCGAGATTGTATCGTTTGGCCTCGACCCGTACTGCATGATGCTGGAGCGTGTTACTGAATACCTGACGGCGATTGAAGATTTCACCCGTCTGGATTTAGTGCGTCGCTGCTTCTATTTAAAAGTGTGCGAAAAGCTCAGCCGTGAACGCGCCTGTGTAGGCTGGCGTCGCGCAGTGTTGAGCCAGTTAGTGAGCGAGTGGGGTTGGGACGAAGCTCGTCTGGCAATGCTCGATAACCGCGCTAACTGGAAGATAGATCAGGTGCGTGAGGCGCACAACGAGCTGCTCGACGCAATGATGCAGAGCTACCGTAATCTGATCCGCTTTGCGCGCCGCAATAACCTTAGCGTCTCCGCCAGCCCGCAGGATATCGGCGTGCTGACACGTAAACTGTACGCCGCGTTTGAAGCATTACCGGGTAAAGTGACGCTGGTAAACCCGCAGATTTCGCCCGATCTCTCGGAACCGAATCTGACCTTTATTTATGTACCGCCGGGCCGCGCCAACCGTTCAGGTTGGTATCTGTATAACCGCGCGCCAAATATTGAGTCAATCATCAGCCATCAGCCGCTGGAATATAATCGCTACCTGAATAAACTGGTGGCGTGGGCATGGTTTAACGGCCTGCTGACCTCTCGCACCCGTTTGTATATTAAAGGTAACGGCATTGTCGATTTGCCTAAGTTGCAGGAGATGGTCGCAGACGTGTCGCACCATTTCCCGCTGCGCTTACCTGCACCGACACCGAAGGCGCTCTACAGCCCGTGTGAGATCCGCCATCTGGCGATTATCGTTAACCTGGAATATGACCCGACGGCAGCCTTCCGCAATCAGGTGGTGCATTTTGATTTCCGTAAGCTGGATGTCTTCAGCTTTGGCGAGAATCAAAATTGCCTGGTGGGTAGCGTTGACCTGCTGTATCGCAACTCGTGGAACGAAGTGCGTACGCTGCACTTCAACGGCGAGCAATCGATGATCGAAGCCCTGAAAACTATTCTCGGCAAAATGCATCAGGACGCCGCACCGCCAGATAGCGTGGAAGTCTTCTGTTATAGCCAGCATCTGCGCGGGTTAATCCGTACTCGCGTGCAGCAACTGGTTTCTGAGTGTATTGAACTGCGTCTTTCCAGCACCCGCCAGGAAACCGGGCGCTTCAAGGCGCTGCGCGTCTCCGGTCAAACCTGGGGCTTGTTCTTCGAACGGCTGAATGTATCGGTACAGAAACTGGAAAACGCCATCGAGTTTTATGGCGCTATTTCGCATAACAAACTGCACGGCCTGTCAGTGCAGGTTGAAACCAATCACGTCAAATTACCGGCGGTGGTGGACGGCTTTGCCAGCGAAGGGATCATCCAGTTCTTCTTCGAAGAAACGCAAGACGAGAATGGCTTTAATATCTACATTCTCGACGAAAGCAACCGGGTTGAGGTGTATCACCACTGCGAAGGCAGCAAAGAGGAACTGGTGCGTGACGTCAGTCGCTTCTACTCGTCTTCGCACGACCGTTTCACCTACGGCTCAAGCTTCATCAACTTCAACCTGCCGCAGTTCTATCAGATTGTGAAGGTTGATGGTCGTGAACAGGTGATTCCGTTTCGCACCAAATCTATCGGTAACATGCCACCTGCCAATCAGGAGCATGACGCGCCGCTGTTGCAGCAGTATTTTTCTTGATGCTAATGCCGGAAAGCGAGGCTTATCCGGCATTAGCTCTTAACGAAAACTGACGGTTTCTCCCGCCTGCTGCGTCGCCGCCTGTTCCAGCAAATCCCAGAAGGTTTCGCCGCTGCGATCGCAAATCCACTCATCGCCTTTCAGATCAAAATGGTAGCCGCCCTGTTTGGTTGCCAGCCATACCTGGTGCAGTGGTTCCTGGCGGTTGATAATGATTTTGCTGCCGTTCTCAAAGGTAATGGTTAGTACACCGCCGTTGATTTCACAGTCGATATCGCTGTCGCCATCCCAGTCGTCCAGACGTTCTTCAATGGTCAGCCACAGTTGATCAGCCAGGCGATGAAATTCACTGTCGTTCATTGTTGTATCCTGTTTTTAAGTGATGGCGGCAGTATAGCGGCATGGGGTCAGGGCTTCAAAGTTTGCCCGTCTGCTGCTGCGTTCCGGCATGATTCATCCGTCACCGGAATAATAATATCTCTATATAGCGAAAGATTGGTCTTTTCATAAGGGCGCAAATACACCACGCCTTTTCCCTGTTTCTGGTAAATATTATGTTCCGGCTCATCAAGCCGACATCCCCATGCCGATGATAAGAACAACGAACAAGACAATAAACAAACCACATTGCGATAGTGCATAAAGCCATCCTGGCGCGAGGTGCCGATCACGAAACTACCAGCAAAACATAAATCGCCACGAGTAAGCGTTATACTCGCAGCATTTCCTCACTTTTCAGACTTCATAAAGAGTCGCTAAACGCTTGCTTTTACGCCTTCTCCTGCGATGATAGAAAGCAGAAAGCGATGAACTTTACAGGCAATCCATAATGAAAAACGTGTTTAAGGCACTCACTGTATTACTTACTCTCTTCAGCCTGACGGGCTGCGGTCTGAAAGGTCCGCTCTATTTCCCGCCTGCAGATAAAAACGCACCGCCGCCGACCAAACCGGTAGAGACGCAAACGCAATCCACGGTGCCGGACAAAAACGACCGCGCCACTGGCGATGGTCCATCCCAGGTGAATTACTAAAAGTCAGTTTCTGTACCCGCGTGATTGGAGTAAATGATGCAGTTCTCGAAAATGCATGGCCTTGGCAACGATTTTATGGTCGTCGACGCGGTAACGCAGAATGTCTTTTTTTCACCGGAGCTGATTCGTCGCCTGGCGGATCGGCACCTGGGGATAGGGTTTGACCAGCTGCTGGTGGTTGAGCCACCGTATGATCCGGAACTGGATTTTCACTATCGCATTTTCAATGCTGATGGCAGTGAAGTAGCGCAGTGCGGCAACGGTGCGCGCTGCTTTGCCCGTTTTGTGCGCCTGAAAGGGCTGACCAATAAGCGCGATATCCGCGTCAGCACCGCCAACGGACGGATGGTGTTGACCGTCACCGATGATGATCTGGTCCGCGTCAATATGGGCGAACCCAACTTCGAACCTTCTGCCGTGCCATTTCGCGCTAACAAAGCGGAAAAGACCTATATTATGCGCGCCGCCGAGCAGACAATCTTATGCGGCGTGGTGTCGATGGGAAATCCGCACTGCGTGATTCAGGTTGATGATGTTGATACTGCGGCGGTAGAAACGCTTGGTCCTGTTCTGGAAAGCCACGAACGTTTTCCGGAGCGCGCCAATATCGGTTTTATGCAAGTGGTTAAGCGCGAGCATATTCGTTTACGCGTTTATGAGCGTGGGGCAGGAGAAACCCAGGCCTGCGGCAGCGGCGCGTGTGCGGCGGTGGCGGTAGGGATTCAGCAAGGTTTGCTGGCCGAAGAAGTACGCGTGGAACTCCCTGGCGGTCGTCTTGATATCGCCTGGAAAGGTCCGGGTCACCCGTTATATATGACTGGCCCGGCGGTACATGTCTACGACGGATTTATTCATCTATGAAGCAACCAGGGGAAGAACTGCAGGAAACACTCACGGAGCTTGATGACCGGGCGGTTGTCGATTATCTGATTAAAAATCCTGAGTTTTTTATCCGCAATGCGCGCGCAGTAGAAGCGATACGTGTGCCGCATCCGGTACGCGGCACCGTTTCGTTGGTCGAGTGGCACATGGCCCGCGCACGTAATCATATTCATGTTCTGGAAGAGAACATGGCGTTGTTGATGGAACAGGCTATCGCCAACGAAGGCCTGTTTTATCGTCTACTCTACCTGCAGCGCAGTCTCACCGCCGCCAGCAGTCTCGATGATATGCTGATGCGCTTTCACCGCTGGGCGCGCGATCTCGGCCTGGCAGGTGCGAGTCTGCGCCTGTTTCCAGATCGCTGGCGCTTAGGTGCGCCGTCGAACCACACTCATCTGGCATTAAGCCGTCAGTCTTTCGAACCGCTGCGTATTCAGCGTCTGGGGCAGGAACAGCACTATCTGGGACCGCTTAACGGACCGGAGCTGCTGGTGGTGCTACCGGAAGCGAAAGCGGTGGGATCGGTGGCGATGTCGATGCTGGGAAGCGATGCTGATTTGGGGGTTGTGCTGTTTACCAGTCGCGATGCCAGTCACTATCAACAAGGGCAGGGAACGCAGTTACTTCATGAAATTGCGCTGATGTTGCCGGAGCTTCTGGCGCGTTGGATTGAACGCGTATGACCGATTTACACACCGATGTAGAACGCTACCTACGTTATCTGAGCGTGGAGCGCCAGCTTAGCCCGATAACCCTGCTTAACTACCAGCGACAGCTTGAGGCGATCATCCATTTTGCCAGCGAAAACGGCCTGCAAAGCTGGCAGCAATGTGATGTGACGATGGTGCGTAATTTTGCTGTACGCAGTCGCCGTAAAGGGCTGGGAGCTGCAAGTCTGGCGTTACGGCTTTCTGCGCTACGTAGCTTTTTTGACTGGCTGGTCAGCCAGAATGAACTCAAAGCTAACCCGGCGAAAGGTGTTTCGGCACCGAAAGCGCCGCGTCATCTGCCGAAAAACATCGACGTCGATGATATGAATCGGCTGCTGGATATTGATATCAACGATCCCCTCGCCGTGCGCGATCGGGCAATGCTGGAAGTGATGTACGGCGCGGGTCTGCGTCTTTCCGAGCTGGTGGGGCTCGATATCAAACACCTCGACCTGGAGTCTGGCGAAGTGTGGGTGATGGGAAAAGGCAGCAAAGAGCGCCGCCTGCCGATTGGTCGCAACGCCGTGGCGTGGATTGAGCACTGGCTTGATTTGCGCGACCTGTTTGGTAGCGAAGACGACGCGCTTTTTCTGTCGAAACTGGGCAAACGCATCTCCGCGCGTAATGTGCAGAAACGCTTTGCCGAATGGGGCATAAAACAAGGGCTGAATAATCACGTTCACCCGCATAAATTACGTCACTCGTTCGCTACCCATATGCTGGAGTCGAGCGGCGATCTTCGTGGTGTGCAGGAGCTGCTGGGTCATGCCAACCTCTCCACCACGCAAATCTATACTCATCTTGATTTTCAACACCTTGCCTCGGTGTACGATGCGGCGCATCCACGCGCCAAACGGGGGAAATAATGCGTTTTTACCGGCCTTTGGGGCGCATCTCGGCGCTCACCTTTGACCTGGATGATACCCTTTACGATAACCGTCCGGTGATTTTGCGCACCGAGCGAGAGGCGCTTACCTTTGTGCAAAATTATCATCCGGCGCTGCGCAGCTTCCAGAATGAAGATCTGCAACGCCTGCGCCAGGCGGTACGGGAAGCGGAACCTGAGATTTATCACGACGTGACGCGCTGGCGTTTTCGTTCGATTGAACAAGCGATGCTCGACGCCGGGCTGAGTGCCGAAGAAGCCAGTGCAGGCGCACATGCAGCAATGATCAACTTTGCCAAATGGCGCAGCCGGATCGACGTCCCGCAGCAAACCCACGACACCTTAAAACAGCTGGCGAAGAAATGGCCGCTGGTGGCGATCACCAACGGTAACGCCCAGCCGGAACTGTTTGGTTTGGGGGATTATTTTGAGTTTGTGCTGCGCGCTGGCCCGCACGGGCGCTCAAAACCGTTCAGCGATATGTACTTCCTGGCGGCGGAAAAACTCAACGTGCCGATCGGCGAGATCTTACATGTCGGGGACGATCTCACCACTGACGTGGGTGGGGCAATTCGCAGCGGAATGCAGGCCTGTTGGATCAGACCGGAAAATGGCGATCTGATGCAAACCTGGGACAGCCGTTTACTGCCGCATCTGGAAATTTCCCGGTTGGCATCTCTGACCTCGCTGATATAATCAGCAAATCTGTATATATACCCAGCTTTTTGGCGGAGGGCGTTGCGCTTCTCCGCCCAACCTATTTTTACGCGGCGGTGCCAATGGACGTTTCTTACCTGCTCGACAGCCTTAATGACAAACAGCGCGAAGCGGTGGCCGCGCCACGCAGCAACCTTCTGGTGCTGGCGGGCGCGGGCAGTGGTAAGACGCGCGTACTGGTGCATCGTATCGCCTGGTTGATGAGCGTGGAAAACTGCTCGCCGTATTCGATTATGGCGGTGACGTTTACCAACAAAGCGGCGGCGGAGATGCGTCATCGTATCGGGCAACTGATGGGCACTAGCCAGGGCGGTATGTGGGTCGGCACCTTCCACGGGCTGGCGCACCGCCTGCTGCGTGCGCACCATATGGACGCCAACCTGCCGCAGGATTTCCAGATCCTCGACAGTGAAGACCAGCTACGTCTGCTTAAGCGTTTGATCAAGGCGATGAATCTCGACGAGAAGCAGTGGCCGCCGCGTCAGGCAATGTGGTACATCAACAGCCAGAAAGATGAGGGGCTGCGTCCGCATCATATTCAGAGCTACGGTAATCCGGTGGAGCAGACCTGGCAGAAGGTGTATCAGGCGTATCAGGAAGCGTGTGACCGCGCGGGCCTGGTGGACTTCGCCGAGCTGCTGCTACGTGCTCACGAGTTGTGGCTTAACAAGCCGCATATCCTTCAGCACTATCGCGAACGGTTTACCAATATCCTGGTGGACGAATTCCAGGATACCAACAACATTCAGTATGCGTGGATCCGCCTGCTGGCGGGCGATACCGGCAAAGTGATGATCGTTGGCGATGACGATCAGTCAATCTACGGCTGGCGCGGAGCGCAGGTGGAGAATATTCAGCGTTTCCTCAATGATTTCCCCGGTGCTGAAACTATCCGTCTGGAGCAGAACTACCGCTCTACCAGCAATATTCTGAGCGCCGCGAACGCCCTGATTGAAAACAACAACGGGCGTTTGGGTAAAAAACTGTGGACCGATGGCGCGGACGGTGAGCCGATTTCCCTTTATTGCGCTTTTAACGAACTCGACGAAGCGCGTTTTGTGGTTAATCGCATCAAAACCTGGCAGGACAACGGCGGGGCGCTCGCTGAGTGCGCCATTCTCTACCGCAGCAACGCCCAGTCGCGTGTGCTGGAAGAGGCGTTATTGCAGGCGAGTATGCCGTATCGTATTTACGGCGGGATGCGCTTCTTCGAACGCCAGGAAATCAAAGATGCGCTCTCGTATCTGCGCCTGATTGCCAACCGCAACGACGACGCGGCCTTTGAGCGTGTGGTGAATACGCCAACGCGGGGTATTGGTGACCGGACGCTGGACGTGGTACGTCAGACATCGCGAGATCGCCAGTTAACACTCTGGCAGGCATGTCGTGAACTGTTGCAGGAAAAAGCCCTCGCCGGACGTGCTGCCAGCGCCTTACAGCGGTTTATGGAGCTGATCGACGCCTTAGCGCAGGAAACTGCCGATATGCCGCTGCATGTACAGACTGACCGGGTAATTAAAGACTCCGGCCTGCGCACCATGTACGAGCAGGAGAAGGGCGAAAAAGGTCAGACGCGTATCGAAAACTTAGAGGAACTGGTGACGGCAACGCGCCAGTTCAGCTACAACGAAGAAGACGAAGATTTAATGCCGCTGCAGGCATTCCTCTCCCATGCGGCGCTGGAAGCGGGCGAGGGGCAGGCGGATACCTGGCAGGACGCGGTGCAGTTGATGACGCTACACTCGGCGAAAGGTCTGGAATTCCCGCAGGTGTTTATCGTTGGTATGGAAGAGGGCATGTTCCCAAGCCAGATGTCGCTAGATGAAGGCGGGCGTCTGGAAGAAGAACGCCGTCTGGCCTACGTTGGCGTAACCCGCGCGATGCAGAAACTGACGCTGACCTACGCGGAAACCCGCCGTCTATATGGCAAAGAGGTTTACCATCGCCCGTCGCGCTTTATCGGTGAGTTGCCGGAAGAGTGTGTGGAAGAGGTGCGCCTGCGCGCCACGGTAAGCCGCCCGGTCAGCCATCAGCGTATGGGGACGCCGATGGTCGAGAACGACAGCGGCTACAAGCTCGGCCAGCGCGTACGCCACGCTAAGTTTGGTGAAGGCACCATCGTCAATATGGAAGGCAGCGGCGAGCATAGCCGTTTGCAGGTGGCATTCCAGGGCCAGGGTATTAAATGGCTGGTGGCGGCTTACGCCCGACTGGAGACGGTGTAATTTACGATTCCGTTGCCGGATGCGGTGCGCTACACCGCATCCGGCATCAGCACCTTACTTAGCGCACTTCTTCACATCAATATTCCAGTCAGCACCAGACGCAACCTGATGTTTCTGCGCGAAATTATCCATATTCAGCGCCACGGAAACATTCAATAAGCTGTTCAGATACACCATCGGCTGGCCTTCCGGCACATCGCCGAAGCTTGCGACATACGGCATTTTCCCTGCGTATTTTTGCTGGGAACCTTCGGAAATGGTCACACACAACGTGTCGTTGAGTTTGATTCCTGCCTGATTCAGCAACTCGTCGCTGATATTGCTCCAGACGTTGCCGTACTGAATATCGAGAATCGGGATATTGCCCTTCACTTCACCTTTTGTTGCTTTGGCTTTCTGATAAGAAAGTTCGACAACTTTTGCAGGAAGCTCTGGCCCCACCTGCTCGAACGTGATCGCCCCGGAAGCCAGACGCGCACCGGTGTAGGCATATACATCACGACCATGGAAGGTATATGACTTTTCGGAACCTTTCAGACGGTTGGTTTTTTCATCGATTTGCCGGACGCTCTCAATACCCAGCGATTCCGCCACCAACGTGAGCGTACCGTTATCTGGTGAAACGAAGTACTGACCGTTTTTGGTTTTCAGCACTACCGATTTACGGTCTGTACCAACACCTGGATCGACCACGCTAACAAACACCGAACCTTGCGGCCAGTAACTGGCAGTCTGATACAGGCGATAAGCGCCTTCCCAGATGTTATACGGTGGAATTTCGTGTGTTAAATCAAAGATTTTAAGATTATGGTCAACACCGAATGCGACCCCTTTCATCGCCGAGACGGCACCATCTTTCAGGCTAAAATCCGTTTGTAAAATCAAAGCGTTATCCGCATAAGCGGATGATGACCCCAGACAGGTTAATAAAAATAATGTTGCGAGCGTTTTTTTCATTTTTGTTTCCCTTCATTTATCTGATGATTTTCCAGCTGTGTAGCCAGCCCCAGTTTGTCTGGCCTCCTCGAGTGTACAATGTTTAACCTTTCTGCTCGACGGAAATCATGGTGACAAAAGGATAGCGTTGCCACGGGATTGCCTCGCCTTTCATATACATATGTGAAATTGTGCCATCAAGATAAAGCAGCTGCTCAACGTTCAGTTTCGCTTTGGCATAACAGGCAAAATCATAAAAATTTGTCGCCTGCTGGCTCAGCAAAAACACGGCGTTCCCATGTTTATTAATCCCAACACCGTTACGAATTTTACGTGAGGCGACGTTGGGATGAATACGCGGATTAATTACACCGTTTTCCATCAACAATGGCCCTGACTGCACCGCAAACTGAATCTCTTTACTGGTTTTAAAGGCATCCAGACGAACGATGCCGACTTTATCTCCCGCGACATAAAACACGCCGCCAGGGCGAATAAAGAAATTCCCTTCACCTGAAGCGAGATTTAACGCCACCTTCTGCTGACCGTTTTCGATGTACAAACCGAGCGGCGCATAGCTTTCATCATAGATGCCGCCGTTCATCGCCATCTGCACCTGACCCTGACTATTAATATCCGCCAGCAGCGCATGTAACGTTCCCCACGCTTCGCCATTGGCTTTTTGCCAGTACATTTTCACCCGCTCTGTTTGAGGATTAACGGTATACGCCTGTACGGTCAGCGTCGGATCTGAGGGTGCGCAATCATCAGCGGCAACAGCAAACAAGGGAAGTAAGGTGAGGGTGAGAAAAATCCGTTTGAGATTCAAGGTGATCATTCCTTTACCAATGAATAGCCGATGCGCCATTATAGGCCCTGAATGTGGGATTTTTTTATCCTGTTAGCGACCTTGACGAGTACCAAAAAGCGCGAAGTTCAACTATTGTTCTGTGGTGTTCTGTTGCGTGTTGACGGCAAAATTTTGCTGGCGTAACATGCGCGCACGATCACTCTAAGAGGACATTCGCCTTGGACACACCCAGTAGATACTGGCTCACTATCCTGTCATCCAGGATCAACTCCTAAGGCTATCCCTTTTTGCTGATAGCCTTAGCGGTTGTCAGCGACCTCAATTTTTCCCGTCGCGCTGAGTCAGGCTGTTTAATGGTCTGAAACCCAATTTGTTTCTGTGTGCCCACCGAACTGTCCGATATTTTAAGCATTGGGAGTCCCGGTCATGCTGAGCGCATTTCAACTGGAAAATAACCGACTGACCCGGCTGGAAGTCGAAGAGTCACAACCCCTTGTAAATGCAGTATGGATTGATCTTGTCGAACCGGACGACGACGAGCGACTGCGCGTACAATCTGAACTTGGCCAGAGCCTGGCAACCCGCCCGGAACTGGAAGACATCGAAGCATCGGCACGTTTCTTTGAAGACGATGACGGCCTGCATATTCACTCCTTCTTCTTCTTTGAAGATGCGGAAGATCACGCCGGTAACTCCACTGTGGCATTTACCATCCGTGATGGTCGTCTGTTTACTCTGCGTGAGCGTGAACTGCCCGCTTTTCGTCTGTATCGTATGCGTGCCCGTAGCCAGTCAATGGTGGACGGTAACGCCTACGAGCTGCTGCTGGATCTGTTCGAAACCAAAATCGAACAGTTGGCAGATGAAATTGAAAATATCTACAGCGACCTGGAGCAGTTGAGCCGGGTAATTATGGAAGGGCATCAGGGCGATGAGTACGACGAGGCGCTCTCCACGCTGGCGGAACTGGAAGATATCGGCTGGAAAGTTCGCCTGTGTCTGATGGATACCCAGCGCGCGCTCAACTTCCTGGTACGTAAAGCACGCTTACCGGGTGGGCAACTGGAGCAGGCGCGTGAAATCCTGCGAGATATCGAATCCCTGCTGCCGCATAACGAATCCCTGTTCCAGAAGGTGAACTTCCTGATGCAGGCGGCGATGGGCTTTATCAATATCGAGCAGAACCGCATCATCAAAATCTTCTCGGTGGTATCCGTGGTGTTCCTGCCACCGACGCTGGTCGCTTCCAGCTACGGGATGAACTTTGAGTTTATGCCGGAACTGAAGTGGAGCTTCGGCTACCCAGGCGCGATTATCTTTATGATCCTCGCGGGCCTGGCACCGTATCTGTACTTTAAGCGGAAGAACTGGCTGTAAAAAACGAGAACGGTGGCTTAGCCTGGCTAAGCCACCGATTATTTAAAGGCTCCAGGTATGAATACCTTTTACTTCTTTTTCATAGAACCATCTGTTGGTATTGTATGAAACATAAGCGGCGATAATGAATCCAAATACATTATAGCCAATCATGTAACCAAAAATTAAAGAAAATATCGCCAGGAATAGAACAACAATAGCCTTCTTCCATAAACCCAATACAAATAAATAGACCCACGAGAAGAAAAAAGCAATAACATTTGTTCTAATTATTATCTTTTGCCTTGTGTTTAATCCTTTTAATGCTTGTTTATATTCTGGGCTTGCACCCCAAAATCCAGGGAAGCCATGTTCATCATAAAACGAAAAGCGGTACTTCCACTTTTCAGTTAATGAGCCATCTGCCATATAATCCTTACTCATAAAATCTCCATTAATTATTTACGGGGGGAATCAGTGGGGGCAAGAACTAACATGCCAAAGGTGGAAAAATAACAAATCAAAAAAATCATCGAACCATTGCCAGAACAGTCAAAATGCTCAGCAACCATGATGATGAAAGAAATGATATAGACTACTAATGTACTAAAAATATAAGTTTTTATATAAGTAAAACCACTATCCCGGAGTCGTTGGCAATTCATGTTGATAACGAGATAATGTAAAAGAATGGTAGATGTTATAACAAAGAAACCAGCCCCGGCATTGGAAAAAAAAGAAATAAGTAAGATACAAATTAGATTTGTAAAAATAAATGAAAATATATAGCGGCGTCTGGAAATTCTGCCTTTAGATGTTGGAATAAATATACGCAACATTAATTTTACATCCTTGTGTAAGAATTTCGTTAGCATGGCAATATTCCCGCTCTTATGCAAGAGCAGGCATATTTTTTCAGAATATATTTATTTTTTATTTGGAAATTCTACGCTGCGTATAAATCGCATCCATCACAAAAATTGCCAGCGCCACCCAAATAAAGGCGAAAGTCACCATCTTATCGGCACCCGGTTTTTCACCATAAAACGTCACAGCCAGCAGGAACATCAGCGTCGGACCAATGTACTGGAAAAAGCCTAACGTTGAGAGACGCAGGCGTGTCGCAGCTGCAGTAAAACACAACAGTGGCACGGTGGTGACAATACCGGCGGCGATCAGCAGTAAATTCAGCGACATCGGGTTTTGCCCCATATGACTGGTTGAGCTGTCGGCAATAGCAAACAGGTAAATCGCCGCCACGGGCAGCAACCACATAGTTTCGATTAACATGCCGGTTTGCGCTTCAACAGCAATCTTCTTGCGCACCAGGCCGTAGAAAGCAAAACTAAACGCCAGCCCCAGCGCGATGATCGGCAGTGAACCAAAAGTCCACAACTGAACCAACACGCCACAAATCGCCAGAATCACCGCCAGCCATTGCATCCGGCGGAATCGCTCGCCGAGGAAAATCATCCCCAGCACAATGTTCACCAGTGGGTTAATAAAGTAACCAAGGCTCGCTTCCAGCATATGGTGATTGTTCACCGCCCAGATAAACAGTAGCCAGTTGCCACCAATCAGCACGGCAGAGACTGCCAGCATAAAAATTTTCTGTGGCGTCTGAATCAGCGTTTTTAAATAGGACCACTGGCGGCAAATGCTCATCAGCACCACCATAAAGAAAAACGACCAGATCACGCGATGCGTCAGGATCTCATCGGCGGGCACGTAGTAAATCAGTTTGAAGTACGCTGGCGCAATACCCCAAATAAAATAAGCGGCAAGAGCGAGTAATACGCCCTGCCGCGTTTGTTTTGCATCCATCGGGAATACTCATTTTTAATTGGTAACAGCAGTTTACCTGCTTTTATGTCTTCAACCTACCATATAGGTGGCGGTGGCACTGGCAATATAAAGCTGTTCTTCATTGTGTAATTCAACGCGGGCGACGGCGACTTTATTGCCTGCACGCAACAGGCTACTGGTAGCAGTAAAACGCTCTCCTCTGCCTGGGCGCAGATAATCGACGCGAAGATCAATGGTCCCCATCCGCGATAGCCGCTGGCGTAGTTCATCTTCACTGATGGTTTCGTGGCGGGTTAAGGTACTTCCCACGCACACCAGACCTGCGGCGACATCCAGCGCCGACGCAATGACCCCGCCGTGTAAAATGCTTTGCGCCCAGTTGCCCACCATCATCGGCTGATTTTTAAAGGCCAGCTGTGCGAACTCTTTTTCGTAACGCTCCAGTTCCATCCCCAATGCGCGGTTAAATGGCATGTGATAAACAAACATCTCACCCACTAATTTGAGGGCTTGTTCAGCGGTCAGTACGGCAGACATAACATCCTTACACTTCATTAGTTAATGAAATGTTGATTTTATGCTTATTTATTGTTGGTTTCTACTTTAGGAAGGGATAACTAACGGCTATGGAGTTAAGTATGTAAAATAGCCCGCAGAAAAATATTCACCTTATCAATAATTCGTTACGGAGAACACGAGCGATGCGGACTCTGCAGGGCTGGTTGTTGCCGGTGTTTATGTTGCCTATGGCAGTATATGCACAAGAGGCAACGGTGAAAGAGGTGCATGACGCGCCAGCGGTGCGTGGCAGTATTATCGCCAATATGCTGCAGGAGCATGACAATCCGTTCACCCTTTATCCTTATGACACCAACTACATCATCTACACCCAAACCAGCGATCTGAATAAAGAAGCGATTGCCAGTTACGACTGGGCGGAAAACGCGCGTAAGGATGAAGTAAAGTTCCAGTTGAGCCTGGCGTTTCCGCTGTGGCGTGGGATTTTGGGGCCAAACTCTGTACTGGGCGCCTCCTACACACAGAAATCCTGGTGGCAGCTTTCTAATAGCGATGAGTCATCACCGTTTCGTGAAACTAACTACGAACCGCAATTGTTCCTCGGTTTTGCCACGGATTACAACTTTGCTGGCTGGACGCTGCGCGATGTGGAAATGGGCTACAACCACGACTCAAACGGGCGTTCAGACCCGACTTCCCGCAGCTGGAACCGCCTTTATACCCGCCTGATGGCAGAAAACGGTAACTGGTTGGTAGAGGTGAAGCCGTGGTATGTGGTGGGGAATACGGACGATAACCCGGACATCACCAAATATATGGGTTACTACCAGCTTAAAATCGGCTATCACCTCGGTGATGCGGTACTGAGCGCGAAAGGGCAGTACAACTGGAACACCGGTTACGGCGGCGCGGAGTTAGGCTTAAGCTACCCGATCACCAAACATGTGCGCCTTTATACTCAGGTTTACAGCGGTTACGGCGAATCGCTCATCGACTATAACTTCAACCAGACCCGCGTTGGTGTGGGAGTTATGCTAAACGACCTGTTTTGATGAATGGTTGGCAAATCTGGAATCCAGCATCCAGGATTACCCTCTCAGAGACTAAAAGCATTGCAGTTTCTCGCGCAGGCGCTGAAAATAGCGCCTGTTTTTATTTCAGGCAATCGGGGTGAATGTGGCGCAGGCGGAAGTGTTGAATCTGGAGTCCGGAGCTAAACAGGTTTTACAAGAAACCTTTGGCTACCAACAGTTTCGCCCCGGCCAGGAAGAGATTATCGACACCGTACTTTCCGGTCGCGATTGCCTGGTCGTCATGCCCACTGGTGGCGGAAAATCCCTTTGCTATCAAATCCCTGCCTTATTGCTAAACGGCCTTACCGTGGTTGTCTCACCGCTGATTTCGTTGATGAAAGATCAGGTAGATCAACTGCAAGCCAACGGCGTGGCGGCGGCGTGCCTTAACTCGACGCAAACCCGCGAGCAGCAACTTGAAGTGATGACAGGCTGTCGCACCGGGCAAATCAGCCTGCTTTATATCGCGCCGGAACGCCTGATGCTGGATAACTTTCTTGAGCATCTGGCGCACTGGAATCCGGTGTTATTAGCCGTTGATGAGGCGCACTGTATCTCCCAATGGGGTCACGATTTCCGCCCGGAATACGCTGCCCTCGGTCAGCTGCGTCAGCGTTTTCCGACGCTGCCGTTTATGGCGCTGACTGCCACAGCCGATGACACCACGCGCCAGGATATCGTGCGCCTGCTGGGGCTGAACGATCCGCTGATTCAAATCAGCAGTTTTGACCGTCCGAATATTCGCTACATGCTGATGGAGAAATTCAAACCGCTCGATCAGTTGATGCGTTATGTACAGGAACAACGCGGTAAGTCGGGGATTATTTACTGTAATAGTCGTGCGAAAGTAGAAGACACCGCTGCGCGCCTGCAAAGCAAGGGAATTAGCGCGGCGGCCTATCATGCCGGGCTGGAAAATAATGTTCGCGCTGATGTGCAGGAAAAATTCCAGCGCGATGACCTGCAAATTGTGGTGGCGACGGTGGCGTTCGGCATGGGCATCAACAAGCCTAACGTTCGCTTCGTGGTGCATTTTGATATTCCGCGCAATATCGAATCCTATTATCAGGAAACTGGACGCGCCGGGCGTGATGGCCTGCCCGCGGAAGCGATGCTGTTTTACGATCCGGCTGATATGGCGTGGCTGCGCCGTTGTCTGGAAGAGAAGCCGCAGGGGCAGTTGCAGGATATCGAACGTCATAAACTCAATGCGATGGGCGCGTTTGCTGAAGCGCAAACTTGCCGTCGTTTGGTATTGCTGAACTATTTTGGCGAAGGGCGTCAGGAGCCGTGCGGGAACTGCGATATCTGCCTCGATCCGCCAAAACAGTACGATGGTTCAACCGATGCGCAGATTGCCCTTTCCACCATTGGTCGTGTGAATCAGCGGTTTGGGATGGGTTATGTGGTGGAAGTGATTCGCGGTGCTAATAATCAGCGTATCCGCGACTATGGTCATGACAAACTGAAAGTCTATGGCATGGGCCGTGATAAAAGCCATGAACATTGGGTGAGCGTGATCCGCCAGCTGATTCACCTCGGCCTGGTGACGCAAAATATTGCCCAGCATTCTGCCCTACAACTGACAGAGGCTGCGCGTCCGGTGCTGCGCGGCGAATCCTCTTTGCAACTTGCCGTGCCGCGTATCGTGGCGCTCAAACCGAAAGCGATGCAGAAATCGTTCGGCGGCAACTATGATCGCAAACTGTTCGCCAAATTACGCAAACTGCGTAAATCGATTGCCGATGAAAGCAATGTCCCGCCGTACGTGGTGTTTAACGACGCTACCTTGATTGAGATGGCTGAACAGATGCCGATCACCGCCAGCGAAATGCTCAGCGTTAACGGCGTTGGTATGCGCAAGCTGGAACGCTTTGGCAAACCGTTTATGGCGCTGATTCGTGCGCATGTCGATGGTGACGACGAAGAGTAGTCAGCAGCATAAAAAAGTGCCAGGATGAAGACTCCGTAAACGTTTCCCCCCGCGAGTCTAATGTATGTTGATGTTATTCCTCACCGTCGCCATGGTGCACATTGTGGCGCTTATGAGCCCCGGTCCCGATTTCTTTTTTGTATCTCAGACCGCTGTTAGTCGTTCCCGTAAAGAAGCGATGATGGGCGTGCTGGGCATTACCTGCGGCGTAATGGTTTGGGCTGGGATTGCGTTGCTTGGCCTACATTTGATTATCGAAAAAATGGCCTGGCTGCATACGCTGATTATGGTGGGCGGTGGCCTGTATCTCTGCTGGATGGGTTACCAGATGCTACGTGGTGCACTGAAAAAAGAGGTTGTTTCTGCCCCTGCGCCACAAGTCGAACTGGCGAAAAGCGGGCGCAGTTTTCTTAAGGGCTTACTGACCAATCTCGCGAATCCTAAAGCGATTATCTACTTTGGTTCGGTGTTCTCGCTGTTTGTCGGTGATAATGTCGGCACCACCGAACGCTGGGGCATTTTCGCGTTGATTATTGTCGAAACACTGGCGTGGTTTACCGTCGTTGCCAGCCTGTTTGCTCTGCCGCAAATGCGCTGTGGTTATCAACGTCTGGCGAAGTGGATTGATGGTTTTGCCGGGGCGTTATTTGCCGGATTTGGCATTCATTTGATTATTTCGCGTTAAGCGCTTCCCCCCTGATACGCTATCAGGGGGAATAACATCAGGATTGCAATTGATAAAGGTCTTCCTGAGAAAGCCCGGTCATTTCCATAATCAACTGCAAATCAAAGCCACGCTGTAGCATGGCTTTTGCGACATTGAGAAGGGCATCGCGCCGAAGTTCTTCCGCTAAAGTCATCAGTTCCTCTCCTTGTTGAGGCACTCGTTGTGCCAGACCATGTACTAATGTTCGTACATCCTGTGCTTCACCTACCAGCGCCATGTAGTTTATCAACATGCGTATTTGCTGTCCGCTCATCTGCCCCAGAATCATTAAGCGGGATAACTTATCTAACAGCGTTGTCATATCCCGTTGACGGATATGCTTCTGTACCAGCGTAAAGGCGGCCATGCTGCGGTGTTGCATGATTTCGTCATCAGGAATTAGCGTAATATCAACCAGCGGAAAAGCATGAAAATAGAGATCGCGTGCAATGTCCGGATCCGGAAAACCATCGAGCCAGTTTGTTGACCATGGATATGGGCTACGCTTTCCCTGGTAAAAAAGAATGGGGATCACCAGAGGCAGATAATCATGTCCCGCTTCAAGATGCCGCTGCATGGTGGCAATAGCATAGCGAAGCATACGGAACGCCATATTTTCATCAGGTGAACTTTGATGCTCAATCAACACATAGATATATCCGCACCCTTTCGTCGTCTCTACTGAATAAAGTACGTCGTTGTAATACTGGCGTAGGTTTTCCTCTACAAAACTGCTGGACTCGAGATGGAGCGTATCAAGATTGCAGAGTTTAACTAAAGAAGGCGGCAGATGAATTTCAATAAAGTCACGGGCCGTTTCTGGTCGGGATAAAAAAGCCTTAAAGATTGCGTCATGTGGTGTCGTTGCTTCCGTCATTTTTCATCATCCGTGGGTGAAATATGGCGGCATTCTGGCACTAACAAAGAGAAGTAAATAGTAAATAAATTAACAGATTACGCTTATTACGAGATGCCTCGAGCGCGGATGTAACAATCTCTCGAGGCACATTAATTTACGTGAGCTTTATTCCAGTTTTAAGCATGCCTCGCCGATGCTAACAGCGCTCCCACCAGCATAAATAACGAGCCGAAAATCTTATTCAGCGCCTTCATCTGCTTTGGTCCTTTAATCCATAGAGCAATCCGTTGAGCAAGGGTGGCGTAACCGATCATCACAATAATATCGACCACAATAGTGGTGACGCCGAGCACGATATACTGCATCAGCTGCGGCTGTTGCGGCATGATGAATTGCGGAAATAGCGCCGCCAGAAACACAATACTTTTGGGATTGGTGAGATTGACAAAAACTGCGCGCTGGAACAAATGTCGACGCGATTGAGTAGAGGCCAGCGATTTAAGATCAATTGCGCCAGCGGCGCGCCACTGCTGGATCCCAAGCCAAATCAAGTAAGCTGCGCCTGCCCACTTCAACACTTCAAACGCAATCACTGAGCGGGAAAATAGCGTCCCCAACCCCACGCCAACCAGCACAATATGAATCGCCAGTCCGGTCTGAAGCCCAGCAATAGACGCCACCGCGCCGCGATAACCGTGGTTGAGCGAGGTGGTCATGGTGTTGATTGCGCCAGAGCCTGGCGACAGGCTTAAAATGATCGATGTCAGCAGGTAGGCAAACCACCATTCTAAGGTCATGATGAACTCCCGGTGTGTCTATTTTTGTGCCACAATACGCTACTGTCGCAGCGTTGTGTCAGGCACGCTTAAAAAAACGATTTTACGTGGTTTAAGAGGCAGATTACCCGATGTTTCAGCAGCAAAAAGACTGGGAAACAAGAGAAAACGCGTTTGCTGCTTTTACCATGGGACCGCTGACTGATTTCTGGCGTCAGCGTGATGAAGCAGAGTTTACTGGTGTGGATGACATTCCGGTTCGCTTTGTCCGTTTTCGCGCACAGCACCATGACCGGGTGGTAGTTATCTGCCCGGGGCGTATTGAGAGCTACGTAAAATATGCGGAACTGGCCTACGACCTGTTCCATTCGGGGTTTGATGTTTTAATCATCGACCATCGCGGGCAGGGACGTTCCGGTCGCCTGTTAGCCGATCCACATCTCGGGCATGTTAATCGCTTTAATGATTATGTTGATGATCTGGCGGCATTCTGGCAACAGGAGGTTCAGCCCGGTCCGTGGCGTAAACGCTATATACTGGCACATTCGATGGGCGGTGCGATCTCCACATTATTTCTGCAACGCCATCCAGGTGTATGTGACGCCATTGCGCTAACTGCGCCAATGTTTGGGATCGTGATTCGTATGCCGTCATTTATGGCACGGCAGATCCTCAATTGGGCCGAAGCGCATCCACGTTTCCGTGATGGCTATGCAATAGGCACCGGGCGCTGGCGCGCGTTGCCGTTTGCTATCAACGTACTGACCCACAGCAGACAGCGATATCGACGTAACTTACGTTTCTATGCTGATGACCCAACGATTCGCGTCGGTGGGCCGACCTACCATTGGGTACGCGAAAGTATTCTGGCTGGCGAACAGGTGTTAGCCGGTGCGGGTGATGACGCCACGCCAACGCTTCTCTTACAAGCTGAAGAGGAACGCGTGGTGGATAACCGCATGCACGACCGTTTTTGTGAACTACGCACCGCTGCGGGCCATCCTGTCGAAGGAGGACGGCCGTTGGTAATTAAAGGTGCGTACCATGAGATCCTTTTTGAAAAGGACGCAATGCGCTCAGTCGCGCTCCACGCTATCGTTGATTTTTTCAACAGGCATAACTCACCCAGCGGAAACCGCTCTACAGAGGTTTAAATTTCTTATGTACCAGGTTGTTGCGTCTGATTTAGATGGCACGTTACTTTCTCCCGACCATACGTTATCCCCTTACGCCAAAGAAACTCTGAAGCTGCTCACCGCGCGCGGCATCAACTTTGTGTTTGCGACCGGTCGTCACCACGTTGATGTGGGGCAAATTCGCGATAATCTGGAGATTAAGTCTTACATGATTACCTCCAATGGCGCGCGCGTTCACGATCTGGATGGCAACCTGATTTTTGCTCATAACCTGGATCGCGACATTGCCAGCGATCTGTTTGGCGTAGTCAACGACAATCCGGACATCATTACTAACGTTTATCGCGACGACGAATGGTTTATGAATCGCCATCGCCCGGAAGAGATGCGCTTTTTCAAAGAAGCGGTGTTCAATTATGCGCTGTATGAGCCGGGATTGCTGGAGCCGGAAGGCGTCAGCAAAGTGTTCTTCACCTGCGATTCCCATGAAAAACTTCTGCCACTGGAGCAAGCGATTAACGCTCGCTGGGGCGATCGCGTCAATGTCAGTTTCTCTACCTTAACCTGCCTGGAAGTCATGGCTGGCGGCGTTTCAAAAGGCCATGCCCTGGAAGCGGTAGCGAAGAAACTGGGTTACAGCCTGCAAGATTGTATTGCCTTTGGCGATGGAATGAACGATGCCGAAATGCTGTCGATGGCGGGGAAAGGCTGCATTATGGGCAGCGCGCATCAACGGCTGAAAGATCTGCATCCAGAGCTGGAAGTGATTGGTACTAACGCCGAAGACGCAGTGCCGCATTATCTGCGTAAGCTCTATTTATCGTAATCGTTCTTTATTTGGTCAGTTGTCAACCTGATACTTCGCTACAATGGATACTCGTTAATCAAAGAGTTTTCCATTGTGGCGCTACTTATCATCACCACGATTCTGTGGGCCTTCTCCTTTAGCTTTTATGGCGAGTACCTTGCGGGGCACGTCGATAGCTATTTTGCGGTGCTGGTGCGCGTTGGTCTGGCGGCACTTGTTTTTCTGCCGTTTCTGCGTACCCGTGGCAATAGCCTGAAAACGGTCGGCCTGTATATGCTGGTGGGCGCGATGCAGCTCGGTGTGATGTATATGCTGAGTTTCCGCGCCTATCTCTACCTGACGGTTTCTGAACTGCTGTTGTTCACCGTACTGACGCCGCTCTACATCACGCTGATTTATGACATCATGAGTAAGCGCCGTCTGCGCTGGGGCTATGCTTTTAGCGCCTTGTTGGCGGTGATTGGTGCCGGGATTATTCGCTATGATCAGGTCACCGACCATTTCTGGACTGGCTTGTTGCTGGTGCAACTCTCCAATATCACTTTTGCCATCGGCATGGTGGGTTACAAACGTCTGATGGAAACTCGCCCGATGCCGCAGCATAACGCCTTTGCGTGGTTCTATCTTGGCGCGTTCCTGGTGGCAGTGATTGCATGGTTCTTGCTGGGAAATGCGCAGAAAATGCCGCAAACCACGTTGCAATGGGGCATTCTGGTGTTTCTTGGCGTGGTGGCTTCCGGGATTGGCTACTTTATGTGGAACTACGGCGCGACGCAGGTGGACGCCGGAACGCTGGGCATTATGAATAATATGCACGTTCCGGCAGGGCTGCTGGTAAACCTGGCTATCTGGCACCAACAGCCGCACTGGCCAACGTTTATTACAGGCGCGCTGGTGATCCTGGCCTCACTGTGGGTGCATCGTAAGTGGGTCGCTCCGCGCTCTTCACAAACGGCAGATGATCGCAGGCGTGATTGCGCGCTGAACGAATAAACGCTTCTGTAATCGGCTGACGCTGCTCGCCATCGCGCACGGCGGCGTACAGTCGGCTCCACAAGCCTTCGCCCAGGGTTTTGGTGACCACCAGACCCTGGCGTTCAAAACTCTCCACCACCCAATGAGGTAGTGCGGCAATACCCATCCGTGCGGCAACCATCTGAATCAACAATAAGGTGTTATCGACGCTTTTCAGTGACGGGCTGACGCCTGCTGGCTGAAGAAAATGCCGCCAGACATCCAGTCGGCTACGCTGCACCGGATAAATCAACAGCGTTTCGCTGGCGAGATCTTCCGGTGTAATACGCGTTTTTGCCGCCAGTGGATGGTCAGGTGCTAACACCAGACGTACTTCATAGTCGAACATCGGCGAATAATGCAGGCCACTGCGCGGCAGAATATCGGACGTCATCACCAGATCCAGCTCGCCCTGTTGCAACGCAGGCTGCGGATCAAACGTTACGCCCGATTTAAAATCCATCTCCACCTGCGGCCAGTTCTTATGGAAATTTTCTAATGCGGGCGTCAGCCACTGAATACAGCTATGGCACTCTATGGCAATGCGCAGGCGCGTCTGCTGCGGTTCATTGCAGGCTTGCAGTGCCTGGCTAATTTGCGGCAGCACCTGATTTGCCAGTTGCAACAGGATTTCTCCCTGCGGTGTAAAGCGAAGCGGCTGGCTTTTACGCACAAATAGCCGGAAGCCAAGGCGTTGTTCCAGATCGCTAAACTGGTGAGACAGGGCGGATTGCGTTTGATGCAACGTCGCCGCAGCGGCTGCGAGTGAGCCGCAGTTCCGCAACGCTTGTAGCGTTTTCAGGTGTTTTACTTCGATCATGAAAGTCCTTCACTTCGGCATGAATAATTTGCGCTTGAGGAATATACAGTAACCGCCAATTATGGATGTGTAAACATCTGGACGGCTAAATACTAAAAATTCCATAAGGGGCATATAATGACAATTCTTAATCACACCCTCGGTTTCCCTCGCGTTGGCCTGCGTCGCGAGCTGAAAAAAGCGCAAGAGAGTTATTGGGCGGGGAACTCCACGCGTGAAGAACTGCTGGCGGTAGGGCGTGAATTGCGTGCTCGTCACTGGGATCAACAAAAGCAAGCGGGTATCGACCTGCTGCCGGTGGGCGATTTTGCCTGGTACGATCATGTACTGACAACCAGTCTGCTGCTGGGTAATGTTCCGCAACGTCATCAGAACAACGATGGTTCGGTAGATATCGATACCCTGTTCCGTATTGGTCGTGGACGTGCACCGACTGGCGAACCTGCGGCGGCAGCGGAAATGACCAAATGGTTTAACACCAACTATCACTACATGGTGCCGGAGTTCGTTAAAGGCCAACAGTTCAAACTGACCTGGACGCAGCTGCTGGAGGAAGTGGACGAGGCGCTGGCGCTGGGCCACAAGGTGAAACCTGTGCTGCTGGGGCCGGTTACCTACCTGTGGCTGGGTAAAGTGAAAGGTGAACAGTTTGATCGCCTGAGCCTGCTGAACGACATTCTGCCGGTTTATCAGCAAGTGCTGGCAGAACTAGCGAAACGCGGCATTGAGTGGGTACAGATCGACGAACCCGCGCTAGTGCTGGAACTGCCGCAGGCGTGGCTGGATGCATACAAACCCGCTTACGACGCGCTCCAGGGCCAGGTGAAACTGCTGCTGACCACCTATTTTGAAGGCGTAACGCCAAACCTCGACACGATTACTGCGCTGCCTGTTCAGGGTCTGCATGTCGATCTTGTACATGGTAAAGATGACGTTGCTGAACTGCACAAGCGCCTGCCTTCTGACTGGCTGCTGTCTGCGGGTCTTATCAATGGTCGTAACGTCTGGCGCGCCGATCTTACCGAGAAATATGCGCAAATTAAGGACATTGTCGGCAAACGTGATTTGTGGGTGGCATCTTCCTGCTCACTGCTGCACAGCCCCATCGACCTGAGCGTGGAAACGCGTCTTGATGCAGAAGTGAAAAGCTGGTTTGCCTTCGCCCTGCAAAAATGTCATGAACTGGCATTGCTGCGCGATGCGCTGAACAGTGGTGATACGGCAGCTCTGGCAGAGTGGAGCGCTCCGATTCAGGCGCGTCGTCACTCTACTCGTGTACATAATCCGGCAGTAGAAAAGCGTCTGGCGGCGATCACCGCCCAGGACAGTCAGCGTGCGAATGTCTATGAAGTGCGTGCTGAAGCCCAGCGTGCGCGTTTTAAACTGCCCGCGTGGCCGACCACCACGATTGGTTCCTTCCCGCAAACCACGGAGATTCGTACCCTGCGTCTGGATTTTAAAAAGGGTAATATCGACGCCAATAACTACCGCACGGGCATTGCGGAACATATCAAGCAGGCCATTGTTGAGCAGGAACGTTTGGGACTGGATGTGCTGGTACATGGCGAGGCCGAGCGTAATGACATGGTGGAATACTTTGGCGAGCATCTGGATGGCTTTGTCTTTACGCAAAACGGTTGGGTACAGAGCTACGGTTCCCGCTGCGTGAAGCCACCGATTGTTATTGGTGACGTTAGCCGCCCGGCACCGATTACCGTGGAGTGGGCAAAATATGCGCAATCCCTGACTGATAAACCGGTGAAAGGGATGTTGACTGGCCCGGTGACTATTCTCTGCTGGTCGTTCCCGCGTGAAGATGTCAGCCGTGAAACCATCGCCAAACAGATTGCGCTGGCACTGCGTGATGAAGTGGCCGATCTGGAAGCCGCTGGAATTGGCATCATTCAGATTGACGAACCGGCATTGCGCGAAGGTTTACCACTGCGTCGCAGCGACTGGGATGCCTATCTCCAGTGGGGCGTGGAGGCTTTCCGTATCAACGCCGCCGTGGCGAAAGATGACACACAAATCCACACTCACATGTGTTACTGCGAGTTCAACGACATTATGGATTCGATTGCGGCGTTGGACGCAGACGTCATCACCATCGAAACCTCGCGTTCCGACATGGAGTTGCTGGAGTCGTTTGAAGAGTTTGATTATCCAAATGAAATCGGTCCTGGCGTCTATGACATTCACTCGCCAAACGTACCGAGCGTGGAATGGATTGAAGCCTTGCTGAAGAAAGCGGCAAAACGCATTCCGGCAGAGCGTCTGTGGGTCAACCCGGACTGTGGCCTGAAAACGCGCGGCTGGCCAGAAACCCGCGCGGCACTGGCGAACATGGTGCAGGCGGCGCAGAATTTGCGTCGGGGGTAAAATCCAAACCGGGTGGTAATACCACCCGGTCTTTTCTCATTACAGCGACGTCTTCCCAGCATACTGCGTAAACCATTCCAGATATCAGTTCATACCCTGTTTAAGAAAATCTTCTTTATTCCCTTCTCATGAAATAAATTTCGTCATTTCCGCCATTTTTTCTATCTGCCTCTCCATCACATATTAAAAATTACTTGATATCTCTATGTTTTTTAATGAAAAACATATCAACCTATGATCTTTCTTGTGACTAGCTTCACATTTCATACTGATGCATTGGAATGAAATAAAATTTCATGAGATTTTGTGTTTGAGAAAATTATTTCATGAGGTGTGAAATGGACGCAAAGCTGTACATCACTGAGATCATCAATGAATTAACCTTCGTTAAGGACTCTATCCGTGAGGATGACTGCACCAAATTGATCGACACTATTCAGCAAAGCCAGCGCGTTTTCTGCTATGGCCTGGGACGCGCCGGTTTTTCTATGAAAGCCTTCACCATGCGCCTGATGCATATGGGAAAAGAGGTTTACTTCCTGACGGAAACCATTACGCCGAACTTTGGGCCTGGCGATCTGTTTATCGTTTCTTCTGCTTCCGGTGAGACAGCACAACTGGTGGCGCTGGCGAAAAAAGCACGTCAGCTCGGCGGCGCTGTGGCGGTGTTAACCACGAATCGACACGCCACTATCACCGAGTTTGTCGACGTCATCGTGCAAATCAATGCCCCTTCCAAAAATCAAAAAGATTCTGTTTTCCGCTCGGCACAGCCGATGGCGTCGTTGTATGAGCAAGCTTTGCTGGTGATTGCCGATGCATTAGTGATGAAGATGGCTGCTGAAAGTGGTGCGCCGGAAAGTGAACTGTTTAAGCGCCACGCCAATCTGGAATAGTCGTCGCCGTTATTTGCTCGATACCCTACAGGAGAATAAAAATGAGCAAAAAAATAACATCCTTGTTTAACTTCAAGAAGTTGCAGAAATTTTCTTCTGCTCTGATGTTACCAATCGCCATTCTTCCGGCGGCGGGTTTGATTTTAGCCATCGGGATTTCATTTAACATTGAGCTGCTGGCGAATTGCGGCGGCCTGATTTTCGCCAACCTTCCTTTGCTGTTTTGTGTCGGTATTGTGATTGGCCTGACAGGTGATGGTTCTTCATCACTTTCAGCGATTATCAGTTACATGATCATGAATGCCACGATGGGAACGCAACTTGGCATTACTGCGGAGTCCGTTGCAGCCAGTAACGGTGATTATGCGATGATCCTCGGGGTACCGACGTTACAAACGGGAGTGTTTGGCGGTCTGATTGTCGCCATCTTTGTTTATCTGCTCTATACCCGCTTCCACAATATTGAATTGCCTCAGTTTCTTGGTTTCTTCGGTGGAAAACGCTTTGTACCGATTATTACGGCTGTGGCGGCAATTATTGTCGGCTATTTATTGCCGTGGCTGTGGATACCGGTACAAAAAGGTCTGGCGTCGCTTTCAACGCTGGTGACCAGTGGACATAACGCGAACTTCGCGGCCTTTATTTACGCCGTTGGCGAACGTTCGCTGATTCCTTTTGGCCTGCATCATATCTGGAACGTGCCGTTTTATTACAACTTTGGCGACTACATGACCAAATCCGGGCAACTGGTGACGGGCGATATTCCGGTGTTCTTTGCCCAATTGCGCGACGGTGCTCCGTTGACGGCGGGGCTGTTTATGACAGGTCGTTTCCCGATCATGATGTTTGCGTTACCTGCCGCCGCGTTGGCGATGTATCAGGAAGCAAAACCGGAACGTAAGGCGCTGATTAAAGGCCTTTTACTCTCCGGTGCGCTGACCACATTTGTTACCGGGATTACGGAGCCGCTGGAATATGCATTTTTGTTTGCAGCGCCGGTTCTCTACATCATTCACATCTTCTTATATGCCACTTCATTTGTGCTGATGAACATCCTGAATGTGCACATTGGTCATCCTTTTGCTGGCGGTCTTATTGATTTCGTACTGAATGGCGTTATGCCAAACCGCACGCCGTGGTATCTGGTGTTCCTGGCAGGCGCGGGCTATGCAGCGATTTACTACACCGTATTTCGGGTACTGATCCGCAAGTTGAATCTGAAAACACCGGGGCGTGAGGATGAAGAGATTGCCGTTGCAACCACATTAACGCGCGAAGAACGTCCATACCAAATCATCGAAGCAGTAGGTGGTTTCGACAATATCGAAGATGTGGATGCCTGCGCAACACGCCTAAGGCTGGCGCTGGTAGACGATAAGAAAGTGAATGAAAAACGGCTGAAGGAGTTGGGGGCTGCGGGTTTAGTGAAACTGGGTGATGGCGGTGTACAGGTGATATTTGGCGGCAAATCGCAAATCCTGCGCGACGAAATCAAAACCGTAATGAGCAGACCGCGCCCGACAGAAATGACAGTGGCCTGTGCTAACTAATTCGAGATTAGCGGGCTGGTTTCAGCCCGCCAGACAGAGAGAGCTGAAGTATGAATTCACAATTACTGGCTAATGCCATCCGAATGTTAAGTGTTGATGCGATCCAGAAAGCGAACTCCGGTCATCCGGGCGCGCCGATGGGGATGGCGGATATTGCCGAAGTGGTCTGGCGTCGTCACCTGCGTCATAACCCAAAAAATCCGCAGTGGTTTAACCGCGACCGCTATGTTCAGTCGAACGGTCACGGCTCCATGTTGATTTACGCTTTGCTGCATCTTACAGGCTACGACCTGTCGATGGATGATATTCGCGACTTTCGTCAGCTCCACTCCCGCACGCCGGGTCATCCAGAATATGGTTATACGCCGGGTGTTGAAACCACCACCGGCCCGTTGGGGCAGGGCGTAGCTAATGCGGTGGGGATGGCGATTGCGGAGAAGGCGCTGGCGGCAGAATTTAACAAACCGGGCTTTAATATTGTTGATCATCACACATGGTTATTTTTGGGTGATGGCTGTCTGATGGAAGGGATCTCCCACGAGGCCTGTGGTCTTGCAGGAACGCTGAAGCTCGGCAATCTGATTGCTATCTGGGACGATAACGGTATTTCGATCGATGGTCACGTAGAAGGCTGGTTCGCTGAAGATACGGCTGCCCGTTTTCGTGCCTACGGCTGGCATGTCATTGAAGGCGTTGATGGTCACGATCCAGAAGCGGTAGATGCTGCGGTGCGTGAAGCGAAAAGCGTCACGGATAAGCCCAGTCTGCTGTGCTGCAAAACGATTATCGGTTTTGGTTCGCCAAATAAAGCCAACAGCCACGATTGCCACGGCTCGGCGCTGGGTGCAGATGAAGTGGCGCTGGTGCGTGAACGTCTGCAATGGCCGTATGCCCCTTTCGAAATTCCTGGTGAAATTTATGCCGAATGGGATGCGACCGAGAAAGGCGCGCAGGTTCAACAGGAATGGGATGCACTGTTTGCCGACTACGCGAAGCAGTGGCCGGAACTGGCGGCGGAGTTTACTCGTCGCATGAAGGGTGATTTGCCTGCTGGCTGGGTCGAGAATATGCAGAAATATGTGCACGATCTGCAATCCCATCCGGCGGCGCTGGCAACCCGTCAGGTTAGCCAGAAATGCCTCAATCACTTCGCAGATATGCTGCCGGAACTGATGGGCGGCTCGGCGGACTTGTCGCCCTCTAACCTGACTCGCCATCAGAAATCGGTTGATTTCACCGGAGAAAATCCGGCGGGGAATTACATCTCCTATGGCGTGCGTGAATTTGGTATGTCGGCCATCATGAACGGTCTTGCGCTGCATGGTGGGTTTATCCCTTACGGCGGTACTTTCCTGATGTTTATGGAATATGCGCGTAATGCACTGCGCATGGCGGCGCTGATGAAGATCCGCTCGGTGTTTGTTTATACCCACGATACCATCGGCCTGGGCGAAGACGGCCCGACACATCAGCCCGTTGAGCAACTGGCGTCGCTGCGTCTGACGCCGAATATGGAAACCTGGCGCGGTTGCGATCAGGTGGAAGTGGCGGTGGCCTGGCAACAGGCGATTGAGCGCAAAGATGGCCCAACGTCGTTGGTATTAACGCGCCAACCTCTGGCGCAACAGCCGCGCACCGCTGCACAGTTGGCAGAGATTGCGCGTGGTGGTTATGTACTGAGTGATTGTGACGGTCAGCCTGAGATGATCCTCATTTCTGCGGGTTCAGAGATTGAGTTAGTGGTCAGCGCCGCAAAAGCGTTAACGGAAGAAGGGCGTAAAGTTCGCGTGGTTTCCATGCCGTGTACCGAGCGTTTCGATAATCAGGATGCGGCGTACAAAGAGTCGGTATTGCCAAAAGCTGTACGCAAACGTCTGGCGGTAGAAGCCAGCATCGCCGGATTCTGGGAACGCTACGTGGGCCTGGACGGTAAAGTGATCGGCATGACGAGCTTTGGTGAGTCTGCTCCGGCGAATGTGTTGTTCAAACACTTTGGTTTTACGCCGGAAAATGTCCTGGCGCAGGCGCGTGAGCTACTGAACAGCTAAACCTGCACAAGGGGTGAAAGGATGACCTTTTACCCCTTGAAACGGGAGCCAAGAAACTCTTCACGGGTGCGGTATTTCTCGTAATGCGCCTTGTTTTTATACATAAACAACAGCACCAGCATATCAATAACGCCCATTGCCGGAACGCGAGTGGAGTCGAAGGCTTCAAAGAAGATTTTATCGCTGACCGCGGTATTGAGTTGATGGGTGGAGAGTTTTGATAACGGAGATTTAATATAGTTAGTGATACAAACGGATTTGGCACCGCGCTCTTTCACCACTTTAAAGATATCGACCATTAAGTTGGTGCTGCCAGAGTTAGAAATACCAATCGCCAGGTCGCGTTTCCCCATAGAATATGCCGCATTAATTTGCATTTCCGGGCTGACGTGAACAACGGTTTTTAATCCGAGTTGGCTGAATTTATAAGCACTATAAACGGCCAGTGGGTTTGAATTTCCGGCAGCAAAAAAGAAAATAGTATCGCAATTAGCAAGTAGTTTGAGAATGGACTCAAGCACGTCGGCATTAAAAAATTGCGTTGATTGTATTAAATCTTCGGCCTGTTTTTTTAATAAAAAGGTTGCCAAAGATGTTATATCGCTGAAGTCGGTATTTTCAGGATAGCTATTGTCAGGATTAATGACTTCTTTTGCTAATGCAATTTTTAAATGGTAATAACCCTGATAACCTAATTTCTTACAGGTGCGTACGATAGTCGCTTCACTGGCATGGCTTTTTTCTGATAGTTCAGTGACACTATAGTTCACGACTTCATGTGCGTGGCTAAGAATATAGTCAGCGACCTTTTTTTCCGCCTGATGCAGTGTAGGGTAATTGCTTTGAATCAGACTTTTTACGGTTATGTTATTCATAATTAGTAAATTTCATTCTGACAGAAAGTGCTGATTATAACATAGTTTTCAGGCGTGGATAGGTGTGAAAAAATGAAGGTGTGCAGTGAACGTAATGATTAACAGACCGGTTAATTTTCATGAATTACGTCAACTGCACAAAAATAATTTAAACGGGCGCTCTAATTAAAGCAAGACTTATATTTTTATCATTGTATTGTCAATTAAATACAAATCGTGTCATTAATTGCTGGTTTCTTAAATATTCTATGCACCACTGACAGGCTTTGCCCATACCATCGGAACGAGCGGCAAGAAATAACTTGGTGGCGTGTTTATGTTCGCGCATTGGCTTTTTAAGCAATTTACCGCTGTTCAATAACGGTAATGCCAGATGATGTGGAATATAACCAATACCGACGTTTTGTTCTATTAAGGCGATTGCCGTAGCGAAGTCAGGAACAAAAATGGGTTTTTGTCCTTCCAACAACCAGGCTTGCATCGGGGGGAAGTTAACGGAGGTATCGCGGATACAAACCGCTGGATAATGACGCAATTCACTGTTTTCTAATGGATGCCGCTTCGCTGCCAGTGGGTGGAGTGGGCTGACGACAAAATCCCATTCCATTTGTCCGACCGGTTCGCTAATGATGCCTTCACTGCTTGGTACTGCATGAGGAGCACCGTAGACCAGATCAGCACGCTTACTGTACAGCGCATCCCAGCAGCCGTTGTATACCTCAAGATCTACCGTCAGTGTTGTTGATGTGAATTGCCGTTCAAAATCTCGAATAAATGCCACCAGCAAATCACCAGGAATAATATTGTTTACCGCAATTGTCAGTTCACGCTCAATACCATCGTGAATCAGCACTGTGTTGCGCTTTAATGCTTCCAGGTCGCCAAGAATAGTTTTGCTATGTTCGATGAAGTAACTTCCCGCTGGCGATAATTCAATATAGCGTCCCTTACGAATGAACAGTTCAACGCCCAGGCTCTCTTCCGCTTTCTTGATGGTGTAACTGATGGCGGAAGGGACTTTATTTAACTGCTCGGCTGCGGTGGTAATGCTCTGGTGTCTGGCGACCAGATGAATAACACGAAGCGTTTCGTCTGAGATGAACATAAGGCTCCCTGGTCAGTGGTAAAGTGGCTGAATCTCTCCAGATTCAGCCGTAATCATTGCCTGAGTATACCCAGGAATTAGCGGTGTTGACTTGCCCGACTGAGAATCGCATACGCGATACATGCCACCAGAATCGAGTCTACCGAAGGGATCGTCGTCAGGGTGAATAAGCCTTTTACGGTCATAAAGCCAACCGCTGCGCCTATGATCCATGCTGCGAATGTCAGCACTTTAATCTGTGACTCCTGGGCTAACACTGACTCTTGATAGCCATTACGGCGATAAAGGAAAAAGTCAGCGATATAAATTCCGGCAACGGGTGGCGTGGCGATACCCAGGAACAGCAGAAACGGAATAAACCACGCCATAATATCCATACTGCCTACGATGGCGGAAAGGATACCCAGCGCCACGGTAATCTGCCATTTGGGAAAGCGGGTAAGCAGTGTGGAAACCACCAGCGTGCCCTGGAACATATTGCCCGCGTTACCGGTGACGCAGGCGAAAATCAACAACAGCGCCGCAGGCAGAACTGCACCGAATACCGCCATCGCACCCAGTAAAGATCCCTGACCACTAATGGCGCTCGGCGTTGCACCCGCCCAGTAGAGCAGAGGGTAGGCAACCAGAAACGTCACGCCTGCGGCAATCAGCGCATGTTTGCGGTTATGCACAAAACTACCGAAATCAGGCAGTGTGGCAACCAGCACAATAATGGTGCCAACAACGGTGGAAACGGCGACACCTGTATTCATCTCCACAATCGCCGCTGGTACTGCCACTTCGGTATGGGTTGCCACATAGAGGATGTAACACAGCACCAGCGCGATAACCGGCACGGCAACCTGGGCAATTTTTCCCAGAACGGCAAAGCCAAATGCCGTAGAGGCGACAAAAATGACACAGCCAGCCGCCACTAACAGTGCCAGTGGAACTTCCAGTCCATGTTGAGCCAGTAAGTCATGTACCGAATGACCAAACATATTGGCGGTAACGGCAATCCAGCCGAACAGACTTATCGCCATCAAAATGTTAATGGCGATGGCCCCTTTTTCGCCAAACGAATATTTCACAATGCCATACGTTGGCAGGCGGGCTTTTTCTCCCACGCTAATGGTGATGGCTGAAAGTAAGGTCAGAATGACGCCGCCTAACAATACGACGCTAATTAAACTGCCGCTGGAAAGTTGATTGCCGAGGCTTGAGGATGACAACAGCACAGGTGTGACGGCAATACCCAGCAAAATCATGGCAATACGCAATCCTGATGCCGTATTCAGATTCTCTTCTTTTTTACGCATAGTATGTTCCCTTTATAAATGCGCGTTACACAGTATGAAAATGCCCGGTGTATTTACGCCAGCTACCCAGTTCTGTAATTTCCCGTTGGCCTTCGGTCAGCCAGTTTTCTGCCAGTACGCCCAGCACTTCGCTACCATCGGCAAGTTTGATTTTGCCAATTGCCAGCCCAGCGGGTTCGCTCATTAACAGAGCGGCAAAACTGGCCAGCGGTAATTGCCAAATTTCTACGTCGACGTGTGTTCCTCCTTCATTCACGCGAATCATTCCCGGATGGCGATCATTAATACTCCACAACCGGTAATGGGCGTCAGTTCGGTCTTCACGGACAAAAATACCGCCCGCTTTTTGCATATTTGGGTTGAGTTCCAGGCCGCGCATCAGCGTTCCGTTAACGGCTAAAAGCGTTGTAGTCATTGTGTTCTCCAGAGAATTAAAGGGTTATCCATGTACCGCTCTGATGCGCCAGGGCTGCTTTTATGGTTTGCGGTGAAGTAATCAGGCCGCTGGCCTGTTTGCCTTGTTGCTGGCTGGCATTGATGAAATCAACAATGGCTTCCACTTTGGGTTGCATACTGCCGACACCAAACTGACCTTCCCGCAACAGCGTTTGCGCTTCGGCAACGCTGATAGCGTCGAGCCACTGTTGTTGTGGTGTACCAAAGTTAATCGCCACTTTTTCTACACCGGTGGGGATCACCAGCAGATCTGCGCCTAACTGACTGGCGAGCAGCGCGGAGGCCAGATCTTTATCGATCACGGCTTCTACACCTTTCAGTTGTTGCCCGTCTCGCACCACCGGAATACCGCCGCCGCCGCAGGCAATAACCAGATATCCCTGGCGCACCAGGTGAGCGATGGTGTCGTGCTCAATAATTTCCAGTGGTGCAGGAGAGGGAACTGTACGCCGCCAACCACGCCCGGCGTCCTCCATCAGCGTCCAGCCGAGTTGTTGTTGGCGTTGTTGGGCCGTTGCTTCATCGAGAAACGCGCCAATCGGTTTACTGGGGCTGGCGAAAGCATCGTCATGTGGGCTGACTCGCGTTTGTGTCACCAGGGCAATTACCGGTTTGTTTATGCCACGGCGAGCGAGTTCGTTATGCAGCGCTTTCTGGAACATGTAGCCAATTGCACCTTGTGTATCACCCACGGCGTAATCAAGTGGAACCGGAGAAACTTCGTTACTGGCGAGTTCAGAGCGGCGCAGAATAAAGCCCACCTGCGGGCCATTACCGTGGGTTAGCACCAGGTCCCATCCGGCTTCAACCATATCAACGATATGCTGCACGCTTTCCATCACTGCAACATATTGATCGGGAATACTATTGCGTTGCTCGTCCTGAATGAGCGCATTGCCGCCAACCGCGACGACAGCCAGTGGCTTAACCATGATGGTTCTCCTTTGCGACGATCTCCGCCAGTGCACGTACAGCGGCGACAAAACAGGCCATCGGCGCAGTGGTGATCCCGGCACCAATTTGCCCGACCCCCGCTTGTTTGTGGGCGATACCCGTATTGATGACCGGTAAAATGCCGCGATCGGTCACTTTACGCGCATCAATCCCTGCTGCGGTGGGGGCAAAATTGAGGGCTGGAAGTGTAAATGCGGGGTTACCGCCGAGGGTGATGGCTTGCATCCGACGGCTGTTATTGGTGGCATCGGCAGGGGTGCCTCCCACAAATTTGACGATCGCCGGAGACGACGCCATCGCGAAGCCACCCACACCTGCGGTTTCAGTAATTGCGCTATCACCCAGGTCAGCAGCAGCGTCGTCAACGCCAAATCCGGGGAAGAACAGACCTTCAACGGCATTGGCAGGAGCCTGGAACCAGCGATCGCCAGTACCGGAAATCCGAATACCAAAATTCACCCCGTTACGCGCCATCACCGTAACCATTGAACTGAACGGTACATTGGCGGCGGCATCCATCATTGCTTTACAGGCGGCCATCGACAGATTGAGGAAGAAGTGATCGTTACCGGTGATAAATGCCACGACGCGCTGGATATGTTCCTGTGGAAGAGAGCAGGCCAGCAATGCCGGGAGCAGGCGCTTAATCAGCAAACCGGTAGCGGCAGCATTGCGGTTATGAACTTCATCCCCCATATGCAGCGCCTGCGCCATTAATGGCTTGAGTTCCAGCTCGCCGTGTTGTGCGATTGCTGCTTTCATTGCCGGCGTCAGTTCATCGCGCATCCAGGCCAGACGATTGAGAACTTCATCGTTATTGGCGCCAAAACGGAGAACCTTACCCAGACCTTCATTGAAATTGCTAAAAGTACGGTGGCCGTTGGTTTTGTTTTCTACCACCCATAACGGCATCGACGGGCTGATGATGCCTGCCATTGGGCCAACCGCGTGATAATGATGACAAGGGGCAAGGTCGATTTCGCCTGCGTTTATCTGGTTTTCAGCGTCTTGCTGGCTGGTGGCCCAACCTTCGTACAGCATGGCACCAATAATCGCCCCTTTTACCGGACCACACATCTCTTCCCAGGCAATCGGCGGGCCAGAGTGCAAAATACGTTTTTGTTCAGCCATTGCTGGAATGGCCTCTTTAGCAAGCATGACATCCACCAGCACGGGCTGTGCTTCGAGATAACGTGCCATGGCGATTTGGTTGGCATTTTCTACCAGGGGATGACGTAGCAACGATGCCAGATCCAATCCAGCGTCAATATCGCCTTGTGCTGGTGGCTGCCAGTTGAGTGCAATTGCGCTTCCCCCGGCATGTTGAATATTGTCAGCAAAACTGTGTAGTCCCGCGTTCACAACCTTCAAAGGCTGATTAAATAAGGTATTCATGCGTTTAGCCCCTTTTTCTGCAACTGAGTCTGTGCAACGGTGCTGGCCCATAGCGCCGCCTGTGCATTGCTGCTGGCGATGATGACCCCTGCATTTTGTAGTGCGCTTATCTGCTGACTGCGTATTTGCGGATCAGCTTCCGTTCCGCAAACGTGCGCAATCAGCAACGGAGCGTTATTCATGTCGATGTGTGAAAGTTGGTCCAGTAATTCGCTGGCAGGCGTCGTGGAAGCGCCATAACCAAGTACCAGGTCGAATAACACGACGGCAGTGTGTGAGTCGTTGAGTTCGTTGAGCAGACGTTGATTGCGCAGAGTCGGGTCGATCATTGGATGCGGTTTGCCACGGGTGAAATCATCGTCGCCCATATCGATCAACGTGTGATCTTCGCTTTGCCAGATATTTGCCAGAGCACGATTACCCGCAACTGGCGTATTGGAAGCTGCGCTGAATCCCTTTTGTTGGCAGATAAGTTGCGCTTCGTAGCAGAAGGTTCCTCCGGCGAAAACACCGCGTATCGCCTGGCGATGGGCTGGCAGGCGCTGGCAGGCGTTTTGTAACATTGTGAGATCGTCGCAGGGTACATCGGTTTCGACAGCCGGAAGTGGCTGAGCATTCAGTAACGCCACAGCGATGTCGGCGGCGCTGGCAAGTGTGGTGGCGGCAGTGATATTGGGACGTGCCAGATCATGCGGATTCGCCCCGAGGAAATTCACCACCACGGGTTTTCCACAAGCCTCGGCGCGCTCCAGAATAGTCCGGGCAACGATCGGTGAAGGCGGTTTTGAAATCAGCACAATTACGCGAGTTTCATCGTCTTGCGCCAGCGCATCTAAAGCGAAGAGCATCGATATTCCACCAATCTCTTTACTGAGATCATGTCCGCCTGTTCCCAACGCCTGAGAAATACCCGCTCCGAGCTGGTCGATTCGGCAAGTCACTTCCTGTAGCCCGGTGCCTGACGCGCCAATAACACCAATTGCTCCGCGTTTCACCACATTAGCGAAGCCTAACGGAATGCCGTTAACAATGGCGGTTCCACAGTCAGGTCCCATTACGATGCGCTGACGTTCTCGGGCAAGCGTTTTGATGGATTTTTCCTGCACGATACTGACGTTATCGCTGAACATCATCACGTTCATTCCGAGGTTTAACGCTTTAATTGCTTCGGCGGCGGCGTAGTCTCCCGGTACAGAAATGAGTGCCAGGTTGGCTTCGGGTTCGGCTTCCAGTGCCATTTCCAGGCTGACCTTTTCCGGTGTTTTAATGCCACTATCCGTTTCATCATCGGGTTTGCTGGTCAGACGTTGCTGGGCCAGTATCAGTGCTTCATTGCAAATATCTTCTTCACCCATGACTGCAATCACTAAATCATTGGGACTGGCGTTGATTTCGTTACCCAGACCCGCATCGCGCAATTGTTCGAGATTATTGGGCGTTCCCATGACGACCGAGGCCTGTTGAATACCGGGCAACTTGCTGATTTGCGCGGAAATCTGCATCAGAGAAACTGAGTCCTGATAAAGATTACTGAAAACTTTATATTTAACTTTCATGCTGTTACGCCTGTTTCATTCCGCCCGATAGCAAAATTCGGGCAAAGCATCCCCGTGTAGCCCCATAAACGGGCTACGGGAGAAAAGGTTGAAATCAATTCATGGTGTTCAGGGTTCGAAAGCCATGCAGCATTCCTGCAAGGCAATCTACTCCTGACGTTGCGCCAAATTGCATGACCTGTTCTGCACAGGATGCGATTGTCATTGCCGATGCGCTCCCAACCAGTTGTGCGAGTAACTGGCAAATCGGTTCTGAAAAATGTCCCTGAAGCGCACGCTCCAGATAATGACGACTGATATCCGTGGTGTTGTGCGCATGTTGATCAATTGCCTGCTGCAACCGGTATTGATGATCGGCAAGTGGTGCAGGGAGTTGCCATAACCAGAGCGCTGCCAGATAGCCCAACAAATAGTCATCTCCATCGGGCGTTAAGCCTTTACCAAAGCCGATCAGTTGTGGCACCTGGCGTTCCAGCGCATCTGGATGCTCCATAATCGCTAATCCCTGGTGCGTGAGACTATCCGGCAGGTGCAATGTGCTTTGAACGTTATGCTCCAGACAAAATAAAAGCCGTTGCGATGCCATCGTTGGGTAGTGCTGGAAAACCAAAGGGAATGCCTCAAGTGTCAGCATTCCCCCCACAAATGGCGACTGCCAGAGCGTTGCGTTATCGAGCGCCACACAAAATCGAGGTGTCCGCAGCAAGCCTGGGGTTAACTGAATGGGATCTGAATGGGCAATCTCTCTTCGCCAGTCCCAACATTCAGGTAGCCAGACTCTGGCAGCATCAGGGAGATTCAGATACGTTTGCGCACACAACAGAGTGATGAATGTTCCCGCGTCTGAATACAGATTTACCGCATGTTTAAAAGCGCTATGTAGACGTAAATCTTGCGTTTCATCCTGCGGGAAAAGATATCCCAACGACGATGCGCAAAGCGTAACCTGTACCATCGGCGTTAGCCTTCCAGACCTGCAATAATGGCTTTGGAATCAGTAACCCAACCGAAAATGGCACCTTGTGCTTTGATCATCTCGAGGGCGTATTTCTGGAATTCCGGGAAATAGGAGCCGACACAATCTTCCGGGATAATGCATTCATAGCCACGATCATTTGCTTCGCGCACGGTGGTGGTTACGCAAACTTCGGTTGTTACACCACAAACTATCAGCGTCTTGATACCGTGGTTTTGCAAAATCAGATGTAAGTCGGTTTGATAAAACGCGCCTTTGCCAGGCTTATCAATCACCGGTTCGCCTGCCACCGGGTACAGTTCAGGAATGATGTCATGACCTGCTTCACCTCTGACCAGAATGCGTCCCATCGGTCCTGGTTCACCAATAAAGGTTTTTCCGCCGCGCGTCAGTTTGGCTGGCGGGCAGTCGCTTAAGTCTGCACGATGGCCTTCACGAGTATGAATAACCATAATTCCTTTTTGACGTGCGGCTGCCAGCACCTCTGTACATGGTGCGATAGCCGTGCGTACCCGTGAAACATCATTGCCCAGTGCCTCACCGAAGCCCCCGGCTTCGACAAAGTCACGCTGCATGTCGATCATGACCAGTGCAGTTGTGCGCGGATCAAAAGGTAATTCAAAGGGTTGAGCCTGAAAAATGGATTGCGTCATGGTAAATCTCCTGTCTGATGTTTAAACGATCCAGTTGTTCTGAGAACGAGTATTCAGGAGAAAAGCGGCACAAAACAGGAAAAAAGTTTGCCGCACAGCAACGAAATTTTTGCATTCAGCAGGTGGTGTGATGACGAATGTGAAGGGAGTCAAAGAGTGGCATACAGCAACAAATTTTTTGATGCTGTATGGTTTTGAGATTAAAAAAATCGTTGAAATTGTGTGAGCTTAATCATCAGATTTAGCGACTATGGCGTTACTTTTTAACACCATACTGTGTAAACCATTCCAACATTCGCTGCCAGCCGTCTTTCGCAGACTCGGCATGATAGCTCGGACGATAATCGGCGTTGAACGCATGCTCTGCATCCGGGTACACGATAATCTCTGCTTTCGCGTTTGCTGCCCGCAGCGCCTGGCGCATCGTTTCCACACTCTCTTGCGGAATGCTGTTATCCTGGCCGCCATATAAGCCGAGAACCGGCGCGTTAAGATCGGTTGCGATATCAACAGGTTGTTTCGGTGAATTCAGCGACTTATCGCCCGTCAGTTTGCCGTACCACGCCACTGCGGCTTTTAGCTGTGGATTATGCGCGGCATACAGCCAGGTGATACGTCCACCCCAGCAGAATCCGGTGATCATTAAACGATGAACATCGCCGCCGTTGCGGGAAGCCCAACTGGCGACATGATCGAGATCGGCCAGCACCTGCGAGTCAGGCACTTTTGCTACCAGACCGCCAAGCAACGTGGGGATATCGGCAAAATCATTCGGATCGCCTTCGCGGAAGTAAAGTTCAGGTGCGATAGCCAGATACCCCTCCAGCGCCAGACGGCGACAAATGTCGCGGATATGTTCATGCACGCCAAAAATTTCCTGCACTACAATGACCACTGGCAGTGGGCCATCGCTTTGCTTTGGTCTGGCATGGTAAGCAGGCATGTTATCCCCTTGTGAAGGGATAGAGGTGAAGCCCGCCACAATCGCGTCGTCCGGAGTCTGAACGATGGTCGAAGCGAGAGGCGATGCAGCAGGTGCAAATCCAGATTGTTGTGTTGTTGCCATGGTATTCTCCGTACCCTTATAAAAATGTTGCGCAATGTTAACTATAGTCAGCATGCAACAAATCACATTGCCTGAATCGGCTCATCTTTTATGCAGTCCTGCAGAATGAAGAGTGATTTATGTGATTTGCATCACTTTTGATGGGTAAATTTATGCAACACATTTTCGTCATGGTGATGAGTATCACGAAAAAATGTTAAACCCTTCGGTAAAGTGTCTTTTTGCTTCTTCTGACTAAACCGATTCACAGAGGAGTTGTATATGTCCAAGTCTGATGTTTTTCATCTCGGCCTCACTAAAAACGATTTACAAGGGGCTACGCTTGCCATCGTCCCTGGCGACCCGGATCGTGTGGAAAAGATCGCCGCGCTGATGGATAAGCCGGTTAAGCTGGCATCTCACCGCGAATTCACCACCTGGCGTGCAGAGCTGGATGGTAAACCTGTTATCGTCTGCTCTACCGGTATCGGCGGCCCGTCTACCTCTATTGCTGTTGAAGAGCTGGCACAGCTGGGCATTCGCACCTTCCTGCGTATCGGTACAACGGGCGCTATTCAGCCGCATATTAATGTGGGTGATGTCCTGGTTACCACGGCGTCTGTTCGTCTGGATGGCGCGAGCCTGCACTTCGCACCGCTGGAATTCCCGGCTGTCGCTGATTTCGAATGTACGACTGCGCTGGTTGAAGCTGCGAAATCCATTGGCGCGACGACTCACGTTGGCGTGACAGCTTCTTCTGATACCTTCTACCCAGGTCAGGAACGTTACGATACTTACTCTGGTCGCGTAGTTCGTCACTTTAAAGGTTCTATGGAAGAGTGGCAGGCGATGGGCGTAATGAACTATGAAATGGAATCTGCAACCCTGCTGACCATGTGTGCAAGTCAGGGCCTGCGTGCCGGTATGGTAGCGGGGGTTATCGTTAACCGCACCCAGCAAGAGATCCCGAATGCTGAGACGATGAAACAAACCGAAAGCCATGCGGTGAAAATCGTGGTGGAAGCGGCGCGTCGTCTGCTGAAATAAAAAAACGCTCCCCAACTTCGGGGAGCGATATCAGTTATTGACGCCGTAAACGCATTATTTTGCGGATTATTGGCGTCAGTAGCGTAAAGGCTGCCAGAGTCAGCAATGCCAGAGTGATCGGTCGGGTATACAGAAAGTCGAGTGACCCACCAGAAAGCGACAGCGCACGGCGAAAATTACTTTCCGCCATTGGCCCCATAATCAATGCCAGCACTACGGGTGATGCCGGATATCCTCCTTTCTGCATGAAATAGCCCACCACGCCTGCAATCAGCATAATGCCAACATCAAAAAGGCTATTGTTCAACGCATAAGTCCCGACCACACAAAGTGCGAGGATCATCGGTGTGAGAATATTGCCGGGAATTTTCACCACATTACCGATGACTTTCAAAGAGAGCAGTCCAAGAACTAGTAGCATGAAGTAACAGAAGATCATGCCGACAAACAGTGTATAAACCATATCGCCGTGGTCGGTAAACATCAGCGGGCCTGGTTGCATTCCCTGTAACGTTAACGCGCCCAGCATGATGGCGGTTACCGCATCGCCAGGGATCCCCAGCGTCAGCATAGGTAACAATGCGCCACCGGTGCAGCCATTCGCGCCTGCCTCACAGGAGGCCACAGCTTTAATTTCACCCTTACCAAAGTTTTCTGGTGTCTTACTGAAACGACGAGTTTCGTTATAGGCAACAAAAGCTGCAATATCCGCCCCCGCACCGGGGATCATGCCGATAAAAACCCCTAATCCTGATGAGCGCAAAATGGTTAATGCGATGCGGCGTAGTGTTTGCCAGGGCAGTAACAGACTGCCGATAGCCACCTTCGCCCCCTGACGAATTTGCTGGTTTTGCTCCATAGAGCGGAATGCTTCTGAAGCAGCAAATAAACCAATCATCACCGGGATAAATGGCACATTCATCAGCTCCACAAATCCACCTGTAAACCGTGGAAAACCGCCCATTGGATCAAGGCCTATCGTTGCGATCAGCAATCCGCCAACCCCGGCAATCAGCCCCTTAATCAGCGACTCACCGGAAATACTGGCAATAATGCTCAGTCCGAAGGTTGCCAGGGCGAAGGACTCCGAGGCACTAAATTTCAGCGCCCAACTGGCAAGTACCGGAGAGAGAAACATCAGCACGATAATGCTGAGCGTTCCGCCACTAAAGGAAGAGAACGTGGCGGCACTCAATGCCAGCCCTGCTTTTCCCTGCTTCGTCAGCTCATATCCGTCAATGGCGGTGGCTGCGGCGGCAGGCGTACCGGGAATTTTGAGCAAAATTGCGGTGATAGAACCGCCATAGACGCCGCCAAAAAAGACGCCGCAAATCATCAACAAGCCAGAAACAGGCTCCATGCCGTAGGTGAAAGGCAGCAAAATCGCCACACCCATGGTCGCTGTCAGACCAGGCAGAGCGCCAATCACAATACCCAGCATCACCCCAAAAGTGGCAAACAGCAGCGCCTGAGGATTATTGAGTAATGTCGAAAAACCCTGAGTTAAAAGTTCACTTTCAAACATTGCTGGCCCCTGTTATTCGAAAAATGTGCCGACAGGCAATGGCACCTGTAACGCTTCGACAAACAGCAACCAGAGGATTGCCGTTAACAGCAGCGCAATACCCGGTGTGAGTACCCATCGCCTGTAGCCCATCAACGTCATAATGACGATGAGGAAAACAGGAGTAGTAATGAGATAACCGCAGTAGCTCATCGCCACAATATAAAACGCGGTTGCCGCAATTCCTGTTGCCGTTTTCCTGAATGCCGGTTTTTCCTGTGCGTTGGCGCAAGAGGCTGGTTTTGCCTGCAAAAGATCGCGTATCACCAGCAAGACAGCGAGCACAATCAGGGCACAGGCATAGAAGGTAGGGAAGGCACTTGCACCGGGATCCGTTTCAATGGCAGTTGCTGGAAAATCAGCGGCATTAATCATCACCGCGCCAGCAACCACACAAAGTAACAGCGCCACCACCATCGTTGATGAAAGGCGCTTGCGGTGCGGTACGGCGAGTTGAGCAACAGACTGTTTTGTGTTCATCAACCGTACCTCAGGTTTATTTTTTCAGGCCCAGGCGAGTCAGCAACTCGTCAAAGTACTTTTCCTGTTCGCTGATTTGGGTCTGGAAGCTGGCAGCGTCAAGCCATGCATAGTTGAGATTCAACTTTTGTAGTGCATCCTGGAATGCAGGCTCTTCAGCCGTCTCTTTTGCTGCCTTTGCCAGAACATCCACCACATCCTGCGGCGTTTTTTGCGACACAATCAGGCCGCGCCAGGTGCCGATGGAGAGATCAACGCCTTTCTCTTTTAACGTCGGGACGTCAGGCATGGTTTTCATTCGCTCATCCGCCATCACTACCAGTGTCTTCAGCTTGCCGCCTTTCACATGGTTGATAACTTCTCCTGGGCTTACGGAAACCGCTTCAATGTGCCCGCCTAACAGGCCTGTAATGGCAGGGGCTGCGCCGTCATACGGGACATGAGAAAACTTTGCGCCCGTTTTGTCTTCCAGTGCAGCTGCCGCCAGATGCCAGATAGCTCCGGTGCCTGAGTTACCAATGCGTACTTTTCCGGGATTCGCTTTGGCGTAAGTCATAAATTCTTCATAGCTATTCCACGGCGCATCGGCACGGACTGTGATAGCAGCCGGATCCGCATTCAGACGGGCAATGGGTTTAAAGTCGCTGGTTTTAAAACGCACCATTCCGAGGCTGGGAAGGGTGGTCAGTTCAACCGTGCCTAAACCAATTTTGTAACCGCCAGGGCGGGCAGCGGCGATTTCACTCAGGCCGATAGCACCGCCTCCGCCAGGTTTATTGATAACCCCGATGCTGACGGGTAAATGGTTTTTGGCGGCATCAGCAAAGGCACGGGCAACCAGATCCGTACCGCCTCCGGCAGCGTAGGGAACGACTAACTCGATCTGTTTGGTTGGCCAGGAGGCAGCCTGTACAGGCGCAATGCTGAGGGCAGCGCCTGCAAGAAGTACCATTGCAGCCATTTTTTTCGGTAAGGTAAGATGTTTTATCATTGCTTTTATATCCTTATTTATCAGTTAGTTGCTATTTAAATTGTTCCATGCGTTCATAAACAGTACTGCATTTTCATAGACTTGCTCTGGCGTCATGCCGGGGTGATATAGCGCAGAACCGAGGCCAAAGCCGTTTGCGCCGTGGCTCAGATAACGCGCCATGGTTTCCGGTGTGATACCGCCAACCGGTAACATCGGAACGGATTGTGGAATAACCGCACGCCAGGCTTTGGTAACTTCTGGCGTAATTTGTTCAGCCGGGAACAGCTTGATGGCATTAGCACCATGTTCAATGGCAGTAAAGGCTTCGGTGGGCGTGGCGACGCCAGGCGCACAATACATACCCAGCGCACGGGCGCGACGGATCACCGCAGTATCGCAATGCGGCATCACGATAATCTGGCCCCCAGCCTCTTTAACCGCAACCACCTGCTCTACCGAAAGCACAGTTCCGGCTCCGACCAGGCAGTCCTTAGGCAGGGCGTCGCGCAGTAAACTGATACTTTGCAACGCCTCCGGCGAGTTCATAGGAATCTCAATCAGGCGGAATCCGGCGGCGTACAGTTTTTCACCGATGGCGACAATCTCATCCGGTTTCACGCCGCGTAAAATGGCGACTAACCCGGTTTTTTGCAAAAGCGTATTAAATGGCATGGGTACATTCCCTGGCGTTGGTGGACAGTAACCCGGCAGCGTGGGCGATTCGCCATAATCCCTGTTCAGTGGCATTAGGAATGGCGTGTATCTGTCTGTCGGGAAAAACGTGGCTGAATGCTTGTGAATAGCGGCTGTTCAGATTTGCGCTACCGATTAAGGCGATCGGTGTTGTGGCGGGTAAATCACGTAGCAAACTGGATGCCAGACCACATAATTCATGGCCTATCAGTAATCCGGAAAGGTAATCCCCCTGCGAGGACGACGTAAGATTACTGGTCAGCAGGCGCGAACGGGTCGAAAACAGCGTCGATAATAATCCGGTCTGATGATGCTCTTGTGCTGCTGTCAGCCCGTGGGTGAAGGCATCCCAGTGCAGTTCATCTCCAGGATGCATGGTGGCACCGAGAATCGAATGGCGGGATAAAACATCAAATAACTCGCCCGTCATAAAGGTTCGGAAATCGGTAATGGTGTTGTTTTCAACTACTGCCCATTTCGCATGTGTGCCGGGTAAGCCTATCAGCACTGGCATACCCTGATGGATCGCATTTTGCAGGGACGGTTCCATCGAGATAGCACCGAAGATTTGTGTCTCTTCGCCACGCATCACTTCGGGCATTTCACCTTCTTTAATCACGCCAGGAATGATGTGCAGCATTGTCTGCTGCTGGTGGATAACAGGCGTCAACTGCTTCGCCAGACCCTCGAGAGTGACCGGGCAAGGTAAATAAGCTGCTGGTTGCCACCCTTGCGCACTGCCGAGCATGCCGCAAGCCAGTACCGGGCATGGGGTTTGTGCCAGCCAGTCGCCGCAGACACGTAAAAACGTATCGTGGAAAGCGTCCTCACGTGTTGCTGCCTGGGAGGGTAATTTCATGATCCCCCAGGGGAATTCACGTTTTTCTTGTGGATTTGGTGATTCGCCAAAACGCCATGCCCGAAGCGATGACGTTCCCCAGTCCAGGGCAATAAATGAGGGTGCTCCCGGCATTAGTCGTTTCCTTTAATCATGGTTTATTTATCTTTGCGGACGTGCTTACCCCAGCCCAGTTCAGCGGATATCTCTTCTGCACAGGATTTGACGTAAGGTGCCAGTTCTTCCAGACGCGCCAGCGACATATACGTGGTGGTACTGGCGACAGAAATAGCCGCCACAATTTCATCCCGGGCGTTGTAAACCGGCGCTGCAACGCAACGGATAGTCGGCTCGTTCTCTTCCAGATCAAAAGCAAAACCACTGGCGGCATAACGACGCATGTTCTGAATAAATGCGCCCAGTTTTGTTTCATCACCACAGGTCTTAAACAGCGTGCGCCACTCTTCTTCTGTTCGGTTGAGGATCAATGCCTTGCCGATGCCGGTGATTGCCAGTGGCATGCGATGGCCTGGGCGTGAGCGCATTTCCAGCCCGCGCTGACTGTTGATCTTCTCCAGATACAGCACTTCGTCGCCTTCAACGATCCCCAGATGCACGGTGTCCAGGGTGTAACGGGCAAGGCGTTGCAAAACGGGCTGGGCAATTTCGTACAGCGAGGTGCTTTCCAGTGCTCTGGCACCGAATTCGATCAGTTTGGCACCCAGTTGGTAGCCCTGCGTTGGGACATGGCGCAGGTAGCGTTGTTCCACCAGAACGGTGACTAAACGATGGGTTGTGCTCCGGGTCGTGCCGGTGAACTCGCCGATACTTTTTAGGTCATGGCAGCCGTTATAAACAGCATTAAGAACCGCCAGTCCACGTAATAACGTTTGTGCGCCTGCGGTGGTTGAAGAGGTTTCTGCCATACGTTTCTCCTGATGATATTGCTGAAGTGTTCCACATAATGACGTGGGGAAAAGGTGATATATCCCACAATATAAACTTCATCTCATATTATGGGATAAAATAATGAAAATTAACGATCGTTTTGCGTAGCGCCTCGCAGGAAACTTCTTTCAAACTGGACGTTTGTACAGCACAATTCTATTTTGTGCGGGTAAGTTGTTGCGTCAGGAGGCGTTGTGGATTTCTCAATCATGGTTTACGCAGTCATTGCGTTGGTGGGTGTGGCAATTGGCTGGCTGTTTGCCAGTTATCAACATGCGCAGCAAAAAGCCGAGCAATTAGCTGAACGTGAAGAGATGGTCGCGGAGTTAAGCGCGGCAAAACAACAAATTACCCAAAGCGAGCACTGGCGCGCAGAGTGTGAATTGCTCAATAACGAAGTGCGCAGCCTGCAAAGTATTAACACCTCGCTGGAGGCCGATCTGCGTGAAGTGACCACGCGGATGGAAGCCGCACAGCAACACGCTGACGATAAAATTCGCCAGATGATCAACAGCGAACAGCGCCTCAGTGAGCAATTTGAAAACCTTGCCAACCGTATTTTTGAACACAGTAATCGTCGGGTTGATGAGCAAAATCGCCAGAGTCTGAACAGTCTTTTGTCGCCGTTGCGTGAACAACTGGACGGTTTTCGCCGTCAGGTTCAGGACAGTTTCGGTAAAGAAGCACAAGAACGTCATACCCTGACTCACGAAATCCGCAATCTCCAGCAACTCAACGCGCAAATGGCCCAGGAAGCGATCAACCTGACGCGTGCGCTGAAAGGCGACAATAAAACCCAGGGCAACTGGGGCGAAGTGGTGCTAACCCGCGTACTGGAGGCGTCTGGTCTGCGTGAAGGGTATGAATATCAGACTCAAGTGAGTATCGAAACCGACACTCGTTCGCGAATGCAACCGGATGTCATCGTGCGGCTGCCGCAGGGCAAAGATGTGGTGATCGACGCCAAAATGACGCTGGTTGCCTATGAACGTTATTTCAACGCTGAAGATGACTACACACGTGAAAGCGCGCTACAGGAACATATCGCGTCGGTGCGTAACCATATCCGTTTGCTGGGACGCAAAGATTATCAACAGCTGCCGGGGCTGCGAACTCTGGATTACGTGCTGATGTTTATTCCCGTTGAACCCGCTTTTTTACTGGCGCTTGACCGTCAGCCGGAGCTGATCACCGAAGCGTTGAAAAACAATATCATGCTGGTTAGCCCGACTACGCTGCTGGTGGCGCTGCGCACTATCGCCAACCTGTGGCGTTATGAGCATCAAAGCCGCAACGCCCAGCAAATCGCCGATCGTGCCAGCAAGCTGTACGACAAGATGCGTTTGTTCATCGATGACATGTCCGCGATTGGTCAAAGTCTCGACAAAGCGCAGGATAACTATCGCCAGGCAATGAAAAAACTCTCTTCAGGTCGCGGAAATGTGCTGGCGCAGGCAGAAGCGTTTCGCGGTTTAGGGGTAGAAATTAAACGCGAGATTAATCCGGATTTGGCTGAACAGGCGGTGAGCCAGGATGAAGAGTATCGACTTCGGTCGGTTCCGGAGCAGCCGAATGATGAAGCTTATCAACGCGATGATGAATATAATCAGCAGTCGCGCTAGCCCATTGGGGGTAGTTAAGCCGGGTAGAAATCTAGGGCATCGACGCCCAATCTGTTACACTTCTGGAACAATTTTTTGATGAGCAGGCATTGAGATGGTGGATAAGTCACAAGAAACGACGCACTTTGGTTTTCAGACCGTCGCGAAGGAACAAAAAGCGGATATGGTCGCCCACGTTTTCCATTCCGTGGCATCAAAATACGATGTCATGAATGATTTGATGTCATTCGGTATTCATCGTTTGTGGAAGCGATTCACGATTGATTGCAGCGGCGTACGCCGTGGGCAGACCGTGCTGGATCTGGCTGGTGGCACCGGCGACCTGACAGCGAAATTCTCTCGCCTGGTCGGAGAAACTGGCAAAGTGGTCCTTGCTGATATCAATGAATCCATGCTCAAAATGGGCCGCGAGAAGCTGCGTAATATCGGTGTGATTGGCAACGTTGAGTATGTTCAGGCGAACGCTGAGGCGCTGCCGTTCCCGGATAACACCTTTGATTGCATCACCATTTCGTTTGGTCTGCGTAACGTCACCGACAAAGATAAAGCACTGCGTTCAATGTATCGCGTGCTGAAACCCGGCGGCCGCCTGCTGGTGCTTGAGTTCTCGAAGCCAATTATCGAGCCGCTGAGCAAAGCCTATGATGCATACTCCTTCCATGTGCTGCCGCGTATTGGCTCACTGGTCGCGAACGACGCCGACAGCTACCGTTATCTGGCAGAATCCATCCGTATGCATCCCGATCAGGATACCCTGAAAACCATGATGCAGGATGCCGGATTCGAAAGTGTTGACTACTACAATCTGACGGCAGGGGTTGTGGCGCTGCATCGTGGTTATAAGTTCTGACAGGAGACCGGAAATGCCTTTTAAACCTTTAGTGACGGCAGGAATTGAAAGTCTGCTCAACACCTTCCTGTATCGCTCACCCGCGCTGAAAACGGCCCGCTCGCGTCTGTTGGGCAAAGTGCTGCGCGTGGAGGTAAAAGGCTTTTCGACGTCATTGATTCTGGTGTTCAGCGAACGCCAGGTCGATGTACTGGGCGAATGGGCAGGCGATGCTGACTGCACCGTTATCGCTTACGCCAGCGTGTTGCCGAAACTTCGCGATCGCCAGCAGCTTGCCGCACTGATTCGTAGTGGTGAGCTGGAAGTGCAGGGCGATATTCAGGTGGTGCAAAACTTCGTTGCGCTGGCAGATCTGGCTGAGTTCGACCCTGCGGAACTGCTGGCCCCTTATACCGGTGATATCGCCGCTGAAGGTATCAGCAAAGCCCTGCGCGGGGGCGCAAAGTTCCTGCATCACGGCATTAAGCGCCAGCAACGTTATGTGGCGGAAGCCATTACTGAAGAGTGGCGTATGGCACCCGGTCCGCTTGAAGTGGCCTGGTTTGCGGAAGAGACGGCTGCCGTCGAGCGTGCTGTTGATGCCCTGACCAAACGGCTGGAAAAACTGGAGGCTAAATGACGCCAGGTGAAGTACGGCGCCTATATTTCATCATTCGCACTTTTTTAAGCTACGGACTTGATGAACTGATCCCCAAAATGCGTATCACCCTGCCGCTACGGCTATGGCGATACTCATTATTCTGGATGCCAAATCGGCATAAAGACAAACCTTTAGGTGAGCGACTACGACTGGCCCTGCAAGAACTGGGACCAGTATGGATCAAGTTCGGGCAGATGTTATCAACCCGCCGCGATCTTTTTCCGCCGCATATTGCCGATCAGCTGGCGTTATTGCAGGACAAAGTCGCTCCGTTTGATGGCAAGCTGGCGAAGCAGCAGATTGAAGCTGCAATGGGCGGCTTGCCGGTAGAAGCGTGGTTTGACGATTTTGAAATCAAGCCGCTGGCTTCTGCTTCTATCGCCCAGGTTCATACCGCGCGATTGAAATCGAATGGTAAAGAGGTGGTGATTAAAGTTATCCGCCCGGATATTTTGCCGGTCATTAAAGCGGATCTGAAACTTATCTACCGTCTGGCTCGCTGGGTGCCGCGTTTGCTGCCGGATGGTCGCCGTCTGCGCCCAACCGAAGTGGTGCGCGAGTACGAAAAGACCTTGATTGATGAACTGAATTTGCTGCGGGAATCTGCCAACGCCATTCAGCTTCGACGCAATTTTGAAGACAGCCCGATGCTCTACATCCCGGAAGTTTACCCTGACTATTGTAGTGAAGGGATGATGGTGATGGAGCGTATTTACGGCATTCCGGTGTCTGATGTTGCGACGCTGGAGAAAAACGGCACCAACATGAAATTGCTGGCGGAACGCGGCGTGCAGGTGTTCTTCACTCAGGTCTTTCGCGACAGCTTTTTCCATGCTGATATGCACCCTGGCAACATCTTCGTAAGCTATGAACACCCGGAAAACCCGAAATATATCGGCATTGATTGCGGGATTGTTGGCTCGCTAAACAAAGAAGATAAACGCTATCTGGCGGAAAACTTTATCGCCTTCTTTAATCGCGACTATCGCAAAGTGGCAGAGCTACACGTCGATTCTGGTTGGGTGCCACCAGATACCAACGTTGAAGAGTTCGAATTTGCCATTCGTACGGTCTGTGAACCTATCTTTGAGAAACCGCTGGCCGAAATTTCGTTTGGACATGTACTGTTAAATCTGTTTAATACGGCGCGTCGCTTCAATATGGAAGTGCAGCCGCAACTGGTGTTACTCCAGAAAACCCTGCTCTACGTCGAAGGGGTAGGACGCCAGCTTTATCCGCAACTCGATTTATGGAAAACGGCGAAGCCTTTCCTGGAGTCGTGGATTAAAGATCAGGTCGGTATTCCTGCGCTGGTGAGAGCATTTAAAGAAAAAGCGCCGTTCTGGGTCGAAAAAATGCCAGAACTGCCTGAACTGGTTTACGACAGTTTGCGCCAGGGCAAGTATTTACAGCATAGTGTTGATAAGATTGCCCGCGAGCTTCAGTCAAATCATGTACGTCAGGGACAATCGCGTTATTTTCTCGGAATTGGCGCTACGTTAGTATTAAGTGGCACATTCTTGTTGGTCAGCCGACCTGAATGGGGGCTGATGCCCGGCTGGTTAATGGCAGGTGGTCTGATCGCCTGGTTTGTCGGTTGGCGCAAAACACGCTGATTTTTTCATCGCTCAAGGCGGGCCGTGTAACGTATAATGCGGCTTTGTTTAATCATCATCTACCACAGAGGAACATGTATGGGTGGTATCAGTATTTGGCAGTTATTGATTATTGCCGTCATCGTTGTACTGCTTTTTGGCACCAAAAAGCTCGGCTCCATCGGTTCCGATCTTGGTGCGTCGATCAAAGGCTTTAAAAAAGCAATGAGCGATGATGAACCAAAGCAGGATAAAACCAGCCAGGATGCTGATTTTACTGCGAAAACTATCGCCGATAAGCAGGCGGATACGAATCAGGAACAGGCTAAAACAGAAGACGCGAAGCGCCACGATAAAGAGCAGGTGTAATCTGTGTTTGATATCGGTTTTAGCGAACTGCTATTGGTGTTCATCATCGGCCTCGTCGTTCTGGGGCCGCAACGACTGCCTGTGGCGGTAAAAACGGTAGCGGGCTGGATTCGTGCGTTGCGTTCACTGGCGACAACGGTGCAGAACGAACTGACCCAGGAGTTAAAACTCCAGGAGTTTCAGGACAGTCTGAAAAAGGTTGAAAAGGCGAGCCTCACTAACCTGACGCCCGAACTGAAAGCGTCGATGGATGAATTACGCCAGGCTGCGGAGTCGATGAAGCGTTCCTACGTTGCAAACGATCCTGAAAAGGCGAGCGATGAAGCGCACACCATCCATAACCCGGTGGTGAAAGACAATGAAACTGTGCATGAAGGCGTAACGCCTGCTGCTGCACAAACGCAGGCCAGTTCGCCGGAACAGAAGCCAGAAACCACGCCAGAGCCGGTGGTAAAACCTGCTGCGGACGCTGAACCGAAAACCGCTGCACCTTCCCCTTCGTCGAGTGATAAACCGTAAACATGTCTGTAGAAGATACTCAACCGCTTATCACGCATCTGATTGAGCTGCGTAAGCGTCTGCTGAACTGCATTATCTCGGTGATCGTGATATTCCTGTGTCTGGTCTATTTCGCCAATGACATCTATCACCTGGTATCCGCGCCATTGATCAAGCAGTTGCCGCAAGGTTCAACGATGATCGCCACCGACGTGGCCTCGCCGTTCTTTACGCCGATCAAGCTGACCTTTATGGTGTCGCTGATTCTGTCAGCGCCGGTGATTCTCTATCAGGTGTGGGCGTTTATCGCCCCAGCGCTGTATAAGCATGAACGTCGCCTGGTGGTGCCGCTGCTGGTTTCCAGCTCTCTGCTGTTTTATATCGGCATGGCGTTCGCCTACTTTGTGGTCTTTCCGCTGGCATTTGGCTTCCTTGCCAATACCGCGCCGGAAGGGGTACAGGTATCCACCGACATCGCGAGCTATTTAAGCTTCGTTATGGCGCTGTTTATGGCGTTTGGTGTCTCCTTTGAAGTGCCGGTGGCAATTGTGCTGCTGTGCTGGATGGGGATTACCTCGCCAGAAGACTTACGCAAAAAACGCCCGTATGTGCTGGTTGGTGCATTCGTTGTCGGGATGTTGCTGACGCCGCCGGATGTCTTCTCGCAAACGCTGTTGGCGATCCCGATGTACTGCCTGTTTGAAATCGGTGTCTTCTTCTCACGCTTTTACGTTGGTAAAGGGCGAAACCGGGAAGAGGAAAACGACGCTGAAGCAGAAAGCGAAAAAACTGAAGAATAAATTCAACCGCCCGTCAGGGCGGTTGTCATATGGAGTACAGGATGTTTGATATCGGCGTTAATTTGACCAGTTCGCAATTTGCGAAAGACCGTGATGATGTTGTAGCGCGCGCTTTTGACGCGGGAGTTAATGGGCTACTCATCACCGGTACCAATCTGCGTGAAAGCCAGCAGGCGCAAAAGCTGGCGCGTCAGTATTCGTCCTGTTGGTCAACGGCGGGCGTACATCCTCACGACAGCAGCCAGTGGCAAGCTGTGACTGAAGAAGCGATTATTGAGCTGGCCGCGCAGCCAGAAGTGGTGGCGATTGGTGAATGTGGTCTCGACTTTAACCGCAACTTTTCGACGCCGGAAGAGCAGGAACGCGCTTTTGTTGCCCAGCTACGCATTGCCGCAGAATTAAACATGCCGGTATTTATGCACTGTCGCGATGCCCACGAGCGGTTTATGACATTGCTGGAGCCGTGGCTGGATAAACTGCCTGGTGCGGTTCTTCATTGCTTTACCGGCACACGCGAAGAGATGCAGGCGTGCGTGGCGTGTGGAATTTATATCGGCATTACCGGTTGGGTTTGCGATGAACGACGCGGGCTGGAGCTGCGGGAATTGTTGCCGTTGATTCCGGCGGAGAAATTGCTGATCGAAACTGATGCGCCGTATCTGCTCCCTCGCGATCTCACGCCAAAGCCATCATCCCGGCGCAACGCGCCAGCCCATCTGCCCCATATTTTGCAACGTATTGCGCACTGGCGTGGAGAAGATGCCGCATGGCTGGCTGCCACCACGGATGCCAATGTCAAAACACTGTTTGGGATTGCGTTTTAGAGTTTGCGGAACTCGGTGTTCTTTACGCTGTGCTTAATTTCTTTATTGATAAGATTAAGCAATAGCATGGAGCGAGCCTCTCCGTCTGGCTCGGTGAAAATGGCCTGAAAACCTTCGAATGCGCCTTCAGTAATAATCACTTTATCACCAGGATACGGCGTCGATGGATCGACAATATCTTTCGGTTTATACACTGATAACTGATGAATCACCGCCGATGGGACTATCGCTGGCGACGCGCCAAAGCGCACGAAGTGGCTGACACCGCGGGTCGCGTTGATAGTCGTGGTATGAATCACTTCCGGATCGAACTCCACAAACAAGTAGTTGGGGAACAATGGCTCACTGACTGCAGTACGTTTGCCACGCACGATTTTTTCCAGGGTGATCATCGGTGCCAGGCAATTCACAGCCTGTCTTTCGAGGTGTTCCTGGGCACGTTGAAGTTGCCCGCGCTTGCAGTACAGTAAATACCAGGATTGCATAATGACTCTTATCCGTTTAATCGGGGCGCAAGGATAGCAAAAGCTTTACGCTAAGTTAATTATATTCCCCGGTTTGCGTTATACCGTCAGAGTTCACGCTAATTTAACAAATTTACAGCATCGCAAAGATGAACGCCGTATAATGGGCGCAGATTAAGAGGCTACAATGGACGCCATGAAATATAACGATTTACGCGACTTCTTGACGCTGCTTGAACAGCAGGGTGAGCTAAAACGTATCACGCTCCCGGTGGATCCGCACCTGGAAATCACTGAAATTGCTGACCGCACTTTGCGTGCCGGTGGGCCTGCGCTGTTGTTCGAAAACCCTAAAGGCTACTCAATGCCGGTGCTGTGCAACCTGTTCGGTACGCCAAAGCGCGTGGCGATGGGCATGGGGCAGGAAGATGTTTCGGCGCTGCGTGAAGTTGGTAAATTATTGGCGTTTCTGAAAGAGCCGGAGCCGCCAAAAGGTTTCCGCGACCTGTTTGATAAACTGCCGCAGTTTAAGCAAGTATTGAACATGCCGACAAAGCGACTGCGTGGTGCACCCTGCCAACAAAAAATCGTCTCTGGCGATGACGTCGATCTCAATCGCATTCCCATTATGACCTGCTGGCCGGAAGATGCCGCGCCGCTGATTACCTGGGGGCTCACCGTAACGCGTGGCCCGCATAAAGAGCGGCAGAATCTGGGCATTTATCGCCAGCAGCTAATTGGTAAAAACAAACTGATTATGCGCTGGCTGTCGCATCGCGGCGGCGCGTTGGATTATCAGGAGTGGTGTGCGGCGCATCCGGGCGAACGTTTCCCGGTTTCTGTGGCGCTGGGTGCCGATCCTGCCACGATTCTCGGTGCAGTCACCCCCGTTCCGGATACGCTTTCAGAGTATGCGTTTGCCGGATTGCTGCGCGGTACCAAGACCGAAGTGGTGAAGTGTATCTCCAATGACCTTGAAGTGCCCGCCAGTGCGGAGATTGTGCTGGAAGGGTATATCGAACAAGGCGAAACTGCGCCGGAAGGGCCGTATGGCGACCATACCGGTTACTATAACGAAGTCGATAGTTTTCCGGTATTTACCGTGACGCATATTACCCAGCGTGAAGATGCGATTTATCATTCCACCTATACCGGGCGTCCGCCAGATGAACCTGCGGTACTGGGTGTAGCACTGAACGAAGTGTTCGTGCCGATTCTGCAAAAACAGTTCCCGGAAATTGTCGATTTTTATCTGCCGCCGGAAGGCTGTTCTTATCGTCTGGCGGTAGTGACGATCAAAAAACAGTACGCCGGACACGCGAAGCGCGTCATGATGGGCGTCTGGTCGTTCTTACGCCAGTTTATGTACACTAAATTTGTGATCGTTTGCGATGATGACGTCAACGCCCGCGACTGGAACGATGTGATTTGGGCGATTACCACCCGTATGGACCCGGCGCGGGATACTGTTCTGGTAGAAAATACGCCTATTGATTATCTGGATTTTGCCTCGCCTGTCTCCGGGCTGGGTTCAAAAATGGGGCTGGATGCCACGAATAAATGGCCGGGTGAAACCCAGCGTGAATGGGGACGTCCCATCAAAAAAGATCCAGATGTTGTCGCGCATATTGACGCCATTTGGGATGAACTGGCTATTTTTAACAACGGTAAAAGCGCCTGATGCGCGTTTGTTTTGCCCTATTTATCGATCCGACAGAGAAAGCGCATGACAACCTTAAGCTGTAAAGTGACCTCGGTAGAAGCTATCACGGATACCGTATATCGTGTCCGCATCGTGCCAGACGCGGCCTTTTCTTTTCGTGCTGGTCAGTATTTGATGGTAGTGATGGATGAGCGCGACAAACGTCCGTTCTCAATGGCTTCGACGCCAGATGAAAAAGGGTTTATCGAGCTGCATATTGGCGCTTCTGAAATCAACCTTTACGCGAAAGCAGTCATGGACCGCATCCTCAAAGATCATCAAATCGTGGTCGATATTCCCCACGGAGAAGCGTGGCTGCGCGATGATGAAGAGCGTCCGATGATTTTGATTGCGGGCGGCACCGGGTTCTCTTATGCCCGCTCGATTTTGCTGACAGCGTTGGCGCGTAACCCAAACCGTGATATCACCATTTACTGGGGCGGGCGTGAAGAGCAGCATCTGTATGATCTCTGCGAGCTTGAGGCGCTTTCGTTGAAGCATCCTGGTCTACAAGTGGTGCCGGTGGTTGAACAACCGGAAGCGGGCTGGCGTGGGCGTACTGGCACCGTGTTAACGGCGGTATTGCAGGATCATGGTACGCTGGCAGAGCATGATATCTATATTGCCGGACGTTTTGAGATGGCGAAAATTGCCCGTGACCTGTTTTGCAGCGAGCGTAATGCGCGGGAAGATCGCCTGTTTGGCGATGCGTTTGCATTTATCTGAGATATAAAAAACCCGCCCCTGACAGGCGGGAAGAACGGCAACTAAAACTTTATACAGTGGCATTACTCTACGTTGCATCCGGCAAACAGTGCCCGATGCAACGCTGCCGCGTCTTATCGGGCCTACAAAAGTTCTGAACCGTGGGCCGGATAAGGCGTTCACGCCGCATCCGGCAAGTGGTTAAACCCGCTCAAACACCGTTGCAATGCCCTGACCCAGACCGATACACATCGTCGCCAGACCAAACTGGACGTCTTTGTGTTCCATCAGATTCAGCAGCGTGGTGCTGATACGCGCACCGGAACAACCCAGCGGATGACCCAGCGCGATCGCGCCACCGTTGAGGTTGATCTTCTCGTCAATCTGCTCCATTAGCCCGAGATCTTTAATACACGGCAGGATCTGCGCGGCAAAGGCTTCGTTCATCTCGAATACGCCGATATCGCTGGCAGAAAGCCCCGCTTTTTTCAGCGCCAGCTTCGAGGCCGGAACCGGACCATAACCCATAATAGATGGGTCACAACCCACAACCGCCATCGAACGCACGCGGGCGCGCGGCTTAAGACCTAATTCACGGGCGCGGCTTTCACTCATCACCAGCATGGCAGCTGCGCCATCGGAAAGCGCAGAAGATGTACCCGCCGTTACCGTACCGCTGACGGGATCAAACGCCGGACGCAGTGTGGCGAGGGCTTCCACGGTGGTTTCCGGGCGAATCACTTCGTCGTAATTAAACTGCTTCAATACGCCGTCGGCATCGTGACCACCGGTCGGGATGATTTCATTTTTAAATGCGCCTGACTGCGTGGCGGCCCACGCGCGGGCGTGTGACCGCGCGGCAAAGGCATCCTGCATTTCACGGCTGATACCGTGCATACGCGCCAGCATTTCTGCCGTTAAGCCCATCATGCCCGCCGCTTTGGCGACATTACGGCTCAGGCCGGGGTGAAAATCGACGCCGTGACTCATTGGCACATGGCCCATATGCTCCACGCCGCCAACCAGACATGCCTGCGCATCACCGGTCATGATCATTCGTGCTGCGTCATGCAGTGCCTGCATGGATGAACCACACAAGCGATTAACGGTAACCGCCGGGACAGAGTGCGGCACTTCAGCCAACAGTGCCGCGTTACGGGCGATATTAAAACCCTGCTCCAGTGTTTGCTGCACACAACCCCAGTAAATATCGTCAAGGGCCGCCGCTTCCAGTGCCGGGTTACGCGCCAGCAGGCTACGCATTAAATGAGCGGAGAGATCTTCCGCACGCACGTTACGAAAAGCACCGCCCTTCGAACGGCCCATCGGGGTGCGAATTGCATCGACAATGACAACCTGTTCCATTGTGACTCCTTAAGCCGTTTTCAGGTCGCCAACCGGACGGGCTGGCTCAACCGGGGGATAGTACGGTTCGTTATGACGTGCTTTATTACGCAGACCTTCCGGTACTTCATACAGCGGGCCGAGGTGCTGATATTGCTGTGCCATATCGAGGTATTTTGCGCTGCCGAGGGTGTCCAGCCAGCGGAACGCGCCGCCGTGGAACGGAGGGAAGCCCAGGCCGTAGACCAGCGCCATATCCGCTTCTGCCGGAGTGGCGATAATGCCCTCTTCCAGACAGCGGACCACTTCGTTGACCATCGGGATCATCATGCGGGCGATAATCTCTTCTTCGCTGAAATCGCGCTTCGGCTGGCTCACTTTTGCCAGCAGGTCGTCAACGACGACATCTTCTTCTTTCTTCGGCTTACCTTTGCTGTCTTCTTTATAACGCCAGAAACCGAGGCCGTTCTTCTGACCAAAGCGGTTGGCATCAAACAGCGCGTCGATGGCATCGCGATAATCTTTCTGCATCCGCTGCGGGAAGCCTGCTGCCATGACAGCCTGGGCGTGATGCGCGGTGTCAATGCCCACAACATCCAGCAGATATGCCGGACCCATCGGCCAGCCAAACTGTTTTTCCATCACTTTGTCGATCTTGCGGAAATCCGCGCCGTCGCGCAGCAACTGGCTGAAACCGGCGAAATAGGGGAACAGTACACGGTTGACGAAGAAGCCGGGGCAGTCGTTAACCACAATCGGCGTTTTGCCCATCTTGCTCGCCCAGGCGACGACTTTCGCGATGGTTTCGTCGGAGCTTTTCTCGCCGCGAATAATTTCTACCAACGGCATTCGGTGGACCGGGTTAAAGAAGTGCATCCCGCAGAAGTTTTCCGGACGTTCCAGCGCGTTGGCCAGTTCGCTGATAGGAATGGTTGAAGTGTTCGACGCCAGTACGGTATCCGGGCGTACTTTCTGCTCGGTTTCTGCCAGCACGGCTTTTTTCACTTTCGGGTTTTCAACAACCGCTTCTACCACAACATCCACGCGGTCAAACCCGGCGTAGTCGAGCGTTGGGTGAATTGTGGAGATCACGCCAGCCAGTTTCAGACCATCGATCTTGCCGCGCTCAAGCTGCTTGTTCAGCAGTTTCGCGGCTTCGGTCATGCCGAGGGTTAACGACTTGTCGTTGATATCTTTCATGACAACCGGCACGCCTTTCCACGCAGACTGGTAAGCGATGCCGCCGCCCATAATGCCTGCGCCCAGCACAGCGGCCTGTTTCGGGGTTTCAACATCTTTGGTGAGTTTCTTCGCTTTACCTTTTACATATTGATCGTTAAGGAAAATGCCGACCAGTGCGCGGGCTTCGTTGGTATGCGCCAGCGGGACAAAACTTTTGTTTTCCAGGTTTAAGGCTTCTTCACGACCAAAACGGGCCGCAGCTTCAATGGTTTTTACTGCGGTGATGGGGGCCGGATAATGTTTCCCCGCCGTTTGTGCGACCATCCCTTTAGCGATGGTGAAGCTCATGGTGGCTTCAATCTTGCTCAGTTTTAGCGGTTCCAGCTTCGGCTGACGTTTCGCTTTCCAGTCGAGGTCGCCGTTAATGGCCTGGCGTAAAATCGCCATCGCCCCTTCAATCAGTTTTTCTGCTTTGACTACACCATCCACCAGACCGATTTTCAGCGCCTGATCCGCGCCGACATCTTTACCGGCGGCAATGATTTCCAGCGCACTGTCAGCGCCCAGCATACGTGGCATACGTACAGAACCGCCAAAGCCCGGCATGATGCCCAGTTTGGTTTCCGGCAGACCGATGCGCAGATCCGGCGTCGCCAGACGATAATCGGTCGCCAGCACGCATTCGCAGCCACCGCCCAGCGCATAGCCGTTGACGGCAGCAATGGTCGGCACCGGGAGATCTTCCAGGCGATTAAACACGCTATTGGCAAAGTGCAGCCACTGACTTAACTGTTCTTCAGGAACGAGGAACAGGGACAAAAATTCGGTGATATCAGCACCGACGATAAAGGCTGCTTTGTTCGAACGCAGCAGCAGCCCTTTTAGATCTGATTGCTGTTCCAGCACGCCGATGGCCTCGCCGAGGCTGGCGACGGTCGCAGTGTCGAGTTTATTAACTGAACCTGGGGCATCAAATACCAGTTCGGCAATGCCATCTTCCAGCCAGTCAAGGTACAGGGTGTCGCCTTTGTAAAGCATGTCAGTCTCCTGAATCCGCAAGGTGATCTGGTCGTACCAGATGCATCGAAGTGTGTATTTTGTGTTAAAAATATGCAAATAAAAGATTAAAGAAATGCCGATCTGATCACGCTCGGCAGAAATCACGCTCTGGATGAACGATGTGCTAAGATGCGGAGACTTAAGGTCAAAAAAACAGAAGGGTAAAAAATGGAATCACTGGCCTCACTCTATAAAAATCATATCGCTACCTTACAAGAACGGACTCGCGATGCGCTGGCGCGCTTCAAGCTGGATGCGTTACTTATTCACTCCGGCGAACTGTTCAACGTTTTTCTCGACGATCATCCCTATCCGTTTAAAGTGAACCCGCAATTCAAAGCGTGGGTGCCGGTAACTCAGGTGCCAAACTGCTGGCTGCTGGTGGATGGCGTGAACAAGCCGAAACTGTGGTTTTATCTGCCGGTTGATTACTGGCACAACGTCGAACCGCTACCGACCTCCTTCTGGACTGAAGATGTAGAAGTGATCGCGCTGCCGAAAGCCGATGGCATTGGTAGCCTGCTGCCTGCTGCGCGCGGCAATATCGGTTATATCGGTCCGGTGCCGGAACGTGCGCTGCAACTGGGTATTGAGGCCAGCAACATCAACCCGAAAGGGGTGATCGACTACCTGCATTACTACCGCTCCTTCAAAACCGAGTACGAACTGGCCTGTATGCGTGAAGCGCAGAAAATGGCGGTCAATGGTCATCGTGCGGCAGAAGAAGCGTTCCGTTCTGGCATGAGCGAGTTCGATATCAACATTGCCTATCTGACCGCGACCGGTCATCGTGATACCGACGTACCTTATAGCAACATTGTGGCGCTTAACGAACACGCTGCGGTGTTGCATTACACCAAACTGGACCACCAGGCACCGGAAGAGATGCGCAGCTTCCTGCTGGATGCCGGGGCCGAATATAACGGCTATGCGGCTGATCTGACCCGTACCTGGTCGGCAAAAAGCGACAACGACTACGCACAGCTGGTGAAAGACGTAAATGATGAGCAACTGGCGCTGATCGCCACCATGAAAGCAGGCGTCAGCTATGTGGATTACCATATCCAGTTCCATCAGCGCATCGCCAAACTGCTGCGTAAACATCAAATCATCACCGATATGAGTGAAGAAGCGATGGTCGAAAACGATCTCACCGGACCGTTTATGCCGCACGGTATCGGCCATCCGCTGGGCCTGCAGGTGCATGACGTAGCCGGTTTTATGCAGGATGATAGCGGTACGCACCTCGCGGCACCGGCAAAATATCCGTACCTGCGCTGCACCCGTATTCTCCAGCCGGGCATGGTGTTAACCATCGAACCGGGTATCTACTTCATCGAATCGCTGCTGGCACCGTGGCGTGAAGGGCAGTTCAGCAAACACTTCAACTGGCAGAAAATTGAAGCACTGAAACCGTTCGGCGGCATTCGTATCGAAGACAACGTGGTGATTCACGAAAACAACGTGGAAAACATGACCCGGGATCTGAAACTGGCGTGATGGAAAGCTGGTTAATTCCTGCGGCACCGGTCACGGTCGTTGAAGAGATCAAAAAGAGCCGCTTCATTACGCTGTTGGCGCATACCGATGGCGTTGAGGCGGCAAAAGCGTTTGTTGAATCGGTGCGGGCAGAACACCCCGATGCCCGCCACCATTGCGTGGCGTGGGTGGCGGGTGCGCCGGATGATTCTCAACAGCTGGGTTTCTCTGACGACGGGGAGCCGGCGGGAACGGCAGGTAAACCGATGCTCGCCCAACTAATGGGCAGCGGCGTCGGGGAAATTACCGCTGTGGTGGTGCGCTACTACGGCGGCATATTGCTTGGCACCGGTGGGTTAGTGAAAGCGTATGGCGGCGGCGTGAATCAGGCGCTGCGCCAGCTAACGACCCAACGCAAGACACCGTTAACCGAATATACTTTGCAATGTGAATATAGTCAGTTAACCGGCATTGAAGCGTTGCTGGGGCAGTGTGACGGCAAAATTATCAACAGTGATTATCAGGCATTCGTTCTGCTGCGGGTGGCGCTTCCGGCGGCGAAAGTGGCTGAATTTTCCGCAAAGCTGGCGGATTTTAGCCGTGGTTCATTGCAATTGTTAGCGATTGAAGAATAATCCCCACTTCGTTTTGCAGAACTAAGGAAGCGGCAGAGATGCATTTTCGCGCCATTACCCGAATCGTTGGACTACTGGTTATCTTATTTTCAGGGACCATGATTATCCCTGGGCTGGTAGCACTCATCTACCGGGATGGAGCGGGCCGCGCTTTTACCCAGACCTTTTTTGTCGCCCTCGCCATTGGCTCTATGCTTTGGTGGCCGAACCGCAAAGAGAAGGGTGAACTGAAATCCCGTGAGGGGTTTCTGATAGTGGTGCTGTTCTGGACCGTGCTGGGTAGCGTCGGTGCGCTCCCTTTTATCTTCTCGGAAAGCCCGAACCTCACGATTACCGATGCGTTTTTTGAATCTTTCTCTGGCCTGACCACCACGGGGGCCACTACGCTGGTGGGGCTGGATTCGCTCCCTCACGCCATCCTCTTTTATCGCCAGATGCTGCAATGGTTTGGCGGGATGGGGATCATCGTGTTGGCGGTTGCGATACTGCCTATCCTCGGCGTGGGTGGGATGCAGCTCTATCGCGCAGAAATGCCCGGCCCGCTGAAAGATAACAAAATGCGCCCGCGAATTGCGGAAACGGCGAAAACCCTGTGGTTGATTTATGTCTTGCTGACCGTCGCCTGTGCGCTGGCGTTGTGGTTTGCTGGAATGGATGCCTTTGATGCCATCGGCCATAGCTTTGCGACTATCGCTATTGGCGGCTTCTCGACACATGATGCCAGTATCGGTTATTTCGACAGCCCGACTATTAACACTATCATTGCTATCTTCCTGCTGATCTCTGGCTGTAACTACGGTCTGCACTTTTCACTGTTAAGTGGGCGTAGTCTGAAGGTTTATTGGCGCGATCCGGAATTTCGCATGTTTATCGGCGTACAGTTTTCACTGGTGGTTATTTGTACACTCGTACTGTGGTTTCATAATGTCTACAGTTCGGCGCTGATGACAATTAACCAGGCGTTTTTCCAGGTGGTGTCGATGGCGACAACCGCCGGGTTTACAACTGACAGCATTGCCCGCTGGCCGCTCTTTTTGCCGGTACTGCTTTTATGTTCAGCTTTTATCGGCGGTTGCGCCGGGTCAACGGGCGGTGGCCTGAAAGTGATCCGCATCCTGTTGCTGTTTAAGCAGGGGAACCGTGAGCTGAAACGACTGGTGCATCCGAACGCCGTCTATAGCATTAAGCTGGGGAATCGCGCACTGCCGGAACGTATCCTCGAAGCCGTTTGGGGATTTTTCTCCGCCTATGCATTGGTGTTTATTGTCAGTATGCTGGCGATTATCGCCACGGGCGTGGATGACTTTTCTGCCTTTGCCTCGGTTGTTGCAACATTGAATAACCTGGGGCCAGGGCTTGGCGTGGTTGCTGATAACTTTACCAGTATGAACCCGGTGGCTAAATGGATCCTGATTGCCAACATGCTGTTTGGTCGTCTCGAGGTCTTTACATTGCTGGTGCTCTTTACCCCGACTTTCTGGCGTGAATGATGGAGTAATACGTGAAAACATTAATTCTTTTCTCAACAAGGGACGGACAAACGCGCGAGATTGCCTCCTACCTGGCTTCGGAACTGAAAGAACTGGGGATCCAGGCGGATGTCGCCAATGTGCACCGCATTGAAGAACCACAATGGGAAAACTATGACCGTGTGGTTATTGGTGCTTCTATTCGCTATGGTCACTACCACTCTGCGTTCCAGGAATTTGTCAAAAAGCATGCGACGCGACTGAATTCGATGCCGAGCGCCTTTTATTCCGTAAATCTGGTGGCGCGTAAACCGGAGAAGCGTACTCCACAGACCAACAGCTACGCGCGGAAGTTTCTGATGAACTCGCAATGGCGTCCCGATCGCTGTGCCGTCATTGCCGGGGCGCTGCGTTACCCACGTTATCGCTGGTACGACCGTTTTATGATCAAGCTGATTATGAAGATGTCAGGCGGTGAAACGGATACGCGCAAAGAAGTTGTCTATACCGATTGGGAGCAGGTGGCGAATTTCGCCCGAGAAATCGCCCATTTAACCGACAAACCGACGCTGAAATAAGCATAAAGAATAAAAAATGCGCGGTCAGAAAATTATTTTAAATTTCCTCTTGTCAGGCCGGAATAACTCCCTATAATGCGCCACCACTGACACGGAACAACGGCAAACACGCCGCCGGGTCA
>NZ_JBJQKD010000019.1:0-98634 GCF_046487065.1 Escherichia sp. WS2035
ACTTTGCTGAACTGTTGCTGGAAGACTACAAAGCCTCCCTGAAATATCTCAGCGACCACCCGAAACTGCAGGGTATTGCCCAGCAGAACAGCTTTAAACACACCTGATAACGTTTAACGGTAACGGTGTCCCGAAACGAAGCCGTTTCGGGACAATTTCCAAAGTCTGTTCACTGGCATTAGCAACGGAAAATATTGTTCTGAATACGCTTCAGAACAAAACAGGTGCGGTTCCGACAGGAATACCGTTTTAGGGGGATAATATGGCTACATCAGTACAGACAGGTAAAGCTAAGCAGCTCACATTACTCGGATTTTTTGCCATAACGGCATCGATGGTAATGGCTGTTTATGAATACCCTACCTTCGCAACATCGGGCTTTTCATTAGTCTTCTTCCTGCTATTAGGCGGGATTTTATGGTTTATTCCCGTGGGACTTTGTGCTGCGGAAATGGCTACCGTCGACGGCTGGGAAGAAGGTGGCGTCTTCGCCTGGGTATCAAATACTCTGGGGCCGAGATGGGGATTTGCAGCGATCTCATTTGGCTATCTGCAAATCGCCATTGGTTTTATTCCGATGCTCTATTTCGTGTTAGGGGCACTCTCCTACATCCTGAAATGGCCAGCGCTGAATGAAGACCCCATTACCAAAACTATTGCAGCACTCATCATTCTTTGGGCGCTGGCATTAACGCAGTTTGGTGGCACGAAATACACGGCGCGAATTGCTAAAGTTGGCTTCTTCGCCGGTATCCTGTTACCTGCATTTATTTTGATCGCATTAGCGGCTATTTATCTGCACTCCGGTGCCCCCGTTGCTATCGAAATGGATGCGAAGACCTTCTTCCCTGACTTCTCTAAAGTGGGCACCCTGGTTGTATTTGTTGCCTTCATTTTGAGTTATATGGGCGTTGAAGCTTCCGCAACCCACGTCAATGAAATGAGCAACCCCGGGCGCGACTATCCACTGGCTATGTTACTGCTGATGGTGGCGGCAATCTGCCTAAGCTCTGTTGGCGGTTTGTCTATTGCGATGGTCATTCCGGGTAATGAAATCAACCTCTCCGCAGGGGTAATGCAAACCTTTACCGTTCTGATGTCACATGTGGCACCGGAAATTGAGTGGACGGTTCGCGTGATCTCCGCACTGCTGTTGCTGGGTGTTCTGGCGGAAATCGCTTCCTGGATTGTTGGTCCTTCTCGCGGGATGTATGTCACAGCGCAGAAAAACCTGCTGCCAGCGGCATTCGCTAAAATGAACAAAAATGGCGTACCGGTAACGCTGGTCATTTCGCAGTTGGTGATTACTTCTATCGCGTTGATCATCCTCACCAATACCGGTGGCGGTAACAACATGTCCTTCCTGATCGCACTGGCGCTGACGGTGGTGATTTATCTGTGTGCTTATTTCATGCTGTTTATTGGCTACATTGTGTTGGTGCTTAAACATCCTGACTTAAAACGCACATTTAATATCCCTGGTGGTAAAGGGGTGAAACTGGTCGTGGCTATTGTCGGTCTGCTGACTTCAATTATGGCGTTTATTGTTTCCTTCCTGCCGCCGGATAACATCCAGGGTGACTCTACCGATATGTATGTTGAATTACTGGTCGTTAGTTTCCTGGTGGTACTTGCCCTGCCCTTTATTCTCTATGCTGTTCATGATCGTAAAAGCAAAGCGAATACCGGCGTCACTCTGGAGCCAATCAACAGTCAGAACGCACCAAAAGGTCACTTCTTCCTGCACCCGCGTGCACGTTCACCACACTATATTGTGATGAATGACAAGAAACACTAACCATGTCTGAATGCTTATAAGACAAGGGAGCGATAATTCATCGCTCCCTTTTTCGTGCTTGTTGTCGTATTGACTTAACCGGGATAAGTACGAGAATGAGCGCACATCTGTTTACCGGAAACCAGCACATATGGATATCTGCTCCCGAAACGAGAAATTAGCGATTAGAAGACCAGCGATACTGGTTGCACTGGCACTTTTACTGTGTAGTTGTAAAAGCACGCCTCCAGAGTCCATGGTGACACCACCAGCGGGCTCAAAGCCACCAGCCACGACGCAACAATCGTCACAACCGATGCGTGGCATCTGGCTGGCCACGGTGTCTCGCCTCGACTGGCCACCGGTTTCCTCGGTTAACAATAGTAACCCCACCAGCCGGGCACGTGTACAACAACAGGCGATGATCGACAAACTGGATCATCTGCAACGTCTCGGCATAAACACGGTCTTTTTTCAGGTCAAGCCGGATGGTACCGCCCTGTGGCCATCGAAAATTTTGCCGTGGTCCGATCTTATGACCGGTAAGATTGGTGAAAATCCGGGTTACGATCCGCTGCAATTTATGCTCGACGAAGCCCACAAGCGTGGGATGAAAGTACACGCCTGGTTTAACCCCTATCGCGTATCGGTTAATACGAAGCCCGGTACTATCAGGGAACTGAATAGCACCCTGTCTCAACAACCGGCCAGCGTCTATGTGCAACACCGCGACTGGATCAGAACGTCCGGCGATCGCTTTGTCCTCGACCCGGGCATCCCTGAGGTTCAGGACTGGATCACATCAATAGTTGCGGAAGTGGTTTCCCGCTATCCGGTAGATGGCGTGCAGTTTGATGACTATTTCTATACTGAGTCACCAGGTTCACGGCTAAATGATAACGAAACGTACCGCAAATACGGAGGCGCATTTGCGTCAAAAGCAGACTGGCGGCGCAACAATACCCAGCAGTTAATTGCGAAGGTTTCGCACACCATTAAAAGCATTAAGCCGGAAGTCGAATTTGGCGTTAGCCCGGCAGGCGTGTGGCGTAACCGATCACACGATCCGCTCGGTTCCGATACCCGAGGCGCGGCAGCCTATGACGAATCCTACGCTGATACCCGTCGATGGGTGGAACAAGGGTTGCTGGATTACATTGCTCCCCAAATTTACTGGCCATTCTCACGGAGTGCCGCGCGTTATGACGTGTTGGCAAAATGGTGGGCGGATGTCGTTAAACCGACCAGGACCCGCCTGTATATCGGTATCGCCTTCTATAAAGTAGGAGAACCGTCAAAGATAGAGCCAGACTGGATGATTAACGGCGGCGTACCGGAACTGAAAAAGCAGCTCGATCTTAACGATGCTGTGCCGGAAATTAGCGGCACAATCTTGTTCCGTGAGGACTATCTGAATAAACCGCAGACTCAACAAGCGGTCAGCTATCTGCAAAGTCGTTGGGGCAGTTAAACTCCCATTCTTACTTTGTAACAAGCCGGTGCTTTACCCACTGGCTTGTTACCCTCTTGAACTATCCCACTAGCAATCATGCTTAAATACGTCAAATTAACCACGCAATTAACCACACTTAGTTAAACAGCCATAATCCCCCTAATAAAAATGTATGAATATGAAAAAACATACGATATTCGCTGTCACCGAAAAATAATTACGATGGGCTATACTCTTCTGAAGAACAGTAGCGTAGATTGAAACTGTCCTAAGTCGCTTATTTCTTTTCAGTATATCTTCATATTTCAGGAGAATATGGTGCAGTTAGCCAATCCCGCACGTTGTGTTTGGTTGATTTTGGCCTGCGGTTTAACCATAAAGGTCGACATTATTTTAAAGCCGCAAACGGCGAGGATATTGCCCTCTCACTTTCCATCGGTGCCGCCATGTTTAATGGTCATCCTGACTATGAGCGCCTCATTCAAATAGCCGATGAAGCTCTGTATATCGCAAAAGACGAGGTAGAAACCGTGTTGAACTCTGTAAAGCCAGTCTTTAGATGCGCCAGGATGCAGAGGTAATCATGAAGCTAACCGATGCGGATAATGCCGCCGATGGCATTTTTTTCCCCGCCCTTGAGCAAAATATGATGGGCGCGGTGTTAATTAACGAAAATGATGAAGTGATGTTTTTCAACCCCGCCGCAGAGAAGCTCTGGGGGTACAAACGTGAAGAAGTCATTGGCAATAACATTGATATGCTGATTCCGCGGGATTTGCGTCCTGCGCATCCTCAATACATTCGTCACAACCGTGAAGGTGGTAAAGCGCGCGTCGAGGGGATGAGTCGGGAGCTGCAGCTGGAGAAAAAAGACGGCAGTAAAATCTGGACCCGTTTTGCGCTATCGAAAGTGAGCGCCGAGGGGAAAGTTTATTACCTGGCGCTGGTACGGGATGCCAGCGTAGAAATGGCGCAAAAAGAACAGACCCGACAATTGATTATTGCCGTTGACCATCTCGACCGACCGGTGATTGTCCTCGATCCGGAACGCCATATTGTGCAGTGCAATCGCGCATTTACCGAAATGTTTGGTTACTGCATTAACGAAGCCAGCGGTATGCAGCCCGATACACTCCTGAACATTCCAGAATTCCCTGCTGATAACCGTATTCGTTTACAGCAGTTGCTATGGAAAACCGCCCGCGATCAGGACGAATTTCTGCTGTTGACGCGCACCGGTGAAAAAATCTGGATTAAAGCCTCTATCAGCCCGGTTTATGACGTGCTCGCGCATCTGCAGAACCTGGTAATGACATTCTCGGATATCACCGAAGAAAGGCAAATCCGCCAGCTTGAAGGCAATATTCTCGCCGCCATGTGCAGCAGCCCACCATTTCATGAAATGGGGGAAATCATTTGTCGTAATATCGAATCTGTTCTCAACGAATCGCATGTTTCTCTGTTCGCGCTGCGCAACGGGATGCCGATACACTGGGCGTCATCTTCGCACGGTGCAGAAGTTCAAAATGCGCAAAGCTGGTCAGCGACCATTCGTCAGCGCGATGGCGCGCCTGCGGGGATCCTGCAAATTAAAACCTCGTCAGGAGCAGAAACCAGCGCCTTTATCGAACGCGTGGCAGATATCAGCCAGCATATGGCCGCGCTGGCGCTGGAACAGGAAAAAAGCCGTCAGCATATTGAACAACTCATCCAATTTGATCCGATGACCGGTCTGCCAAATCGCAATAACCTGCACAATTACCTCGATGACCTGGTCGACAAAGCCGTCTCTCCGGTGGTGTATCTCATCGGTGTTGACCATATTCAGGATGTGATTGATAGCCTTGGCTATGCGTGGGCCGATCAGGCATTGCTGGAAGTGGTCAATCGCTTTCGTGAAAAACTCAAACCGGATCAGTATCTCTGTCGTATTGAAGGTGCGTCTTTTGTCCTCGTGAGCCTGGAAAACGATGTCAGTAACATTACCCAGATCGCCGATGAGCTACGGAATGTGGTCAGCAAGCCGATAATGATTGACGATAAACCATTCCCGCTCACCTTGAGCATTGGCATCAGCTACGACGTGGGTAAAAACCGCGATTACCTGCTCTCCACTGCTCACAATGCAATGGATTTTATTCGCAAAAATGGCGGTAACGGCTGGCAGTTCTTCAGCCCGGCGATGAACGAAATGGTAAAAGAGCGTTTGGTTTTAGGCGCAGCGCTAAAAGAAGCGATTAGCAATAACCAACTTAAACTGGTTTATCAGCCGCAAATCTTCGCAGAAACGGGTGAACTGTACGGCATCGAAGCCCTTGCTCGCTGGTACGATCCCCTGCATGGTCATGTGCCCCCTTCACGGTTTATTCCTCTCGCAGAAGAGATTGGTGAAATCGAAAATATTGGGCGCTGGGTCATCGCGGAAGCTTGCCGTCAGTTAGCAGAATGGCGTAGCCAGAATATTCATATCCCGGCGTTATCCGTTAACTTGTCTGCGCTGCACTTTCGCAGTAATCAGCTGCCTAATCAGGTATCTGATGCAATGCACGCCTGGGGTATTGACGGCCACCAGCTGACGGTGGAAATCACGGAAAGCATGATGATGGAACACGATACCGAAATCTTTAAGCGCATTCAGATCCTGCGCGATATGGGCATCGGTTTATCGGTAGATGATTTTGGTACGGGCTTTTCCGGATTATCCCGCTTAGTCAGTCTTCCGGTAACGGAAATCAAAATTGACAAAAGTTTTGTCGATCGTTGTCTGACTGAAAAACGCATCCTTGCCTTACTCGAAGCCATTACCAGCATTGGGCAAAGCCTCAATTTAACCGTCGTGGCGGAAGGCGTCGAAACCAAAGAGCAATTTGAGATGCTACGCAAGATCCACTGTCGCGTTATTCAGGGATATTTCTTTTCCCGCCCCCTGCCCGCCGAAGAAATTCCAGGCTGGATGAGCAGCGTGTTACCGCTGAAAATCTGATAAATTCCTCTCGCCCGCACTCGCGGGTTTTTATTTAACGTGACACTGTCACTTAAATGCTGTGATTTCCGCTACGTTTAGTTGGACAACGACAACGCATAGCCATGTCAGAACAATCCCTTCTCAGCCTGATGTGATTGTGCTGACGCATCAGGCATTCACGCGCCTGACGCGTCATCCGGCAACGCTTTACGATTTCAACTGGTAATCCAGCGTAATTTCCGCTTTCAGTACCTGAGAAACCGGGCATCCTGCTTTTGCTTTCTGGATAATGCCGTCAAAGGTGGAGGCATCAATACCCGGCACCGCAACTTCGCTCTTCAGTGCGATTTTAGTAATCGCAAAACCGGCATCCACTTTATCCAGCGAGACATCGGCGGTGGTATCAATCGATGTTGGCGTGAATCCCGCTTCCCCCAGCATTAATGAAAGCGCCATTGAGAAACATGCGGCATGCGCTGCGCCAATCAGTTCTTCAGGGTTGGTTCCTTTTTCGCCTTCAAAACGCGTGTTAAATCCATACGGCTGTTGGTTCAGCACGCCGCTCTCAGTAGATACTGTTCCCTTCCCGCGTTTGATATCGCCTTCCCAATGTGCCTGACCTTTCTTATGGATTGTCATTGTTGCTCTCCTGTGGGCTTAAAAGGAAATTATAGACTACGTGAGAAACAGCACGAGGATAAGCAGGATAATCCGAATAAAATCCGGCGAAAATATAATTTCTGCACTTAAATTAAATTTCCACAATAGATAACCGGAAATATATAACCCAAGAGATATTGCATCAATATCAATCAACTCATCACAATAATAATACCTATCAATATCATGGAGTTAAAATATAAAATCATCAACCAGGACTAATCTTAACAACGAAGCAGCAAATATTTGCCATGCTGAATGTGCTTTATAAATCTGCGATCCGTAGCAGACACCATAAATACACAGACACGGAGAATCACTATGTTTACTTATTATCAGGCAGAAAATTCAACAGCAGAACCCGCTCTGGTTAATGCCATTGAGCAAGGCCTTCGGGCAGAGCACGGTGTTGTCACTGAAGATGACATTCTCATGGAGCTGACCAAATGGGTGGAAGCTTCTGATAACGACATCCTCAGTGATATCTACCAGCAAACGATCAATTATGTGGTCAGTGGTCAGCACCCTACGCTTTAAGGTGCTATGCTTGATCGGCAACCTAATTTAGGGGTTTAGCACGTGTTTCTTCGCTACGGCGATGTTGTCCTTAAAACTAGCAACAGGATTGAGGAGTTAAAATGAAATCGAACCGTCAGGCACGTCATATTCTTGGACTGGACCATAAAATTTCTAACCAGCGCAAAATAGTTACCGAAGGTGACAAATCCAGCGTGGTAAATAATCCCACCGGCAGAAAACGCCCCGCTGAAAAGTAATTCATAACCATCAGTCCTCAATGACGATTAAACACCATTGCCTGCGCAATGGTGTTTTTGTTTTTATCTGCTTTATACTTGGTGCCGACGCCCTGGCGGTAATGCAAAGACGATAAAAGCCCCCAGGGATGGATATTCAAAAAAGAGTGAGTGACATGGAACCAAAAACAAAAAAACAGCGTTCGCTTTATATCCCTTACGCTGGCCCTGTATTGCTGGAATTTCCGTTGTTGAATAAAGGCAGCGCCTTCAGCATGGAAGAACGCCGTAACTTCAACCTGCTGGGGTTACTGCCGGAAGTGGTCGAAACCATCGAAGAACAAGCGGAACGAGCATGGATCCAGTATCAGGGATTCAAAACCGAAATCGACAAACACATCTACCTGCGTAACATCCAGGACACTAACGAAACCCTCTTCTACCGTCTGGTAAACAATCATCTTGATGAGATGATGCCAGTCATTTACACCCCAACCGTCGGCGCAGCCTGTGAGCGTTTTTCTGAGATCTACCGCCGTTCACGCGGTGTGTTTATCTCTTACCAGAACCGCCACAATATGGACGATATTCTGCAAAACGTACCAAACCATAATATCAAAGTGATTGTGGTGACTGACGGCGAACGTATTCTGGGGCTTGGTGACCAGGGCATCGGCGGGATGGGCATTCCGATCGGTAAACTGTCGCTCTATACCGCCTGTGGCGGCATCAGTCCGGCCTATACCCTTCCGGTGGTGCTGGATGTCGGCACCAACAACCAACAGCTGCTTAACGATCCGCTGTATATGGGCTGGCGTAATCCGCGTATCACTGACGATGAATACTATGAATTCGTTGATGAATTTATCCAGGCTGTGAAACAACGCTGGCCGGACGTACTGTTGCAGTTTGAAGACTTCGCACAAAAAAATGCGATGCCGTTACTTAACCGCTATCGCAATGAAATTTGTTCTTTTAACGATGACATTCAGGGCACCGCGGCGGTAACAGTCGGCACACTGATCGCAGCCAGCCGCGCGGCAGGCGGTCAGTTAAGCGAGAAAAAAATCGTCTTCCTTGGCGCAGGTTCAGCGGGATGCGGCATTGCCGAAATGATCATCGCCCAGACCCAGCGCGAAGGATTAAGCGAGGAAGCGGCGCGGCAGAAAGTCTTTATGGTCGATCGCTTTGGCCTGCTGACCGACAAGATGCCGAACCTGCTGCCTTTCCAGACCAAACTGGTGCAGAAGCGCGAAAATCTCAGTGACTGGGATACCGACAGCGATGTGTTGTCACTGCTGGATGTGGTGCGTAATGTAAAACCAGATATTCTGATTGGCGTCTCAGGACAGACCGGGCTGTTTACGGAAGAGATCATCCGTGAGATGCATAAACACTGTCCGCGTCCGATCGTGATGCCGCTGTCTAACCCGACTTCACGCGTGGAAGCCACACCGCAGGACATTATCGCCTGGACTGAAGGTAACGCGCTGGTCGCCACTGGCAGTCCGTTTAATCCAGTGGTATGGAAAGATAAAATCTACCCTATCGCCCAGTGTAACAACGCCTTTATTTTCCCGGGCATGGGCTGGGTGTTATTGCTTCCGGCGCGTCACGTATCACCGATGAGATGCTGATGTCGGCAAGTGAAACACTTGCTCAGTATTCGCCGCTGGTCCTGAACGGCGAAGGTCTGGTACTACCGGAACTGAAAGATATTCAGAAAGTCTCCCGCGCAATTGCCTTTGCGGTTGGCAAAATGGCGCAGCAGCAAGGCGTGGCGGTGAAAACGTCTGCCGAAGCTCTGCAACAGGCCATTGATGATAATTTCTGGCACGCCGAATACCGCGACTACCGCCGTACCTCCATCTAAGCCTGCGCCCGGTAGTGAGGGCTACCGGGCAATTTTCCTCTCCCTTTTTCAGATCTCATCCATACTGGGTAGTGGCGAATAAATCTCATTTGCCTCACCTGCTATGCAGAACATCATCCGAAAAGGAGGAACTATGAAGGCTGCAGTTGTTACGAAGGATCATCATGTTGACGTTACGGATAAAACACTGCGCTCACTGAAACATGGCGAAGCCCTGCTGAAAATGGAGTGTTGTGGTGTATGTCATACCGATCTTCATGTTAAGAATGGCGATTTTGGTGACAAAACCGGCGTGATTCTGGGACACGAAGGTATTGGTGTGGTGGCAGAAGTTGGCCCTGGTGTTACTTCATTAAAACCAGGCGATCGTGCCAGCGTGGCGTGGTTCTATGAAGGATGCGGTCATTGCGAATACTGTAACAGTGGTAACGAAACGCTCTGCCGTTCAGTTAAAAATGCCGGATACAGCGTTGATGGCGGGATGGCGGAAGAGTGCATCGTGGTCGCCGATTACGCGGTAAAAGTGCCAGATGGTCTGGACTCGGCGGCGGCCAGCAGCATTACCTGTGCGGGGGTCACTACCTACAAAGCCGTTAAGCTGTCAAAAATTCGTCCAGGACAGTGGATTGCTATCTACGGTCTTGGCGGTCTGGGTAACCTCGCCCTGCAATACGCGAAGAATGTCTTTAACGCCAAAGTGATCGCCATTGATGTCAATGATGAACAGTTAAAACTGGCAACCAAAATGGGTGCAGATTTAGCGATTAACTCACGCACCGAAGACGCCGCCAAAATTGTGCAGGAGAAAGCCGGTGGCGCTCACGCAGCGGTGGTGACAGCGGTAGCTAAAGCTGCGTTTAACTCGGCGGTGGATGCTGTCCGTGCAGGTGGTCGTGTCGTGGCTGTCGGTCTGCCGCCGGAGTCTATGAGCCTGGACATCCCACGGCTGGTGCTGGATGGTATTGAAGTGGTCGGTTCGCTGGTCGGCACGCGTCAGGATCTAACCGAAGCCTTCCAGTTTGCCGCCGAAGGCAAAGTGGTGCCGAAAGTCGCCCTGCGTCCGTTAGAGGACATCAACACCATCTTTACCGAGATGGAAGAAGGCAAAATCCGTGGCCGTATGGTGATTGATTTCCGTCGCTAAGAGGTCTTTGCTGCGACTGCCATGTTCGGGTCGCAGCCTGTTTCGCGAGACGCTTTCCGTAATTTCACTCTTCTTCTTTTCCTCCCCCATATTTCCCCTCACAATTCGCGAAAACGTAGCGAAATTTGTTGCGCTGCACGGAACAATAGTGATAGTGTTCCTTTTGAGGGAACAAGGATGAAGAGATGATAATGAATTTCAGACACAAGGGATTGCGTGACTTGTTTCTTCTCGGCAAAACCTCCGGCGTTATACCGACGCAAGTCAAACGATTACGCCACCACTCGCTGTGATTGATGCAGCATGCTGTCTTGCTGATATCGATATGCCCGGTTACCGACTACATCCGTTAAGCGGCGATCGCGATGGAATTTGGGCGATATCTGTCTCGGGCAACTGGCGAATCACATTTGAATTCGTCAATGGCGATGCATACATACTGGATTACGAGGACTATCACTGATGAAAATGGCCAATCATCCCCGCCCGGGGGACATTATTCAGGAATCACTGGACGAACTTAATGTCAGCCTGCGCGAGTTTGCCAGAGCAATGGAAATTGCGCCCTCAACGGCAAGCCGATTGCTGACCGGAAAAGCAGCTTTGACGCCAGAAATGGCAATAAAACTTTCCGTGGTGATCGGCAGTTCGCCGCAAATGTGGCTGAATCTGCAAAATGCCTGGAGTCTGGCAGAGGCGGAAAAAACGGTGGATGTGTCGCGACTGCGCCGTCTGGTTACGCAATAAAAAATGGCGCTTCTTAAAGCGCCATTTTCAGCTTAAAGTTCAAAAGAGATTATATCCCTTCTTCACTCTCTTTTTTCGCTTCTGCCTTCTCGATTTCACGATACCAGCGCGGATGGTGTTTCTTCGCCCAGCGACGGCTCACCTTCCCTTCGATCATCCCTTTAATCGATCCTTTCACCCAGAATGCCATATACATATGGATCAGGATGGCGTGGATCAGGATGATACCCGCAGCCGCATGGATCAGCAGGCTATAACGGACAACCTGTATCGGGAAGTACTGCGCAAAGTACGGACGCCAGATAATCACTCCGGTCACCAGCAGCACGAAAATCATGCTCATGATTGACCAGAACATCATCTTTTGCCCGGCGTTGTACTTACCGACATCCGCCACTTTGTGCTCATTGCCTTTTAATACTTCGACAATGTTCAACAGCCACGGAATATCTTTCTTATCCGGGATGTTGTGATGCACAAAACGCACAAACATAAACATCAGCGCGACGAAAATCGCAATGCCGAAGAACGGGTGCAAAATGCGTCCCATCTGCGGCGTACCGAAGGTTTGCGTCAGCCATTGCAGCGTCGGGAAGAAGAACGAAATCCCGGACAGCGCCACCAGGAAGAAGCAAATCACCACGGTCCAGTGACAGGCGCGATCAATAAATTTGGTGCGCACAATCATTTTCGACTTACTCATGATTTCCCTCCTCCTCATCGTCCACTTCCTTATTCGGGCCAATACCGATGTAGTGGAAAATCAACCCGGCAAAAGTGGCAATAAAGCCAGCCGCTGCCAGCGGTTTCAACGCGCCTTTCCACAGGCTTACCGAGGTATCGATCTTCGGATCTTTCGGCAGACCATGATACAGCTCCGGCTGATCGGCGTGATGCAGCACGTACATAACGTGCGTACCACCGACCCCTTCCGGGTTGTAGACGCCAGCATGTTCGTAACCACGCGCTTTCAGTTTCGCCACGCGCTGTTCCGCCAGCTCCAGCATCTCCTTCTTGGTGCCGAAGTGGATAGCCCCGGTCGGACAGGTTTTCACACAAGCCGGTTCCTGGCCGACGCTGACGCGATCGACACAGAGCGTGCATTTATATACCCGGTTATCCTCTTTGTTGAGGCGCGGAATATTAAACGGACACCCGGCAATGCAGTAACCACAGCCGATGCAGTTTTCCGACTGGAAATCGACAATCCCGTTAGCGTACTGAATGATTGCACCAGCAGACGGGCATGCCTTCAGGCAGCCCGGATCTTCACAGTGCATACAGCCGTCTTTACGGATCAGCCACTCCAGCTTGCCGTTCTGTTCGGTTTCGCTAAAGCGCATCACCGTCCAGGACTTGGCGCTCAGATCGGCGGGGTTATCGTAAACCCCGACGCAGTGCCCCACTTCATCACGGATGTCGTTCCACTCCGAACACGCCACCTGACAGGCTTTACAGCCGATACAAGTGGAAACGTCGATAAGTTTCGCGACTTCTGCTTTGTAATCACGCACCTGAGAAGGCGGCGTGATGGAGTTAGTTGCGGACCTTTTGATAATGTCCTGCGTTTCCATAGCCATCTGTTCGCCCCCTTACGCCTTCTCGATGTTTACTAAGAACGCTTTATATTCCGGCGTTTGCGAGTTTGCATCACCGACATTCGGCGTCAGAGTGTTAGCGATATAACCTTTACGCGCGACACCTTCAAAGCCCCAGTGGATTGGAATACCCACCGTTTCAACCTGCTGACCGTTTACATTCAGCGGTTTCAGACGGCGCGTTACCACAGCCACCGCGCGGATAAAGCCACGCTTGCTGGAGACAGTGACACGATCGCCATTGGCAATGCCTTTCGCCGCCGCCAGCGTTTCGCTGATTTCCACAAACTGTTCCGGCTGAGCAATTGCGTTGAGCAATGCGTGCTTGGTCCAGGTGTGGAAGTGCTCCGTCAGACGATAGGTCGTACCCACATACGGGAACTGCTCTTTTTTACCCATCCGCAGCGCGTCTTGTTCATACAGACGAACAACCGGGTTAGACACCACGTTCGGATGCAACGGGTTAGTGCCCAGCGGCGTTTCAATTGGCTCGTAGTGTTCCGGGAACGGACCTTCCGCCATTTTGTTGATGGCAAACAGGCGTCCCATCCCTTCCGGTTGCATGATAAACGGCCCGGTTGGCGTACCCGGCGCGGCATTGCCGAAGTCCGGAATATCGTTACCCGTCCACTTGCTACCGTTCCACTGGATCAGCATCCGTTTCGGATCCCACGGTTTACCGTTGATATCCGCCGAAGCACGGTTGTAGAGTACGCGACGGTTGAGCGGCCACGCCCAGGCCCATCCCAGCGTATTCCCCAGACCGGACGGGTCGGAGTTATCGCGGTTAGCCATCTGGTTGCCCTGCTCGGTCCAGCTACCGGTGTAGATCCAGCAAGAAGATGCGGTTGTACCGTCATCACGCAGATGTGCAAAGCTACTCAGCAACTGACCTTTCTTCGCAATCAGCACGCCATTAGCGTCATAGAGATCTTCCAGCGCATAGCCGTTATTCTCTTTCGCCACTTCATCAGACTGCGGTTCGTGCGGCTGCTTGTAGTTCCAGCTCATCTTCATCAGCGGTTCTACGCCTTTACCACCTTCGGCCTGGTACAGCTCGCGCAGATGATGGTAGATACCCGCCAGAATTTCGCCGTCGTTACGTGCTTCGCCCGGCGCGTCCTGACCTTTCCAGTGCCACTGCAACCAGCGACCGGAGTTAGCGATAGAACCATCTTCTTCAGCAAAGCAGGTCGAAGGCAGACGGAATACTTCAGTCTGAATAGATGCCGGATCGACATCGTTCGACTCGCCGTGGTTCTGCCAGAAGGTAGAGGTTTCAGTCACCAGCGGATCGATAACCACCATGTACTTCAGCTTGCTCAGGCAGCTCACCACTTTGTTTTTGTCCGGGAAGGACGCAACCGGGTTAAAGCCCTGGCAGAAATAACCGGTGACTTTACCTTCATCCATCATGTTGAAATACTTGATGACGTCGTAGGTCTGGTCCCACTTCGGCAGCCAGTCGTAGCCCCAGTTGTTCTCTTTCTGCGCGGCATCGCCGTAGAAAGATTTCATCAGGCTAACGAAAAACTTCGGATAGTTGCTCCAGTAGTTCACCTGATCAGCCAGCGTCGCTTTCGGCGTGTTCGCTTCCAGATACGACTGCAAATCAACCTGTTTTTCTGACGGCAGCGTCAGATAACCTGGCAGGCTGGTAGAGAGCAGGCCTAAGTCAGTCAGGCCCTGAATGTTGGAGTGACCACGCAATGCGTTCACGCCGCCACCGGCCATACCCATGTTACCGAGCAGCAACTGGATCATCGCCATCGTACGGATGTTCTGCGCACCCACGGTGTGCTGCGTCCAGCCCAGCGCGTACAGGAAGGTGGTTGTGCGATCCGGTGCGCTGGTGGAGGCCAGCACTTCACACACTTTCAGGAAGTCGGCTTTTGGCGTACCGCAAATGTTTTCTACTACGTCCGGCGTGTAGCGGGAAACGTGCGCTTTCAGCAGATTCCATACACAGCGCGGATGAGTCAGCGTGTCATCGCGTTTCGCATAGCCGTTTTCATCGAACTGATAGTTCCAGGACGACTTATCGTATTGACGTTTTTCAGCGTCGTAGCCGCTGAACAGACCGTCTTCGAAAGCAAAATCATCACGCACCAGCAGGCTGGCGTTGGTGTAATGCTTAACGTATTCGGCGTTGATTTTGTTGTTTTCGATCAGGTAGCGCAAAACGCCAGACAGGAACGTAATGTCCGTACCGGAACGAATAGGTGCGTAAATATCCGCCACAGAAGCGGTACGCGTAAAACGGGGATCGACAACGATCAAGGTTGCATCGTTGTTGTTTTTCGCTTCCATCGCCCAGCGGAAACCGACGGGATGCGCTTCAGCAGCGTTACCGCCCATCACCATTACGACGTTAGCGTTTTTGATATCCACCCAGTGGTTGGTCATCGCACCGCGACCAAATGTTGGAGCAAGACTTGCTACCGTTGGTCCGTGTCAGACGCGCGCCTGGTTGTCTACCGCCAGCATCCCGAGGGAGCGGGCAAATTTTTGAGTCAGCATCCCGGTTTCGTTGCTGGCACCGGAAGCACACAGCATACCGGTAGAAAGCCAACGGTTTACCGTTACGCCCTGCTCGTTCTTTTCAATAAAGTTAGCGTCACGGTCGGCTTTCATCAGCTTCGCAATACGGGAGAATGCTTCTTCCCAGCTAATGCGCTGCCATTTGTCAGAACCTGGCGCACGATATTCCGGGTAGCGCAGACGGTTTTCGCTGTTGACATAATCCAGCAAACCGGCCCCTTTCGGGCACAGCGCACCACGACTTACCGGATGATCCGGGTCACCTTCAATGTGATAAATCGCTTCTCTGGCGTTTTTCGCGCCATCACCCAGGCTATACATCAATAGCCCGCAACCTACGGAACAGTATGTGCAGGTGTTACGGATCTCTTTCGCGCGTAATAATTTGTAGTTTCGCGCCTGAGCCAGTGCTTGCTTCGGGGCAAAGCCCAATGCTGCTACTGTTGTTCCCGCCATACCGCCCGCGCAGATTTTAAAAAATTGTCTGCGACTGACGTCCATTGCTTTCCTCTTTTTTCAGGGGTATTACTGCGCGAGGAAACTAACAGTAAAATTCTGAATCTTTTTGCGCGAAATCAAAAAGAACACGTGTTTGCCACAAAATAATCCGCCTGCGCAAATTGACCTACCTCAATAGCGGTAGAAAAACGCACCACTGCCTGACAGGCCAGTTAAAAAAATGCTATAAAATTCAGCTTAATTTTTAACGGCAAGAGAGACAAAACAGCGAGCATGACACGTCAAAAAGCAACGCTCATAGGGCTAATAGCGATCGTCCTGTGGAGCACGATGGTAGGATTGATTCGCGGTGTCAGTGAGGGACTCGGCCCGGTCGGCGGCGCAGCTGCTATCTATTCATTAAGCGGGCTGCTGTTAATCTTCACGGTTGGATTTCCGCGTATTCGGCAGATCCCGAAAGGCTATTTACTCGCCGGGAGTCTGTTATTCGTCAGCTATGAAATCTGTCTGGCGCTTTCCTTAGGGTATGCGGCGACCCGTCATCAGGCGATTGAAGTGGGGATGGTGAACTATCTATGGCCCAGCCTGACAATTCTCTTTGCCATTCTGTTTAATGGTCAGAAAACCAACTGGCTGATTGTACCAGGATTATTATTAGCCCTGGTCGGCGTCTGCTGGGTGTTAGGCGGTGACAATGGGTTACATTATGATGAAATTATCAATAATATCACCACCAGCCCATTGAGTTATTTCCTGGCGTTCATTGGGGCGTTTATCTGGGCAGTCTACTGCACAGTAACGAATAAATACGCACGCGGATTTAACGGAATTACCGTTTTTGTCCTGCTAACGGGAGCAAGTCTGTGGGTTTACTATTTTCTTACGCCACAACCAGAAATGGTATTTAGCACGCCCGTCATGATTAAACTCATCTCTGCGGCATTTACCTTAGGATTTGCTTATGCTGCATGGAATGTCGGTATATTACATGGCAACGTCACCATAATGGCGGTAGGTTCGTATTTTACGCCCGTCCTTTCCTCAGCGCTTGCAGCCGTGCTGCTCAGCGCCCCGCTGTCGTTCTCGTTCTGGCAAGGCGCGCTAATGGTCTGCGGCGGTTCCCTGCTCTGCTGGCTGGCGACACGTCGTGGCTAAAATAATTGTCGGGTCTACGGCCCGGCAGTTAATCAGATAAATTCTGACAATATTAAAAAATAAATTTCAAATACCAGAAAGTCATTTTAGTTACATTTAGTAACACATATCTGTCTGTTTAATCCACATTCTGCCCCCGCAGTTACGCTTTCTTATCTATTCTTCTAATCAGCACTTCACCTGATTCATCCTTAATTCTAATAACTGGCTATTGCGCCTTACCTCCTGTTTTGTCTTTTTTTCATTACCAATGTGTGCATGTGAGGAACAATATGGCACTGCAAAATGAGAAAAATAGTCGTTATCTTTTACGCGACTGGAAACCAGAAAATCCGGCCTTCTGGGAAAATAAAGGAAAGCATATTGCACGAAGAAACCTCTGGATATCAGTCAGTTGTCTACTTCTTGCCTTCTGTGTCTGGATGCTATTTAGCGCAGTTACTGTTAATCTCAATAAAATCGGTTTTAATTTTACTACCGATCAACTCTTTTTATTAACCGCATTACCCTCCGTTTCTGGCGCATTATTGCGTGTCCCCTACTCCTTTATGGTGCCTATATTCGGTGGACGCCGATGGACGGTTTTTAGTACTGCAATCCTGATTATTCCTTGCGTCTGGCTCGGAATTGCCGTGCAGAATCCGAATACTCCTTTTGGGATATTTATCGTTATCGCTTTGCTATGCGGTTTTGCAGGTGCGAACTTTGCTTCGAGCATGGGCAATATCAGTTTCTTCTTTCCAAAAGCCAAACAAGGGAGCGCTCTTGGGATTAATGGCGGATTAGGAAACTTAGGTGTAAGTGTAATGCAGCTGGTTGCACCGCTGGTCATTTTTGTCCCCGTATTTGCCTTTCTCGGCGTCAATGGCGTACCGCAGGCCGACGGTTCGGTGATGTCGCTGGCGAATGCCGCATGGATTTGGGTGCCATTACTGGCGATTGCCACGATCGCCGCCTGGTCAGGGATGAATGATATCGCCAGTTCACGCGCCTCAATTGCCGACCAGCTCCCTGTCTTACAACGCCTGCATCTCTGGCTGCTGAGCCTGCTTTACCTTGCCACCTTCGGTTCGTTTATCGGTTTTTCTGCGGGTTTTGCCATGCTGGCAAAAACCCAGTTCCCGGATGTGAATATTCTGCGCCTGGCGTTCTTTGGCCCATTTATCGGTGCCATCGCGCGATCGGTTGGTGGTGCTATTTCCGATAAATTCGGCGGCGTGCGGGTGACGTTGATCAACTTCATTTTTATGGCGATTTTCAGCGCCCTGCTGTTCCTTACCTTACCGGGCACAGGCTCCGGTAATTTCATCGCATTTTACGCCGTATTTATGGGGCTGTTTCTGACCGCGGGTCTGGGAAGTGGTTCTACTTTCCAGATGATCGCCGTCATCTTTCGCCAGATAACAATTTATCGGGTGAAGATGAAAGGCGGTAGTGATGAGCAAGCTCAAAGAGAAGCCGTCACCGAAACGGCAGCCGCTCTGGGCTTTATCTCAGCCATTGGCGCAGTGGGCGGCTTTTTTATTCCGCAGGCGTTTGGCATGTCGCTCAATATGACCGGCTCTCCGGTGGGCGCGATGAAAGTGTTTTTAATCTTCTACATCGTTTGTGTGCTACTGACCTGGCTGGTTTATGGTCGGCGGAAGTTCAGCCAAAAATAAGAGATCGATGCCTGACACGTCTTATCAGGCTACAACCGTGTCGCATCCGACAAGGCATCAGATCCCAATTCATTCCTGGAGCAGGAGTTATGTCATGAGTAAACTTTTGGATCGCTTTCGCTACTTCAAACAAAAGGGCGAAATCTTTGCCGATGGTCACGGACAGGTGATGCATAGCAACCGCGACTGGGAGGACAGCTATCGCCAGCGTTGGCAGTTCGACAAAATCGTGCGTTCCACCCACGGTGTTAACTGTACAGGCTCCTGTAGCTGGAAAATCTACGTTAAAAATGGTCTGGTGACCTGGGAAATCCAACAGACCGATTACCCGCGCACTCGCCCTGACCTGCCGAATCACGAACCTCGCGGCTGCCCGCGTGGCGCAAGTTACTCCTGGTATCTCTACAGCGCGAACCGCCTGAAATACCCGCTCATTCGTAAACGACTGATTGAACTGTGGCGCGAAGCCCTCAAGCAACACAGCGATCCGGTACTGGCGTGGGCATCGATTATGAACGATCCGCAAAAGTGCCTGAGCTACAAACAAGTGCGTGGACGCGGTGGTTTTATCCGCTCCAACTGGCAGGAGCTAAATCAGCTGATTGCCGCCGCTAACGTCTGGACCATCAAAACTTACGGCCCGGATCGCGTTGCCGGTTTCTCGCCGATTCCGGCGATGTCGATGGTTTCTTACGCTGCCGGAACACGCTATCTGTCGCTGTTAGGTGGCACCTGTTTAAGCTTCTACGACTGGTATTGCGACCTGCCGCCCGCCTCGCCGATGACCTGGGGCGAGCAAACCGACGTACCGGAATCTGCCGACTGGTATAACTCCAGTTACATCATCGCCTGGGGGTCTAACGTACCGCAGACACGTACGCCGGACGCCCATTTCTTTACCGAAGTACGCTACAAAGGCACTAAAACCATCGCCATTACCCCTGACTACTCTGAAGTGGCCAAATTGTGCGACCAGTGGCTGGCACCGAAACAAGGCACTGATAGTGCCCTGGCAATGGCAATGGGCCATGTCATTTTAAAAGAGTTTCATCTCGATAATCCCAGCGATTATTTTATCAACTACTGCCGCCGCTACAGCGACATGCCGATGCTGGTAATGCTGGAACCTCGCGACGACGGCAGCTACGTTCCCGGGCGCATGGTCCGCGCATCTGACCTGGTGGATGGACTGGGCGAAAGCAATAATCCGCAGTGGAAAACCGTGGCAGTTAATACCGCAGGTGAATTGGTAGTGCCGAACGGTTCGATTGGTTTTCGTTGGGGAGAAAAAGGCAAATGGAACCTGGAATCCATTGCCGCCGGTACGGAAACCGAATTGTCGTTAACCCTGCTCGGTCAACATGACGCCGTTGCAGGCGTGGCCTTCCCCTACTTTGGAGGCATTGAAAATCCGCATTTTCGCAGCGTAAAACACAATCCTGTCCTGGTGCGCCAATTGCCCGTTAAAAATCTGACATTAGCCGATGGTAGCACCTGTCCGGTGGTCAGCGTTTATGATCTGGTACTGGCAAATTACGGCCTCGATCGCGGGCTGGAAGATGAAAACAGCGCGAAAGATTACGCTGAAATCAAACCTTACACCCCTGCCTGGGGCGAGCAAATTACCGGCGTACCGCGCCAGTATATTGAAACCATCGCCCGTGAATTTGCCGATACCGCTCATAAAACGCATGGGCGCTCGATGATTATTCTCGGCGCAGGTGTTAACCACTGGTATCACATGGACATGAACTACCGCGGGATGATCAATATGCTGATCTTCTGCGGTTGTGTCGGGCAAAGCGGCGGCGGCTGGGCGCACTATGTCGGTCAGGAAAAACTGCGCCCACAAACCGGCTGGTTGCCGCTGGCCTTTGCGTTCGACTGGAACCGTCCACCGCGCCAGATGAACAGCACCTCGTTTTTCTACAATCACTCCAGCCAGTGGCGCTATGAAAAAGTCACCGCGCAGGAATTGCTCTCACCGCTCGCCGATGCCAGTAAATACAGCGGTCACCTGATTGATTTCAACGTTCGCGCCGAACGTATGGGCTGGCTCCCTTCTGCGCCGCAGCTGGGGCGTAACCCGCTCTCCCTGAAAGCTGAAGCCGACAAGGCCGGATTATCCCCCACAGAATTTACCGCCCAGGCGCTGAAATCGGGCGATTTACGTATGGCCTGCGAACAACCAGATAGCGGCAGCAATCATCCGCGTAATTTGTTTGTCTGGCGTTCTAACCTGCTTGGCTCCTCCGGCAAAGGCCACGAGTATATGCAGAAGTATCTGCTGGGGACCGAAAGCGGGATTCAGGGAGAGGAACTCGGTGCCAGCGACGGGATCAAACCAGAAGAAGTCGAGTGGCAAACTGCGGCGATTGAAGGCAAGCTCGACCTGCTGGTGACGCTCGATTTCCGCATGTCCAGTACCTGCCTGTTCTCCGATATCGTTCTGCCCACCGCCACCTGGTACGAAAAAGACGATATGAATACCTCGGATATGCATCCGTTTATTCATCCGCTTTCTGCGGCGGTCGATCCGGCGTGGGAATCACGCAGCGACTGGGAAATCTACAAAGGTATCGCTAAAGCCTTTTCGCAAGTGTGCGTGGGGCATCTCGGCAAAGAAACCGACGTGGTATTACAACCACTGCTGCATGACTCCCCGGCAGAGCTTTCACAGCCGTGTGAAGTGCTCGACTGGCGCAAAGGCGAGTGCGATCTGATTCCAGGCAAAACCGCGCCGAATATTGTGGCGGTGGAGCGCGACTACCCTGCTACCTATGAACGCTTTACCTCGCTCGGGCCATTGATGGACAAACTTGGCAACGGAGGTAAAGGGATTTCGTGGAATACCCAGGATGAAATTGATTTCCTCGGTAAACTCAATTACACCAAGCGTGATGGCCCGGCACAGGGGCGTCCGCTGATTGATACCGCGATTGATGCCTCAGAAGTGATTCTGGCGCTGGCACCGGAAACCAACGGCCATGTTGCAGTCAAAGCGTGGCAAGCGCTGGGCGAGATCACCGGACGCGAACATACCCATCTGGCGCTGCACAAAGAGGACGAGAAGATTCGCTTTCGCGATATTCAGGCGCAGCCGCGTAAAATTATCTCCAGCCCCACATGGTCTGGTCTGGAAAGCGATCACGTCTCCTATAATGCGGGATACACCAACGTTCATGAGCTAATTCCGTGGCGCACACTGTCGGGCCGTCAACAGCTTTATCAGGATCATCCGTGGATGCGTGCCTTTGGTGAAAGCCTGGTGGCTTATCGCCCGCCTATCGACACCCGCAGTGTCAGTGAAATGCGCCAAATCCCGCCAAACGGCTTCCCGGAAAAAGCCCTTAACTTCCTGACACCGCACCAGAAATGGGGCATTCACTCAACCTACAGTGAAAACCTGCTAATGCTGACGCTCTCTCGCGGTGGACCGATTGTCTGGATCAGCGAAACCGATGCCCGTGAACTGACCATTGTCGATAACGACTGGGTGGAAGTGTTTAACGCCAATGGCGCGCTGACGGCCCGCGCGGTGGTCAGCCAGCGTGTACCGCCGGGCATGACCATGATGTATCACGCTCAGGAACGCATTATGAATATTCCTGGTTCGGAAGTAACCGGCATGCGCGGCGGCATTCATAACTCGGTCACCCGCGTTTGTCCGAAACCAACACATATGATTGGCGGTTACGCGCAGCTGGCCTGGGGCTTTAACTACTACGGCACTGTCGGCTCTAACCGCGACGAATTCATCATGATCCGCAAGATGAAGAACGTTAACTGGCTGGATGATGAAGGTCGCGATCAGGTTCAGGAGGCGAAAAAATGAAAATACGTTCGCAAGTCGGCATGGTGCTTAACCTCGATAAATGTATCGGCTGCCATACCTGTTCGGTGACCTGTAAAAACGTCTGGACCGGTCGCGAAGGCATGGAGTACGCATGGTTTAACAACGTCGAAACCAAACCGGGCATTGGTTATCCGAAAAACTGGGAAGATCAGGATGAGTGGCAAGGTGGCTGGGTGCGTGATGTGAATGGCAAGATACGCCCGCGTCTGGGCAGCAAGATGGGCGTAATAACCAAAATTTTCGCCAACCCGGTAGTGCCGCAGATTGACGATTACTACGAACCTTTCACCTTCGACTACGAACATTTGCATAGCGCGCCGGAAGGCAAACATATTCCCACCGCCCGTCCGCGTTCACTGATTGACGGCAAACGGATGGACAAAGTGATCTGGGGCCCAAACTGGGAAGAACTGCTGGGCGGCGAATTTGAAAAACGAGCCCGCGACCGCAACTTCGAGGCCATGCAAAAGGAGATGTACGGGCAGTTTGAAAACACCTTCATGATGTACCTGCCGCGCCTGTGCGAACACTGCCTCAATCCCAGCTGCGTGGCGACCTGCCCCAGCGGCGCTATCTACAAACGCGAAGAAGACGGCATTGTGCTGATTGATCAGGATAAATGCCGTGGCTGGCGTTTGTGCATTAGCGGTTGTCCGTACAAAAAAATCTACTTCAACTGGAAAAGCGGCAAGTCAGAAAAATGTATCTTCTGTTATCCGCGAATTGAGTCCGGTCAGCCAACAGTCTGCTCCGAAACCTGCGTGGGTCGCATCCGGTATCTGGGCGTGCTGCTCTACGACGCCGACCGCATCGAAGAAGCAGCGAGTACCGAACGAGAGGTCGATCTCTATGAACGCCAGTGCGAAGTGTTCCTCGATCCGCACGATCCCTCAGTGATCGAAGAAGCCCTGAAACAAGGTATTCCACAAAACGTGATTGACGCTGCCCAGCGTTCGCCTGTCTACAAAATGGCGATGGACTGGAAACTGGCGCTACCGCTGCACCCTGAATACCGCACCCTGCCGATGGTCTGGTACGTTCCTCCGCTGTCACCGATTCAGTCCTACGCTGATGCGGGAGGTTTGCCGAAAAGCGAAGGCGTGCTGCCCGCCATCGAAAGCCTGCGTATTCCGGTGCAATATCTCGCCAATATGTTGAGTGCCGGTGATACCGGTCCGGTACTGCGGGCGCTGAAACGGATGATGGCGATGCGCCACTATATGCGTTCACAAACCGTGGAAGGCGTTACTGATACTCGTGCCATCGACGAAGTAGGTCTGAGCGTCGCCCAGGTCGAAGAGATGTATCGTTACCTCGCCATTGCCAACTATGAAGATCGTTTCGTCATCCCGACAAGCCATCGGGAAATGGCGGGCGATGCCTTCGCAGAACGCAACGGCTGCGGTTTTACCTTTGGCGACGGTTGCCACGGTTCGGACAGCAAATTCAACCTGTTCAACAGTAGCCGTATCGATGCCATCAACATCACCGAAGTGCGCGACAAAGCGGAGGGCGAATAATGCAGATCCTCAAAGTGCTCGGCCTGTTGATGGAGTACCCAGACGAGTTGTTGTGGGAGTGTAAGGACGACGCGCTGGCGCTTATCCGCCGCGACGCGCCGATGCTCACCGATTTTGCACTCGACCTGCTCAACGCCCCGCTGCTGGATAAACAGGCCGAATGGTGTGAAGTGTTTGACCGCGGGCGCACCACGTCGCTGCTGCTGTTTGAACATGTTCATGCCGAGTCCCGCGATCGCGGCCAGGCAATGGTGGACCTGCTGGCGGAGTATGAAAAGGTCGGTCTGCAACTGAATTGTAGGGAACTGCCCGATTATCTACCGCTGTATCTGGAGTATTTAAGCGTACTTCCGGACGATCAGGCGAAAGAAGGATTACTCAACGTTGCGCCGATCCTCACCCTGCTTGGCGGACGCTTAAAACAACGCGAGGCACCGTGGTACGCGTTATTTGACGCCCTGTTGCAACTGGCAGGAAGCCCTCTGTCAAGTGACAGTGTCACAAAACAGATTCGCAGTGAAGAGCGTGACGACACCCGCCAGGCGCTGGATGCGGTGTGGGAAGAAGAACAGGTGAAGTTTATTGAAGATAACGCCACGGCGTGTGACAGCTCGCCGCTTAATCAATATCAGCGACGCTTTAGCCAGGATGTCGCGCCGCAGTATGTCGACATCAGTGCGGGAGGTGGGAAATGATTCAGTATCTGAACGTCTTTTTTTACGATATCTACCCGTACTTGTGTGGCACGGTTTTTATCCTTGGAAGCTGGCTGCGCTACGACTACGGGCAGTACACCTGGCGCGCCGCCTCCAGCCAGATGCTGGATAAACGCGGGATGGTGCTGTGGTCAAACTTGTTCCATATCGGCATTTTGGGGATTTTCTTCGGGCACCTGTTCGGCATGTTAACGCCACACTGGATGTACGCGTGGTTTCTGCCGGTGGCGGTAAAACAGCAGATGGCGATGATCCTCGGCGGAATATGCGGGGTATTGACGCTGATTGGCGGTGCGGGGCTACTGGTGCGTCGTTTAACAAATCCGCGTATCAGGGCGACGTCTTCTGGTGCGGATATCCTGATCCTCGCCATTTTGTTAATTCAGTGCATTCTCGGGTTAACCACCATTCCTTTTTCAGCACAACATCCGGACGGCAGTGAAATGATGAAGCTGGTGGGCTGGGCGCAAAGCATTGTCACTTTCCAGGGCGGTGCATCTACGCATCTTGATGGTGTCGCCTTTATATTCCGCGTTCATCTGGTGCTTGGAATGACCATCTTCCTGCTCTTCCCGTTCACCCGACTGGTGCATGTCTGGAGCGCGCCGTTTGAGTACTTTACTCGTCGGTATCAGATTGTGCGTTCGCGGCGTTAATTCTCACGCGGGCCGGATAGCCCTTCGCTCTCCGGCCACTTGCAGGCTATGATAGTTCTCCAGCCACAGGAGAACGTTAATGAAACCGCAAGTGTACCACGTCGATGCTTTTACCTCTCAACCGTTTCGCGGCAATTCTGCCGGTGTTGTTTTCCCCGCCGATAATCTCAGTGAAGCGCAAATGCAGCTTATCGCCCGCGAGTTAGGTCATTCGGAAACTGCTTTTCTGCTGCACAGCGACGACAGCGATGTGCGCATCCGCTACTTTACGCCAACGGTTGAAGTGCCAATTTGCGGTCACGCGACGGTGGCTGCGCACTATGTACGTTCAAAGGTATTAGGTTTGGGAAATTGCACGGTCTGGCAAACGTCGCTGGCAGGAAAACATCGTGTGACTATCGAAAAGCAAAATGATGATTATCGTATTTCGCTGGAACAAGGTACGCCAGGCTTTGAGCCACCACTGACAGGTGAAACACGTGCAGCGATTATCAACGCGCTTCATCTCACTGAGGACGATATTCTGCCAGGCTTGCCAATTCAGGTGGCAACAACAGGACACTCAAAAGTGATGATCCCGTTGAAACCAGAAGTGGATATCGACGCCCTTTCGCCTGATCTTGCTGCGTTGACCGCTATCAGCAAACAGATTGGCTGCAATGGTTTCTTCCCGTTCCAGATCCGCCCAGGCAAAAGCGAAACCGACGGTCGCATGTTCTCGCCTGCGATTGGTATTGTGGAAGATCCGGTGACCGGGAATGCCAATGGTCCGATGGGCGCATGGTTAGTACATCACAACGTATTGCCCCACGATGGCAACGTGTTGCGTGTTAAAGGCCATCAGGGGCGCGCATTGGGGCGTGATGGTGTAATTGATGTGACGGTGACAATTCGCGATAACCAACCGGAGAAAGTTACCATTTCCGGCACGGCGGTGATTCTATTCCATGCTGAATGGGCCATTGATTTTTGATGCCGTTGCCTGATGCGCTTCGCTTATCAGGCCTACAACCGGACTAATGTAGGCCGGATAAGGCATTTACGCCACATCCGGCAACCTGACATAAATTATTTTCCCGCCTCCGGGTGCGTATCAAACGCCGCCATCACCAGCGCTAACTCATCCACAGTAAAGCCATGTTTCGCATCATCTACGCCCAGACCAAACTGTTCCTGCATCACGGCATATAACGACGCCACATCTGGTAGATTTCGCTGCTCAACTGCGTGCCCATTTTCATAATGGGTAAAATGAAAATTGGTCAGCGTTAGCTTGCCACCGTCCGGCAAATGGCGACACATCAGCAAATGATGGCGAAAATGCGACTGCGGCCAGTGCGCCGACCAGAAATTGCCTATCACATAATCGCTTTGTTGCTGCTCGCAGAGATCAAAACGGTACATCGACTGCCAGTGCTGATGATGATTAAACTGCAATACCCAATCATCACCCTCTTGCAACAACCGATACTCTCCGTGTGGCGTGGTTTGCATGATATCCGGCATTAAACGAATCGGCGCGGTTAGCGTCTGCCCACCGAAACCGACATCAGCAATCCATTTTTCCCCTTCCAGTTCCACCAACAGCAAACGATGGGTGCGCGGCGGTAATGCTGGCGGATTTGATAACACTACGCGACCTAACAAGCTGCGAACGTTAAACCCCAGCTCGCGTAACACCCGCTCAAACACGCCATTCTGCTCAAAACAGTAACCGCCACGACGGGCTATCACCAGTTTCTCTTCCAGCGATTGATCATCAAGCTGTATTTCCCTCGGCAGCAAAACGTCGAGATTTTCAAACGGAATGGTGCAATTGTGTTTCAGGTGCAATGCACGCAGCGTATCAATATTGGCCGCAGCAGCTCCCAACCAGTTAATACGGGCAAAATAATGATTCAGAATGGGCGTCATCAGGCGTTTCCCTTAGTGGTTTTCTCAACTTATAACCTGGAATAGACGCCGCACTGGCTATTTTGTGCGATCGCGGACATGCATCACGTTCGCAAATCGCCAATCCCGTTAATTTCGTTACTTATTGCGTTACGAGCTACGCTTTTAAAACACCCTTCATAGCGAGGCGATATCGTGAGCCAATTCATTCCCGTCGAATTACACCATGCCAGCTGTCTGTTAAATCATGGCCCAACTGTCATGATCACCAGTTTCGATGAGCAATCCCAGCGGCGTAACATTATGGCAGCAGCCTGGTCGATGCCCGTAGAGTTTGAACCGCCACGCGTGGCGATTGTGGTAGATAAATCGACATGGACCAGGGAGTTGATTGAAGGTAACGGTAAATTTGGCATCGTTATCCCGGGCGTTGCGGCGACTAACTGGACGTGGGCGGTGGGAAGTGTGTCGGGTCGTGAAGAAGATAAGTTTAATTGCTACGGCATTCCGGTAGTGAGAGGCCCGGTGCTTGGTTTGCCGCTGGTCGAGGAAAAATGTCTGGCGTGGATGGAGTGTCGCCTGCTACCTGCGACTTCCGCGCAAGAAAAATACGATACGCTATTTGGCGAAGTGGTATCTGCAGCGGCAGACGCACGAGTATTTGTCGAAGGCCGCTGGCAGTTTGATGATGATAAGCTCAATACGTTGCATCATTTAGGTGCTGGCATGTTTGTTACCAGTGGTAAGCGAGTTACGGCAGGTTAAGCATTACATGCTGTAACCGGGTTTCTTTATCAAAGCCTCCATTTGGGGCGCGATTTCGGCCAGGGCAAGATTACGAAAGCCCGCTCCCCGCAAGGACTGACGCGAGATAGTTTCTGTCCATGGCTGCTTTTCGCATCTTACGTCTTAACCCTGCCTTGAATACCTTATCATTCGTTAAAATATTAATAGCGATGTGCCGTATCCCTGAAAATAATTCTGCGGCGTTTCCTCTTCTTATTTTGCAGTCGTCTTCATTCATTACCACGTCCAGACGCCAGTGCAGCTTATTCTCCACGTGCCAGTGGTTTCGGATTGCTGTGGCGAACTTCTCTGCGGTTAAATCAGCAGAACTGATATAATATCTGACCGTCATTTCTGGCTCTTTCTTTTGTTCTGCTATTATGGACCGAAAGGAGACTGCCACGCATAATTTCTTCAGTCCTTTCCATTCGAACGTGAAATCAATAAGTTCATCAGGGACATCGCAAACAATATGAAGACGGATTTCTTCTCTGCCGTGACTCTTTTCACTAATGGCGTAACTGTCATGTTCTGGATTATTTAATTCTTTCAGTGGAAATTTTTCCTCAAAGGCTTTATTAAGCCGCCCCTGATTTCCTTTTACAGCGAATAAATAATCACCGCCCTGTTTTTGTATCTTCTCTGCAATATCTTTCTGGCAACCCATCGCATCAGTTGTGATGATTTTTCCTTTAATATCCAGCATGTTAAGAAGTTCAGGGATAGGTGTAATTTCATTGGATTTCTCATCCGTCCTGATCTGTCCGATGACCAGACTGTGCATTGTTGAGAACGCACTAATGACATGAATCGCTCCCTTGCGGCGACTCTTGTCATAAGAATGCCGGAGTGTTTTTCCATCAATTGCGATGACGTCTTTATCATCTGAAGAATGGCAGTCACGCATCCAGTTAATAAAGCACTCGTGAAATTTTGCAGGACTGATACAGGATACAACTCTGGCAATGGTATCGTGAACAGGAATACCATTATCAAAATCACCATATTGCTTCAAAAAATCGAGATGTGTTTCCCCAAAATCCTCTATATCTTCCCAGCCTTCTGCACCCGAAATAACGGCACAAATAGTCAACAGTAGAATATCCGATAATTTATGTTCCACTTTCCAGGCTTGTCTGTAATCGGGGATAATAGAAATATGTTCCATCAATTTTTTAAGTTCCATTTTGTTCTCCTTAATTATGTAAGGAGTATTTGATCATGTATAAGCAATAAAAAACAGCTTCAGGTAATGAGGAATATCTCAATTTTTAAACATAAAATGCGAATTATTTAGTACAAAAAAGCAGCGTTACGTGATCTTTCCCTGATATCTTAATCTGCACATAGCCATCTTAACGTTATGCCCCATACATTAGTAATGTAAATTAAGAATTCGGAATATATTAAATTCACTTCATAAATTAATATTGAGAATGATATACACATTAATTATATTGAAGTAATGTTTTAAGAGTTGTAATGCCCATGGAACAGGACTAATTCCAGAAACTCCTGTTGGGCAATAGCGCGTTTATCACCCTACATGCCTCTTACATTTTTTAGCCTTTTCTGTAATGTCGGCAATTGGCTCATTTAATCAGCAATTGTATTGGTATTTGGCGTATTACCCCTGAAACCCATCATGTGCTAGCCCCTCACTATTCATTGAGCCAACCACGCCAGTGTCCACTGCAACCACTGGCGTTCAGAGCGACGAACGAGTGGCGCAAGAGTAGGACTGCAGTCAGGTATCATCAAACCAATAGTGGTTGTTTCCGTCATAATTTCATCAGGTTGCTATTTTGTCGCCAGCCGACTTTATCCCCACATATTTATAGCGGGATTATTTTGCATCGTTACATGATAAAAGGTAGGATTCTGCGCCGACAGTTATACCCATAAAGAATAATGGTGAATCTTGTCATCGCCAGGATGAATAAACATTGTTCATGGCAACTTATATGACTTTTTCATTAAAGCAATCAGGGAGAGCAATGAGTAAACACAACACCGACACTTCAGATCAACACGCCGCGAAACGCCGCTGGCTTAATGCCCACGAAGAGGGGTATCACAAAGCGATGGGCAATCGCCAGGTACAGATGATCGCCATTGGCGGCGCGATTGGTACGGGTTTGTTTTTAGGCGCGGGGGCGCGACTGCAAATGGCGGGGCCCGCACTGGCACTGGTCTATTTGATCTGCGGCCTGTTTTCGTTTTTTATTTTGCGTGCATTGGGTGAGCTGGTGTTACACCGCCCTTCCAGTGGCAGTTTTGTCTCTTATGCCCGTGAGTTTTTGGGTGAGAAGGCCGCTTATGTTGCTGGCTGGATGTACTTCATCAACTGGGCGATGACGGGGATTGTTGATATTACCGCCGTCGCTCTGTATATGCATTACTGGGGCGCGTTTGGCGGCGTGCCGCAGTGGGTCTTTGCGCTCGCTGCACTGACCATCGTTGGCACCATGAATATGATCGGTGTGAAATGGTTTGCGGAGATGGAGTTCTGGTTTGCGCTTATTAAAGTGCTCGCCATTGTAACCTTTTTGGTCGTGGGTACAGTGTTCCTCGGTAGCGGTCAGCCGCTGGATGGCAACACCACTGGCTTTCATTTAATCACCGATAATGGCGGCTTCTTCCCCCACGGTTTGCTGCCTGCGCTGGTGTTGATTCAGGGCGTAGTGTTTGCTTTTGCCTCCATTGAAATGGTGGGTACAGCGGCCGGAGAATGTAAAGATCCGCAGACCATGGTACCTAAAGCGATTAACAGTGTGATTTGGCGTATTGGTCTGTTTTACGTCGGCTCCGTGGTGTTGCTGGTTATGTTATTGCCGTGGAGCGCATATCAGGCGGGGCAAAGTCCGTTCGTGACGTTTTTCTCTAAACTGGGTGTGCCATATATAGGCAGCATTATGAACATTGTGGTGCTGACCGCTGCCCTCTCCAGCCTGAATTCAGGTCTGTACTGCACCGGGCGTATTCTGCGCTCGATGGCGATGGGCGGTTCCGCACCGAGTTTTATGGCGAAAATGAGTCGTCAGCATGTGCCGTATGCCGGGATTCTGGCGACACTGGTTGTGTATGTCGTCGGCGTATTCCTCAACTATCTGGTGCCGTCACGCGTATTTGAGATTGTGTTGAACTTCGCGTCGCTGGGAATCATCGCTTCATGGGCGTTTATCATCGTTTGCCAGATGCGCCTGCGTAAAGCGATTAAAGAAGGCAAAGCAGCGGATGTCAGTTTTAAACTGCCTGGCGCGCCCTTCACTTCCTGGCTGACATTACTGTTTTTACTGAGTGTCCTGGTGCTGATGGCGTTCGATTACCCGAACGGGACTTATACCATCGCGGCGCTGCCGATTATCGGTATTCTGCTGGTTATAGGCTGGTTTGGTGTGCGCAAACGCGTTGCTGAAATTCACAGCACTGCGCCAGTCGTCGAGGAAGATGAAGAAAAACAGGACATTGTGTTTAAGCCTGAAACGGCGAGTTAATTGCAAAATTGCCCGGCTACGTGCCGGGCAAATTCAGACTACTGACGAAGGTGCCGGATGCGGCGTGATAAAAGTCAGGCAATTCTTTCCGTTTTCACCCTCGCCATATCTATTACAGCGCAATACGAATCACATCGTCCGGCTGGGTAGCTTCCTGCTGTTTAGTGGATTTTTGTTTCACACTGACATACAGCGTTTTGCCATCGGCAGACAGCGCCAGACTGTTCGGATGAGTCGGCGTATCGAACGTTTTCACCACTTTATAGCTTTTCGCGTCAATCACACTGACTTTACCTGCCTGACGATGCGTCACGTAGGCTTCATTACGCGCTGGGTTAAACAGCACAGCCAGTGATTCCGGTGCCGCAACCTTCGCCAGAATATTGCCATTACGGGTATCGACCACTAACACTTCTGCCGCTTTAGAATCGGTGATAAATGCACGCTGATTGGTGGTATCAAGGCTGATGTTGATAAAGAAGTGCTCTTTGCCGTCATCCAGCAGCTTTTTACGGCTGAGGATTTTATTGTCGGTGGTGTCGATGGTAATCAATTCGCCGTCAGCGTTAGTGGTGTAAAGACGTTTGCCTTTGCTATCCAGCGCCAGACCGGTACTCATTTTACCGGTGTTCTGGATGGCGGTTTTCAGTTTGATATTCTCGCCATCAACGACCCAAATCACGCTCTCTTTACCAATACCACTGATGTAAACGGTGTTCGTGGTATCGTCAGCTACCAGCTCACGTGGTTGCAACGGGCGTACCTCTTCCGTGCGCTTACGATCATCCAGCACCAGACGTCCTTTCACTTCGCCCGTTTTGGCATCTATCGCCGTGACCGCACTATTTACGGTGTTACCAAACCACAACGTCTGAGTCGTGTTATTGATGGTGGCACCAAACGGCTTGAGATCGTTATGGATCGCCTGCGTCACTTCCAGAGTAACCGGATCAAGACGATAAACCACGCCGCCTTTATCCAGTTTGCGGCTTTGCGAAGTGGCAATCCACAGCGCGTTTTCTTGCTGGCTATAAGCCATTTCGTAGGCACCTTTACCTACCGCTTTACGCAGCATTTCTTCTGCGGCCTGCGTACTGAATGATGAAGCAACGAGCAATGAACCTAACAGTAATGAACCACGCAGGCGCGATGAAAACAGATGACGTAAATGCATGACGACTCCCTTTGATGAACCGATATTTTTGCTGCTTCACAATGCTTCGCTAAGCGTAATCATCGTTACGCCCTTGTTATAAATGGGAATGGTAATCATTATTTTCTCAAATGTGGAGCATTTCTTACCGTTATGACTACAATTTTCTCAATTACTTAACGTATTGTGCCGTTTTGTTTTCCATAAATTTACAATTTTATTACCATGACGGTGTTTTCCCATTCTTAACCTGGCTTTTTTCATGAAGATTTTTTCCGTCCGACAGACCGTTTTGCCCGCACTGCTTGTCCTTTCCCCCGTTGTTTTTGCCGCTGATGAACAGACCATGATTGTCAGTGCCGCACCGCAGGTGGTTTCAGAACTGGATACCCCAGCAGCCGTGAGCGTGGTGGATGGCGAGGAGATGCGCCTGGCAACACCGCGCATTAACTTGTCTGAATCACTGACCGGAGTGCCTGGTTTACAGGTACAAAACCGACAGAACTATGCGCAAGATTTACAGCTGTCGATTCGCGGATTTGGCTCCCGCTCCACTTACGGAATTCGCGGTATTCGCCTGTATGTGGACGGTATTCCCGCTACCATGCCCGACGGACAAGGGCAGACATCTAACATCGATTTAAGCAGTGTGCAAAATGTGGAAGTGCTGCGTGGCCCCTTCTCTGCTCTGTATGGCAACGCGTCTGGCGGTGTAATGAATGTCACCACCCAGACCGGACAACAGCCACCAACCATTGAAGCCAGTAGTTACTACGGCAGTTTTGGCAGCTGGCGCTATGGGCTGAAAGCAACGGGCGCAACGGGCGACGGCACACAACCCGGCGATGTCGATTACACCGTCGCAACCACACGTTTTACGACCCACGGCTATCGTGACCATAGTGGCGCACAGAAAAATTTAGCCAATGCCAAACTGGGCGTACGCATTGATGACGCCAGCAAATTAAGCCTGATTTTCAATAGTGTGGATATCAAAGCAGATGACCCAGGTGGGCTAACCGAAGCAGAATGGAAGGCGAATCCACAACAAGCGCCTCGTGCAGAACAGTACGACATGCGAAAAACCATCAAGCAAACTCAGGCTGGGTTGCGCTATGAGCGTAGCCTGAGCGCACAAGATGATATGAGTGTGATGATGTATGCCGGAGAGCGAGAAACGACCCAGTACCAGTCAATCCCCATGGCCCCGCAACTTAACCCGTCACATGCGGGCGGCGTGATTACCCTGCAACGCCATTACCAGGGGATAGACAGCCGCTGGACACACCGTGGTGAACTGGGCGTTCCAGTCACGTTCACAACCGGCCTGAACTACGAAAACATGAGTGAAAACCGCAAGGGTTACAATAACTTCCGCCTGAATCGCGGCGTGCCGGAATACGGGCAAAAAGGTGAGTTGCGCCGCGACGAACGCAATTTGATGTGGAACGTCGATCCCTATTTACAAACCCAGTGGCAACTGACCGACAAACTTTCGCTGGATGCTGGCGTGCGCTACAGCTCCGTGTGGTTTGATTCCAACGATCATTACGTTACTCCGGGTAACGGCGATGACAGCGGTGATGCCAGTTATCACAAATGGCTACCTGCCGGATCGTTAAAATATGCAATGACCGATGCCTGGAATGTCTATCTGGCAGCCGGGCGCGGTTTTGAAACGCCGACGATTAATGAACTGTCTTATCGCGCTGATGGACAAAGCGGTATGAACTTTGGTTTAAAACCCTCCACCAACGATACAATTGAGATCGGCAGTAAAACGCGTATTGGTGATGGACTGCTTAGTCTCGCATTGTTCCAGACCGACACCGATGATGAAATTGTTGTCGATAGCAGTAGCGGTGGGCGTACGACTTACAAAAATGCCGGAAAGACCCGTCGTCAAGGCGCTGAACTGGCATGGGATCAACGTTTCGCGGGAGATTTTCGCGTAAAAGCGTCCTGGACCTGGCTTGATGCGACCTATCGCAGCAATGTCTGCAATGAACAGGATTGTAACGGTAACCGGATGCCAGGGATCGCCCGTAATATGGGCTTTGCGTCGATAGGTTATATACCGGAAGATGGTTGGTATGCAGGCACGGAAGCGCGTTATATGGGCGATATTATGGCAGATGATGAAAATACGGCCAAAGCGCCTTCTTATACACTCGTCGGCTTATTCACCGGGTATAAATACAATTACCACAATTTAACCGTGGATTTATTTGGTCGTGTCGATAATTTATTCGATAAAGAATACGTTGGTTCTGTCATTGTCAATGAGTCAAACGGGCGATATTACGAACCTGCGCCCGGACGAAATTATGGTGTCGGCATAAATATTGCGTGGCGATTTGAGTAATTATCTTTAAGCCCGGTATTTGCCGGGCGTATTTTATTTATCGGCTGTATTGCTGGCACAACATAGCAACGTTTTTTTGCATAGTGAGGTTTTCGACAGCCAGAGCAACTGCCATTAACTCCAGTTCGTAGCGGATCCGATTGATTTCATTTAATTGACGTTTTCCCACTTCCGGAACTGTAAATGCTTGCGCTGGTGCGACAAAGAGCGCATTTACCGAAACCAGACGTAAGGAACCGGCGCGCCATGCGGACGCGAGGACAGAACCCAACATCGGTTACGCTGCGTTTGTTGCCCCATAATGCTCTCCTGTGCTTTTGGCATGAATCCATCAATAGTAGCAGGCTCACAGGATTGGTTTTGTTTGCAGCCGTCACATCCCCTCTGCAACACGCAATAATTTCATAGAGGAATCCGTTGCTTCGGGCTGTTTTCGATAGTATTGATAACATCATCATCATTATTTTATCGAGGCCAGACATGTCCATCCGTTTTGCCCGCAAAGCCGACTGTGCTGCAATTGCGGAAATTTATAACCACGCCGTGTTGTATACGGCGGCTATCTGGAATGACCAAACGGTGGATGCGGATAACCGCATTGCCTGGTTTGAAGCGCGGACCATAGCAGGTTATCCGGTGCTGGTGAGTGAAGAAGATGGCGTAGTGACGGGATATGCCTCGTTTGGCGACTGGCGTAGTTTTGATGGTTTTCGCCATACCGTGGAACATTCGGTTTATGTCCATCCCGATCATCAGGGGAAAGGTCTGGGGCGTAAATTGTTAAGCCGATTAATTGATGAAGCGCGGGATTGCGGGAAGCATGTCATGGTCGCCGGGATCGAATCGCAAAATCAGGCCTCGCTGCATCTGCACCAGTCGCTGGGATTTGTCGTCACCGCGCAAATGCCGCAGGTAGGCACTAAATTTGGGCGCTGGCTGGATCTGACATTTATGCAGTTGCAACTCGACGAGCGCACTGAACCGGACGCGATTGGATGAATCAGTCACTTACCCTTGCCTTTTTGATTGCAGCCGGGATTGGTCTGGTAGTCCAGAACACGCTGATGGTGCGCATCACCCAGACCTCCTCTACCATTCTCATCGCCATGTTGCTGAACTCACTGGTGGGGATTGTGCTCTTTGTTTCTATTTTATGGTTTAAACAAGGCATGGCGGGGTTTGGCGAACTGGTGTCCAGCGTGCGCTGGTGGACACTTATACCTGGCTTGCTGGGATCGTTTTTTGTCTTCGCCAGTATCAGCGGATATCAGAATGTGGGAGCGGCGACAACTATTGCAGTACTGGTCGCCAGCCAGCTGATTGGCGGTCTGGTGCTGGATATCTTCCGCAGCCATGGCGTACCACTTCGGGCGTTGATCGGCCCAATTTGTGGCGCAATTTTACTTGTGGTTGGCGCCTGGCTGGTGGCCAGACGCTCATTTTAATCAGAGGATGGTACCGCCTTTGGTTAACTGTTCGTGGCGCGCTTCCATATCTTCTTTATGTTTGCGACCGTGATGAGCAATAGCGGTGCGCAAACGCTGCTGCAGGGTGTAGCGATCTTCCCGACTTAACTCCGCGTCATCGCTCAGGGCGATTAATAATTCGTTCATATGGGCAATGACGCTCTCTTCAATCGCGGCATCCACGCGCGCGATGACTTCATCCAGATGCGACATACTTTCTCCTTAGCCACTTGTGAAATTTATCGATTCATCCAAATGATATAAGTCTGCGTGGTGCCGTCAAGCCAGTGCATAAGATTTAAAACAGAGAAAACAACAGCGCCACCGGGAAACTCATCGGCCATGTTGCCCCCACCAGAAAGGCGCTTAAGAGACGGATGCGTTTCTTATCATGAGAAAGAAACCAGGTGATAAGAAATGCGATTGCTGCCATAACCGCATAGAAAACAAGCATGTGTTGATAGAGAGACATGTACGGGCGTCCAGCCAGATGAATAAAACGCGCGCAAATATGCGTCATTTTTTGACGTGCATCAAGTTTTTTTCACCAGTTTGAGAAAAAATCATCAAACAGCAACTTGCCCTTATCCATCTTCAGAATGAGTATTATTGCGGATTTTCTTAACCCGTACTATACACATAGGGGCAATGATAAAAGGTGGCAAAAATGAATGTTTCCAGTAGAACTGTAGTACTGATAAATGTCTTTGCTGCTGTTGGTTTGTTTACTCTTATCTCTATGAGATTTGGCTGGTTTATTTGATGTAGTGATTTTGCACGCAGCACGTACTGTCAGAGAAATCAGTGCTCTGACAGTACGCAAGATCATCTCATACTCTTACGATCTGCAATATTATCCTTAATGTTTAACCATGACGTGGCGGACGACGGTGTAATCCTCCAGCCCATAAAGTGACATATCCTTGCCGTAACCAGAAAGTTTCTGCCCACCGTGCGGCATTTCACTTACCAGCATGAAATGGGTATTGACCCAGGTACAACCATATTGCAGCCGCGCGCTGACGCGATGCGCCCTGCCCACATCTTTCGTCCATACCGAAGATGCAAGTCCGTACTGACTGTCATTCGCCCAGTTCACCACCTGTTCTTCGCTGTCGAAGAGCGTAACACTCACTACCGGACCAAATACCTCTTTTTGCACGATGGCATCATCCTGTAATGCGCCAGCCAGCAGCGTCGGCGCATAGTAATAGCCATTACCCTTGCGCTTTTCACCGCCAGTGATCACTTTGATGTGCCCTGTCGCTTTCGCCTCTTCTACCGCCTTGCTGACGCGTTCGAGATGCGCCAGCGAGCTTAAAGGTCCAAGCTCCGTAGACTCGTCATCCGGCGAACCCGATTTTAACGTTGCCACCGCAGCACCGAGTTTTTCCACCAGCGTATCGTAAATGCCTTTTTGCGCGTAGATCCGACAAGCCGCAGTACAATCCTGTCCGGCATTGTAATAGCCAAAAGTACGTACACCTTCGACCACAGCTTCAATATCCGCATCATCAAAAACAATCACTGGCGCTTTGCCACCAAGTTCCATATGAGTACGCTTAATGGACGGCGCGGTATGGCTGATGATGTGTTCCCCAGTGGCGATAGAACCCGTCAGCGACACCATCCGCACTTTGGGATGTCCGGTCAGCGGATCGCCCACCGTTTTGCCTCTGCCAAACAGCACGTTAATCACGCCAGCCGGGAAGATATCTTTCGCCAGCTCTGCCAACTTCAACGCGGTCAGCGGGGTAATTTCTGATGGTTTAAGCACTACGCAGTTCCCTGCCGCCAGCGCCGGAGCCAGTTTCCACGCAGCCATCATCAGCGGATAATTCCACGGTGCGATAGAAGCCACGACCCCCAACGGATCGCGACGGATCATCGAAGTATGACCTTCAAGATATTCACCTGCCGCCAGACCATTCAGGCAGCGCGCCGCACCGGCGAAAAAGCGAAAGACATCGACAATCGCCGGAATTTCATCATTGAACGCACTATGCAGCGGTTTGCCACAATTACGGGACTCCAGTTCGGCAAAAACCTGACCATTTTCTTCGATAACATCAGCCAGTTTCAGCAGGCATTCCGCACGCGCTTTTGGCGTGGTTTGCCCCCATTCGGCAAATGCTGCATCTGCCGCGCGCACAGCAGCATTGACCTGCTCTGCGGATGCCTCGGCAATCTCCAGTAAAACGTCCCCCGTTGCCGGATTATAGACAGGCTGTTTTTCCCCTTCGCCGCTAACCAGTTCTCCGTTAATCAGTAACTTATGTTGCATAGCATATTCCTGTATCAGTGGTTATTGACCATTGTCGCCTTCGCGGGTTAGCCACCAGGCCCCCAGGATCGGCAAGGTTGTTACCAACATAACCAGCAGTGCCACCACGTTGGTTACCGGTACATCACGCGGTCGCCCAAGCTGATTGAGCAACCACAACGGTAACGTTCGTTCATGACCTGCCGTAAAAGTCGTCACGATGATTTCATCGAACGACAAGGCAAACGCCAGCATTCCTCCAGCCAGTAACGCCGAACTGAGATTCGGCAACACTACGTAGCGGAAGGTTTGCCAGCCATTGGCCCCAAGATCCATTGACGCCTCAACCAGACTCCACGAGGTGCGGCGAAAACGGGCGATGACATTGTTAAACACCACCACTACGCAAAAAGTCGCATGACCGACCACGATGGTGAAAAATCCTGGCTCCAGATTGATGGTTTTAAAGGCGGTTAATAGCGCCAGACCAGTGACAATGCCCGGCAGCGCAATGGGCAGCAACAGTAACAGCGAAATGGCGTTTTTGCCGAAAAAGTCTCGTCGCCACAGCGCGGCAGCTGCCAGCGTCCCTAACACCAGCGCGATTAATGTCGCCAGCGCCGCCACTTTAAGTGACAGTGTCACGGCATCAAGGATATCACTACGCTGTGCTGCCACGCTAAACCAGCGCAGCGTCAGGCCTTGCGGTGGAAAACTAAACGCCGCATCTTCAGTGTTAAACGCATAGGCAGCGATAATCAGGATGGGAAAATGTAGGAAAACCACGCCGCCCCAGGCCGCCAGTTTGAGGAAAAACGGTGCGCGTTCAGAGTGCATCGAACGCTCCCAGACGTTTCACGAACGCCAGGTAAAGTGCGATGAGAACAATCGGCACCAGGGTGAATGCCGCCGCCATCGGCATATTGCCAATCGCCCCCTGCTGGGAATAAACCATATTGCCGATAAAATATCCTGGAGGGCCAACCAGCTGCGGGACAATAAAATCGCCCAGCGTGAGTGAGAAGGTAAAGATAGAGCCAGCGGCAATACCCGGGATTGCCAGCGGCAGCACCACATAGCGAAAGGTTTGTCGTGGACGTGCGCCAAGATCAGCCGACGCCTGCAACAATGACGGCGGCAAACGCTCAAGCGCCGCCTGCACCGGGAGGATCATGAACGGCAACCAGATATAGAGAAACACCAGAAAGCGCCCCAGCCCGGAAGTTGACAGCGTATTACCTCCCACCGCCGGTAGCGTGAGGAACGCAGTCAGCAGTGGTTCCAGCCCCAGATGTTGTAAAAACCACTGCGCCACGCCATCTTTTGCCAGCAATAACGTCCAGGCATAGGCTTTAACAATGTAGCTCGCCCACATCGGCAACATTACCGCGATATAAAAAAACGCTTTCATTTTCCCGCTGGTATAGCGCGCCATATACCACGCCATTGGAAAAGCCAGAATGGCGCTGGCGATAGTGACTGCCACAGCCATGGTCAGCGTGCGGACAATGATGTCGTAATTCGCCGGATTAAACAGCGCGCGGATATTCGCCAGCGTCAGTTCCGGCGTTACCGACATGGTGAAATCGTCAAAGGTATAAAAGCCCTGCCATAACAGCGTCAGCAGCGAGCCGAAATAGACAATGCCAAACCACATTAGCGGGCCAAGCAGCAGCAAAAACAGCCCCAGCCCCGGATTACGCCAGAAGAAACCGGACACCTTACCCAGACCTGGACGTGAAGGTGATTGCAATACGTTCATCGCCATTCACCTCTCCTCAACCAGCGCCACCATCACATCACGTGACCAGGAAACCATCACCTGTTGTCCGGGCGTGAGCGTGGCAGGTAGCTCTTCGCCTGTCATATTGGCCTGACTCACCAGCAGTTTTTCACCGCCGTTCAATTTCAGTTCAAAACGGGTCGCTGCGCCCTGATATTGCACCGCCTGGATCGTGCCATTAGCCTGCATTTCGCCATGGGTGTTGAGGCGGATATGTTCCGGTCGTAGTGCGAAGCTTCCCGTCATGCCACAAAGTTTCTCGGCCATTAGCGGATCAAAAACGTTGGATGTCCCGACGAATCCCGCAACAAACGGCGTGCGCGGGCGCATATAGAGATCGCGCGGAGAATCGACCTGTTCAATGCGTCCATTATTGAAAACCGCCACCCGATCGGACATCGATAACGCTTCGCCCTGATCGTGGGTAACGAAGATAAAAGTGATACCGAGAGACTGTTGCAGCTTTTTCAGCTCAAGCTGCATTTGCTCTCGCAATTTGAGATCCAGCGCGCCGAGCGGTTCATCCAGCAACAACACACGCGGTTCGTTCACCAGTGCTCTGGCGATAGCAACCCGCTGGCGCTGACCACCAGAAAGTTGTGACGGTTTACGTTGCTGTACAAACCCCAACGCCACTTTCTCAAGCGCCTCTTGCGCCATTGCATGCCGCTGCTTTTTATTCACGCCTTTGACCATCAGCCCGTAGGCTACGTTGTCAAGAATCGACATATGCGGAAATAGCGCGTAGTCCTGGAAGACAGTATTCACGTCCCGCTCCCACGGTGGCAGATTGCTGGCGGGCGTACCAAAAATAGAGATAGCCCCGCCGGAAAGCTGTTCGAATCCAGCAATCAGGCGCAGGCAAGTGGTTTTGCCGGAGCCGGACGGCCCCAGCATAGAGAAGAACTCACCATCTTTTATCGCAATACTGACGCCATCTACTGCGCGCACGTCACCGTACAACCGTGAGACGTTGTCAAACTCCACTGCGTACGTCATAAAACACCCCAGCGAAGTTAGCGACCGCCCATAATGGCAATGTAATCCTGCGTCCAGCGACTGTAGGGAACAAACTTGCCCCCTTCTGCTACAGGCGTTTTCCAGAAGGCGATTTTATCGAAATAGTTAAAACCGTTTGTTTCACAACCTTTCTCGCCTAATAACGGACTGGCTTTACACCCTTGCGGCACTACTGGTAACGAGCCAAACCAGGCCGCCACATCGCCCTGCACTTTTGGGGTTAATGACCAGTTCATCCATTTGTAGGCGCAAACCGGATGTTTCGCTTCGCTATGTAGCATGGTGGTGTCAGCCCAACCGGTAACGCCCTCCTTCGGGAAAACGGTAGCGACAGGCTGGCCTTCGGCTTTCAGGGCGTTGGCCTGATAGGGCCATGCACTGGAAGCAACCACACCCTCGTTTTTGAAATCGCTCATTTGCACGGTAGTGTCATGCCAGTAGCGATGGATCAAACTATGTTGATCGCGCAGCACTTTCAGCACCGCCTGGTACTGTTCTTCGGTGAGTTGATACGGATCACTGATGCCCAACTGCGGCTGAGTGGCTTTAACGAACAACGCAGCGTCCGCAATGTAGATAGGGCCATCATAAGCCTGAACGCGGCCTTTATTGCTCTTGCCGTCCGGCAGATTCTGCTCAACAAAAACCACTTGCCAGCTATCCGGCGGCGTCGGGAAGGTTTTAGTGTTGTACATCAACAGGTTCGGACCCCATTGGTAAGGTGTGCCATAAACTTTGCCACTAACGTTAAACCAGTCGCCTTTAACCACGCGCGGATCGAGCGTTTTCCAGTTGGGAATCAAGGCGGTATTAATTGGCTGCACGCGTTTGCCCATAATCAAACGCAGCGAGGCATCGCCGGATGCCGTAACCAGATCGTAACCCCCTTTGGCCATCAGACTGACCATTTCATCGGAAGTCGCGGCGGTTTTAACATTCACCGCGCAGCCTGTCTCTTTTTCGAATTGCGTTACCCAGTCGTACTGTTTATCAGTTTGTCCGCGTTCGATGTATCCCGGCCAGGCGATAATATCCAGTCGCCCTTCCGGATTCTCTAAATTGGTAGGCGGTTCGGCGGCGTGAGCGGTCATTATTGTCATGCTGAGCGCACACAGGCTGCTGCGGGCAAATGTCTTGCTCATAAGGTCTTACTCCTGTCGTAATTAATTGTTCAGCCGCCGTGCCGTAAAAATATCTCCTTGTTTAACCATAGACGGCGGCTTGCAGGCACACCTTCGGCCCTGAGAAAATTTAATCAGGTTGTGAGCTACCGCGCATTATGCCGTCTGTAAGGTTATCTTCTGGAGTATAGACAAGGAGTTAGGATATATGACTGCTATTCGAAATTCATATTACCCAACCTGAGAGGAATTAAATTAAACGCTATTACAGCCGTTCTTGAATAAGTTTGCCTAATTGTTTTACCGCCTGTTCTTCACGTTCTCCCCACTGCCACGCGGTATTAAAACGAAAAAAACGTGACCAGTTTTCACCGGTAGAAAACATATTACCCGGCGCAATACTGATATGATGCGTCAGTGCCACCAGGCTTAATTCTCCTGCATCTAACGGCTCGGGGAGCTCCAGCCAGAGAAAATAACCGCTGTCATTGTGATGAATTTTGACTTCCGCAGGCAGATAACGCAGCAAAGCCTGCCAGGCGCGTTGTTTACGTTCCGCAAGCTGGCGACGCAGGCGACGAAGATGAGCATCGTATCGGCGAGTAGAAAGGTAATCCACCAGCGCAAGCTGCATCGGTGAGCTGGTGGAAAGCGTACTCATCAACTGCAAGCGTTGAATTTTACGTGCATGTTTTCCGGCGGCGACCCAACCAATACGAAAACCAGGCACCAGACATTTCGAAAACGAAGAGCAATGCAAAACACCATCGTGGCGATCCCACGCTTTCGCAGGCAGCGGTTTTTCCCGTCCAAAATAAAGTTCGCTATAAACGTCATCTTCAATCAGCGTTACGTTGTACTGATTGAGCAACGCTACCAGCCGCACTTTTTTCTGCGGCGTTAAGGTAAATCCAAGTGGGTTCTGGCTATTAGTCATCAGCCAGCACGCTTTCACCGGATACTCCTGCAACGCCAGTTCCAGCGCCTGAAGATCGATCCCTTCTTTAATATCCGTCGCTACCGATAACGCCTTCAGCCGTAACCGCTCCAGCGCCTGCAACGCGCCGTAGAAACAAGGATTCTCTACTATCACCCAATCGCCCGGTTCAGTTACCGCTTGCAAACTGAGGTTTAATGCCTCTAACGCCCCGGCGGTAATGACAATTTCATCAGGAGAAATGGTGATGCCCTGTAAGGCATAGCGACGAGCAATAGCCTGACGCAGTTCTGCGTTTCCTGGCGGTAAGTTTTCAATCACGCTCATCGCCGTGGCGGTTTTGCTTACCTGCGCCAGCGAGCGGTTTAGTTGTTGGAGGGGGAAAAGTCGCGGGTCGGGAAAGGCCGAGGCAAACGGAACTACCGACGGATCGCGACTGGCCTGCAACATATCAAAAATATAGGTGTTGATATCGACTGCTTCATCTCGTGTGACTGGAATGACTGTCGCTTTCGGCATTTTTATTGCCTGTGGCGCAACGTAATAACCCGATTGCGGTCGCGCGATAATATATCCCTGACTTTCGAGCAACTGATAGGCATGGCTGACAGTCATAAAGCTCATGCCAGAAAGCGCCACCTGGTCACGCAACGAAGGCAAACGATCGCCGGGTTGCCAGATACCCGACGCAATCTGCTCGCGTAATTGTTCTGCAAGCTGCTGGTATTTTTTCATTATCGAATCGTAATTATGTGCAGATGATTCGGCAGTCTATATCAGTTGTTAAAAATGACAACTTTTCGTTAACTGTAATTAAACCATCACCAGCGATAACTCTTTGCCAAGCGCCTTAGCCGCGAGCTGGACGGCGTCGATTTTTGTCGCATGGTGCAAATTAAATAGGCGAGTAATCTCCTGTTTATGTTTGCCAATTCGCCTGGCTAACTCTTGCTGAGTGATTTCTGACTGTAAAAAAGCATTTAACAGCAATACATTAGAGGCGACGCTCAAAGGCACTTCAATAAAGTGATCGTGACTATTTAATGGCGAAGTTTACCTCCGTGTGTAATGTGCTCGAAAATAGCACTAAATCGCCGCAACGGCAGAATTCAATGCAAAATCAGGAAGGAAGATTCCAGAATTTCTTTGCTCTAATTTGCAAAACTGAATAATAACCTCAAGAAACGATCGGCATCATAGCGGCAAAAGGTTAGAAAAAGGTGGCGGGATGTTTTCGAAGGCGTTATCGGTTGTCTTATTAACGTGTGCACTGTTCTCAGGACAACTCATGGCAGGGCACAAAGGACATGAATTTATGTGGGTAAAGAATGTGGATCATCAGCTGCGTCATGAAGCGGACAGCGATGAATTGCGTGCTGTGGCGGAAGAGTCGGCGGAAGGTTTGCGCGAGCATTTTTACTGGCAAAAATCGCGCAAACCAGAAGCGGGACAGCGTTGAGTCATTTGTTGCCGGATGCGGCATGACGCCTTACCCGGCAGGCAATATCATGCAGATTTGATGAGTGGTGAGTAACCCGAAAACTGGCGTTTTACCCTTTTCGCTTCGGCAATGTTTTCAGCAGATCATCCGGACTTACGGATGCCACTACGCTTCCCGGTAACGGCATTTTCAGTATGTGATTTTTGATTTTGCCAATGACGTGCATCTCGCATGGGCGGCAATCAAACTTTAGCGTTAATACTTCATCGCCGTTAACCAGTTGCATTGGCGTCGCCTTCCAGCTTTTGATATTGCCTTTCGCCTGTTTCGGGCACAGATTGAAGGCAAAGCGCAGACAATGCTTGGTGATCATCACCGGGACTTCGCCCTTCTCTTCATGTGTCTCATACGCCGCGTCAATCAGTTGCACACCATAGCGATGATAAAATTCACGCGCTTTCTGGTTGTATACGTTCGCGAGGAAACTCAGATGCGTTTGCGGATAAACCGGCGCAGGATCAGCAACCGGTTTACGGCTGCCGCGCTGGTAACTGGCAAGACGCGCAGCATCAAGCATATCGGCGGCTTCACGGCGGAACTGGTTTAACAGACTGTTTGGTACAAACAGCGCCCCCGGCAAATTAATTTGCACATTGCGGGCGTAATAGATGGTTTGCCCCAGTTTTGTCAGACCATCCTTCAGATTGTTCATTGCTTTTTCGGCGTTATTGGCTTCGTCGAACTGCCCGTCCAGCGTATGCGTGACGCTGACGCCCTCTTCACTGGTCAGGGTCAGAATCAGTTGTTCCTGCCAGCCGCCCAGTTCAATGTCTACCGCCACCCGACGTTCGCTGGAGGTTTTTGTCAGTGCCTGGTGCCAGTTATGATCAAGATTACGGTTTAGTGGGTGATGCGGGCGAATTTTGTGCAAATCTGCTGGCATTTCATTTGGCCAGACGCGGTACTGATTTTCTCCGGTTTTCTCTACCGTATTGGCACGAAAACCGACGACTTCACGTTTAATCATCACGTTCAGGCCATCGCCATTTGCCAGTGGCTCGGTAACGGCAACATCAATATGATCTTTCGCTACTTTCAATACTTCGCCCACCGGCAGGCCGATAAATTTCGGCGAATCGAACGCGCCAATATCGCCTTTACGGGCATTCACAAAATAATCTGTGCTACCACGGTGGAAAGTCTTTTCCGTCGATGGAACAAAGAAATGTTCAGTACGACCTGATGAAGCGCGCGCCAGATCGCCACGTTCTTCAATAATGGCATCCAGCATCTGGCGATAATGGGCGGTGATATTCTTCACGTAGCTCATATCTTTGTAACGCCCTTCAATCTTGAAGGAGCGTACGCCAGCATCAATCAGCGCGCCGAGGTTGGCAGTCTGATCGTTATCTTTCATCGACAGCAGATGTTTTTCATAGGAAACCACCCGCCCCTGATCGTCTTTCAATGTGTATGGCAAACGGCACGCCTGCGAGCAATCGCCACGGTTGGCGCTACGCCCTGTTTGCGCATGAGAAATGTAGCACTGACCCGAATAGGCCACGCACAATGCGCCATGAATAAAGAATTCAATGGTCGCGTTCGTGGCCTGGTGAATCGCGCGGATCTGCTCAAGATTCAGTTCTCGCGCCAGCACAATCTGCGTGAAGCCAACATCAGAGAGGAACTTCGCTTTTTCTACTGTACGAATATCGCACTGCGTACTGGCGTGCAGTTCAATCGGCGGAATATCAAGTTCCAGAATCCCCATATCCTGAACAATCAGCGCATCGACACCGGTCTGGTAGAGGTCAGTAATCAGCCGTTGCGCGGGTTCCAGCTCATCATCATGCAAAATGGTGTTAAGCGTGACGAAAATTTTTGCACCATAACGATGGGCAAACGGCACCAACTCGGCAATATCTTTCAGGCTATTACTGGCATTATGACGGGCACCAAAACCAGGGCCGCCGATATAAACAGCATCGGCACCGTGCAAAATAGCTTCGCGGGCAATGGCGGCATCGCGTGCCGGGCTTAACAGTTCAAGACGATGAGAAGATACGGTCACTTTCTTATCCAGTAGCTGAAAAATGGCGGCTATTTTAGCCACAAGCGCGACGTTGCGAAATAGTTTTCCCGCTTAACTGCGCGGGTAATGGATGAGGGAATGAAAATGTACGGTTTGCTCCCCACCATTACGATAGACATGCGTGACGTCTGCAGCAAATCGAACGCCTTCCCCACAATTAAGGCTCTGCCATTCACCATCAACACACAGATCAAGTTGTCCATCAATGACGACGACATGTTCGATTACCCCCTTTTCATGGGGCATCGATTCGCTTATTGCACCGGGTGCCATCTGAATCGAGAAGTGTTCAAAGCAGAGTTGTGGATCATAAGGAAACAGCGAAGTGATCACCATCGCCTGCCGTTGTGGATCATAAACTGAAGGCGTAGCGGACTGCGGCGGAGAAATAAATGTTGAAAATGGCACGTTCAACCCGGTGGCAATTTTCCATAATGTCGCGACCGTCGGGCTGGATTCATTACGCTCAATCTGCCCTAACATCGCTTTAGAAACGCCCGTCGCTTCTGCCAGTCGCGAAAGACTCCAGCCGCGCTGCTGACGTAGTTGTTTAAGTGTGGTGGATAAAAAACGAGCGAGATTTTCCATGCGACTCCTCCGGCAAAACGGAAGTTTATCACTTGTGCGTTATAACGGACAAATGCTACGGTACCTGTACGTTATAACGCACGAGGTGACTATGCGTCTGTTTTCTATTCCTCCACCCACGCTACTGGCGGGGTTTCTGGCGGTATTAATTGGCTACGCCAGTTCAGCGGCAATAATCTGGCAAGCAGCGATTGTCGCCGGAGCCACCACTGCACAAATCTCTGGCTGGATGACGGCGCTGGGGCTGGCAATGGGCGTCAGTACGCTGACTCTGACATTATGGTATCGCGTACCTGTTCTCACCGCATGGTCAACGCCTGGCGCGGCTTTGTTGGTCACCGGATTGCAGGAACTAACACTTAACGAAGCCATCGGCGTTTTTATTGTCACCAACGCGTTAATAGTCCTCTGCGGCATAACGGGACTCTTTGCTCGTCTGATGCGCATTATTCCGCACTCGCTTGCGGCGGCAATGCTTGCCGGGATTTTATTACGTTTTGGTTTACAGGCGTTTGCCAGTCTGGATGGTCAATTTACGTTGTGTGGCAGTATGTTGCTGGCATGGCTGGCAGCCAAGGCCGTTGCGCCGCGCTATGCGGTAATTGCCGCGATGATTATTGGGATCGTCATCGTTACCGCGCAAGGTGACGTTGTTACAACTGATATTGTCTTTAAACCCGTTCTCCCCACTTATATTACCCCTGATTTTTCGTTTGCTCACAGTCTGAGCGTTGCACTCCCCCTTTTTCTGGTGACGATGGCATCGCAAAACGCACCGGGTATCGCAGCAATGAAAGCAGCCGGGTATTCGGCTCCTGTTTCGCCGTTGATTGTGTTTACTGGATTGCTGGCACTGTTTTTTTCCCCTTTCGGCGTTTATTCCGTCGGTATTGCGGCAATCACCGCGGCTATTTGCCAAAGCCCGGAAGCGCATCCGGATAAAGATCAACGTTGGCTGGCCGCTGCCGTTGCCGGCATTTTTTATTTGATCGCAGGTCTGTTTGGTAGTGCCATTACCGGGATGATGGCTGCCCTGCCCGTAAGTTGGATCCAGATGCTGGCAGGTCTTGCGCTGTTGAGTACCATTGGCGGCAGTTTGTATCAGGCGCTGCATAATGAGCGTGAGCGCGACGCGGCGGTGGTGGCATTTCTGGTAACGGCAAGTGGATTGACGCTGTTCGGGATTGGTTCTGCGTTTTGGGGATTAATTGCCGGAGGCGTTTGTTACGTGGTGTTGAATTTAATCGCTAACAGAAACCGATAATAAAAAGCGCCATCTAACGATGGCGCGTCTGGAACTACTTTTTGTTAACGTCAAACATGGTGGCATCGGTCGCCATGTCATCAATAACTTGTTTAATATTTTCGAAAGCCATTGGCGTACTTTCGTTATTCAGGTCTTTACCTTCGCCCTGACGAACGACTTTGATAACCGGTTTATTAGTCGCTGCATCAATCAGCTCACCTTCAAAATACAAGCGAGTATCCATGGTACGGTGGCCTGTAGCCATTTGCGTCCCCGCAACCACTAATGCAACAGGAACCACTTCATAGAATTGCAGCCCTTCTTTGCTGGTATCTACACCGGTAATGGCCCCACGGAAAATCAGACTACGCGGCCCAGCGGTGGTAACCAGTGGTTTACGCTGCGCTATCGCTTCTTTCATTTCGGTGTTGGTATAGTTCAAAATTTTATCCAGAACTTTCTGCCCTACCTGGGTAGAAGGTTTCGGTACCGGATAATAAGTGATTGGGTTCCAGACGATGCTGTCATATTTGCTTTGATCAAAACTCGGGTCTACCCAACGTAAAACAGGTTTACCTGTTGCCGAGGTTGTTTCTTTTAAATCAGAGTAATTGTTTAAAAAACCAGAATATTTATCTGGCTGGGTGATTTTAGAGGCACAACCAGACAGAGCCAACAAGCCGCATAAAGCTGCAACTTTCGCAAATGATGTGGTACGCATGAATAGTTTCCTGAGATGATTATATTACTTTTTAAGTTATAGCAAAAAGCGCCGCTTCGTGTTGTGGCAAAAAAAGTGTTGGTGAAAATAAATTTTTTAGCCCCTTTTCAGACGACATAGTCAATGCCGAAAAAGGGGCTAAGTCAATCATCAGTAGTTAAATTTCAGTACGTTAAGCGGCTAAAAAACTTCGACTACTGTGATTAATTTCACATCCCTTCGATAAAAAATATGCTTACCGAAAAGAAGAACAGTAAACCATCTCAGCGTGGGGAATTTTCACGCGCTTTGTTCTTACCGGATCATTTTTTACGTGCCAGCATCGTGGCGAAACGCAGTTTAATACGATTACCGTTGGCGTCGGTGCGGTGCAGCTCGCCGACGTCTTCATTGTATTTCACCATCTCCCAGCCTTCGTAATATCGACGTAATTCCCCCTCTTTGAAGGCAAACGGGAAGCCGACGGTACATGGATAATCAGCGGTATCCATCGCCGCCACAATCAGGTTGTAACCGCCAGGTTTAGCGCAACGTTGCATATTGGCAATCAGCCCTGGGATGGTTTTAGCCTCAAGGAACATCAGCACCACAGTCGAAAGAATAAAATCGTACTGTCCATCAAATGTGAGGTTATTCAGATCAACGACCCGGGTGTGTAAATTATCCAGATTTTCAATGGACTTAATGCGCTCGACGTTGGCGATACTCATGGCATTTTTATCCCATGCGTCAACATCATAACCATTGGCTGCCAGGTAAAGACTGTTACGACCATTGCCACAGCCCAGATCCAGCGTTTTACCCGGTTTAACCACTTTCACCGCTTCCAGCACTTCAGAGTGTGTGCGGGTTAATTCATATTTATCAGTAAAATAGTTTTCATCACGAATGATCATTCTTTGTCCTCTGCTTTCATTAAAACGGCGCGCTCGGTTCTGACTAACAATTTTCCCTGCATCAGAAGCGCAAAAGTACGGATGAGCAGTATTGCAATAATAAAATTGGTAAAGATAAACAGCGGCACCGCCAGCGTATGGAAAAATCCATTATCGCTGCCACTCCCCAGATGCAAACCGGTGGTTGCCAGTGCAGATACGCCGAACGAGAAACTCCAGAATGAAGCATTAAATGGCTGGGAGAGATACCATGGCATCAGACGTAGCATAAACAGCAGTTGCAGCAGTCCATAACCGAAAAGCATTTTCGCCAGCGTGTCACCCTCGCCGCCGTTGACGCTCAGCCAGGCACTACAGGCCACCAGCGCAGGAGCGAGCTGAATGCCGAGTGATGTCCTCAGTGCCGTGGGTAATTCTCCCGAACTGCGCAGACGCTGCAAGATCACCGGTTCCAGGCTTAGCCATGAGAAAACGCCTGCGCCTAAAAACACCAGACCGGCGTCGGTGTAGCCCAACGCACCACAGGCCATTGCGCTGATAAAGTTGTTGGCAACTGTCGGCAGATACAGTCCAGGCGTGGTAGCTTCTTCAGGGTGAGATCCACGCCATAATCCCGCAGTTTGCCAGGCGGCATAAGCCAACTGAACCACGACACCAAAACTGAACAGGCACACCGCCAGTGGGCGAAACCACGGAACAAAACCAATCGCCACCAGCATCGTCGTTGCCGGAAACAAACTCACAAAACTGCTCAGCACTGGATGGCGCACTTCTGCCAGCACGCTATGCGGAAAGCGTATGAGTCGGGTAATAAATGCGCCAGTCAATAATCCCCAGATGATCATCGCCAGAATCACCAGCCCATCCCCCAACCAGTGGCTGACCTGCCAAACCTGGCTGGCATAGCGCCAGGCAAATCCCATCCCTATCGTCCCCAACACAATACCAAAGTAGCCTGCCGGCAAATTGAGCACTTTATCGCTCTGCATCTTCTTACTCATTTTGTTTAATTTATAAAGTATATTTGAAATGCATTTTATGGAATTTTCTCGAGCATAGCCAGAGCCGCAGAATTTGCTACGGTTATAGTAAGTCACCTGTGGGAAAACGCTATGCGTAAATATCGTCTAAGTGAAGAACAGCGAGCCTTTAGTTATCAGGAAGATGGCACTAAAAAAAGTGTGTTATTACGGCAAATTATCGCCATGAGCGATTTTAACGATGTGATAGCAGGAAGCGCTGGCGGCTGGATCGATCGCGAAACGGTGTTAGCACAGGAAGGAAATTGCTGGATTTACGACCAGAATGCTATTGCGTTCGGCGGAACGGTGATTTCCGGGAATACGCGTATCACCGGCACCAGCGTGCTGTGGGGAGAGGTTTACGCAACGGATAATGTCTGGATCGATAATAGTGAAATCAGCCAGGGTGCATATATAAGTGACAGTGTCACCATTAGTGACTCATTAGTTTGCGGTCAATGTAGAATATTTGGTCACGCCTTAATTGATCAACATTCTATGATCGTCGCCGCACAAGGCTTAACGCCCGACCATCAACTCCTGCTACAAATTTATGATCGCGCAAAGGTTAGCGCCTCGCGTATTGTCCACCAGGCACAAATTTATGGCGATGCCGTCGTCCGGTATGCTTTTATTGAACATCGCGCCGAAGTTTTTGATTTTGCCAGTATTGAAGGTAATGAAGAGAACAACGTCTGGCTATGCGATTGCGCTAAAGTTTACGGTCACGCGCAGGTGAAAGCTGGCATAGAAGAAGATGCCATTCCGACGATTCATTACAGTTCACAGGTGGCGGAATATGCCATTGTGGAAGGTAATTGTGTGTTAAAACATCATGTCTTGATTGGCGGAAATGCCGTGGTACGTGGCGGACCGATTCTGCTCGACGAGCACGTTGTAATACAAGGTGAGAGCCGTATTACAGGTGCGGTGATAATTGAAAACCATGTGGAGTTAACTGACCACGCCGTCGTTGAAGCCTTTGATGGCGACACGATTCATGTCCGTGGTCCAAAAGTCATTAACGGCGAGGAGCGCATTACGCGAACGCTGCTGGCAGGGTTATTGTGAATCGATAATACGCGCGTATAAGTTCACATCATCATAGGCATCATTCAGAAACTCAGCCTGTTTCAGGCAACCTTCAAGGATAAAACCATTGCGCAACGCTACCTGGTTGCTTTGCGGATTGTCCACCCGACATTTGATCACGAAGCGTCTAAGTTCACCAGACTGAGCGTAATGATGAATCAATGCCTGCAGCGCCTGAGAAATGATCCCCTGCCCCTGATGAGGTTCGTCCAGCCAGTAGCCGATTTCAGCGGTTTTATTCAGTGGTTCAATACGATTAAAAGAGATAACGCCGATAAGTTCATCTTCTTTGAAAATCATGAACATTTTGGCATAGCCGCGTTGATGCAACATCACATTACCCTGCACCGTTTTTCGCGTGTCCTCTTCACTTTGAACAAACTGCGGCCAGTTTAGCGACTGCTGTAACCAGGTTTTATTTTTACAGATTAACTGATAAAGAAGTGTGACATGACTTTCCGCAACAGCATGTAATTCAAGTGATTCGCTTACTTTTATCGTTTCAGTCATCTTATCTCCAGTCAATCCATGCAGCTGTTAAAAAAGCCGCCTGGCTGGCGGCTTAGGAAAGTTTACACCTCTTTGACGCTCACCTGCTGCAGGATTTTGAGCATCTCATCTTTTAACTGTAGCTTTTGTTTTTTCATGCGGACCACTTCCGCATTGTACCCTCGACCGTCGGAACCTTCCTTTCTGGCAATTTCATGATCAAGTTTATTGTGTTTATCGAACAAGGACATAAAGCGAGGATTTTCGTTTTTCAGACGGGATATTAAATCTCGGTATTCTGGAAACATACGCACTCCCTGTTAGTGGCTGACAAGGTGTATCTGAAATACACACCAGCAGATTACTCATTTAACTTAGGAAAAAATGCGAGCGGGATCGTGTTTAACCAGACGGCACCTCCCGAAGAAGATGCCGAAGAAAAAACGATTAACTCATCACGCGGTCATCAACATACTGACGTTTATCCGGCGCTGGCGGGAAATACTGATATAACCATGTTTCACTGATAGCGTCGCCCTGACAACGCAGATACATCCGCATATCGACCGGATCAGTGGAGTCCGAAGTCGGATACCAGTCAAACTGAATACGATAACCATCAATGGGTTCAATATAGAGAATTTCGATTTGCTTCGCTTCCCCACTGGAAAGCGTAATCACCGGCTCAATGCCTTTTGGCGCGGCAGCTTTCAGATCGCCACCAACGAAATCGACGGCAAAACGTCGCGCCCATTTTTCGGGATAGTGTTCACCTGGCGCCCAACCTTCCGGGAAACCGCCCATGCCGGTACGCGTCGCCATAACGCGCGCTAATGGGCAATGAACAGGCGGTTGCGCACTCCAGTACAGACGATACTGGAATGCAAACTCATCACCCGCTTTTACAGCTTTTTCTGGCTGCCAGAAGCAAACAATGTTATCCAGCGTTTCCCCCGTAGTTGGGATTTCCATCAGGCCGATGGTGCCCTTACCCCACTTGTTACGCGGTTCCACCCACAGACTTGGGCGTTTGTTATACCAGCCCATAATGTCCTGATAATGGGAGAAATCACGATCCAGTTGCAATAAACCAAACCCTTTCGGGTTGTTGTCGGTGTAAGCATTGAACTGCAATTTTTGCGGATTGTTCAGCGGACGGCAAATCCACTCGCCGTTGCCCCGCCACATGGACAGACGATCAGAGTCATGGATTTGCGGATGAATGGTGTCGCACATCCGACGTTCATTAGTACCGCAGCTGAACATACTGGTCATCGGTGCAATGCCCAGCTGTTTAATGTCTTTGCGCGCATACAGGTGATTTTCCACATCCATAATCACCTGATTTTTCTCACAATGGATAGTGAACTTATAGGCACCAGTAATGCTGGCGCTATCGAGCAACGCATAAACGGTAAAGGTGGTTGCCCCTGGTTTTACCGTATCAAACCAGAAGGCGGTAAAGTCGGGGAACTCTTCTTTGCTGTCGGTGTAAGTGTCGATCGCCAGGCCGCGGGCCGACAAACCGTATTGATATGTGTCATCAACGGCGCGGAAATAACTCGCGCCGAGGAATGATACTACATCACGGCGCGCCAGTTCGGGGGCTTTAAACACGCGAAAACCGGCAAAACCGAGATCGCTTTGCCCTTCTAATTGTTTGGTATCCACACCCGCATCGTTGTATTTGAACAACTCCGGGCGAAAGTGAATTTCACGCGCCAGATGTGTTGCTGGATCTACAGAAAACATACGAACGCGGCGACGGAATCCCATTCCCATATGGAAAAACTGAGCGTCCAGTTGACGGTTCTCAACGTTATGCCAGAGCGATTTTTCGGCGTCGTATTGAATACTGTTATAAGCCTGCGGCGTCATTGTCGCCAGAGTATCAGGTAACGGACGTGGTGCACCACGCCATGCTGTTTGCGCTAAGTCGTGCGCCATTGACTGTAGAATGGAGAAGTCAAAACGCTGGGTTTGCCCGTCGGCAATATCAGAATCGGCCGCGAATGCCGCCTGAGAAAAAAGAGAAGCAATGCCGCTGGTACCGCACACGGCGGCCATAGCCATTGAACCTTTAATAAATCGTCTACGATCCATACCTGAAAGTGAGTCCTTCTGGTGTTGTGAATGGTCCCGCGCTGGTCATTTTCAGCGGCAAGAAAGTGCTTATTTATGACCGCTCACTCTAGACAATATTTATTAATAATCCAATTGTTGAAATCAGAGAATATGCATAAATTGGCATTTTTTTTATGTCGATGGGATGAGCCTGATTCGTTTGTAAAATCAGGCAAATTTTTGCAAAGGCGGATGGTCAGAATTTAAAGCAAACCACAGCGACGTTTACTGCGTTCTTCCGCTTCCTGATAAAGCTGGAACTCATCCAAAACCGGACACCCCAACGCCTGCTCAAATGCTTCGCGACTGGCATCACCGTGATTGCATGCCTGCGTTTCATTACCCAGATTTGACTGGAAGATCCCCGCCGCGCTAACGGGCAAGAAATCTTCATAGGTAATGGGTTGCGCCACTACCCAACCACGTTCTATTAAGGGCTGTGGATCGTCTCCGGGATGAATCGCCTGACGATGCGCCTCACCCGAAGGCGTCAGACGGTACCGGAACCATCCCAGCCCTTGCTGACGCATTAAAAACTCACTGTCAGGAAAAGTGCGGAAGGTTTCCTGTAAATGCATTTGGTGAGTGAGATTATCCTGCCCGGTTCCAGCGTTCCGCAGAAGATCATCATACAGTTGTCGCCCTTTCGGCGTTAATGCCACACCACGCTGCTCAATTTCACCAAAGCGCGCGGTATGTGTGCCCTGTTTCTGCCCCGCAAACAACACCGTCTCTTCCAGTGCTTTAAAGCTGGTCTGGCGTAGTAAAATCGGCACCTCGCGGCGCGGCGGCCCTTCGATCAGAATTTTGGGTTCAATTCCGCATTCAGGCATCATCGACTGCACCCGGTCAATATCCAGCGTGCGTGGCGTCAGGTGGTTGATATGGCATCCAGGAAAACAGACCACATCAGCAATCAACCGATGTTCGTTGTGCAAGGCGCGATAGGTTTTTTCATCTACCGTTGCTGACTGGTGCCAGCGAAACGTTTCCAGGGCTTCCTGCACAAACTCCTGTGCCTGTGTTTCGTTAAAACCGCCCCGCTGCTCATATTCCTGTAACAGTTGTCGACAACGTGGGGTGAAGATATCGCGCTGACGCAGAATCTCCGCCGCTTTCTGGCGTAATAATTCGTTCTCGATAAGCTCAAGGCGGAGTAATGAGGTAAAAACGCGGAAGGGATTACGCGCCAGAGAAGCAGCATCAATGGGCCGAAATGCTGTCGAATGTACCGGCACCCCTGCCTGCGAGAGATCGTAATAGCTCACCGGGTACATCCCCATAATGGCAAACATCCGCCGAAGAGTAGCAAGCTCTTGTGCAGTCCCAACGCGAATCGCCCCATGACGTTCAACATTCAGTCGCGCCAGTTCGTCTGCATTTACCATTTTTTCGTGCAGTTGAGGATTGTTTTCCAGCACCGCCAGATTTACATCAGCTACCAGTTCCAGCAGCGTGCCGTACTGCGGAACTTCTTGCTGGTACATGGCTGACATTGCCTGCGAAAACTGTTCCCGAATCTCATCCGCCGTGATGCTGTTCGCCATAGTGTCTGCCTCCAGTGGTCAGTAATCTGGAGTGTAGGTAACCGCATTCACTCCGGCTGGAAGAATTTACAAACTGTGATCTCGCCGCGAAAACATCAATATTATCCATTTTGCTGTAACATAGTTGCTTTAATTGTTAATAATATTTTGCAATCAAGTTATCATAATAAAACAACTTCACTTGTCAGCGACACCGCTTCGTTTTTAACATCGCTTATGGAAAAAAATAGTCTGTTTAGTCAGCGCATCCGTTTGCGCCACCTTCATACATTCGTAGCTGTCGCACAACAAGGAACTTTGGGGCGCGCGGCTGAAACCCTTAATTTGAGTCAACCTGCGCTCTCTAAGACATTGAATGAACTGGAGCAGCTGACGGGCGCTCGCTTGTTTGAGCGTGGTCGTCAGGGGGCGCAACTTACCTTACCCGGCGAACAATTTTTAACGCATGCAGTCAGAGTTCTTGACGCCATCAACACTGCCGGACAGTCGCTTCATCGTAAAGAAGGTCTTAATAATGATGTCGTCAGGGTTGGTGCGCTACCTACTGCGGCACTAGGGATATTACCTTCGGTTATAGGTCAGTTTCATCAGCAACAAAAAGAGACGACCTTGCAAGTTGCGACAATGAGTAACCCTATGATTCTGGCGGGTTTAAAAACCGGGGAAATCGATATCGGCATTGGTCGGATGTCAGATCCTGAACTGATGAACGGGCTTAATTACGAACTACTGTTTCTTGAATCGCTGAAGCTGGTTGTCCGCCCTAATCACCCGCTACTTCAGGAGAACGTAACGCTAAGCCGGGTGCTGGAATGGCCGGTCGTTGTATCACCAGAAGGCACTGCGCCACGCCAGCATTCAGATGCATTAGTGCAGAGCCAGGGATGTAAAATTCCTTCGGGTTGTATCGAAACGCTGTCTGCTTCGCTATCTCGTCAACTTACGGTTGAATACGATTACGTGTGGTTTGTCCCTTCTGGCGCTGTAAAAGACGACCTGCGTCATGCCACGCTGGTAGCCCTGCCTGTTCCGGGACATGGTGCAGGCGAACCGATTGGAATACTGACCCGCGTAGATGCGACGTTCTCTTCTGGTTGCCAGTTGATGATTAACGCTATTCGAAAATCAATGCCGTTCTGAAAGGTGAAGGGATCTGTCGATCCCTCCTTTAACATTTTCACACCGTAGCAAAACTAACTGGTTCACCCGCTCCTCGTGGTTCTGCCGACACAGAATGTTTGTTCAGACGGAATACGTCCACCGCCTCAGTTAGTCGTGCCGCCTGTTCTTCAAGGGACACCGCCGCCGTTGAGGCCTCTTCTACCAGAGAAGCATTCTGTTGCGTCACCTTATCCATTTCAGAAATCGCCTGGCTAACCTGCGTTATGCCTCGACTTTGTTCACCCGAGGCGGTGGCGATTTCCTGCATGATATGTGTGACACTCGCGACGGCATCAACAATAGTGCACATGGTTTTCCCTGCCGTTGCCACCTCATCCGATCCCAGGTCAATTAACCTGACTGATTCACTGATCAAGCCTTCAATCTCTTTCGCCGCCTGGGCGCTGCGGCTTGCGAGTGTCCGTACTTCGCTGGCGACAACGGCAAATCCACGGCCTTGCGAGAGTAACGAATGATTAAACTGGCTAAACCGAATGACGAAAAATTCTGGAAAGCAGCACGCGATTTCGTCAGGTGATTATTTTCGTCCCTAAGGAAACCACATAGGATGCTCACGGGTGCCTGAGACTTTCTGTTTTCAGGCTAACCTGGAATCAGAAAGACGAAGGCCCCGACCGATATTTCTATCAACCGAGGCCAACGAATGAACCTAGCAATTCAGATCTTAGCCTCTTACCCGCCATCCGGCAAGGAGAAAGGCTATGAAGCACAACCCTCTGGTGGTGTGTCTGCTCATTATCTGCATTACGATTCTGACATTCACACTCCTGACCCGACAAACGCTCTACGAACTGCGGTTCCGGGACGGTGATAAGGAGGTTGCTGCGCTCATGGCCTGCACGTCCAGGTAAGGGCAAGCGCGGGGGTTTTCCCCGCGCATCTGACTAGCGGATTCATTTTCTCATGGCCCCCCTTTTACACTTCAGTTAGTGCATGTTTTTTTCGATGCACTAATAGAACCATCATTACAGACAAATTTGCCGCCTGCCGTACAGTGTGAGATCCCCCCTTTCGAACCAGAACAGGGTTTGCGCCCGGCATCGGCATAAAAGGAAACAAGCGTTCCCATAACCAGGATAAGTGCCAGTTTTTTCATATAACCTCCATGATTTATCGAATCTTATGTTCGATTTGAACGTTATACGCTGGTTTATTTTGATACCGTTGATGAGATCAAAGATCGGGTGAATTGATTAAAGATAAGCCAGATGGACGTATAGACAAGGATTATGGTTTTATTTGTCATACAAATAAATATAATAGGCGCTTCCGATGTAGGCCCGTATTCTTCGCCTGTACCACGGGTCGGTTTTAGTACAGGCGTTTTCTTTAAATATCCTTCAGGAACGTTTACGTGGCATCATGCGTAGAAGTGTGTTGTCCTTCCAGAAATAGTGGTGTGCCAGTGCAGCCGCAGCGTGCAACCCGATGACAAAATATCCCAGATTCGCCAGCGTTTCATGCCACGACTTTAAGCTATCAACCCGCTCGAAATTGGCCTCTGAAGCGTAAGGCATCGTCAAACCAAACGCAAACCACGGGTTGCCCCGGTTATACATCATCACCAAACCAATCACCGGCAGCGCAATAAACAGGAGATAAATCACCAAATGGCCCAAATGCGCCAGTCCCGTCATCATCGGTTTTGGCTTAGGTATAATCGGCGGGGTTGGGTATTTCAGCCTTAACAAAAGACGAACCACCATCAGTACGAGAATTGAGATGCCACAGGAAACATGAATCATGTTGATGAGGGGCCGATCGCTACGTGGGAAGAAACCACGAAACTCCATTGCGCAATACGCTACGATAACCAGCAAAAAGACCAGCCAGTGAATGCTGATTTGTAACCTTGAGTATTTATTTCCCATAACATTTCCTGCTTTAACATAATTTGCCGTTAACATAACGGGCTTTTCTTAAAATTTCATTAAATATTGTTCACCCGTTTTCAGTACGTTACGTTTCACTGCAAGAATGTAGATTGCCCATCCCGCCATCCTGGTCTAAGCCTGGAAAGGATCAATTTTCATCCGAACGTTCCTGACAGGAGAAGACCATGAGTAAAGTTGGTATTAATGGTTTTGGTCGTATCGGTCGACTGGTGTTGCGTCGATTACTTGAAGTCAAAAGCAACATAGACGTTGTCGCTATTAATGATCTCACTTCCCCAAAAATTCTCGCCTACCTGCTGAAACATGATTCAAACTACGGACCGTTCCCCTGGAGCGTTGATTATACGGAAGATTCACTTATCGTTGATGGGAAAAGTATCGCGGTTTACGCCGAAAAAGAGGCTAAAAATATTCCGTGGAAAGCGAAAGGCGCAGAAATCATTGTCGAATGTACAGGCTTTTATACCTCCGCCGAGAAATCGCAGGCGCATCTTGATGCTGGCGCGAAGAAGGTGTTGATTTCCGCCCCTGCCGGTGAAATGAAAACCATCGTTTATAACGTCAATGACGACACTCTGGATGGCAACGACACCATTGTTTCCGTGGCGTCATGCACCACTAACTGCCTTGCGCCGATGGCCAAAGCCTTGCATGACAGTTTCGGGATAGAAGTCGGCACGATGACGACCATTCATGCCTATACCGGCACCCAGTCACTGGTGGATGGCCCGCGTGGTAAAGATTTACGTGCTTCACGCGCAGCGGCAGAAAATATCATTCCCCACACTACGGGGGCGGCAAAAGCCATTGGCCTGGTGATCCCGGAACTGAGCGGCAAACTGAAAGGTCATGCGCAACGCGTGCCGGTGAAAACAGGTTCGGTCACTGAACTGGTGTCGATTCTCGGAAAAAAAGTGACTGCCGAAGAGGTGAACAACGCGCTTAAAAAGGCGACAAACAATAACGAGTCATTTGGTTATACCGATGAAGAAATAGTCTCTTCCGATATCATTGGCAGCCATTTCGGTTCGGTGTTTGATGCCACGCAAACGGAAATTACCGCCGTGGGCGATTTACAACTGGTGAAAACGGTCGCCTGGTACGATAACGAATATGGCTTCGTCACGCAGCTTATTCGCACCCTCGAAAAATTCGCTAAACTCTGACGCGCACAGGCGGAGGAAAAAACCTCCGCCTCTTTCACTCACTACGACTGTAAATAAACCACCTGGGTCTGCAGATATTCATGCAAGCCATGTTTACCATCTGCGCCGCCAATACCGGATTTACGCCATCCAGCGTGGAAGCCTTGCATAGCTTCGAAGTTTTCACGGTTGATGTAAGTTTCACCAAACTTCAGCCCTTTAATGGCTTTCATCGCGACGTTCAGATTTTGGGTATAGATTGATGAGGTCAGGCCGTAATCACTGTCATTAGCCATTGAGATAGCCTCTTCCAGCGTGTCAAATGCGACCACCGGCAGAACCGGACCAAAGGTTTCCTCATGCATAATCGACATTTCCTGGCGAACATCCAGCAGCAATGTCGGCGGATAATAATATCCTTTCCCCTCTACCGCTTTGCCACCCAACGCCACTCTCGCCCCTTCTTCTACTGCGCGCGCCACTTTTTGCTCAACCCTTTCCAGCGCCGCGGCGTTAATCAACGGTCCCATCGCAATGTCGTTGCGTTCAGCAGGGTTACCAAATTGAACCGCCTGCATCGCTTCACCCAGCCGATTGACGAACTGATCATAAATGCTTTTCTGTACATAAACACGTTCTGCACAGTTACACACTTGCCCACTATTAATGACGCGTGAATCAACGATGGCTTTGACTGCCAGTTCAATATCGGCATCGTCCATTACGATAGCCGGTGCTTTACCCCCCAATTCCAGGCACACTTTGGTGATGTTTTTCGCCGCAGTCGCCATAATCTTTTCACCTGCAGAGACGCTGCCTGTCATACTGACCATTGCAACCTTTGGGTTACCCGCCAGTTCTTGCCCAACGTTTTCACCACGCCCGAGTACAAGGTTAAACACGCCGCGCGGAAGGCCTATTTCATCAACGATTTTGGCGAATGCAATCGCATTGTTTGGCGTAAATTCACTGGGTTTAATGACGATGGTATTACCGGTCAAAAGAGCGGGAGCCATTTTGCGGGCAATGAGGAAGAACGGAAAGTTCCACGGCAGAATGCCGGTAGTCACGCCAAGCGCACGTTTAAACAGAAGGATATTTTCTCCTGGACGATCGCTTTGAATAATCTCGCCCTCGTAACGCCGTGCCCACTCCGCCATATAATCGATATAGTCCGCAGTAAAAGCCACTTCGACTTCAGCCAACTGCTGGATCTTGCCCCCTTCTTCGACAATCAGCGCACTGATTTCACTGGCACGTTCCCGGATCCCGGCGGAGATTTTGCGCAACCAACTGGCGCGTTCAATAGCAGGCAACGCTTCCCATTCTGGTTGTGCACGTTCTGCTGCATCGATTGCCTTACGGGCATCCTCGGCCTGACCATCGGGAATGCGGGAAATGACAGCCTCTGTAGCAGGGTTAACCACATCAATCCATGCGTCTCCACGCCAGGTAACAAACTGTCCATCGATATACATAGGATGTTGAACGGGTACTGACATGGGCGACTCCTGTGATTTGCATGTTTGTTTTTGGTAAATTTATTGTTAATTAACATCAATCATCAGAGAGACGGCATCGTGAAAGGACAATTCTGTGAAGGGCTTCATAAAAACAAGTGTAAAAGGAATTAAAGGCAGAAATAAAAGGCAGAAATAAAAGTCAGAAATCATGCCCGTTTGCAAACAAGTGGTTCACAAACGGGCAATTTTTAACGTAACGAGCGACTTTCCATCGCCTCGATGAGCACCGCATCATGTTTCAGCGTTTGCCATGCCTGAATGACTTCTGCCGGAAAATCAACGTGAACGATAAAATCTCGCCCGCGGGGGCCGTAGCCATCGCTATCATCGCGTAAACGCGGCAGCTCGCCAGTGAGTAGCGATAGATAACGCTCAACCGGCCATAATCCTTGCAACGGATTAACAAAGATTACACTCTCTGCGTTATTTCCTAACTGAGGAACGAATCCGGGATAACTTAACCAGCGTGGTGCATCGGGATTATCCCCGGTTATACGGCGGAACGTCGCCATCGTGCGCCGCTGCATGGTGGGGTCCTGAACAACGATAGCCGTATGAACTCGTTCTACAGCCTGATTCAATAACGCGATGCTAAAGCGTGCGTTTTCACCGCAGTTTGTTGACTGGTCTTCAATCCAGATTTTTTCATGCGGAATATGCCAGAACTGATGAGCGATATCCGCCAGAATGGTAGCTTCTGCTCTGCCAGTGGTGCGGATAGTGTTGTAGTGCGGATGCTGTGCGATGGCGCTATACAAAAAAGTTGTCGAGTGACCGATACCACCACTAATCAGTAAAGGAATTTGCTGATCGCGGGCAATCTTACATGCCGCATCGATAGTCGGCATAACCGCATTGCCTGCAAGGATCACGCAATCGGCCTGATACGGCACCTCACCGGAGAAATCATCCTGCGCCAGCCACTGTCCGATAACATTTATGGCATCTATGGTTGCCGGCGAAAGCGTCGGAAACGGGGTAATATTCATGGTTCCTCCTTATCGTTCCCTTAAGAATACTGCGTGAGATAATAGTGAGAAGCGGAGCACTCTGAAAGGAGGAAGTCGTATTTCCTGAACTGCCACTCCGCAAGCCTGACATATCTTTTAAGGAAATGCTGTAGATAAACATTATTCATCTTGCAGCAGAGAATTGTATTTTTCTGAACTCCTGAATTTTTTCCCTTATCGTTTTTAGAATTAATAAAAAACCCGGCGCTAAATGCTTACCGGGTTTTAGATTTATCAGGCAAATAGCAGTGTTAACCGCTAATCTGCTCCATCGCCTGCAAAATACGCTTATCCGAAATCGGATAAGGCGTGCCAAGTTGTTGAGCGAAGTAACTAACGCGCAGCTCTTCTATCATCCAGCGGACCTCTTTCACGTCTTCATCCTCACGACGTGCAGGCGGTAGTTTGTTGATCCATTGCTGCCACGCCTGCTGGACGTTTTCGACTTTCAGCATCTGAGCACGGTCGCGATGTGGATCGACCGCCAGTTTTTCCAGTCGTTTTTCAATTGCCTGCAAATATCGCAGCGTGTCGCCCAGTCGTTTGAAGCCGTTACCAGTGACAAAACCGCGATACACCAGCCCGCCCATCTGCGCTTTAATGTCAGAAAGCCCCAGCGCCATGGTCATATCCACCCGCCCTTTCAGACGTTTGTTGATATTGAACACCGCAGTGAGGATTTGCTCGACCTGCTTCGCAATATCCACCACCGTGTCGTTCAGTTCAGCACGGACTTTTTCATGCAGCGCAGCAAAGCCTTCTTCCGTCCAGACCGGGCCACCATTGGCGTCGATCAGTTGATCCACACCGCAGGAGATACAGTCATCGATCAGCTCCAGCACTTTGCCATACGGGTTAAAGTACAGCCCCAGCTTGGCTTTGTTTGGCAGCTTTTCGTGCAAGTACTTGATCGGCGATGGAATATTTAGCAGCAGTAAACGGCGAAGACCGTTCCACATTGCCTGCTTCTGTTCCAGCGGGTTATCAAACAGTTTGATCGCTACGCTGTCACGCTCATCCACCAGCGCCGGCCAAGCCTTCACTTTGTAGTTGCCGCGCTTCTGCTCGTAGCTTTCCGGCAGTTGACCAAAACTCCAGATATGTAAACCGCTCTGCTCGATACCGTCATCCGCCACGGCAGACAGCGTTTCCTGCACTTTGCCTTTCAGGGCGTCTTTCAGATCCTGTAATGAGCGCCCTTCTTTTAGCTTCTTGTTTTTGTCATCCACCACGCGGAAGGTGATTTTCAGGTGATCGGGCACCTGATCCCAGTGCCAGTCTTCGCGGTCAACGGTGACGCCAGTCATCCGCCGAAGCTCTCGTTCAAGGCTGTCGAGCAACGGCAATTCCAGCGGTGTGACGCGGCCTAAAAACGCTTCGGCATAGTTTGGCGCAGGTACAAAATTACGGCGTACCGGCTTCGGCAACGATTTAATCAGGGCGATGATCAGCTCACGGCGCAGGCCGGGGATCTGCCACTCAAACCCGCTCTCCTCAACCTGGTTAAGCAGCGGCAGCGGAATATGTACGGTCACGCCGTCAGCATCTGCCCCCGGCTCAAACTGATAACTCAAACGCAGCTTGAGATTGCCCTGATGCCAGAAGTTCGGGTAATCCAGCTTGCTGATTTTTTCCGCCCCTTCTTTGATCAACATGCTCTTTTCAAAGTTGAGCAAATCAGGCGTTTCGCGGCTGACTTTTTTCCACCAACTGTCGAAATGGCGTGCAGAGATCACATCGTGACTGATGCGCTGGTCGTAGAACTCAAACAACGTTTCGTCATCCACCAGAATATCGCGGCGACGAGTTTTGTGTTCCAGCTCTTCTACTTCCGCCCGTAGTTTCAGGTTTTCGCGGAAGAATGCGTGACGCGTCTGCCAGTCACCTTCCACCAGCGCGTGGCGAATAAAGAGTTCACGACATAACGCCGGATCGATCTGGCTGTAGTTGACCTTGCGCGCGGCAACAATCGGCAAACCATAAACAGTGACTTTTTCCGTTGCCATCACCGCGCCCTGCGCCCGTTCCCAGTGCGGTTCGCTGTAGGTGCGTTTAATCAAATGCTGAGCAACTGGCTCCACCCATTCCGGGTCGATCCGCGCAGCAATGCGCCCCCACAGGCGGCTGGTTTCTACCAGTTCCGCCACCATTACCCATTTCGGCGGCTTTTTGAATAAACCAGAACCGGGGAAGATGGAGAAACGCGCGTTACGTGCGCCGGTATATTCTTGTTTATCGGCATCTTTCATGCCGATATGCGAAAGCAAACCGGTCAGCAACGCAATGTGAATTTCGCGATAATCCGCCGGTTCGCTGTTAACCGGAATGCCAAGTTCTTTCACCACCTGGCGCAACTGGGTGTAGATATCCTGCCATTCGCGCACGCGCAGATAGTTGAGATAATCGGTACGACACAGGCGACGGAAGGCGTTTGAAGAAAGCGCCTTTTGCTGCTCGCCAAGATAATTCCACAGATTCACAAATGCCAGGAAGTCAGACTCTTTGTCGTGGAAGCGACGATGTTTTTCGTCAGCTGCCTGCTGTTTATCCATCGGACGCTCGCGCGGATCCTGAATGGAGAGCGCGGACGTGATAATCATCGCCTCACGCACGCAGCCATGTTTTTGCGCTTCCAGCACCATACGCGCCAGACGTGGGTCGACAGGCAACTGCGAGAGCTGACGACCGAGCGGCGTCAGTTTATAAGCACTTTGCTGTTCATCAGTGGTGATCGCGCCCAGTTCTTCGAGCAGACGCACGCCATCCTGGATATTGCGTTTATCCGGTGCTTCGACAAACGGGAATGCGGCGATATCGCCCAAGCCCAGTGCGGTCATCTGCAAAATAACCGAGGCCAGGTTGGTACGCAGAATCTCCGGATCGGTAAACTCCGGGCGCGAAAGGAAATCGTCTTCGGAATAGAGACGAATACAGATCCCTTCGGACACACGACCACAGCGGCCTTTACGCTGATTAGCTGAAGCCTGCGAAATTGGCTCAATCGGCAAACGCTGCACTTTGGTGCGATAGCTGTAGCGGCTGATACGCGCTGTACCTGGGTCGATAACGTATTTAATACCCGGTACGGTCAGCGAGGTTTCCGCGACGTTGGTCGCCAGTACAATGCGTCGCCCGCTGTGCGACTGGAACACGCGGTTCTGTTCGCTGTTGGAAAGCCGTGCATAAAGCGGCAAGATTTCGGTATGGCGTAAGTTCAGCTTGTTCAGCGCATCGGCGGTATCGCGAATTTCTCGCTCGCCGCTCATAAAGATCAGAATGTCGCCAGGGCTTTCCTGGCTCAGTTCGTCTACGGCGTCAAAAATCGCCTGCAACTGATCGCGCTCGGTATCATCGGCTTCTTCAACAATCGGGCGATAGCGCACTTCCACCGGATAGGTCCGACCGGAGACTTCGATAATCGGCGCATTATTAAAGTGGCGCGAAAAGCGTTCCGGGTCGATAGTCGCGGAAGTGATAATGATTTTTAGGTCAGGACGCCGCGGCAGCAACTCTTTCAAATAGCCGAGCAGAAAATCGATATTCAGGCTGCGTTCGTGCGCTTCGTCAATAATGATGGTGTCGTACTGCATCAGCAGGCGGTCTTGCTGGATCTCCGCCAGCAGGATACCGTCGGTCATCAGCTTGACCATCGTGTTATCACTGACGTGATCGCTGAAACGCACTTTGTAACCGATGCAACCGCCCGGCTCCGTTTTTAGCTCTTCCGCAATACGGTTCGCCACCGTTCGCGCCGCCAGCCGACGCGGCTGGGTATGGCCGATCAGCCCTTTAATCCCGCGCCCCAGCTCCATACAGATTTTCGGTAGCTGAGTCGTTTTACCGGAACCCGTTTCCCCGGCGACGATCACCACCTGGTGGTCACGAATCGCTTCGAGAATGTCCTGCTTTTTCTGACTAACCGGCAAATTGTCCGGGTAAGTAATCTCCGGTCGTGCCGCTTCACGCAGCAGGACTTTCCCTGCCGCATGGTCAATCTCTTTCGCCATCTCCTGGAAAATGGCCTGTTGTGCATCAGGATTTTTAACCTTCTTCACACCGTGCAGACGGCGAGAAAAACGCAATCTGTCACGCAGCATCAACGAATCCAGCCGCTGCTGCAAGGCAGTAAAGGTCAATTTTTGTTGTTCTGTCATAACGTTAGTGGGCAGTAGGCTGCCTGATTAATTTTCTTTTAAATGATAGATATAGAGTACCACATCGCAGCTTTCTATGCGTTGTTCAATAAATTCGAACATAGGCTTCGATTTATTGCGCTATCTCTGTGGCAGGATTGTGAATAAAGTGTCAACAAGCAACGGGGCATTGCCCATTCAAATATCTATAAGGAAACACCATGAGCAAGGTATTAGTTCTTAAATCCAGCATCCTGGCAGGGTACTCTCAGTCTAATCAGTTGTCCGATTATTTTGTTGAACAATGGCGCGAAAAGCACTCCGCTGATGAAATCACCGTGCGTGACCTGGCTGCAAATCCGATTCCGGTCCTGGATGGTGAACTGGTTGGTGCACTGCGTCCGAGCGATGCGCCGCTGACTCCGCGTCAGCAGGAAGCTCTGGCGCTTTCCGATGAGCTGATTACCGAGCTGAAAGCCCACGACGTTATCGTTATTGCGGCACCGATGTATAACTTCAATATCTCGACCCAGTTGAAAAACTATTTTGACCTGGTTGCACGTGCAGGCGTTACTTTCCGCTATACCGAGAAGGGTCCGGAAGGCCTGGTCACCGGTAAAAAAGCCATCGTTATCACCAGCCGCGGTGGGATCCATAAAGATGGCCCAACGGATCTGGTAACGCCATATCTGTCCACATTCCTGGGCTTTATCGGCATTACCGATGTGAAATTTGTCTTCGCCGAAGGGATCGCGTACGGCCCGGAAATGGCAGCGAAAGCACAGTCTGACGCAAAAGCAGCCATCGACAGTATTGTTGCTGCATAAGATTTATGATGCCTCCCACGAAAGTGGGAGGTTTTTTATTTAACCCGCCTTTTGCGCAATACTGTCCAGCGTTGCCAGCACGTCATCCGTTAGCACTAATTCATCGGACGCCATATTCTCCCGCAGATGCCCCACCGAAGAGGTGCCAGGAATCAGCAAAATATTCGGTGAACGCTGTAACAGCCACGCCAGCGCCACCTGCATTGGTGTCGCATTAAGGCTTGTAGCAACATCGGAAAGCGTGGAGGATTGCAGCGGCGTAAAGCCCCCGAGCGGGAAGAACGGCACGTAGGCAATGCCATCACGAGCCAAAGCATCAATCATTGCGTCATCAGCACGGTGGGCAATGTTGTATTCGTTCTGCACGCAGACGATTTCGGCAATCTTTCGCGCCTCTGCAACCTGCGTCGGTGTGACGTTACTCAGGCCAAGATGTTTTACCAGACCTTGTTGTTGCATCTCCGCCAGCACTGTCAGGCTGGCCTCAATCGATCCTTCCGCTGGGCCATGACCATCCCCCATCATAACGCGCAGGTTAACCACATCCAGTACGTCCAGGCCGAGATTACGTAGATTATCGTGTACCGCTTTTTGCAGCTCTGCCGGAGAAAATGCGGGTAACCAGGATGCGTCCTCTCCACGCCGCGCACCAATTTTAGTGACAATTGTCAGGTCGTCAGAGTAAGGATAAAGCGCTTCGCGGATAATCTGATTGGTGACGTGCGGACCATAAAAGTCGCTGGTATCAATATGATTGACGCCCAATGCCAGCGCCTCGCGCAGCACGGTTATAGCGACGTGGCGATCTCTTGGGGGGCCAAAAACCCCAGGACCAGCCAGTTGCATCGCGCCATAACCAAGACGGTTAACGGATTTTGTACCGAGAGTAAATGTGTTGCTGCTCATCGCACCCTGCCCTGTAATAAAACGGATTAAGAAAAATCAGTATAGAAACGAAAAGAGATAAATAATGCGAGGGTGTAAACAAGATTGCGGGATGAGTTGTACTGTTGCCCTGAAAGACACGAAACCCCAGGCAGGTTAAGACACGTCAAGCACCGCATCCGGCAATAAAAAAACCGCAACCTGTATCAGCGTTGCGGTTTATGCATTACATGCTAAAAATTAGAACGTTTTCTTGAAGTTTAGCATCACACCTTTATCACTGATGCCGTCTTCTTTCCAGTGGAATGCATCTACCTGCAACGCACTTTCCTGGCTGCTGTATTTCACACCCATTGTCGCCAGGCTGTTGAAACCACCACCATTCTGACCATCATCAATGTTGAAACGCTGGCTTCCCGCGCCCGAAACGCTCGCAGTTCGCTGGCTTTTCACATAGCTCAGGTTCGGGCCGCCTTCCAGCGTGGCGTTCGCACTCCAGCCGTCCTTACCGGCATAGTCCAGTTTCAGCCCAACAATGCTGTCCACTGCCGTTTCGCTACCGCTGTTCATGCTCAGGTTAAAGTCACCCGCATTGCGTTCCTGATAGCCACCCTCCAGTGTGTGACGCAGTTTAACCCCGGCATATGGCGTGACGTTCAGCCCTTCACGCAGCTCAAAGGTTTTCGCCCCTTCACTACGGAACTCCAGGTACTGTTGTTTCACATTAGCATCGGCTGTTTTATTGATATCGCCGTACGCTACCGAGCGGCTGCTGTCGAGCTGGTGCACATCATAACGCAGGGCGTTATTCCAGTTCATACCGTTGTCAAAGGCCATCTGGTGTTTCAGACCGAAGAACTGGCTGTAACCGCCTGTCACTCCGTTATCGCCTGCGGTATCTGAACCATTACCCTCCAGACGCGCAATCCCGTATTCCAGACTCAGGTTCTGATGTTCAGTCAGCGTCAGAGATTTACGCAGCGCCATCATGTCGTACTGTGTGTCGTTACCCAGTTCAGCACGCGGGTCGCCTTTCGCTACCACGTTGAAGGCCAGACCGTTTGCGACTTCCGGTGCTGCATCGGACAACATGCTGAAGCGGTTACTTAACACTCGTGCTTCATTGAATACCGTTGTTGCCTGGCTGCCGCTGACCTGTTTCAGCGCACTGTTCAGTTCCGCCGTGGTGCCTACGTTCAGGCTGCTGTACAACTCGTTGTTGGTATAGCCCGCATCCAGTACCTGCGCGACGGTGTTAACAGATGAATCTGTTGCTACATCGGTGTAGGCATTTTTAGTCATCGTGACATCAACGTTGCCGCTGGCGTCAGTAGTGCCTTGCGCGTTCCATACCACAGAGGTCGATGTAATCGTCTCTGCGTCGGTCAGATTACTGCCCTGAACGACGTTGTCGAAGGTCACGGAGGTGGAGCTGGTTCCAGCCGTAAATCCGGTGTTAACAGAAACCCCTTTCAGGCTTGCATTGTTCACTTTCAGCTTGCCGGCACTGCCGTCAGAACTGGTTCCTACAACATAACCATTCAGTTTGTTCTGGCTTCCGTCACTGGACGGGGTGCTGGCCGCAACAGAAACCGACGAGCCAGGTACATCAGGCAAAGTGTAATCAGCATAATGCACTTCGCTATTGTTACCGTTATTGCCGTTCACACCTTCAATGTTAACGCTGTCACCTTGCTTGATTAGCCCGGAACCTGTCACTCCATCGGCAATAGTCACTGTGCCGTTGTTCACGAGGTGGCCTACGGAACCCAACATGCTAAATGCAAAGGAGTTGTTGGCGTAAATGTTGATGGCGCCATTGTTCTCAATGACCGCATCAGCTGTCGTGCCGCTGTCCAGTTGCATCCCGATCATGCCCGTGTCGGTCGTGCCCGACGTTCCGAGGTTGATCGTGCCGTTGTTAACCAGTCGTGCGTTTTTATCCCCTTCCATCGCAATAGCGTTATTACCGCTAATATTCATGGTGCCGTCATTCTGCGCAACGTAATTGCTGTGAATGAATTTCACTGCAACGCCGCTGTCTTTATCAAAATTGACGACCCCATTGCTCTGGTTCCAGAAGAAGGCATTGCTGCTCCCGGCATCACTGGCGCTTACGGCCAAAGATTTCGCCGTGACATCCGCAATACCGCCGTTAATAAAGCGCCCATTCCCACCCCAGAAATTTAGTACGCCGCTATGGGAAGAGTTGGATAGCAACATTTTCCCGGTATTGTAGAACGTACCTGACTGATTCAGATGAACAGCGTTTTTGCTATTATCCAGAATGAAGTCACCACTGTTTTTGAACACGGCATTATTATTAATTTCCAGCATGCTGGCATTACTACCACTACTCGTATCGCCAAGGGACCAGATCCCCATGTTATTAGCAATAGCGCTGTTGGCCAGTCCGGAGCCGTTCTTCACCGTCCCGCCCTGTTGGTTATTGAACGTTCCTCCTGTCTGAGTCATACGACTGTTAACCGACCCTGTGTTATTGAAAGTACCGGCGTTTTGCGTCACCTTCGCCACAGAGCCTTCGTTACTTAACGCACCGCCGTTGATAATTATTGCGTTATTAATCGTACCCGTTGATGTATTAACTAACTTACCGCTACTAATCGCAATATCAGCACCGGAAAGCGCACCACTGTTAACAACATTACCGTCTTTTTTGTCGCTAATCGTGGCTTTTTTGGTCAGACTTTGTGTTTCACTCTGTGCAGTGATGACATCGCCACCCGTGTATAATATCGAGGTATAGGAGTCAGTATCATTATAGTCATTGCCCGTCAGGCAATTAGTGTTAACACAAATGGTGCCATAGTTAAGAATGACACCGTTACCAGTGCTATAAAATGCCTGCCCATTGTCAGCATTAATATTGATAACACCGGTTTGATCGTTAATGGCGGTACCACTGTTATATGCAGCCATACCGATAAGCGAATTCACGCCCAGGCTACTATCGTAATTACCGTTTTTCTCCAGATTAATGGTGCCCTGGTTAATAACCGTATTACCAGCGCCGTAGGCGGCCATACCAATTCCGGCGTTATAAACGGTGATAACACCACTCTGTTGGTTGACTGCTGTGGCGTTCTTCCTCGGTCCACTGCCAGCATCTGTCCCAACGCCCATACCAACAGAATATCCTCTGGCGTCGTTACCAATGTTGTCACGCAAAGTTGTTGTATCGTTTACATCAACCCACAGTGCATCCAGTGTAATCTGCCCCGCGTTTTCTGCCGTACTTTCATCGATGGCCAACATACCGACATTGCCACGTCCGAACATCTCGATTTTGCCGCCGTTCTCATTAAGTACATAACCATGAGTTTTGGCGCTAAGGCCCGTCATACTGTTCGCTGCGTTATAAAAGACTAAATCATTAAAACCCAGTGACGCTCCAAGGTTGATTACGCTCTCTTGTTCCGCCACTTTCGTAGTGATAGTGCCTGTGTTCACGACACTGGCCCCTTTGGTGGCTAAATAGCCATACCCTCCGTTTGCAAACAGCCCATCGAGGTACTGAGAAAGCGTGAGATTGCCAGTGTTGCTTCCGAATGAATCCTCACCAGTAATAGCGGCAAAACCGATGCTTCGGAGATTAATATCACCGTTATTGACCAACTGAGAGCCAGACGATGCATCAATGAGGTGATCGGCTGACATAGCATAACGCTCGTAAGTATCAACCTGCATGTTGATCGTGGCATCCGCACCGACGTCCAGCATGGCACCATTCCGCAAATCAATGATTTGTGTATTGCCGAGCAGCACATCACCGCTAATAGTGGAATCCCCGTTCAGATGAACGGACGATTTTCCATCAACACTGACAAGAGGTACCTTTCCACTGCCTTTCCGCTCGGATGCAATAGTGGAACCGTCAGTTAGCTTGTTCGCCTCACCAACCAGTTGAATACCGCCATTCAGACGGAAAGTATTACCATCACCTGCAATGCTGAGTCCGGTGATATTCTCCTGGCTGCCATCAAATATAATGGCGCCAGCAGAACCGCGTGTAGTAAGTTCACTGTCAGCAACAACCGTTAACTTACCGTCCAGAGTGACATTGTTATCACTACCGTTGACATTAATCCCCACAGACGGGTCGTAGAAATAATCTGCCGCGTTATCAGCCGTTTGATCTTTATCTACCAGAACATTACCGGTGATATTAATAGTGTTGGCATCGCCGGATACATTCACGCCTGTCGCCTTCTGACCGGTGACGTTCAGATCTTTTGCCGCCAGCGTGACGCTGTTGTTATTACCGTTTAGATCCATCCCGGTAGAGAAGTCGCCCACCTGCATACTGCCTGCCAGCGAAATATTCCCTTCATTAGTGGTAATGTCAAAACCTGTCGCGTTATTGCTGACGTTAACATCACCCGTGTTGGATACGGTTGCTTTTTCACCGTTGATGAGTACGCCAATTGAGCCCTCATCGGAAACCGAAATATCTCCTTCATTGTTTAGCGCGGCGCTGTCGCCAGCGATCTCCACGCCATAGGCACCACCCGTCACAATCAGACCACCATCCAGATTTACAGTGCCGTTATTGCCCGTAATTTCTGTTCCGGTGGAGTTTTTGCCGTCTACCGTGGTGTTGCCAGTATTGTTGACCTGAGCATCGTTGCCGTTAACCTGCGTGCCCGTACCGCCGTTAGTAATGGTGCTGTCTCCGTCATTGCTGACGGTCACTGCATTACCATCAACCTGAATACCGACAGAGTCCGTATCCGCTACAGTGATCGCTCCTGTCGTGTTTGCAATGGCGCCGTCTCCAGTGATATCAATCCCGTGAGCACCGCCGCTGACATCCAGCGTGCCGTCCTGATTCACCACCGCGTTGTTACCCGCGATTTCCGTGCCGGTGGCGTCTTTGCCATCAACAGTGGTGTTACCGTTATTATTCACGGTGGCTTCATCGCCGTTAATTTGCGTGCCGGTGCCGCCGTTGCTGATAGCATTGTCGCCATCGTTGTTGACGATGGCTTTATCACCGTCGATCTGGATACCGATGGAATCCGGATCGGTAACCGTCATACCGCCTTTGTTATCCACTTTGGCGCTGTCGCCGGTGATATCAATACCGTGACCGCCGCCGCTGACATCCAGCGTGCCGTCCTGATTCACCACCGCATTGTTGCCCGCGATTTCGGTACCGGTGGAATCTTTGCCGTCGACAATGGTTTTGCCGCTGTTGTTCGCGGTCGCGTCGTCACCGTTGATTTGTGTGCCGGTACCGCCGTTGCTGATGGCGTTGTCGCCGTCGTTGTTGACGATGGCTTTATCACCGTCGATCAGAATACCGATGGAATCCGGATCGGTAACCGTCATACCGCCCTTGTTGTCCACCGTGGCGCTGTCGCCGGTGATATCAATACCGTGACCGCCGCCGCTGACGTCCAGCGTACCGTCCTGATTCACCACCGCGTTGTTACCCGCGATTTCCGTGCCGGTCGAGCCCTGACCATCAACGGTGGTTTTACCGTTATTGTTTACGGTGGCTTCATCACCGTTAACCTGCGTGCCGGTGCCGCCGTTACTGATGGCGTTGTCACCGTCGTTGTTGACGATGGCTTTGTCGCCGTCGATCAGAATACCGATGGAATCCGGATCGGTAACCGTCATACCGCCCTTGTTGTCCACCGTGGCGCTGTCGCCGGTGATATCAATACCGTGACCGCCGCCGCTGACGTCCAGCGTACCGTCCTGATTCACTACAGCGTTATTACCCGCGATTTCCGTGCCGGTGGAATCTTTGCCGTCGACAATGGTTTTGCCGTTGTTGTTCGCGGTCGCATCGTCACCGTTAATTTGTGTGCCGGTGCCGCCGTTGCTGATGGCGTTGTCGCCGTCATTGTTGACGATGGCTTTATCACCGTCGATCAGAATACCGATGGAATCCGGATCGGTAACCGTCATACCGCCCTTGTTGTCCACCGTGGCGCTGTCGCCGGTGATATCAATCCCGTGACCGCCGCCGCTGACGTCCAGCGTGCCGTCCTGATTCACTACAGCGTTATTACCCGCGATTTCCGTGCCGGTCGAGCCCTGACCATCAACGGTGGTTTTACCGTTATTGTTCACGGTGGCTTCATCACCGTTAACCTGCGTGCCGGTGCCGCCGTTGCTGATGGCGTTATCGCCGTCATTGTTGACGATGGCTTTGTCGCCGTCGATCAGAATACCGATGGAATCCGGATCGGTAACCGTCATACCGCCCTTGTTGTCCACCGTGGCGCTGTCGCCGGTGATATCAATACCGTGACCGCCGCCGCTGACATCCAGCGTACCGTCCTGATTCACCACCACGTTGTTACCCGCGATTTCGGTACCTGTAGAGCCCTGACCATCAACGGTGGTGTTACCGTTATTGTTTACAGTGGCTTCATCGCCATTAATCTGCGTGCCGGTGCCGCCGTTGCTGATGGCATTGTCGCCGTCGTTGTTGACGATGGCTTTGTCGCCGTCGATCAGAATACCAATGGAATCCGGATCGGTAACCGTCATACCGCCCTTGTTGTCCACCGTGGCGCTGTCGCCGGTGATATCAATACCGTGACCGCCGCCGCTGACATCCAGTGTACCGTCCTGATTCACCACCGCGTTGTTACCCGCGATTTCGGTACCTGTAGAGCCCTGACCATCAACGGTGGTGTTGCCGTTGTTGTTTACAGTGGCTTCATCGCCATTAACCTGCGTGCCGGTGCCGCCGTTGCTGATGGCGTTGTCGCCGTCATTGTTGACGATGGCTTTATCACCGTCGATCAGAATACCGATGGAATCCGGATCGGTAACCGTCATACCGCCCTTGTTGTCCACCGTGGCGCTGTCGCCGGTGATATCAATCCCGTGACCGCCGCCGCTGACATCCAGCGTGCCGTCCTGATTCACTACAGCGTTATTACCTGCGATTTCGGTACCTGTAGAGCCCTGACCATCAACGGTGGTGTTACCGTTATTGTTCACGGTGGCTTCATCACCGTTAATCTGCGTGCCGGTGCCGCCGTTACTGATGGCATTGTCGCCGTCGTTGTTGACGATGGCTTTGTCGCCGTCGATCAGAATACCGATGGAATCCGGATCGGTAACCGTCATACCGCCTTTGTTATCCACTTTGGCGCTGTCGCCGGTGATATCAATACCGTGACCGCCGCCGCTGACGTCCAGTGTACCGTCCTGATTCACCACCGCGTTATTACCTGCGATTTCGGTACCTGTAGAGCCCTGACCATCAACGGTGGTGTTACCGTTATTGTTCACGGTGGCTTCATCACCGTTAACCTGTGTGCCGGTGCCGCCGTTGCTGATGGCGTTGTCGCCGTCATTGTTGACGATGGCTTTATCACCGTCGATCAGAATACCGATGGAATCCGGATCGGTAACCGTCATACCGCCCTTGTTGTCCACCGTGGCGCTGTCGCCGGTGATATCAATCCCGTGACCGCCGCCGCTGACATCCAGTATACCGTCCTGAATAACTTTCCCGTTATTACCGGCGATCTCCGTGCCAGTGGAATCTTTACCATCAACGATGGTTTTGCCATTGTTGTTTACTGTGGCATTATCACCCGTAATAACAAGCTCACCGTTATGATTATATTGCCACTTCGTTGCGCCATCTGCGCTCACCCCGTCAAGGGCAACCGTGTTATTCGCTTCATCAATTTGCCAAATATTAATAGTTGCCTTACGGCCATTGCTATCTTGTAGAGAAATAGTCCCGTCAGCATTCTCGGTATAAGTAAAAACTGAATCGCGAATAGTTAACGTTTTTGCTGTTTTATCGAGGATAACGTCATTATTAAACGAAATTGGTTTGGGAGGCGTCGGGGTATCATCCGAACCGTCGTCTGGTATTATCTCATCTCCGCCAGGAGTTGGGGGAACTGGAGTGTCGTCTGAATTATCATCAGGTGGAGTTGGTGGAAGTGGAGAATTATTGCGATGATGATGATCATCATCGTCGTTTAGTTCCACTATGGCTAAGGCTGTGATTAACGCAGTAGCAGCACCTGTGGCAAGCCATGGCATCAGGTTCTGTTCGACTACAGGGGAGCATTCAGAGGGTAAGCGTTTAAGCTCTTCTGGACTGAGTTTTCCAGGGTCTGCCGGACAAGTCACATTGGTATTTTTCTTTTCACCTGTGGTGGTTTCTATCTCTGTGATATCTGCCGCCCAGCCCTGACCACTCAGAGCCAATGCAATACAGGCTGACAATAGAGTTTTCCTTTGCATAATAAATCCTTCTGGCGAATATAAAGAAGGTCGGATGCCTTAACCCAACCAATTAATCAATCAATTAAAACATAGAGGACATTCAATATTGCCAGTAGATTGGCACCTAATCAAACATATTCTCTGACAATCTGTAATTATAATTTGAGTGAATGAATACACCTGCATAATATACAACTTGCGTATATTATATGAATTATAGATTTAAATGGCATCAGATAAGCATTCATTTGATAAAAAACGGTACAAATCAATACTCAAATAAATAAATCAGAGCAGAAGCATAATTCTGCTTTATAATTAAAGGGAAAAATAATTATATAACTGTTACTGTTTCGGTCGCAGATTCTCATCAAACACCAGGCGTTTCCTGCCAGGTTCAACTTCCCGCAATGGCTCGACTTGATGCAACGTCTGCTTACAACGAGTCACCAGCACCTGATGCCCTGCTTTCTCAATGCCAGCTCCTGCTCGCTGAGTTCACGAATCGCTTTCGCCGGGCTGCTGACAATCAAGTAATTAGTCGGCATTTCTGCTTTGGCTTTCACAAATGCGGAAACACCAACAATACTGTTCTCACCAATCACCACACCGTCCATCACTACCGCGTTAATTCCCACTAATGTATGGCGGTGGTTAATGCAGCCGTGAAGAATAGTCGGAGATACAGGTATGTCAGTACGTAGTTTGTACCGAATGTTTGCCGATAAAGGTTTGGTGGTCGCGCAATATATTCGTAACCGTCGTCTCGATTTTTGTGCAGATGCGATTCGCCATGCCGCAGATGATGAAAAACTGGCAGGCATTGGCTTTCATTGGGGATTTTCCGACCAGAGTCATTTTTCAACGGTATTTAAACAACGCTTTGGGATGACGCCAGGCGAGAATCGGCGTAAATTCCGCTAACTAATTCGCGTTGCATGTACAGCAACGCGAATTAGTTAAAACAGATATTTGACTATGCATTTTTCAGGGCGAAAGGCAATTTGACAGGCGTTTTTGAATAATCATCTTGTTTCCGGAAAATAGATTAATCGCCTTCTCCTGTAGCGTTATCCCGATATTGCGGCTTTACTATTAAAATTTTCGCACCCATTTACCGTTTATCCCTTGTACATATTCCCCGGGTTTGGCCCGTTCTACGAGCTTTTGCCCGGCGAGTTTCGCGATATCATCTACCGACACATTATTTTGCTTTGCCAGTTGTTGATAGCTCGCTTTACGTTCGGCATTAATGTCGGTTACTAATTTCTCAGTTTCAGCATCTGTTTTCAGCGCAACCAGATAACCATAAAATGTTTCGCCTACCCGCCCCTGAGTTCTGGCTTCATCCAGAGTCAATGCCATTACATTGCTGCTTACCAAGCCAACAAGAAATGCACAAAGAAGTAATGTTCTTTTCATCATCACCTCAAAAAAGATCGCTACGGGTCTCAAGCAGCTCTTCGACATCTTTGTCTGCCTTGATGATGATCTCATGCTCAATTTTAACGTTCATATTGATAGTGATCGGTTCCTTAGGTGCAGCGACTTCAATACGAGGCGTACAGCCAACCAGCATAAAAGATGACGTCAACGCAGCCAGTAAAATTTTCATTGTTTATCCTCACACTCTTTTCCTTGCGGACAGTCATTTCCCGGCAGACGCGCGTTCTGCTCCAGCCATGCCTGGAGATTATCGCCAAAGCGTAAACTGCGCCACAGCGTAAAAATATTCTCTTCATGATGGTAATTAAGATTTACCGTACCGCTTTTACCATCAACGCGACTGGTACCTGTAATATTGGCCTGCATGGTTAATAAACCGAGATTATCTAAATTAATTTTTGTCGATGAACGGCTAATTTCCATATAGCGCAACCAGTTAATTGCTGAACCCGCGGTCATATTGTCTTTCACCACCGCATCTGCGGTGTCTTTATCCAGCCGCAAGGTCATTGGTCCGCTATTTGCCAGCCAGCCGTCTTTCACTATCCATTTTTCATTGTTTAACCATAACGGCAGTGCACCACTAAATGCCCCGGACATGGCGAATTGTTTCGGATTAACGGCGCTAACCAGTTCGCTGGATGAGAGATTATTCAGTCGCAACAGTGCCGGGTCATGTTGCGGCATACGTAATTGTTTCATCAGCACGTTACCGCCTAACACATCGACACTAACATCAGTCAACAGCAATGGTTCTTCTTCAGTCCACGGATAACGCCCTTGCAAATCAGCCGTAATATTTTTCGCTGTCACCAGATTAATCACTTCGGCAATTCGCAACGTAACGGGGCCGCGAGTCCCCAGATGCCAGGCTCCATCGGCAAAACGGAAAGGCAGGACAAAATCGACACCGTTAACCTGATTATCTGGCATCCAGGCACTACCGCCTTTCAATACGCCGTGCCCCCCCGCGCGGAATCCTTGTTCGGGCGCTGCTGAAAATGCGACCTGAGCATACAGTTCACCATCGCGTAAGTTCATCTTCCAGTCGGGTGGCGCCAACGGCTGGAATACAGTCAGTGATTGTTTAGGCCACCAGGCGTTACCGCGCAGACGAATACCGTCCCAGCGACCATTTACCCGAACCGGGCCAATCTCACCAGCATGTAAATCGCCTTTAAAGAGGAAATACGTCGGATCGCGCCCATCGACACTAAATTTTAAGGTTGATGGCGGTAACACACTGCCGCCAGTGAACAGCGTTTGCCCGGCGTCCAGTGACAGAGCGCCGCTGAAGGAGGGATGCTGTGCGTCACGTCCCCAGACGACGGGCTTGTCGAGAATTAATCGCGGCTTTTCTACCGTCATCGTACCGTATTGTAACTGGTCGAAACCGGTGGAGAGATCGGTCAGCGTAATCGTGCTGTCATGCCACTCACCTTTTCCTGCGACATCCCAGGTGGCATTCATCGGTGTAAAACTCCCTTTTCCCCAGTAGCGCCACTGCCAGCGGCCAGCGTCAGGGAGAAAATCATTCGCCAGCCCATCCATATGCAGCACGAAATCGCCCAGTTCATTTTCATGCGCCTGCAAAATGGCCTGCAAACGTCCGTCAACACCACGTTGGGTGACTTTTACACCCGCTAAAGGCCAGCGGATTTCATCGATGTCCAGCGAATCAATGACTCTTCCCTTTGAACGAAGTAACGCGCCAGGCTCAAAGGTCAGCGTTGGGTCAGACAGACTTCCACTTAGCTGCGCAGGTAAACGGGCATATAAAATGAGGTCCGCCTGTTTCGCTTCACCGGTCAGCTGCAGAGGCAGCTGGCTGTTATCCATGCTTAATTTTCCTGGGCCAAAATTTAACACCGCGTTGCCTTTACCCGCTTGCCCCTGGGTCAGCACACTCAGTCGCCCGCTGACCAGAGCGTTCTCGAGCCCTGCCTGCCAGTTGTCGACTTTGACACCCAGTCGGCCACTCAAAGGAAAACCTGCATACGGCCAGCTCCAGCGACCATCGCTTACGGTCAATTGTTGACGAGTAATTTGCCACGGCAAATCGAGCAACGGATCGCCGTTATCCCGTGCCAGCACAATCAATTGCCCGCTATTTTCCTGCCAGTCCAGCTCGGCATCCACCAGTGAAGGCTCCTGCGGTAAGTTTAACGTCGCAGTAGCATGACCACTTACAGGAAGTCCATCCGGCACGAGCGGCATAGTAAATTCCCCCACCAGTTTTACCGGCGGCTGATTTTCAAACGCGACGACATCCAGTTCGCTGACTGTAAGTTGTTGCCCTTTAAGCTGGCCTTGAAATTTAACTTTTTCGCCCTGATAACGCAGTTGCTGGATATCGGAGGTTAATGCGAGAGAGAGTTTTCCCTGCCATTCCTGCCAGGGAGAAAAAATCAGTTTATCGATATTGATCCAGGTGTTAGGCAACATGGCCTGCCACTGCGCGAGGGTTTTGGGAGCGGCTGGCGATTGCTCCGTCTGCGGCAATTTCGCCAGACAAGCAGAATCAAGTTCTACCGTGCCGACGTTCAATAACCAGCGGCTGGGATGTGAAAGGCTGGCGTTGGTGATATGCGCAAGCTGACAATCTCCCACCAGATAACGGAGATCGGGGATGATTAAACCTTTACGCGTAATGCGTGGGCTTTCATCTAATGCAATACGTGTCCCGAGCGGTAGCCAGATGCCCGCCAGCGTGGGAACCCACAGCCCGAGCGTCATCAGCAGCGTCAACGGCACAAGAATAATCAGTAATAACAGCGCGAGAACGGCTTTATATTTACCCAGCATGGGTAGTTAATATCCTGATTTAGCGAAAAATTAAGCATTCAATACGGGTATTGTGGCATGTTTAACCGTTCAGTTGAAGGTTGCACCTACACTAAGCATAGTTGTTGATGAATTTTTCAATATCGCCATAACTTTCAATTATATTTGAAATTTTGTAAAATATTTTTAGTAGCTTAAATGTGATTCAACATCACTGGAGAAAGTCTTATGAAACTCGCCGTTTATAGCACAAAACAGTACGACAAGAAGTACCTGCAACAGGTGAACGAGTCCTTTGGCTTTGAGCTGGAATTTTTTGACTTTCTGCTGACGGAAAAAACCGCTAAAACTGCCAATGGCTGCGAAGCGGTATGTATTTTCGTAAACGATGACGGCAGCCGCCCGGTGCTGGAAGAGCTGAAAAAGCACGGCGTTAAATATATCGCCCTGCGCTGTGCCGGTTTCAATAACGTCGACCTTGACGCGGCAAAAGAACTGGGGCTCAAAGTAGTCCGTGTTCCAGCCTATGATCCAGAGGCCGTAGCTGAACACGCCATCGGTATGATGATGACGCTGAACCGCCGTATTCACCGCGCGTATCAGCGTACCCGTGACGCTAACTTCTCTCTGGAAGGTCTGACCGGCTTTACTATGTATGGCAAAACGGCAGGCGTGATCGGTACCGGTAAAATCGGTGTGGCGATGCTGCGCATTCTGAAAGGTTTTGGTATGCGTCTGCTGGCGTTCGATCCGTATCCAAGTGCGGCGGCGCTGGAACTCGGTGTGGAGTATGTCGATCTGCCAACCCTGTTCTCTGAATCAGACGTTATCTCTCTGCACTGCCCGCTGACACCGGAAAACTACCATCTGTTGAACGAAGCCGCCTTCGATCAGATGAAAAATGGCGTGATGATCGTCAATACCAGTCGCGGTGCATTGATTGATTCTCAGGCGGCAATTGAAGCGCTGAAAAATCAGAAAATTGGTTCGTTGGGTATGGACGTGTATGAGAACGAACGCGATCTGTTCTTTGAAGATAAATCCAACGACGTGATCCAGGATGACGTATTCCGTCGCTTGTCTGCCTGCCACAACGTGCTGTTTACCGGGCACCAGGCATTCCTGACAGCAGAAGCTCTGACCAGTATTTCTCAGACTACGCTGCAAAACTTAAGCAATCTGGAAAAAGGCGAAACCTGCCCGAACGAACTGGTTTAATCTTGCCGCTCCCCTGCATTCCAGGGGAGCTTATTCAGATAATCCCCAAAGACCTTTCATCCTCTATTCTTAAAATAGTCCTGAATCAGAAACAGTAATTGAGAACCACAATGAAGAAAGTAGCCGCGCTTGTTGCGCTAAGCCTGCTGATGGCGGGATGTGTAAGTAGTGACAAAATTGCTGTAACGCCAGAACAGCTACAGCATCATCGCTTTGTGCTGGAAAGCGTAAACGGTAAGCCCGTGACCAGCGATAAAAATCCGCCAGAAATCAGCTTTGGTGAAAAGATGATGATTTCCGGCAGCATGTGTAACCGCTTTAGCGGTGAAGGCAAACTGTCTAATGGTGAACTGACCGCCAAAGGGCTGGCAATGACCCGTATGATGTGCGCTAACCCGCAGCTTAATGAACTCGATAACACCATTAGCGAAATGCTGAAAGAAGGTGCACAAGTGGATCTGACCGCGAACCAGTTAACGCTGGCGACCGCGAAACAGACATTAACTTATAAGCTGGCGGATTTAATGAATTAATAGCTGCCACAGCTCCCGGCGGCAAGTGACTGTTCGCTACAGCGTTTGCCGTTGGGTAATGCACACATCCCAATCGCCGTACCATCCAGTTGACGGGCAACAGAAAGCGAACCGCCGATCATTGCACAATTTGCTTCTCCACTACTGGACATCGACGCTTTTAAACCTGGCGCTACGTGCGCCGCAGTCGCCTGCTGAACAGGTTCACGACTACACGCCGACAACAATAAAGCGGCACACCCTACCCAAAACGCTGCTCGCATCTTTTCTTCCTCTGATCTTCAAGCCAAACGACACCGCCATAAATAATAGGCAGCACAGAGGGCGGCGTCGAGAGCTGTCCTGCGCGTTGCCCCGCATTTTTACTTTTTTATGGCTATTTTTTTGCCCTCTGTTTGATCAAAACATTCATTACGCTGATGTGGGGGACACAAAAGCGAAAATGCAGAAGAAAGCCATTTGCTAAAATTGAACGATTACTACTGGGCGCGCAGCAATTTCGTGCGCCCCTCATTTGCGCAATGTAAGGGTGTCATATGATTACTATTGACGGTAATGGCGCGGTTGCTTCGGTGGCGTTTCGCACCAGTGAAGTTATCGCCATCTACCCTATTACCCCCAGTTCCACGATGGCAGAACAGGCTGATGCATGGGCCGGAAACGGCTTGAAAAACGTTTGGGGAGACACACCACGCGTGGTTGAAATGCAGTCGGAAGCGGGTGCTATCGCTACCGTGCATGGTGCTTTGCAAACTGGTGCCCTCTCAACATCGTTTACGTCATCGCAGGGTTTGCTGCTGATGATCCCAACGCTGTACAAACTGGCAGGCGAACTCACACCGTTTGTCCTGCATGTTGCGGCACGTACCGTTGCCACACATGCACTCTCTATTTTTGGCGATCATTCCGACGTTATGGCAGTGCGCCAAACGGGTTGCGCGATGTTGTGTGCAGCAAACGTCCAGGAAGCGCAAGACTTTGCTCTCATTTCGCACATTGCGACGCTGAAAAGTCGCGTGCCATTTATTCATTTCTTTGATGGTTTCCGCACATCTCACGAAATCAATAAAATTGTCCCGCTGGCCGATGACACGATTCTTGAACTGATGCCGCAGGCAGAAATTGATGCTCATCGCGCCCGGGCACTCAACCCGGAACATCCGGTGATCCGCGGTACGTCCGCCAATCCTGACACTTATTTCCAGTCTCGCGAAGCCACCAACCCATGGTACAACGCGGTCTATGACCATGTTGAACAGGCGATGAATGATTTCGCTGCCGCGACAGGTCGTCAGTATCAGCCGTTTGAGTATTACGGGCATCCGCAAGCGGAACGGGTGATTATCCTGATGGGCTCTGCCATTGGCACCAGTGAAGAAGTGGTTGATGAATTGCTGACCCGTGGCGAAAAAGTCGGCGTGCTGAAAGTTCGCCTGTACCGCCCCTTCTCCGCCAAACACTTGCTGCAAGCTCTGCCGGGATCCGTGCGCAACGTGGCGGTACTGGACAGAACCAAAGAACCCGGTGCCCAGGCAGAACCGCTCTATCTGGATGTGATGACTGCACTGGCAGAAGCCTTTAATAATGGCGAGCGCGAAACCCTGCCCCGTGTCATTGGTGGGCGCTATGGTCTTTCATCCAAAGAATTTGGCCCGGACTGTGTACTGGCGGTATTTGCCGAGCTCAACGCGGCTAAACCGAAAGCGCGCTTTACGGTTGGTATTTACGATGATGTAACCAATCTGTCACTGCCGTTGCCGGAAAACACCCTACCAAACTCGGCGAAACTGGAAGCCTTGTTTTATGGCCTTGGTAGTGATGGCAGCGTTTCCGCGACCAAAAACAATATCAAGATTATCGGAAATTCCACGCCGTGGTACGCACAGGGCTATTTTGTTTACGACTCCAAAAAGGCGGGCGGCCTGACGGTTTCTCACCTTCGCGTGAGCGAACAGCCGATTCGTTCCGCTTATCTCATTTCCCAGGCTGATTTTGTTGGCTGCCACCAGTTGCAGTTTATCGATAAATATCAGATGGCTGAGCGTTTAAAACCTGGCGGCATTTTCCTGCTCAACACGCCGTACAGCGCAGCTGAAGTGTGGTCGCGCTTGCCGCAGGAAGTTCAGGCCGTGCTAAACCAGAAAAAAGCGCGCTTCTATGTGATTAACGCGGCGAAAATCGCCCGCGAATGTGGCCTGGCGGCCCGTATTAATACCGTCATGCAGATGGCTTTTTTCCATCTGACGCAGATTCTGCCTGGCGATAGTGCCCTCGCAGAATTGCAGGGTGCGATTGCCAAAAGTTACAGTAGCAAAGGCCAGGATCTGGTGGAACGCAACTGGCAGGCTCTGGCGCTGGCACGTGAATCCGTAGAAGAAGTTCCACTGCAGCCAGTTAATCCGCATAGCGCCAATCGACCGCCGGTGGTTTCCGATGCCGCTCCTGATTTCGTGAAAACCGTAACCGCTGCGATGCTCGCCGGGCTTGGCGACGCCCTCCCCGTTTCGGCGCTGCCGCCAGACGGCACCTGGCCGATGGGCACCACGCGCTGGGAAAAACGCAATATCGCCGAAGAGATCCCCATCTGGAAAGAGGAACTCTGTACCCAATGTAACCACTGTGTCGCCGCTTGCCCACACTCAGCTATTCGCGCAAAAGTGGTACCGCCTGAAGCGATGGAAAACGCCCCTGCCAGCCTGCATTCGCTGGATGTGAAATCGCGTGATATGCGCGGGCAGAAATATGTCTTGCAGGTGGCTCCGGAAGATTGCACCGGTTGTAACCTGTGCGTCGAAGTTTGCCCGGCGAAAGACCGTCAGAATCCAGAGATTAAAGCCATCAATATGATGTCGCGCCTGGAACATGTCGAAGAAGAGAAAATCAATTACGATTTCTTCCTCAACCTGCCAGAAATCGATCGTAGCAAACTGGAACGTATTGATATTCGTACATCGCAGCTAATCACGCCGCTGTTTGAATATTCCGGTGCTTGCTCCGGTTGTGGCGAGACGCCGTATATTAAATTGCTGACTCAGCTCTATGGCGACCGGATGTTGATCGCTAATGCCACTGGCTGTTCTTCAATATACGGCGGTAACCTGCCTTCAACACCATATACCACCGATGCCAACGGTCGTGGACCGGCATGGGCGAACTCGCTGTTTGAAGATAACGCCGAATTTGGCCTTGGTTTCCGCCTGACGGTCGATCAACACCGTGTCCGCGTGCTGCGTCTGCTCGATCAATTTGCCGATAAAATCCCGACGGAATTACTGACTGCGTTGAAATCAGACGCCACGCCAGAGGTTCGTCGTGAACAGGTAGCAGCTTTACGCCAGCAACTCAACGATGTTGCCGAAGCACATGAACTGCTGCGTGACGCAGATGCACTGGTGGAAAAATCAATCTGGCTGATTGGTGGCGATGGCTGGGCTTACGATATCGGCTTTGGCGGTCTGGATCATGTATTGAGTTTGACGGAAAACGTCAACATTCTGGTGCTGGATACGCAATGCTATTCCAACACCGGAGGTCAGGCATCGAAAGCGACACCGCTGGGTGCAGTAACTAAGTTTGGCGAGCATGGCAAACGTAAAGCGCGTAAAGATCTTGGCGTCAGTATGATGATGTACGGTCATGTTTATGTGGCGCAGATTTCTCTCGGCGCGCAGCTGAACCAGACGGTGAAAGCGATTCAGGAAGCGGAAGCGTATCCGGGGCCATCGCTGATCATCGCTTATAGCCCGTGTGAAGAGCATGGTTACGATCTGGCACTCAGCCACGATCAGATGCGCCAACTCACTGCTACCGGCTTCTGGCCGTTATATCGCTTCGATCCTCGTCGTGCCGATGAAGGCAAACTGCCGCTGGCGCTGGATTCACGCCCGCCGTCAGAAGCACTTGAAGAAACGTTACTTCACGAGCAGCGTTTCCGTCGTCTGAATTCGCAGCAGCCAGAAGTGGCAGAACAGTTATGGAAAGATGCTGCAGCTGATTTGCAAAAACGCTATGACTTCCTGGCACAAATGGCCGGAAAAGCGGAAAAAAGCAACACCGATTAAATGCTCTGGATAAGGATTATCCAATTCAAAAAAAAAGCCCGGACGACTGTTCGGGCTTGTCTTCTTATGTGTTGGAAAATCAGTAGCAATGCAATGGCCCAACAGAAAATAAAATCTGTGACAATAAAGGCATATAACCCGCGCAGAATAACGTATAGAAAATTAAAAGTATAATTTTTATTTTGTATGTGTTATCTCCAATACATTCACCAGACTTATTATCATTTCAGAAGAATTATTTAATTAAGGTTTTACTTAAGGCGTAACAAATGATATTTATCGGCTAACTGAACTTCTCCTTTAGGATGTTTTCACTCCCCGAAATGGGGATGAAAGGCAAATAAAATAACTAAAGGATTTATTCAATGAAAAGCAAAGTACTGGCACTCTTAATTCCTGCCCTGCTCGCTGCAGGTGCTGCACATGCAGCCGAAGTTTATAATAAAGACGGCAACAAATTGGATCTGTATGGCAAAGTTGATGGCCTGCATTATTTTTCTGATAATTCAGCGAAAGATGGCGACCAGAGCTATGCTCGTCTGGGTTTTAAAGGCGAAACCCAAATTAACGATCAACTCACTGGCTACGGTCAATGGGAATACAATATTCAGGCAAACAACACCGAATCTTCAACAAACCAGTCATGGACCCGTCTGGCATTTGCCGGACTGAAATTTGCAGATTACGGTTCTTTCGATTACGGACGTAATTATGGCGTAATGTACGACATCGAAGGCTGGACTGATATGCTACCTGAATTTGGCGGTGACTCTTATACCAATGCAGACAACTTTATGACTGGTCGTGCCAATGGCGTCGCGACTTATCGTAATACTGATTTCTTCGGTCTGGTAAATGGTCTGAACTTCGCGGTGCAGTATCAAGGTAACAACGAAGGTGCCAGTAATGGTCAGGAAGGCACCAACAACGGACGTGATGTTCGCCATGAAAACGGTGACGGCTGGGGTCTTTCCACAACATATGATTTAGGCATGGGCTTTAGCGCTGGTGCGGCATACACCTCTTCTGACCGCACCAATGACCAGGTTAACCATACTGCGGCGGGTGGTGATAAAGCAGACGCGTGGACTGCTGGGCTAAAATACGATGCTAACAATATTTACCTGGCAACCATGTATTCAGAAACGCGTAATATGACCCCGTTTGGCGACAGCGATTATGCTGTTGCAAACAAAACCCAGAACTTTGAAGTCACTGCACAGTACCAGTTTGATTTTGGTCTGCGTCCGGCAGTCTCTTTCCTGATGTCTAAAGGCCGTGACCTGCACGCTGCCGGTGGTGCAGACAATCCGGCAGGTGTTGATGATAAAGATCTGGTTAAATACGCCGATGTTGGCGCGACTTACTATTTCAATAAAAACATGTCCACCTATGTTGACTATAAAATCAACCTGTTGGATGAAGATGACAGTTTCTACGCTGCCAACGGCATCTCTACCGATGATATTGTCGCTTTAGGTCTGGTTTATCAGTTCTAAATCCCCCTGCCCGCTGTTTTGGCGGGCTTTTTCTGCTTATTCTTCCTCCTTTGATCTAAATTAAAAATGTGAACTCCGTCATTACACAAAAAGTGTCATCTGGCGTTACACTTTATGCGGATACTAAAACAGGAGGTTTTATGAACAGAACGATTCTTGTCCCTATCGATATTTCCGATTCAGAATTAACTCAACGCGTGATTAGCCACGTTGAGGCAGAGGCAAAGATTGATGATGCAGAGGTTCATTTCCTGACGGTAATACCTTCGCTGCCCTACTATGCCTCTCTGGGTTTAGCGTATTCCGCAGAATTACCGGCAATGGATGACCTGAAAGCGGAAGCCAAATCGCAACTGGAAGAGATCATTAAAAAATTTAAACTGCCAACCGACAGAGTGCATGTCCATGTTGAGGAAGGCTCGCCCAAAGACCGCATTCTGGAATTGGCGAAGAAGATCCCCGCTCATATGATCATCATTGCTTCCCATCGACCGGATATCACCACTTATCTGCTCGGTTCTAACGCCGCAGCTGTAGTGCGTCACGCAGAGTGCTCCGTGCTGGTTGTGCGCTGACACTAACGCCCGCACATTGCTGCGGGCTTTTTGATTCATTTCGCAAATGTGCTGATATTTTCCCCTCTAATCATTACAATTTAAATTTATGAATTATGCATTGATAATCGCTATTATAATATCGTTCCCCTGTGCATTATTATCAGTTTTTCTGGTATTAAAAGGCTGGGCGCTAATAGGAGATGCAATGAGCCACGCAATGTTTCCTGGCATAGTTCTAGTCTGGATTATAGGTATGCCGCTGGGAATTGGTGCATTTATTGTAGGACTGTCTTGTGCAATTGCAACTGGCTATCTGAAAGATAATAGCATTATAAAGAAAGATACCATTATAGGTATCGTTTTTTCAGGAATTTTTGTCTTGACTATCAACAGGCACAAGTCAGCGGATTACAGATATCATTATTACATTACGGTTTACTCTGCATGGTATCGCCTACCATTTTTGCCACATTAAAAGCAGTCGGAATTATTCTGTCTATATACTATTAATAGCTCCAGGGTCTATTGCTGTCCTCATCATGCATCGCTTTCATAAGGCATTACTTATCGCCGTAACGATATCAATAACAATATCAAGCGTATGGTTATTATATTTTCTCAACAGAGCCCCAGCGCCGACAATCGTCCTCTTATTTGCTGTAGCATTTCTTTTCGCGCTGATAATAATCAATTTTCGGAAACAATAATCTCAACAGTAGAATAAAGAGGCAAATCAATCATTACATATATAAGATGGTGCTAATATTGTACCGCCTTTAAATTGAACTTTATCCTTTCACCCTTACACAATTTAAGGAATGCAGATGACTATTTTATCAGCCCCCAGCCTTTTTCCTGGTAATCGAAAACTTGAAAATCATTAACTCTAAGAAGTTCTGCCAAATCGTTGAAATTACTTTAAATTAGACTCGAACAAATCAATCCCTGATGGGGCTTTTACTTATCCATTTAATCGGGTAGATATCGACCTCCATCTGCCCGCCTCAGATTCGTACCTGGTGGAGGTCTTTTTTCGTTACCTCTTTCCCCCTTTAGTTCAGTATAAAATCATCAAACTAATGCTGTTCACACTATTTACCTCCAGCATTCTATATAAATAATAGAAATAAAAACCCCAATACATAGTGCATTGGCATGACCAAACATCAATGCCATTATACTCGCCTCTGTTAAATACTCGCTAGTTAATATGATAGGCACGCATGATATAACAATCCATATGCTAATACATAAATACATCAGTATTTTTCTCATAGTCAGTCCCTGTGATTAACAATCAAGGCATAGTTAAGCATATTTCACATTCAAACGTAAACATTATTAATAACATTATATCAATCGAACTGACATCACGATTCAAGCCCTCTTCAAACTGAAGGTTAGAGCAGCGTAGAACATTTCAAAACAATACACTAAAAAAATACCTGAACAAAAAACTTAATTCTTTTTTATTGTGAACTTTAGTGATTTTGTCATGCAACTCTTTATTACATTTAGGCCTGTATTATTTCATGGCAACGCAGATACAGGACCATTTCTTGTGCTATGGATAAGTAATAAGCTAGTTACATCTTATTAAGAGAACCATTTTCACATATCAAGATATCATCACCACCCACAATGAATTAAGTATTTTTCTTATTCTTTAGATTAGATACGTAATGAATCCCTAACTCCATTCGGGTGTCATGGCTCTTTCATTTGAAATATATTCATATCCAATGTAATATTTCCATGCGCAAATATAATCACCAACCATACCCATCATTTATTACAGAGAATTATTTTATTCACCGAAAGGTTTCACAAAATATCCCCTGATAGAAAACTAAAAAACACTGTATAATATCGCTATTCTGGCACTTGCGAAAAATTATATTCTGCACCTGTTGTAGCGTTCTATTTCTCTGCCTGGCAACGAATGCACAATGTCCGCCACAGTTTCTGTTCTAATTTCTTCCTGTGTTACCGCATCCTGTACGGGTAGCGCAACACCAGCATGCTAAGCAAGGCTTTCCCATCAGATTTCACTACGACTATTTGGGAGCGAGATGGAATGCAGCAGTAAAACGTGCTGGTATTCGCCGCCGTAATCCGTACCATACGCGACATACTTTTGCCTGCTGGCTGTTGACGGCAGGAGCGAACCCGGCATTTATAGCCAGCCAGATGGGGCATGAAACTGCGCAGATGGTGTATGAAATTTACGGTATGTGGATTGATGACATGAACGACGAACAGGTAGCCATGTTGAATGCGCGGTTATCGTAGTTGCAAAGTTTGCCCTCAATATGCCCCATTTAGTACCAGAGAACTGAAATAATGCAAGAAAATCAACAAATTACAAAGAAAGAACAATACAACCTGAACAAGTAAGGGCAAAAATCACAACTATCTGACCCATAAGTATTTTATTTATTTTTCAATATGTTAAACATTATCGGCAACTACAATAAGCCACGATAACCCACTCTTTTTTTGCCCCATTTTTGCCCCTTTTGCAGTGTTTTGCCCCATTTTTGCCACCGAAAATGCGAGAATATCTCAATCTGTAGCCTGCAAATTGCGCCCATGAGTTCTTTCCAAGAGAATCTGTTTCGGCTGGAAATCATTCAATACTCACGCTATCGAAAGTTATCCAGCCTGTTGTGGAACGTCCTTGCATGTGACGTATCGCGGGTCTCTTTACGATTTTTATCTGTATTGGTGAATTATAAGCAATCTGAATCTATGCATGACGTGTGGTGCCTGTTTTGCTTTTTTCCATCTATTTTTGCTGGGTCGAAGCCCATATCTGTGAGTCTGGCGATACGCCCCCGCCAGACTCACCGCCCCTTTTCACCGATACATGAGGGGCCACAACCAGAAAAAACTGAACAAGAGTGCTGTAGCAATACCTACAACAATGATATTTTTGTTAATATGCGTCTAAATGAATAACAATATATAGATAAAAATACCAGTGAGAAGAAAAACCCCAAAACTTTAAACCGCAAAACAAAACCTTATCAGGTAATTTAACCACAGGGTATTAATGCAACAAAATAATAATTCAAACCTAAACAAACAATAAACAGTTAAACAATATACAATTGACTCATCAAGTTAGATATAAAAAATACATACTCAATCATTAAAACGATTGAATGGAGACCTTTTATGCGGGCGAAACTTCTGGGAATAGTCCTGACAACCCCTATTGCGATCAGCTCTTTTGCTTCTACTGAGACTTTATCGTTTACTCCTGACAACATAAATGCGGACATTAGTCTTGGAACTCTGAGCGGAAAAACAAAAGAGCGTGTTTATCTGGCCGAAGAAGGAGGCCGAAAAGTCAGTCAACTCGACTGGAAATTCAATAACGCTGCAATTATTAAAGGTGCAATTAATTGGGATTTGATGCCCCAGATATCTATCGGGGCTGCTGGCTGGACAACTCTCGGTAGCCGAGGTGGCAATATGGTCGATCAGGACTGGATGGATTCCAGTAACCCCGGAACCTGGACGGATGAAAGTAGACACCCTGATACACAACTCAATTATGCCAACGAATTTGATCTGAATATCAAAGGCTGGCTCCTCAACGAACCCAATTACCGCCTGGGACTCATGGCCGGATATCAGGAAAGCCGTTATAGCTTTACAGCCAGAGGTGGTTCCTATATCTACAGTTCTGAGGAGGGATTCAGAGATGATATCGGCTCCTTCCCGAATGGAGAAAGAGCAATCGGCTACAAACAACGTTTTAAAATGCCCTACATTGGCTTGACTGGAAGTTATCGTTATGAAGATTTTGAACTAGGTGGCACATTTAAATACAGCGGCTGGGTGGAAGCATCTGATAACGATGAACACTATGACCCAGGAAAAAGAATCACTTATCGCAGTAAAGTCAAAGACCAAAATTACTATTCTGTTGCAGTCAATGCAGGTTATTACGTAACGCCTAACGCAAAAGTTTATGTTGAAGGCGCATGGAATCGGGTTACGAATAAGAAAGGTGATACTTCACTTTATGACCATAATGATAATACTTCTGAATACAGCAAAAATGGTGCAGGCATAGAAAACTATAATTTCATCACTACTGCTGGTCTTAAGTACACCTTTTAACACCGTTAACTAAAATCTCCCCGGTGGTAATGCATAGCCCCGGGGAGTTTATCTGCTATTCAAAGTAAACAACATTCTCTAATTTTGTACTCATTTGACCAATATCCGTAACGTGTAGCCCCCTACCGCAACACAGGGGGCAATATATTCAAATTTTATATTTATACTGATATTCAGAGGCACAATGCGAAAGATAATTGCTCATTTCAAGATTGTTTTAACCTTACTTCTACCCGTAACCGTATCTGCCCAGCAGATCGAGTGGCAATCCTGTATGACCAGTCAATTCAACCACTGGTTTGGTGAGGAAAAACCGTCTCCTGACTTACTATGTGGTTATTTGTCTGTTCCATTAAAATATACAGACACAGGCGGAGATGCTTCTTATGAAAAAAAATCACAAGTCAAACTAGCGTTGACAAAATTGCCGGCAAAAAGCAAGCATAAAGGAAGCATCCTGATAATAAGTGGTGGGCCCGGGTTACCAGGCATAAATCCTTATATTAACTTTGACTGGCCAGTCACAAATCTGCGTGAGTCATGGGATATTATTGGATTTGATCCTCGAGGCGTCGGACAGTCCACTCCGACAATAAACTGCCAGCAATCAGATACAGAGATTCAGGAAAACATAACCGAAAAGCAACGAGTATTAAATAAAATTAATGCATGTATCCATAATACCGGAGCCGAAGTCATTCGCCATATAGGCTCTAACGAGGCTGTATATGATATTGATCGTATTAGGCAAGCCTTGGGTGATAAACAACTGACAGCCGTGGCGTATTCGTATGGAACACAAATTGCAGCCTTATATGCAGAACGTTTTCCTTACAACGTCAGATCTATCGTTCTGGATGGAGTCGTCGATATTGATGACCCGGAGGACAACTTCACATGGCAACTCAAACAGGCACAAAGTTATCAGGAAACGTTTGATCGCTTTGCATCCTGGTGTGCGCGTACAAAAAGTTGCCCGCTTTCTTCAGACAGAGATAAGGCAATAACTCAGTTCCACGACCTGTTATTAAAATTGCATCACAGACCTTTAATCGACAGCAAGGGAGAAAATATATCTTCAGATGAACTCATATCATTAACAACAGACCTTCTATTATGGCGTTCATCATGGCCAACCCTTGCAACTGCCATACGCCAGTTCTCACAGGGGATTGTCAGTAATGAAATTGAAACTGCGCTCAGTGCTCCAATAGCCTCAGAAGAGTCAAGCGATGCTTTGGGGGTAATCCTTTGTGTTGATCAGGGAGATGATAAATTAACACCAGAAGAGAGAAAATACCGAAAAGACGCTCTTGAGAATGCCTTCCCAGCTATTAACTTTGACAATGGACGCTCTGATTCACCTGATTTTTGTGAATTGTGGCCAATACATAGCGACCTGAACAAAACTCGTCTGAAAAATACAGTTCTGCCCTCGGGTTTACTGTTTGTAGCACACAAATACGACCCAACAACGCCCTGGATTAATGCTCGCAAGATGGCAGATAAATTTTCCAGCCCGTTACTGACAATAAATGGTGATGGGCATACATTAGCTCTTACCGGAGTCAATTTATGTGTGGATAAAGCAGTTGTACATCACCTGCTCACTCCACAGAAAACAGAAAATATATCCTGCCCAGGAAATGCTGAAGTAGATATACAATAATAAAAAATAGCATCCAACCACAGCACGCTCTTGCTTACGACGTGCTGCGGTTTTATTGATAATTCCGGATTAGATCGTCAATGGAGACATTATTGCCGGAGATAATGGTGGATTCAGCATCCAAAGTAATCCCGGCGACACCGTATCAAAAGGACGGCTCAGATCATTAACACATTTTGTTAACCTGAAATCTGTAACACTTTCTCCATTCCCCAAACATTGACCATTTCCAATCGACTTGATTTGCACAGCTCCAGTTTCACTGGTTATAAATGTAAATAATGCATTGCGATTGCTTTCAGTGCATTGTTTAGCCACTGCTAATTGCCCATTTAGAATTGCAAGGCATTCATTACCATCAGGGTTTTTTATCTGAACATGCCCCCCCGGTGCCGATATCAAATCCAAATCATTAGTCTTTACTTCTGATATAACCCAATTATTTACATTGAAGTCACGACCTACAGGGTTTCTGAGTATCCCACCAGTAAGAACGTTTCTAATATTAACCAACACAGGTCTGGGTTCAGGATCTCCAGAAGCATTGTTGCCAGCAAACTGAGTGAGAAGCCCTCGTTGATTTACCGCATCAGAAGTACATCCCGTCAGCAATAAAACCAAAATCGTAATAATTATTCTCATCTTCTAGCTCCTCTTCCGGGAATGAAGCCAACCGGAAAGTGATCAGAGGCAATTTGCCCTCTTAACAACCCAAATAACAGCGAAGCCCTCAACAGGGGAAGCACAAAACTCACTGAGTTTCCAACTACAGCATAATCAAGCACTCCACCACTGGCCTGCGTTGGATCTGGTGGTGCAATAATATTCACGTGATTACGGATTCCCGGCTCAAGTGTTGAAAATAACATAGCAGGTGAACGGTTGAAATCTCCTGCAATCATCCAGTTAGCGGCCTGTCTTATAGGATCTGTTTGTCTGTTGAAAAACTCAAAAACACTGTTAACAATTGCTCCAGAATCTATACCTCGGTTTGCCAATGCATGAGTTGAGAAGAAAACATCATTACCTATTCTTATTCCAATGATCGGACGCGATGCCACTGTTGGAGGTGATAATACAATCACCTCATCAGCTCTTCTGTTAGATACTATCGCTAAATTTACTCTATTAGAAAGAGCATCAGTTCGCGAAAAATAAATAAAAAGCTGCTGTGGACGGCTATTCGTTCCAGTATTCCAGATATACTCATTCATTGGGATACCTGGTGTACGAAATTCACGTTCCGTTAGTGTAGCTGAAGATGGTATTGAACCAGCCTCCTGAACCATCAGGATATCAACAGCACCACTTCCCGTGACAAGTTGTCGAACATGTGTGTTCCATTTATTTTCTGTCGGTGCATTTGAGCCCTGCAAATTCCAGGTTGCAACTTTAAAGTCGCTTAAATCTGCAAAAGAAATACCCGGCAAAATCATTAACAGGAATAATAATTTTTTCATACTCCCTCCATTCCATCAGGTTTGTCATGAGGTGGAATTGGCAATGGTCTGAATGGTCTTAATTCTGGTTTAATCAGATTTGGTTTTGCCGCTCTGACAGGTGGACTTATTGCCCATAGCATTTCTTGCGTTTCTTCTTTTGCACCAGGACACTTCTCAAGAGTGATTGTAAAAGCAAACGGTGACAGTATAGTTCTGCTTAAATAGTCTGCTCTTATACACGTCTGCAAGGCGCTACTTCTTATAAGCACATTACCATTAGTAGAAGGCAGTAACTGAAACTCCTGAGATAACGAATTATCATCACAGGTATTATGTATCACCCCGTTTTTAAAGGCCTCCATACAAGTCCCTTGGGCAACATTAACAAATTTCACTGTACCGGCATCTTTGCCATCCACAACCTTCCAGTTCCGATTCTCTCCAAAACTTACTGAATCAAACGGAGTATATCCCCAAAGCCAGTTACGGACAGGTCTGGCCCAAACAGTAAGCAGTGCCCCACCAGTGCTCATTATTGAAACTTCAGGAAAATCAGTGTTGTTGGCCCCAAGTGTTGGAGTTGCACCGTTTGAAGTCACTGCAATACCTTGTCCAGGGATTCCAACCAATTCTACATTTTTTCCCGGAGGGGAAGGTGAATCACCGATCCCATTCGAGCAACCAGTAATTATAAGTGTGCACAAAAATGTAATTAGTTTTTTATCCACTGTATTCCCTCCTCTACACCACCTCTTTTTTATAAAAAAATAGAAACAACAAAGCAACAAAAATATTACTGGTAAGATTAATGAGAAAATGTGAAAGCAGCACAACAAACAAGTTTATTATAACATTCGTTATTGTTTTTCAGGTTACAAACAGCAAACTCATATATAATTCTTTATATTCCCAAACACTATGCAACATGACCATAACGTCTGCGGTTCGGTGGAGTTTGCTCAAACATATTCGCCAGTCTGTTTCATTACGTAATACACCTGTTTAGATGTATGCATAAGACCAGCTAGGTATAAATGACTATATTGTTTTGCATAAGGGATTGGTTATATAATCACCAATTAATATAAGTTCCATTATTTCTCCACATTTTTATGTTAGAAGTTGCAAAGAGAAACATGATGTTTCTCTTTGAGATAATTAATCATTCCTGTTGCCCACTTCACTGGTGGGCTTTTTTATGTAAAACCAGCTCCTGCTGTGTTCCCCTGACATGATGACGTTAGCGATTAACCAACAGCCAGATCAGCAGACACGCCACCACCGGCACAGCAAAATCCATCAGGCTTGCCACATCCCAAGCTCGCGGATCAAAACCGCCCCACCACGGCATATTCATTCGCTTGCCATGCCCGAA